>JAPPIG010000100.1 GCA_028820635.1 Candidatus Poribacteria bacterium
TTACGACATCAACTCTCAAATCCTTCAATAATCTTCAAGACTGCGTAAGTCCTGAGATCCTATTCAGCAGTTTTGATTTCATATCTCTTTAATTCCAGGGTTTTCTCAGTAGGAGGAGGAAAAGTAAAAGAAAAATCCGCATCTTCTGGTATCATGTCTAAGAACATGTATCCCGATATTTGATGCAATTTTACAATCCCGACGTTGGGAGCAAACCATACTGTTGTTACGGTTTCACCTGAAGGAGCGACTTCCTCAGGTGGTGGGTTAGGCGTCATTACTGCTGTTGTTTCTGTGCGATATTCAACTTTCAAACAGTCTTCAAATGTCCCAGCTATCGTTTCAACAGTTTCTGTACCAACCACAATTCCTGTTTCTACAATGGTGAAATCTACCTTCAATTGTTCATTATTTGGATCGCCAAGACCTTCAGGAATTATCTTAGCCTTTACTTCAATTTGGTTAACGTCCCATTCCTCATTGATTGTAATAGTATCAGGCAGCAGAAACAAGTGGTCGTGTGCTTCTGCCTCAACATCAACATGCAAATTAAAGTTGGGTATTTCTACACCTGGCGGCAATTGGGTTAACATTTCTTGGCTTAAAACTTCGGCAAACATATCCATCTCTTTTTTTAAACGTGCATTGACTCCATTCTCTACTTCTTCACCTACAACAAGTGTGATACCTGCTTCACTTACATTATATAATGAGGGATGAATGAAACAACTATAATCCGCCCAATCTTCTAACTCTGGTTCATAACTGAAGGCAGGATAGGTTTTACCAGCAATTTCTTCGCCTTCAATCGCAACACGTGTTAACTCGTTCCCTTCATGGTCTTCATAAACCCAAAAACTCTCTAAAGTCCCAGGAAAATATACCTGCGCTGGCTCAATTCCTAACAAGGTTACGCTAAAACTAAAGACTAACAGTAATATAAATGCTACACTACACTTTCTTAACATGAGAATTCTCCATATCTATTTTTTATTGCTATAAATTTGATGGTAATCTATTATTTGTTGTCATTTTTTGGTAAAACTTCAGATGCTATTTCGTATTTTTTTAATTCATAAGTCTTGACCGAAGGAGCAGTGATTTCTGCAGCTTCTTCATCAGATACATACGTTTCAATAGCATCTCTTGTTGATAACATATTGAGAAAAATTTTCTCGGTTTCCTGGTGAAATTTCACAATTCCAACATTTGGCGCGAACCATAAAGTTGTGACCGATTCCCCCGGTAAGTCTTCTGTTCCTGTGCCTGATGGATGGGATGCTATCATTTCTGTTTCTGTTTTAAACTCAACCTTTAAACAATCTTCAAATGTGCCAGCAGGTGTCTCAACGGTCTCTGTGCCGAGGATTTTTCCTGTCTCAATGATAGAAAAATCAACTGTCATTTCAGGAATATCTGCAGCGTTCTGAAAGTCTGGTAGACCCTGTATGTCAAACTTCATTGTGATTTTGGCATTAATTTGTGTTGCTTCCCATTCTTCATCAGGAGTTGTTTGGATAGGAAGTAAATTGAATTGGTCTTCCGCTTCTACTTTCACATTATAGTTGAAGTCAACAGTAAGGTTGAGTTCGGCCGGGGCACTGTTTTCCAAAGAACTCTTTGCCAACTTAGAGAAAATCTCCATCTCCCGAGTGAGACGTGCCGCCACTGCTTTCTTTATTTTATCTCCCACAACAAACGTTATCCACTCCTCCCCTACATTAAACAGAGAAAGATGCATGTAACGGTGAAAATCTTTCCAGTCTTCTAACACGGGTTCGTAACAGAAATTGTAATATGTCTCACCTGTAATTTCTTCAGTTTCAATTATTTGGCGAGTAAACTCGTTACCGTCTTGGTCTTCAAAGATCCAAAAACTTCCAAGTGTGCTTGGAAAATATTTATGTGTGGATTCGTACCCTATTAGAGTCGAAGAAAAATAAAAAGATAGGAAAAATATCAAGAGAGGACACAGTTTTTTCAACATCCTGAGTGTAACCTAAATAGCATTATAAATATGTGTAAAGCATTATAAGAATGCTTGTAGATTATTTACTATCCCCGCTTTCGGATTCATCGGTTTGGATTTCATAGTTTTTGAGTTCAAGGGTTTTCATATCATCCGAATTCTCCTGTCCACTACTGAATTTGACAATTCCGACGTTCGGTGCTAACCAGAGAGTGGTAACCGATTCAGCTGGTTGCTGCTCAGGAAGGAGTTGCTTAAACTCAGTAGGAAGTGTTGTGTTTACAGTTGTTTTGGTCCGATACTCAATTTTTAAGCAATCTTCAAACGTTCCTGCTTGTGTTTCAACAGTTTCTGTTCCAATAACATTACCGGTTTTCACAACATTAGTCGTAGATGAGATGGATTTCAGTTCTGCCGGAATTTCAACGGGTGCTCCTTGGATGTCCATTTTCACCTTTACTTTTACGCTCAGTCGCATAGCAATCCATTCTTCATTATATTTTACAGGCGTAGGAAAAAGATAGAAATAATCTTGTGCTTTAGGTTCAATTGTGTAGTTGAAATCCATCGTGATCCCTTCTGGGAGTTGTCCCGCAAACCGTTGTTGAATCGCTCCAAATGTTTCATCAAGCTTTTTAGTTAGGATCGACTCAGTAGCAACTTCTATGTCATTCCCAACATAAAATGCTACCCATTCTTCTCCAACTTTATACAGAAATGGATGCACAGCATACAGATATTTTTCCCAATCATCAATTTCAGGTTCATAGTCAAAAGCGCGAAATGTCTCGCCTTCAACATCTTTTTCCTCAACAGCGTAGCGAGTTAATTCGTTTCCGTCTTGATCCTCATAAATCCAATAACTTCCAGGTTTGTCAGGAAAGAAACTCGTTGCCCATTCGTTAGCGAGCAGCGTTACACCTAAACCGAATATCAGAAGTAAAATGAAAATTGATTGAAAAGATTTCAACACCTATTCATCCTCCAAGTAAAATAATCTACCCCTTAAGTATAGCCCAATACGATGAGCATAACAAGCAAAATCTCTCTAAGCCTTGCTACGAAATAGGAACATTTTCTTTTTTTAGTATTCAAATGGAAAAGTAACAGGTGCTCCATTATTTGAGCATGAGCGACCCATAGCAACATCAATTTCCCTATCTTTACGCCCGTTGTATGCACCATATTCCGGTTCAGTATCGTTTCGGACAGCATTTGCGATGCTCATTAATTCCGATGCAACAGTAATGTCGCCATCGCTGAGTGGGTAATTTTGCAGTGGGTTTTCCCATACAACTTCAGGGTTAGTATCAGTAACAAGGGCAGCAAGCGTTTCATAACCTTCCACGTTATTCGTTTTGCGTGTAATAGTTACAGGTCGCTGTTCGTCCGCATCATCGTTTAAGATAACGGCATCGTCACGGAAACACATGCCGCGCTCCGCATAGAATTTTGTTCCATTAAAACCACGAAGCGGTGAACCATAAGAAAGACTGGTGAAGTTAAAAATCCCTACTGCTCCGTCAGCGAATTCAATAACTGAATGTAGCCAATCCTCTTTCTTACGGCGGGGTTGTCCCTTTCGCCACACGTGATCCTGCACACTATACGATTTATTAAAACCGTAAACCTGCAACGGTTCGTTGTCAAACCCAACATAACTCCGTATAAGACCAATACCATGATAGCCGTGTCCACGGAAATCGTTGTGAGCTACGTTCACTTTGCCAAAAATGCCTTGAAGAATCATTTCCCGCTTAATACGTTCAGATGGACGGCGATAATAGTTTTCGTTGACCTCTAACTTTGTGCCATGCTCTTTGGCTGCTTCAATCATCATATCTGCACGTTTGAGGTCGGTATTAATCGGCGTTTCTGTGCAATAACTCACACCATGTTGCGAACAGAGAAGACCTGGAACGTGATTGTTACTCGGTGTGATCACAATAGAACAGAAATCTGGTTTTTCCGTCTCTAACATCTGTTCAGTATCAGTGTAGGCAGGCACATTATACTTTTCTCCTTGCTCCGCAACCCTTTTTTCATGCACATCACACACCGCAACGAGTTCTAAGTCATCTTTCAGCTTTGCTATCAGTGGAAGGTACGTATTAGACCCGCGGTTACCTGTTCCTATATGTGCGATCTTTAGTTTATCCATTGATGTTCTCCTTCAAGCGACATCATACTTTCATTAAAAACTTATGGACACAGACACTATTTGATGCTAACATATAATGTGTTTTCATTTTAGCACGTATGCATCAGAAAAGCAACTTTTTAGAACGCAAGGAATGAATATATGGCAGGTCCATTGGACGGAATAAAGGTATTAGATTTAACAAGAGTACTTGCGGGACCTTATGCAACGATGATCCTTGGCGACCTTGGCGCGGAAGTCATAAAAATTGAACAACCGGGAATTGGGGATGAATCACGGAACTTCGGTCCATTTAAAAACGGATTTAGTCTCTACTTTATGAGTGTGAATCGTGGCAAACGGAGTATAACACTTGACCTCAAGACCGACCGTGGAAAACATATATTCAAGCAACTTGTTAGGCAGAGCGACATTTTAGTAGAAAATTTCCGTCCGGGGACGATGAATAAACTCGGTTTAAACTACGAAACACTTGCAACTGAACATCCATCACTCATTTATGCTGCATGTTCCGGTTTTGGACAAACCGGTCCCTTTGCTCAACAAGGTGCTTATGATATGATTATTCAGGGGATGGGTGGTATTATCAGTATTACGGGAGAACCAGATGGGCCTCCCGTGCGTGTTGGAACTTCTATTAGCGACATCACCGCTGCACTCTTCACATCAATTGGTATCTTATCCGCACTTCATCATCGCAACAACACTGGAAAAGGTCAGTTGGTAGATGTGGCAATGTTAGACAGTCTCGTTGCAGTATTGGAGAATGCAATCGTCCGCTATTTCGCTACAGATGAAATCCCCAAACCACTCGGCAGTCGACACCCTGCAATAACCCCGTTTGAAGCATTTGAATCAGCAGACGGACACATTATTATTGCTATCGGCAACGATGTACTATGGGCAAAATTCTGTGAGCATGTAGATCAGAAAAATCTTATCTCTGACCCACGGTTTTGTTCTAATGCAGATCGGACAGAAAATCATGGTGAGTTGTTTCCTATTCTCTCTGAGATTATGCGGCAACACACAACAGATGAATGGATTGAAACATTGGAAAAAATCGGTGTGCCGTGCGGTCCCATCAACACGATTGACAAGGTTGTTAGTCATCCACAAGTCAAAGCACGACAGATGATTACACAAGTGATACATGAAGTTACTGGTGCGGTTGGCGTGCCGGGTGTGCCGATTAAACTCTCCGATTCTCCCGGTCATGTAGATGCTCCTGCTCCCAGTCTCGGTGAACATACTGTAGAGATATTGACTGATACATTAAAAATGTCCTCTGGTGAAGTAGAACAGTTAAAGCAGGAAGGAATCATATAACTATGCAGGCATGCAATTATTTGTGTGCCTTTGTCCGAATAGGTGAGAAAAATCATGTCAAACAATCACACGTCAGAATTACATGGTACAGCACCTTTGACTTTTGAAGGTGATCTTGCCGCACAAATGGTTGAAGACCTTGATAACTACGTTACCCGTGCCATAGAGATCGCAGCAGAAAAACGTGAAACGTTGTGGAATCGCGATTATAGTTCACATACTGCATATACCGAATCCGTTGAACCGAACAGACAACGGTTCAGAAAACAGATAGGATGTTATGATGAACGCCTACCAATTGAAGCGATTTCGTATCTTGGAACGACAAAAGCCTCTGCACATATAGCAAAAGGTGAGAATTACTCCATATCCCGTGTTCGTTGGCAAGTTTTTGATGAAGTTGATGGTGAAGGATTGCTGTTAGAACCGAATGATGGTACACCTGTCGTCGCTCAAATTATTGCATTGGCGGATGCGGATTGGACGCCTGAGATGATTGCAGGTGTAACCGACGAACTTCCACCTAATGCACAATTTGCGCTGCATTTAGCGAGTGCTGGATGTCGGGTTGTGATTCCGCTGCTTATCAATCGTGAGGATACCTACTCTGGCAATCCTAAAATCGGGGCATTTACCAATCAACCGCATCGCGAATTTATCTACCGTATGGCATATCAATTGGGACGGCACATGATCGGATATGAGGTGCAGAAAGTCTTATCACTTGTGGATTGGATGTCCTCTTTTGATGAACCGATTGGTGTTATGGGTTACGGTGAAGGTGGATTAATTGCATTCTGTAGTGCTGCCGTAGATGAACGAATTCAGGCTACGGTTGTCAGCGGCTATTTTCAATCGCGTGAAGAAGTTTGGCGTGAACCGATTTACCGTAACGTATGGGGACTCATCCATGAATTTGGTGACGCTGAGATTGCGAGTCTCATTGCACCGCGTTCGTTAATCGTTGAAGCGAGTCGTGGACCAGAGGTTATCGGACCACCGCCCAGACGCGATGGTCGAGGTGGTGCAGCACCTGGCCAACTTGTCTCGCCGCCAATCGCGTCCGTAGAAACAGAGTTTAATCGTGCAAGGACTGTTTATCAAGAACTGGGTTGCCAAGATAGTATTCACCTAATTTGTCCTGAAGATGGATTATCCGGTTCCACAGAGACATTAACTACATTTCTCACGAGTCTTGGCGTTGAAAATGCACACATTGACAAAAACCAACCTCTAACTGCAGATACTACAGAGCCATTTGACTACGATGCACGGCAACAACGCCAGTTTATGCAACTCGTGAATCTGACGCAACGTTTTTTATGGGAGGCAGCCACGCGAAGGCAGGAGTTCTTCTGGAATAAAACGGATATATCTTCACTGGAAAAATGGGAAGAGACATGCGCGGATGCAAAAACCTATTTCTGGGATGAGGTCATTGGTCGGTGTCCTCCGCCCGACGTGTCTGCGAATCCGAGAACGCGCTTGATATATGACGAACCCAAATGGAAAGGGTACGAAGTTGTGCTTGATGTCTGGGAAGATGTATTTGCTTACGGCATCTTGCTATTACCGAATGACCTTGACCCAGAAGAGCAACGTCCCGTTGTTGTTTGTCAGCACGGGTTAGAGGGTAGACCGCAGGATACTGCCGATCCGAAAATACAATCAGTCTATCATTCATACGCAGCGCAGTTGGCAGATAGAGGTTTTATAACCTACGCACCACAGAACCCTTACATTGGTCAGGATGCTTTCCGTGTCATTCAACGGAAAGCAAATCCAATCAAATGGTCGCTCTTTTCGTTGATTATCCGCCAGCATGAACGCACGCTCGACTGGTTAGCAGGACTTCCATACGTTGATGAAAACCGAATCGGTTTCTACGGACTCTCCTACGGTGGAAAAACAGCGATGCGCGTGCCAGCAGTGCTTGAAAAATATGCCTGCTCTATCTGCTCAGCGGATTTCAATGAGTGGATTGTGAAAAATGCTACGTTTGACTCACGTTATAGCTACATGTTCACTGGTGAATATGAGATGTTTGAATTTGATTTGGGAAACACGTTCAACTATGCTGAAATGGCAGGACTAATCGCGCCCCGTCCATTTATGGTGGAACGCGGTCATGATGATGGTGTGGCGCCCGATGAATGGGTAGCACATGAATTCGCTACGGTGCGACGTCTTTATGTCCGCCTCGGTATAGCCGACAAGACTGAGATTGAATTCTTTGATGGTGGACATCAGATTAATTCCGATAAGACATTCCAATTCCTGCACCGACACCTAAATTGGCCGCAGCCATAGAAGGATACAGATGATCTATTCAATTTTCGTCACAGCGGGACTGGAAAATATCGCCCGACAAGAGATAATTGCGCGCTTTGGGGATACTGAACAATTCAAAATCCTGATGCGGAAACCGCAACGAATTGTCTTTCAATACACAGGTAACCCAAAGGATTTATTATCGCTGCGGACAGCGGAACATCTGTTTGTAATAATAAAACATATTCCGAAGATGACGCGTTCGCGTAGTTCTTTGACTGCTATAAGGCAGGCATTGACTCGGTTTAACTTTGGGGAAACACTGGCTTGTTGTCGGCAAGTCGGTATCCGTATGCGGAGACGGATACCGTTTCGTGTTATTAGTCGGATGTCTGGATTCCGTAATTTTCAAAAACGTGATTTACATCAAGTTGTTGAAAGGGTATTAGTTGATCGTGGTTGGCAATTGACTCAGTCAAGTTCAGGGTTGGATGTGTGGGCAGAGGTGCATGGTCAGGATGCTTATATCAGTATCCGACTTTCCAAACCTGAGATGGCACAACGTTCATATAAGCAGGCACACGTACCGCAATCAATTAAACCGACTTTGGCGTATAGTATGGTGTGGCTTTCACAACCACATCCGAACGATCTCTTTTTAGATCCTATGTGTGGGGCGGGAACTATTCTATTGGAACGTGCTTTTGCAGGACGTTACCGTTACCTTATCGGTGGTGACCTCTCTAAAGATGCGTTAAACGCTACGCAGAGAAATTTTGGTAGGCAACATCAACCGCGTCAGTTTTTTCATTGGAACACACAATCCCTGCCAATACAACCGAATTCTGTCGACAAAATCGTCTCTAACCTACCAATAGTTGAAAGAAACGAAAATACTTCTCAACTCGCTAACTTGTATAGAAAATGTCTCCATGAATATGAAACTGTGCTTAAGCCGAATGGAAAAATGGTGTTGCTTACTTTACAACCGGCACTTTTAGACAAGATACTCAAACAACAAAAATCGCTCAGAACAAGGCAACGGGTTAGTGTGGATGTAGGTGGGAAACGCGGAAAGATTTTTGTGATTTATCATTGCTAATGGCGAGGCACAGAGACCTCGCCTTACAACGAATTTAGGGATCGAAGCACAAAGACCTCGCCAACAAGTTTCGGTTAACTCTATATCTCTGGCACTTTCACCGCAACCTCTTTGCCTGCTGCATGTGAGCGGAAGATACCATCCATAATCACATTCGTGAGGAGGACACCCTCAGGCGATATTGGGGAGGGCGCGTCTGCTTTGACGGCTTCACGGAAAGTGATCATCTGTTTCGCCCAGTTATCAGACGATGGGAATCCGGAGAAATTGATAGTCGTCATCCCTTCCGGTGGGTCAGGTTCCGCTGTCAATCCTTCCGATTCTACAAGTTTCTTGAGATCACCATCATACGCATCGGCAAAAATTACCGGTCCGTCCAATGAAATCCCTGCTTTTGTGCCGAGATGGAAATTGCCACCGAGTGAGTTCGCATGCACTGCCCAAGAGATCTTAAACACCATAACACCACCGTTTTCAAATCGGATCCATGCCACGCTGAACTCTTCAACATCCATTTTTCCTTGGAACCTCGGATCCTGCATCGATATGTAGTCCTCGGTAATGGCTGAGACCCGCACAGGTTTCGGATACGCCATTGCAAACAGCGACCTATGCATATTGTAGACACCGATATCGACGGTTGCTCCCGCGCCCGCAGTCTTTTTGTAAATGAAGGTATGTCCGGGATTCCCGCGTCGCCTGCACCCAGCGGATTCGGAGTAATAAATATCACCAAGTAATCCTTCGTCATATACCTTCCTCGCAAATTGGAGCCTCGGATCAAACGTTGGATTGAGACCGATTTGCAAGATTTTACCTGATTCCTTAGCTGCCCGCACCATCGCGGTCGCATCTGGCAGCGTTGCTGCCATCGGTTTTTCACAGAGGACGTGTTTACCTGCATTCAATGCCGCAACCGTTGGTCGTCGATGTCCCTGATTGTAAGTACAGACACTCACAGCATCAAGATCATCCATCTCAAGCATCTTATTATAACTTGAAAAAGCGTTCTTTTTCGGGACACCCCACTCTTCAGCGGCTTGGTTTGCTTTACTTTTGATAATGTCACACACAGCGACAATTTCAAAACCGCCTACTTTCTCATAGGTCCCTCGGTGTGCACGTGAAATGCCACCTGTACCAATAATACCTACTCGTACTGCCATATTGTTATCTCCTTATGAGAATGCAATTGTGTTGATGCATTAGTTTAGACGATATTCAGTTGAAAATGCAAGGAAAAAATTGGGTGAATCAGAGGCATTCAATTTTCGTCTAATTATCTGTTTTTGTCAAAAGTTGTGACCGAAAAATCGTTCCCTCAGATGCACGAATTGATTGTATTTTCTTTTCATTCATTGGAATCATCACCTTAAAAAGTTACCATTTGGTAACGTTTTTGTTACCATGGTAACTTTTTGAAATTCGCTATAAACTCAGTATCTGTATGGGTTTATAGACATTTTATTTAAATTTTATTTTTTTTATCTGCGTTGAGGAACACGGGTTTCCTTTTGCTGACGATATTTTATTTTCATAAGTTTTGGGTCTCCGTCTTTGCGTTAGAGAGTTGCTTTCGATTCTCGGTGTGTATGGGGATCGGTTTTCTCTTTTCATACTGATATTATACCAAGTTCTGTGTGGTGATCAGAGGTTTTTATGGCGTTAGGAACAATAGATATCCAATATATTGACAATAAGTTTGCAGGAAAAGTTGGGGTTGAGACGTTTTTTGCATCTTGGATGCGCGTGCATTTTGTTGTCGCCCTGGTGGTTGACGCGATTTTTTGGAGGCTTGGTAAAGAAAGAAATTGTTGGAGAATTGAATGGCTCTGTTGAGTGAATAGTGGTGTTACAGATCGTCAATAATATCACTAAATTTCAGGAACCTTTACCGCCACCTCTTTCCTACTTTCATGTGAGCGGAAGATACCATCCATAATCACATTCGTGAGGAGGACACCTTCGGGTGGTAGCGGTGAGGCAGCGTCAGTTTTGACTGCTTCACGGAACGCTGTCATCTGTGCTTCCCAAACGTCAACCTCCGGAAATCCATTGAAGTTAATAGTTGTCATTCCCTCTGGTGGATCGGCTTTTGCAGTTAGCCCCTCGGATTTCACGAGTTTCTGCAGCTCTTTGCTATAGGAATCTGCATAGACGATTGGTCCGTCTAATGATATTCCAGCATTCTTACCGAGGCAGAAGACACCACCGAGCGAGTCTTGGTGAACTGCCCACGAAATCTTAAATACCATCACGCCACCATTCTCAAACCGCACCCATGCAGCGCCAAATTCTTCCACGTCCATTTTATCTTTGAACCGAGGATGTTGCATTGAGATATAGTCTTCGGTAATGGCAGAAACACGCACCGGTTTCGGATACCCCATCGCATAAAGCGAGTTGTGCAAGTTGTAGACACCAATGTCAACGATTGCGCCAGCACCCGCGGTCTTCTTGTAGATAAACGTCCGACCAGGATTCCCGCGCCGACGGCATCTTGCAGATTCGGAATAGTAAATATCACCGAGGATGCCTTCATCAATGACTTTTTTGGCAAATTGAAGTTGTGGCGTAAACGCGCTTTTTAGCCCGATCTGCAGTATTTTGCCTGACGCTTCCGCTGCACGCACCATCGCGGTTGCATCTGCAAGTGTTGCTGCCATCGGTTTTTCACAGAAGACGTGTTTACCCGCGTTCAACGCTGCGACGGTGGGGCGCCGATGTGCTTGGTTATATGTGCAGACACTCACCGTGTCAATCTCATCCATTTCCAGCATCTTGTTGTAACTTGTGAATACATTCTTTTTCGGCACACCCCAGTTTTCCGCAGCTTGTCGCGCTTTTTCAGCAATAATGTCGCACACCGCGATGATCTCAAATCCACCTACTTTCGTATAAGTTCTGTGGTGTGCACGCGAAATACCACCCGTGCCAACAATACCCACGCGGATTGCCATACCGTTATCTCCTTATGAGAAATGCATCTGATTTGATGTGTTAGTTTAGAGGATATTCTGTTGGAATGCAAGGGAAATGAGGACTCTCAAGTGTTATAGCAAATTATTGTCTACACACTTTCTCGCGATGCCATGCTAAAGCATCTTGAGCAGGATAAAGTTCCTTTTGCTTTGGCAATAGTATCGCTTTACCGCACAATGTTTTTAACATCCATTCTGTTGGTCCCCGTTCAGTCATTAATTCTGAAACAATAACATTATACGACTCGTCTACGGAGATCAAGTATTTGTCAAAAGCCCAATGGTGTAGTTTGCATAGAGAAATTCCATTTCGAACATCGTCATTGTTTGATCTATTGAACGGAATTATGTGTGCAGCTTCAGTAACACTTTCACCATTCAATGTTAAAATCTGCAACTTGCAGACAGCACAAGTATAGTCGTAAATCCTCATGATTGTGCGGCGAAAACCATGTTCTCGAATCTTTTTTTCACTTTCAATTGGTTCATCAAGTTCTGTTGAGAAATCGTGTTGAACATAATCCAATAGTTCCTTGCTAAAACCACTGATCTGTTGTTCTTCTGAAATAACACTTTGGATTTCATTCGTCAAACCGAGGAAATACTTGTCAATGAGTGTTTTCCGTAATATCTCTCTTTCCAAAGGTTGAATTAGTAAAGTAAAAAGTTCTTCATCAAGACTTGCATGTGATATCATCTTTCGTAGTTGAGGAAAAGTCTTTATTTGAGAAACGACTTCTAATGCTTTTTCATAACCAGGATTTGGGTGATGATGCCAAAAACTGCGGCTCTTTAGGTGGAAGAATGGTAAAGCGGGATTTGGTTTCCTATTTGTGACGCAATTCCAATACTTTAGAAATTTCTCAACTAAATGGGGCGATGGAGGGATTTTGTTTATTTCAATCTGTTCTTGCTCAATCATTTCAATAATTGTTAACAAGAGTACTGGTTGATGTGGTGCATTACCATGTGCCTTATCTATTCGTAAATTCCTGAACTCATTGATGTATTTTCTGAGGATCTCTTCATTCATAATTCTTAAATTTTCAAATATTCCAGAAGTAGATTACCACAAGATGCAACCTACTTCCGCAACAACATCTTCCTCGTTGCAGCAAAATCCCCCGTAGACAAAGTATAAAAATAGAGACCACTCGCAACCGACTCACCACTATCGTTACGACCATCCCAATACGCAGCGCTGCTCCTACCATAATATGTCCCTGCAGGTTGATGTCCCATATCTAATGTGCGGATAGGGTTACCGCGCACATCGTATATTGTGATCGTAACATCAGCGTCAGAGACTAACTGATACGGAATCCACGTCTCCGGATTGAACGGATTGGGATAGTTTTCCAAGAGACGCGTTTCTATTGGCATCATAGCTGCGAGGAGTTTTTCCAGAACAATAATTCCCTTTTCAACGGTTGCATCTCTATTGGGTATCCGCTTTGCCATATCAATCCACTGTTGCAAAGTCTTTGCATTGAGCGAGGCGATCTGATGCGAGTGTGCTGGCGCTGCATTCGCATCGGAATTAATTTCATTTACAACCAATAGCAGATCAATAATATCTACAATACCATCCCGATTGACATCAGGATTCGGATTGACACTACCGATGACAGTTTCACCGAAGCGGGCAGCAACAAGCACAAGATCAGTCGTATCAACCTTGCCATCCGCGTTCACATCGGCGGGGTTTTCAACCGAAGACAACTCTCCTGCTCTCAATACATACTGCTGCCGTGTGATATTTCCGTGAACATCAATAACTTGTAACACAACCGTGTTCATAGGCAGTGAGGTAAAGGAGGCTATGTCGAATGTAACAGCGGTACTTTGTGCATTTATATGTTTACAACTATGTAATTTTGTGCCGGATGCGGGGTCTGCATTCGTTGTTGGAGCAAGCAACTGAACCTGATGAATACCGTCAAAATCAGTAATCTGAAAAAGAATCGGGAAACTAGTGGCATTTGGCGGATAAGTCTCCGAAGTGAGCATCTGTAGTGTCGTCAGGTCGTTGAATGCAGGCTGGTCTGTATTAAAAAAACGACTCACACTCAACCATTCAGTAGCACATTTGGAAAACCGATCAGGGGTTTCGCCATAAGACATGATATATCTATTGTCTCTGAAGTCGTGGTCTAATCCAAAAGCATGTCCGAGTTCATGTGCAGCGACAATCGTGCCTCTCTCATCATCAAAACAATCTCCGGATGCGGGGATAACGGCGTATCCTCCGTGTGTTTTTACCTGATGCTCAAGTCTATACCAATTACTGCCACCGACTCCACAAAAACCTCCTTGTTCAATGGCTTGATTACTAACCTCTGCTACAATCAGATAGACGTGCTTTTCCAAATCAAACAGCGAAGCGACTTCAGCATGAATCTTCCCGGTAGTATTGGCATGATAGTGTGCGTCATTAAAGTTTCCATCAACACGATAGACGACAGTTTCCCCATTTTCATCTGTTTCAAAGGAAAATGTCTTTCTGCCGAATCCGTTCGCTTCCATCTGGTCAGCATAAAGGTCTTGTACATCTCTGATGAGACGATCCAGTTTTGTCCACATATCGGGTTGAGCACTACGATTATTTGGGATAAAGTAGATAATTCTTACCATATCCTGCGGAGATGACTGATAAGATGTTACATCCCAGAGTCTGAGCGTTCCGTCACTACCACCACTGATTATGGAATTTCCATCATGAGAAAAAGCGGCAGCATTCACCCACCCGACGTGTCCCTTTAGCGTAGCAATTTTTTCGCCGTCGTGAATTGTCCAGAGGTTTACCGCTTCATAATTTGCGCTGGCAAGTTTACTGCTGTCCGGTGAAAAACTGAGGTCGGTGACTGTGCCGTTAGTAGGTAACGTGCCAGCCTGTTCCCAATTTGGTAGTTTCCACAGATTAATGCCTCCGTTATACCCAGCACATGCAAGTGTTTGATCGTCAGGCGAAAACTTAACAACATATATAAATTCGGGATCACCTCTAAATTGGACAACATCCTGTTGATTTCTAAGATTCTTGATACTTATCTGTCCGCTTGCATCACCCATAGCAAGATATTGACTATCAAAGGAAAAAGCAACTGCATAAACCCAAGCAGCATGCCTGATTGTCATTATCTCTCTGAGGGTATGAATATCCCATATCTTGACGTGTCGTCCAGCAGTCGCAATTTTTTGCCCATCAGATGAAAAGGTAACCGCTTTGATTTGTGAGCGAGCATTATCGGTAATATGTGATAGCGTTGAAAGGTGACGTTTACCTTGGACATCCCACAATTTGAAGGTATAATCATCGCTTGCGCTAACAAGCCGCTGTCCATCCGGAGAAAAAGCGATAGAATTGACAGTTTCACTGTGGCTACCTAAGGTAGTTACAATTTCCTCCTCTAAATCCCATAATTTAACCGTGTGATTTCCGCCTGCACTCGCTATAAGTGACGAATTGATAGGAGAATATGCGACTGCTTGCACACTACCGCCGTGTGTTAATGAGGTGTGTTCTTGGGCAAACGTAGCGAGCGGGGAGATTATAAGAAGGGTGATTGTGAAAAATAGGTATCTATGTTGCATAAGATGCATTTGTGTAAATGTAAAATAAGTTGAGTTCAATAAATGTTTATGGAATTAGCGGTGAATGTGTCTATGGTATATGTCACGTTTCGCTCGCCCTACCCATAGTCGTCAATTTAAGAACATGTCTTTTGTTGCAGTTCCTTGTAAACCCGATTTACGCCATACACCTTTCGCACCGCTGGTGCTTTGGCTTTGGGGGTGATATAAATTCTATACACCTTCCGCACCGCTGGTGCTGAGATGTGATTTACCAAGCCTCAGAGAGGCGAAAGGTGTATAGTCCGCGTTGATCCGTCAATAGCAAGCCCCAGAGGGGCGATAAGTGTATCAGGTGCACTAACTTTCCTCGCTAATTGACACCCGCTGAATGCCAACAAGCATTCATAGCATTGATTTATAGGTTTCGCTCGCCCTACCCGACCTACATCTATTTAGTCGATTCCACCACCATCAAATCCGCCGCCTCCATCAAAGCCACCGTCGAATCCTCCTCCGACATCGCCTCCACCATCACTACCACTGGAATCTGAATCGGTAGACGAGTCATTCTGATTATCACTGCCTAATATACTACCAAGTAGTAGACCAGTAAAGAGAGTATCCCCAGTATCGTCAACAGTATTAGGGTCTTCAGCGTGACCATCCTGCTGGTGCTTTTTCCTTCGTGATTGATTGTTTTTTGAACGCTGAATCACAATCAAGATCACCACAAAAAATATACCAGCAGCGATAAAAAACAAAAGTGCTTCCATACCCATCTTGTTTCTCCTTTGTGTTTAAAGAATTGTAAGAGTCTTCGCCTTACTTTGTCATGTTTATTGTATAGATTCAATATTGATAACCGCGCTCTAATCCTGTTTAAGAGTGATACGTTCCGTTAACCAGATCGCAATAAATGCGACAATAGTTGAAATTAAAACTAATCGGTAAACCGAAGCATCTTCCCCTAAGTTCACAGCATTGAAAATCGCTAATGCCATTGTTTGTGTTTTGCCAGGGATGTTACCTGCAACCATAATAGTTGCACCAAACTCTCCCAGACTTTTTGAAAAACCGAGAATTGTTCCCCCGATAATGCCGCGTGATGCAAGCGGTAGTGTTATCGTGCAGAATACTTTGATTGGTGATGCGCCAAGCGTTCGCGCCGTGTTTTCAAGTTCAGATGGCACAGACTCCATTCCTGTTATGATACCCCGCACTAATAGAGGAAAGGAGATAATCGAAACTGCGATTACAACAGCAAATGGCGAAAAAACAAGTTCTAAATTGAAGACGTTATATAAAAAACCTCCGATGATCCCGTGTTTACTCAAGAGAATTAGAAGTAAATACCCACTTACCACAGGTGGAAGAACCAAGGGCAGCATGACGAATGTGTTCAGAACAGATTTCCCAGCAAAATCCCGTTTTGCAAGAAGCCAACCCACCACCAGTCCGGGTGGAAACATTACAACGAGACTCAACAATGCAACTTTTATAGATAAGATGAGAGCATCAATTTCGGCAGGGGTTATCCTCATTGCGATATAGTATGCCCGTTTCTACTGTGCTGAATCAGTCGTTAAACAGGTAAATCCATGTTTTTCAAAAATTTTAGTGGCAGTTGGGGTTTTCAAACACGCTATAAATTGTTGTGCTAACTGTTTTCGGTCACTATCTTTTAGTATAACAGCTGGATAGACTATTGGACTATGTGTTTCAGCTGGAAGTTCATAAAGTATTTTGACATTTTTACTGAGTGCAACGTCTGTTTGATAGACAATCGCCACGTCAACATTTCCAGCACTGACATACGCAAGTGTCGCTCGGACATCAGTCCCAAAGACTAACTTAGGATGTACCTTTTCCCATAAACCGAGATGCGTCAAAACCTCTTTCGCATAAGTGCCAGCAGGCACAATTTCGGGTTGTCCAATGGCAATTCGCGAAACAGTGGCATCGGCGAGCCTCTCAACGGATTCCACGGATAAAACGGAGTTTTTATGAGAAACAAGGACTAACCGATTTGACAGCACATCGTAGCGACTACCGGTTTCAAGCATTTCATGAGTTTCAAGTGCAGCAACTTGTTGGGGACTTGCTGAAATGAAAACATCTGCCGATGCACCCTTTTCAATTTGCCGTTGCAGCGTTGAAGATGCCGCAAAATTATAACTAACCCTGACACCTTGCTTTGTTGTAAACTGGTCACCAATTTCTGTCAACACATCTGTCAAACTCATTGCACCAAAAACTCTTAATTCAGGATGTTTTTGTGTATTTCCACACCCCGCAAACGATAACGATGCAGAGATCAGCATAAACATAATAGAGGTGTAAAATTTTACGTTCTGGTGCATAACAATCCATCACAAACCGTAGTTAACGCGAGAAGATTATAACAAACATTTGGAGTTATGTCAATTCCATAGAAACAAACTTCTGATTTACCCCAGTTTTTGTAGAGACAATGTACATAAGGTTTTTTAGATGCTTTGTGTGAGGAAGTCAATGCTGAACTGGCACGAACTTTATCCCTCACAATCGTTTAGATTAAAATATGGGTCAAGGAAAATGTCAGGTTTCCAAGTTATCTCCAGTATCCTTTTTATGACAAAAATGAGCGAATATGTTTTTGTATGATAAGTATTATAGGTTTTTACCCACCGCTCTCCAGATTTTTCAAAATGGAGGAAACAGATACCATAACTTACACAGACGATAAACCATAGCAATGCGATCCGTAGCAGTTCTTGTCGTTTCAATCGTAAATACCGAAATCCGAAAAGTGTCTTTATATCCCGAAAACATTCTTCTATCTGCATCCGATGTTTATAGGTAAGATAGAGTTGCGTATTTCGTAAACTATTTGATACGAGATAAAGCGGTTCTTGATGGTTTGCGTCTCTAAAAACATAAAGGTTCAGTCTGAGTTTCTCTGTGCTGTGATAAGATATGTTGGGATAAGTTTCTGTATTTTTCAGTGTCTGTAGTTTGATGCGTTGTCCTTTGTGATAAAAGCAAGCATTTTTACAGACGCGTATGACAAACTCAATACCATTTTCCATTAGAGGTTTCATAAGATACTTTGCGCGCGCAAAGTATCTATCAAACACTAAGACCGGTCTTTTGACATTCGGTAAGGCAGTTTCAAACTGCTTGATGAACTGATAGCAAAACTCTTGACCAAGCACATTATGGCTCGGGTAGACCATCTTGTCAAAGGTGTCTTTTTTGTAGATTTTCCAATAGATAGAAATAGCGCGTTTGCGGAATGGCACAGCGATAACGATAATCCTATAGTCTTGGAGAATGTCCGTCTCATCAATAAGCACAATGTGTGGCGCACGCTCTGTTTTGTCATATAGTTGCCATAAGACAAAGGCACACCACGCCCCCATAACAACAAGTGTCGGAAAGTTTGCGTCGATAAACCAGCGCAGCCGTTTTGTTTCATCCTTATAATAGGCAACGCAAACAGGCAAGTGGTTCGCAAGTGTGTTGATTTGAAATGTTTTCGTGCCAAGACACGCAAGTATGACCAAAATCAGATTTCTGAGAGCAGGACGCTTCAACACTTTTTTGAACTCTTGCTTTATTTCTGGGATGAGCATACGCGGATTTACTTTGACCGATGCAATGTGTTTCAGTGGAATACCCTAAAATAGATTCTATAAAATAAGATTGGAAAACAGTTTATCAGAAAAAACACTTTTGCAAAACTATTATGATATAAGACATACAAATATGGGTTCTGAAAAACTGGGGGTAAATCAGCTTCCCATTATTGTTTGACATTTGAAGGTTAATTTGATAAAATTTAAACGACATCAACGAATATACATGGCTATTTTTACAATACTACCTATTTACTCTGGATAAAAAATTGACTGTCAAATCAGACAAAAAAAACTTGCTACGTCAACTCCCTGCGATTGATAAACTCTTGTTGCTACCGGAAATGCAGGAATTGCAAGAATGTTATGCTCGACCACTTGTAACAGAAGTTCTACGGTCAGTAGTCGCTGATATTCGAGACCAAATCCTGCAGGGTAATATTAAACTGAAATTGCCCAAACCAGAGGAGTATGCCATATTAGCACGCCAATGGATAGAAGAAAAAACACGTTCTCCGCTGCGTGCTATCGTGAATGCGACTGGAACTGTAACTCACACAAATCTTGGTCGTGCGCTGTTATCCTCTTCTGCATGTGAGAGCCTTCAAAATGCTGCACAGAATTATGTTAATTTGGAGTACGACTTAGAAACAGGCAAGCGCGGGCATAGAGACCGGATTACCGAACCACTCCTACAACAATTAACCGGATGTGAAGCATCAACTGTCGTAAATAACAATGCAGCTGCAGTTTTAATTGCCTTACAAACCGTAGCGAAAGGAAGGGAAGTAATCGTATCACGCGGTGAGTTGATTGAGATTGGCGGTGCTTTTCGTATCCCTGATGTGATGACAGCGAGTGGGGCTATTCTCAGAGAGGTAGGCACGACAAACCGAACACATCTCCGAGATTATGCTGAAGCGATAAACGAAAACACGGCGCTTATATTAAAGGTTCATCCGAGTAATTATAAGGTTGTCGGTTTTACCACAACACCAGAGATGCAAGAATTGACTGAACTCGGCACAGAACACGGCATTCCAACAATGGAGGATTTAGGTAGTGGTGCACTGGTTGACCTTTCTACATACCGATTACCTCATGAACCCGTTGTTGCTGACAAAATTGAGGATGGCGTTGATATTGTAACTTTTAGTGGGGATAAGTTGCTGGGCGGACCACAGGCAGGTATTATCGTAGGAAAAGCGGAATGGATTCTGCAAATTCGTAAAAATCCGTTGATGCGTGCGTTGCGCGTAGATAAACTGACCATCGCAGCATTGTCTGCAACACTGTTAACTTACTTAAATCCTGATGCCTTGCTAACACAATTGCCAATGCTCCACCGATATACCCGTTCAATTGATGAACTGCACGGGATTGCTAAGGAAATCGCTGACAGACTTAAGATAGTTTTTGCTGAAACTATTACGGTTGAGATTACCGAAACACATTCACAAATAGGAAGCGGGTCACTGCCTGTTGAAACACTACCGAGTGTTGCTGTGGTGCTTAATCCTTTAGAGATTTCTGCTGAAAAACTGGCTGAACATTTCAGACGAGGAAGCGTCCCTATCATTGGGCGGATAGAAAATGACCAATTGTGGTTTGATGTGCGAACGCTCTACGAAAAAGAACAGAAACAATTGATTGAAGCAGCAGCAGAAGTTGCCTCAAAATTAGGAGAGGTCCCTGAAAATTAGTATCGTATACTTTTTTCTCCTTTCAATCTGTCTCCTTTGTGCATGCACGGAAACTTCTCAAAATACCGTTCCGTCAAAGGAAATTACTGAAAAAATTATCTCTCACATTGACGGCGCACAAATGCGACTGATTCCAGCTGGTACTTTTCAGATGGGAAATCATATTGAAGGCACAGGAGCCCCTGATGAGTACCCAGTTCATGAAGTTTATGTTGACGCGTTCTACATAGATATTCACGAGGTGACAAACGCACGTTACCAGCAGTTCGTATTAGCAACAGGATACCCACCACCACCTCTATGGCACGACCCAAAGTTTAATAAACCTGATGGTCCAGTCGTTAACGTGAAATGGAACGATGCGGTTGCTTATGCAAACTGGGCGAATAAAAGGTTACCAACTGAGGCTGAATGGGAATATGCAGCACGCGGTAATCTCATTGGTAAAAAGTATCCTACTGGTGATATAATTACCCATGATGATGCCAATTTCGGTGGTGAGGGTGGGACAGATAAATGGAAACAAACGTCACCTGTTGGCAGTTTTACGCCTAATGGTTCCGATTTATACGACATGGCAGGAAATGTTTGGGAATGGTGTTTTGATGAGTACAACGGTGAATTCTATGAGATGTCTCCACCCAAAAACCCGCGCTTCGGTAGAGAATTCGCGCCTGACAATGAAAACTTTCGAATTCTACGCGGCGGCGGATGGGGTGGAAGTCCTGACGACCTGCGTGTTGCTGACAGATGGTATCATCTAACGACAGGAAGTACTATCGGTTTTCGCTGTGTCAAGGATGTGGATGAATAAGCATTGCATCATTCTTTTTTATACTCCCACGCGGTAGCAATGGCTCTCTCCTCAAGTTAGGTTGAGTTATCTTCTTTCTAAGGTAGACACGGTTTATAGTAAAATCTAAAAATACGTGGACACTTCTTGGTAGATGCGGTTTCCTAACCGTATCTATGAGGTTTAATAAACACCGGTTCGGTTAGGAAACCGAACCTACCGTAGTGTATAAGTAATTATTAGTTTCACTATAAAACCTTGCCTACAAGGGAATGTCTGAAGTACTACCGTTTATTCAGACCCAAAAATCAGCAAGATAAGACAAGTTTTGTTGTTGAAATTCCACAGATGTCAAATACCCTAACGCAGAGTGAGGGCGTTTGTAATGATACACTTGTTCAATAAAATGCCCAATGGGGCTCTCGCTTCGTGGATGTCCTCATAGTCGTTGAGATGAACTTCTTCTTCCTTGAGCGTGCGGATAAGTCTTTCAGCATATCCGTTCTCCCAAGGACACCCTCTTCGGGCGACTGAAATCTCACTCCCATGATACGTAAGCAGTGAGATATACGAATCTGAAAGATATTGGACACCTTGATCAGAATGAGGATCTCTGGGACACTTTGACATAATGCTGTCTCTAAGGATTTCAATGCCAGAGATTGCGTCAAGTGTTGACTGATATGCCACCCCCTGATCATGCGAGTGAAGACATCCATGAGCAGACAAACATAGATGAAGTGTCCTTTGAGACGGACATAGGTAATATCGCCTATCCAGACCTGATCACATCGGGAGACATCAAGGTTTTCAAGGCGATTGCCCAGGTACGCACACCTGCAACAGATGTCGTGGTTTGACCAGGGTTATTTAGTTTTCAGTTTTTCTGCGCATTTTATTGCAAACGTTAATATTTTATAGTCGCATTGTAGGTCGGGTAGAGCGAAGCGACACCCGACAATCTTAGTGTGACAGTGTGATCGTGTCGGGTTTCGTAAACTCTACCCGCAGCATGCCCAAAAGCGTATGCTGCGTTGATTTGGACCTACAATATAAACTCTCAGTAAAACCTATTAACCAATAATTCTTAAAACTAAATAACCTTGTGGTTTGACAGGCGCGTTTGACAGAAACCGAGAGGTTGGCGGATTTCATCAATCGGGCAACACGCTTATACCCGATGGTATATCCGCTACGCACCAACAACTGTGTGATACGCCTATATCTGTATGTTGGATATAGCAAAGATAACTTCTCTATTTCATCCCGGAGACCCGCTTCACACGCGGGCTGCTTGGGGGTGATAATAAAGATTACTTCGGTTGAAACCTAATGTTTCACATATCTGCCGAACCGAAAAGTCTGTCCGTAATGCTTCAACCATTTCTCGCTGCTCCATCGGGGTCAACTCAAGTAAGTTGAGGCTTTTTTGGGATGTCAAGTGCCAGGTCAAGCGCCCAACGAGTTGCTCAAGTTGGGCGATCCGCTCCGCAGAGGTATCAGACTGTTTATCAGCGGGTTCAAAGAGGGTCGCCGCATTTTCAAGAAGCTGTCGCTTCCACTTTGAAAGTTGCTCATCGCTGAGGTTATGTCGCCGACACAGTTCCGCTTGTGAACTTTCACCGCTGAGAGCCTCAAGAACAACTTCGGCTTTAAACTCGGGGGTGAAGTTTCTTCGTTTTCGTTTCGCCATCGGATACGCCTTTCAAATAGATGGATATTATACCATAATCTTGTCTTAGAGAGTGACCCGAATTTCCGGTGGCAGTGCAAGTAACGGTATGGTTACCTGCCTCTCTTTTTTGTGATTGATATTCTCTACCCTCAGTTTTATATCTCAATTTATTTGCCATTTTTCCATCGGTGTGGTATCCTATATCTTCAAGGAGGAATACGAAACCTGTGGCATCAATTAATGACATCGCGAACGAATTTATCCGAGAAGAAATTGAAGAATATCTTGAACGCCCCGATGAGATTAAGTTTTTCATTGAGATGTTCACGCAAGCAACACCTGAAATGCAGGACATTGCCGCTGCACTTATTGATGGCGATCATCACACCGTTGACGAGTTAACAGAAGAAGCACTTGCAGATGGCACAGAAGCATTGGAAATTATGGACGATGGACTAATCTTGGGGATGGGTATCGTCGGCATTAAGTTTCGTGAGAACTTTATTTTTGTTCCCGAAGTACTTGCATGTGCAAGAGCAATGAAAGCAGGCATGGCACATATTGAACCTATCCTCTCCGATTCGGGAATTGAACCTGTCGGCACAGTAATTATGGGGACTGTTAAAGGTGACCTACATGATATTGGCAAAAACTTGTGTATTATGATGCTGCGAGGGGCAGGATTTGTTGTCCACGATTTGGGCGTGGATACCTCCGAAGACGAATTTATTGAAGCAGTGGAAGAATACGAAGCACCTATTTTGGGCATGTCCGCACTGCTAACGACAACGATGCCAAATATGGGCAAAACAATTGATGCATTTATTGACGAAGACCTACGTGAAGAAGTGAAGATTATGGTTGGCGGTGCCCCAGTTACACAAATATTCGCTGATGACATGGGTGCTGATGGATACGGTAAGGATGCGTTGGCGTGTGTAGCATTAGCCAAACACTTTCTTGAAGAAACTGACGAAGAATGGTAATTCTTCGTTGTATTTTATATGAAGAAAATAGATAAAACAGAATACGAAAAACGACTCAATAAAATTACACAGATTTTTGAAGAACTGGTTGTTCACGCAGACGAGCAGTCAACCTACCGTTGTCCCTACAAAAATCGGTTTGACCACTGCACAGCGAAATTCGGTTGTCGAAACCAGCGCAAAATTGATGAAGGCACTGGACTCCTATGCGTTGGAGATGATAAATTAGATTATCGCAGCGCTTGGGAAATAGATGAATCCGATGAACCAACACAGTCGCACGAGAAAGCAAAAGGCACAATTACATGCGATGGTAAAGTCTATCAACTTTCTCCCGGGAAGACTGTCTTTGATTACGCAGACGATTTAGCCGTACAAGTTCCTACCTCCTGCTTCCGAACAGGGCAATGCCACGAGTGTATCGTTGAGATCAAACAAGGTATGGACAACCTCCGCCCACGCAACGAAGCAGAGGCATTCCTCCGAGACAATTACCGCCTTGCTTGCCAAGCCATGGTCCTGAACGTAGACGAACATATTGAATTCACACCGCTACGGCGCACACCGAAGATTCTAACACATATCGGCATAGAAGACGATACTCCTAAATCACATGATCCGTTGGTCACACATCGTGACGGAATAGTTTATTACAACAATGAACCTATTGACCGATTTCGTGGGCATATCTATGGACTTGCTTTAGACATCGGCACAACCACTGTGGTGGCAAATTTGGTGGATTTAGAAAGTGGTGAGACGGTTTCAGTCAGTTCCCTTGAAAACCCACAACGTTTCGGTGGAAGCGACATCATGCACCGAATTTCCTATGATGGTGAATTTGAGGGTGAGTTGCGTAAATCGCTTATTGCGGCGTTGAACACTCAAATCATGGAAATGTGTGAAAGACACAACTTTGTTCGGCAGGAAATATACGAAATCGTTGTTGCTGGCAACACAACAATGCGCGATATTTTGTTCAGACAGGATGTCCAGAGCATTGGACAGAAACCTTATAAATCGGTGATTGAGCATGAATACCGTGAAGGTATCCGTTCTACGACATCACTAACTGAAAAATCCCGTCGACTCGGCATCCGTTCTAATCCGAAAGCGATGGTATATAGTTTGCCATTGGTTGCCAGTCACGTCGGTGCAGATGTCGCAGCAGATTTAGTGTCTATTGACATGCAATCACATGACGAAATTGTTATGTTAGTTGACGTAGGTACAAATACTGAGGTTGTTGTTGGAAACGCAAAGCGGATGGTAGCGGCATCATGCCCTGCAGGTCCGGCATTTGAAGGTGGTGGTATAGAATACGGAATGCCCGCCTATCCCGGCGCGATTGAATCCGTGAAATGGGTTGACGGTAAGATTAACTATGAGACAATTGATGGAGAAAAACCGCAAGGATTATGCGGTTCAGGGCTTATTTCTCTGCTTGCTGAACTACTTCGGCACAATCAGATGAGCGCAAAAGGCGTTTTTGCTGATAGAAAACAGCGAGTGATGCCGCTTTTACCTGAACACGATATTACCTTTTCACGCGATGACGCGAGTAACTTAGCACAAGCAAAGGCAGCAAACTATTGTGGGCAATATATTGTACTTCGTCATTTCGGTTGTTCCCCGCAAGACATCACAAAACTCTATTTAGCAGGTGGATTTGCCAACTATGTAAACCTGCAGGATGCTATTGACATAGGTTTTCTTGCACCTGTACCTGAGGATAGAATTGTCAAAATTGGAAACGCAGCAGTTGGTGGTGCGAAAGCGGTTCTGCTTTCAAGAGAAAAACGTGCGGATATTGAAAAATTCGTCCAAAACATTGAACATATTGAACTTGAAACAACCCCTGATTTCTTTGAGATATTTGTTGAAGGGTGTCAATTCAAACCGATGTCTATAGATATGACGAAGACTTAAGGAGAAAACACACAAAGCGTGGAAACTTTTCGCGAACGTTTAAAATCTGATATACCAATACTTTATGATGGCGGATTTGGGTCACAACTATTTGCTCGCGATATTGAACTTGCCAATAGTGCGCTTGCAAACGAATTGCATTCTGCTGATGTTGTTGATATTCATTCAGACTATATCAGCGTTGGTGCTGAAGCAATCGGCACAAATACATTTGTCGTTTCACCACTTCACTTGGAAATGGCGGGGCAAGATAAATCGGATGCCCAACGACTCACACGACTTGGTGTTCAGCATGCCAAGGCTGCAGTTGCAGAAAGTGAAAAACGTGTTTACATTGCTGGTTCTGTTGGTCCTTCACCAGGTGCCATTGAAGCGGACAGCGGCGACACAACATTTGGCATTGCAAATGATAAAGTTCGGGAAGCACATAAACTTGTTATCCACACACTTGCAGAAGCAGGCGTAGATTTCCTCTGTCTTGAGACGATGTTTTCCGCGAAGGAAGCCGCTATTGCTGCTGATATCGCACGTGAGACTGGACTACCGATAGCAGTAAACATGACATATAAATGGACAAAAGAACGCAGTACCGGCAAGGAGATATATAAAACCGATTGGGGACATTCTGCTTTAGATTTACTTCAGATCCTTGCCAATGGTGAGTTTTCAAAAGGGGACTCACTTTTAGATTATGTTGATATTATCGGTCTAAACTGCGGCGCAGAATCAAAGCGAACGGAGCATTCGGGAATGCCGTACGCTATCACCGGAACTGAACAACTACAGGCTGCATTGACGGAGATAAGCATTAACGGCAAACGAATGATGGCATACCCAAACGCTGGAATGCCCGAACTTAATGAGAATTATGAAACTGTCTATACACAAACATCAACAGAGATGGCAGGTTATGTTCCCCAGCTCATAGAAGCGGGAGCTTACTTAATCGGTGGTTGTTGTGGTACTACACCTGCACATATAAAGGCTTTCCGTGAGGCGATTGATGCGAACACGCGTTAAAATTTGCGGTATTACCAATCTACCAGACGCAGAAACAGCCATCGCCGCAGGTGCAGACGCTCTTGGATTTATTTTTGTACCAGAGACACCGCGCTACATCACTCCTAATAGTGCATCTGAAATCATCCGAGCGTTACCTCCGTTTATTACAACAGTTGGCGTTTTCAGGAATGTTGAACATAAGGAAATTGAAGATATTGCTACAGAAACAGGTATCACATCTGTCCAATTACACGGCACAGAATCACCCGAATTTTGCCAACAATTATCATTACCTGTCGTTAAGGTATTTGAACTACAAACCAAAGAGGACTTACAATCCTTAGAAGATTATAGTGTGAGTGCATTCCTCGTGGATAAACCAAAATCCATCTCAGGTGGAATGATCAATTTGGAATTAGCACTGAAGGCACGACATCACACAAATAGGTTGATCCTCGCAGGTGGTTTAACACCTGAAAATGTAGTAGATGTTGTCCAATATGTAAAACCTTACGCAGTTGACGTTGCCAGCGGGGTTGAATCAGAAAAACGTCGGAAGGATCCGCAAAAAATAAAGGCTTTCATCAGAGCAGTTAGACACGCTGATGAAGTAGAAACAGAAGATGCAAACAATAACTCTGACCTATAAAAGACTGCCAGATCGGATTAATTATTTTCAGCAGCAACTGCTTTATGAAGATGAAGACGTTATTGTAACATCTCAACGGGTAAAACCTTCTTCTCCAATCGTTCTGAACGGTGAGACAGTTTTAGGGGATAACTTCACAGCGGTTTGGTTTGTATTTACAGGATTGTGGTATGACATTGGTAAAATCTATAATCTTAACAACGAATGGACAGGATATTATTGCGATATTATGAAACCCGTTAAGCGGAGTCCAGATCAATTCGAAATTGTTGACCTATTCCTTGATTTGTGGGTATCCCCTGATGGCAGTTATGAAATTCAAGATGAAGACGAGTTTGAAACTGCGCTTGAAAAGGGTATTATTGCACCCGAATTAGCAAAAAAAGCGCGGAATGCATTAGACGACTTAATCGGTGAAGTAGTGTCAGGAAAATTTCCACCCGAATTTGTAAAAAATTTCGGATCTCAAAAACAATTGGAGATTTGACATGTCTATTTTAGCAATTAACGGCGGTGAACCGACCCGAACTAAGCCCTACCCTACATGGCCCACGCTATATCCTGAAGACATAGAAGCATTTAAGAGTATCTATAACAGCAAACAGTGGGGTGTTGGCGGAACAAAAGTGCCTGAATTTGCGAAACAATTTGCTGAATTCCAAGGCGCAAACTACGGTGTTTGTGTCAATAGCGGCACTACCGCACTCTATATTGCCTTAAAAGCCTCTGGTGTAGGTCCAGGTGATGAGGTAATTACTACCCCATATACATTTCAAGCCACCATTGTCGCTATACTTATGACACACGCTGTCCCTGTATTTGTGGATACTGCACCTGATAGTTTTCTGTTAGATGTTTCCAAAGTGGAAGACGCTATTACGGAAAAGACGAAAGCGATCCTACCCGTTCACATCGCTGGTTATCCCACTGATCTTGACGCGCTTGTAGATATTGGCAATCGACATAACCTAAAGATTATTGAGGACTGTGCGCAAGCACACGGCGCGGAATGGCGTGGCAGAGGTGTGGGGAGTTGGGGAGATTTCGGGTGCTTCAGTTTCCAGTCCTCTAAAAATCTTTGTGCTGGCGAGGGCGGAATCGTTTTGATGAACGATAGGGAACTCTATGAACGCGCTTGGGCACTCCACAACTGCGGTCGCACACCGCCTGACACAGAATCCGACAATATAGAACCGTTCGGTGCCAATTTTAGAATGACAGAATGGCAAGCAGGGATCCTTCTTTCACGCTTAACCCGGCTTGAGGCTGAAACTAATCATAGACACATGAATATGCGGTGGTTAGACGGTTGGTTCGGTGAAATTCCGGGTATCCAGGTAACACCACTTGATCCACGCGCAACCCGATGTGGTTCCCATGGCTACAAGACAATCTTTGATTCTGAAGAGTTTGAAGACATATCACGTGGAACTTTCATCGGTGCGATGCGTGCCGAAGGCATACCTATCGGATATTGGTATAGCACACCGATGTATCGCGCATCGTTCCTATCTACTAATCTTTTTGGCAGTGACCTTGATTTTTCAGATGTTCATTGTGCCGAAACCGAAAAAATATGCCAATCAGGACTTGCCTTTGGTCAGAATGTTTTAATGGGAACAGAGGAAGATATGGAAGACATTATTAAGGCGGCAATCAAAATCAGACGTAATGTAGGTGAATTAAAGGAAGGTTAATAATTACAATCTTTATGACATAAGGTGGAGGTTAACAACGAAAAATTGTATTTTTTTACAATTTTACTATCCTTTTTACATGTCAAGGACTCTATAGTGTCAAAGCATCTATGATAAGGAGATTTGAAAATGAGTAATGAACGTGAAACCCAAAAGGAAGTTCGGAGAATTGTCCGAATGTTAGAGGCAACAACAAGACATCTTGAAAAGGCTTCTATATTAGACGGTTTGTCCAGTGGAGAAGCAAGGTGCATCCGCCAATTCAACAATGCCCTGGCACGACTATATGATTTAGAGGCACTGCAAGGAGGGTTGTTTGATCCCTTAGACGAGGATTCATCTGTTGGTGACATCGGTTATGCATACCATCAAGTTGCCACATACCTCAAAGAAGGCATGGGATTTGATTTCGACCTCGATTTTCAGAAAGAGAAGGAAACGATCGGTAATGTTATGAAAGATGTTGGCGAAGTTGTTAGTCGTTCTATCTTCAGTATGAGGGAAACGGATTCGGAGGACGATGAATCTTCGGAATCTACAATTGAAGTCGTTGAAGTAGAAGATGATGAGAAACCCGATCCCGTTGAACCGCGCCTCAATAAATTAGAGGAACAGATGGAAACTGTCGTTGAGATTCTTCAAGAGCTTCAATCTAAAAAGGGTAAAAAGGAAAAAAAGGATGATTAGAAGCAGCACGGACGCTATTCGCGCATGATGAAGTGTTGGATGTTGTTCAGCAGTGGTATTGTGTCAAAAGCGCGCTTTGAGACAACCGATCTAAGGATAATCCTACCTGTTAGGAAAATGCTGAATAAAATTCTAATTCTTCATTATAGCGCGCCGTAAAAAGGAAGTCCAGTTGCTAATCTTTTTTCTCATAGACTTTTGCATTTTACCAATGCTTAAACGAGTACATCCGCTGCCCAAAAGATAAACCCAAAATTGCCCATAGACTACCCATAACAAACTCGCCCAACATTGCACCAAAAAACAAGGGGAGTGCCTTACGGTACGCTCCAATTCCGCCGTGTCGAACAAGTATGGACTTTATACACCATGCTAAAAACACGGGAAACCAAAGTCTGCCGAAGTTCCAATTGCCTGCAAGCGGATAGGCGAGTGGGTGTAATTGCCACCAGATAAACCGTAACCGCATAAAGAGGGTGCTCAATGTGAGGACAATGCCAAAACCGAAGAAACCGAGATGTCTCCATTCTGTTTCACTTGGAAATGTCAACCAACGTTGTAGGTCGTTAAACGCTTCTTGTCCACGCCATGTCCCTAAACTACCGTGTAGATAGCCAGCGTGCAGGAAAGCCACAAACCCAATCATTAGTCCAATAACGGTTGATCCCCACATCACCCAAAGCAGTTGACGACTGTTGATTGCCCCTTTTTCTGCAAGTTTAAAGCCTTCGAGTTGGTTCGGCATCGGTTGTGAACGATAGTTACGTGTAAATCCGTATAGGAAAGAGAATCCTGTTAACGTTTGTGCCCCAATCTTCCTTGAACCGAAAAGTGAAGTTAGGAAAAAACTGGGACCTGCACGATAAAAATCTTGTGTCGGTGTTCCAAGTTCTGCTCGCATTCGAGTGAAAGCCAATACCAGTATGAAATGAATACTAAAGAACCCGAAAATTCCCCACCATGACATGCCTGCTTTCAGGCAAAATCCGAACACAACGGCAATACTAATCAGAAATCCGAAAAACGCGCTGCGATACCCAATTGGTTCATTTTCCGCTGAAAGGTCGGTTCTCAAACCTAAAATATTACGAAATACTTTCCATAAGTGCTTATGCGTTATCCAGAGCGCAAAGAAACACAGTCCGAAGTATGCGCCAAGTGATTGCATATCAATGTGCGGGTAACCCGGTGTCTGATTCATACCCGACATAGACCCGAATATAAGTTGTGCCTTCCAAAAAAGGTAGAAAACCCAACAAGACAGCGATAAATCAAGCGGCATTAAAAAACCGATACCAATTGCATAAGGATTCAGGTGAATAGGCGTGGAACCGATAGCATTGAGAGGTTTTTCCGTGAACATCCGACCTATGTCATGCCGAATAGGAATTCCAGGTACGAAAGGGAAAAGGAAATTTAAACCGTTTAACAAGTCAAGTCCTAATCCGACGCCAAAGCCAACCCAAAGGAGGCGATTACGATAGAATACGTTTCCTTTCGTCATTTCAAATGGGAGCAATATAATCGGGTAGCTCAGTTTTTCGTGCTCAATCCACTGCTTTCGGAGTATAGCACTGAGCATTATCATTGAAAAAGCGAGTGCAGAAAAGAAAAGTAGCCAGAATAGGACAGGCGTGAGCCATGCCCGAATATGCTCAACTTCAAACAAGTTAGATGTCCCTTCATAATAACCTGTTAAAGCGTGCCGATCCATCACTGCAATCCAGTCTGGTATGTACCGAAAGAAAAGAGATTGCCACTCATTCTCTGGCGTAGCAAACCAACTGGCATGCCCAAGAATACACATCGTTGCCTGCAACAGATCATGTCCACAGACAACACATGCAAGCGTTACCATGACGTATGCAGTCAACATTTCTGCTTGTGTAAGCTGCCATTTTGGAAGGTATCGTGTTAGGAATAGGTTACAGATTGCAACAAGGTATAGCGTAAAGACGGCGTTGAAAAAGATCGCCATCGTGGTGGGATATTGTGTTGTCCAGACAGTTTCTGTTTGAACAACAAGGTATATATTGAGAGGAAGCGACAGCAGACCTATAATTATGGCTCGCCATGTAATATTTTCGGTTGATACGCGTGGCGGTTTGTCCATAAATCTGTATCATTGTTTTTGATAAAATTTAGAAAGCTCGCTCAACACCATAAAAAATCTGTGATCGTAATGGTGGATCAAGTGGAAACGCGAGTTCAATCCGAAAGATTCCTGCATCGCTTACCTGAGAGACACTACCGCGCAACCCAAATCCTACGCTTGGTTTTACTTCTTTTATATCAAATGTATTATAACTATCCCAGATGTAACCAATATCTGTGAAAACGGTCGCACTCAAAACGAGCCCAAGATCAACGACGCGGTCTTTAATAAATGGCTTAGCAAAGAATGTAGCAACCGTGGTCAGACCGTCATTCATCTTTCTAAAGAAGTCCCCGCCGCAAACGGTCCGGCTTTCTAAACTTAGCACCATCATCTTTTCGCCATTAAACTGTCGAAGTCCGTACCCACGTAAACCGTTGGCAGCACCTAAGGTAACTTGGCTTTCACCACGCCAGCCAAACTGCATCTCCGTCTTAAATTGCGCGACAAACGTCTGTTGCAAATCAAATAAGCCGTTCTCGCGGAATCCAGTGTCTACTCTATAAATGTCACCCGTGTTGAACACATCTCGGAAAAATAACGCAGTTCGTGCTTGCAGAACAGAACGTTCAATCTGGTCAGTAAAACTTGTTGATAATGTGATGAGTGCTGTACCAAAAAACCGATTTTGACTTACCCAACCGCCATTGACTCCGAGGGCTGCATAATATTCGGTGCGCTCAGAACCGTATAATGGAGAAGCATATCCAAAGGAAGTGCTGAATTGAGAACCTGAGATAAAATCTTCCTCTCCCCCCATTCCTCTGAGGAACCTTGTTTGATGGAAACCGACATTTCTACGCCCGACAGTAAAGCCTATACGATTGATGTTCCGATTTGAAGGTGATGCATCTGAAACTCTGATAGACTCAATTGGCAAGTAGGTTGTACGGTGTGAGTCAAACCAGTATCCTACATAGTTTTGGTGGTGGCGGTCTCCAAAATATTGTGATATATTAGCGGATGTTTTGTGGAGTGTTTGCTCAAAAATATCTGTTTTTTCTCCGTTTTCGTACCATCGCACTTCATTTATCAATTCAGAGGTGCTGAAACTCGCACTCCAACGGCTTTTTAAGGTATATTGCGGTCGTTCTAATAAAACACGCCATGAATCACCTTCACGCTTCTGAACGTATTCACTGTTGAAGTTCCAGTGAGAATTAACAAGACGGGGCATCCTATATTTCCAAGTAAAAAGCCCTCGAGTTTTTTCTCCTGCTTCAGTAATTCGTTCATATCTAATTTGTCCTGCCTGTCCAGATCCAAAAATATTTGCTTCTCTGACTTGCGCAAGAAAATACCCACTTTGGTTGTTAATTCCTGGGTCGATCGCACCAGTAATAGAAAAAAGTTCTGTAACGGTAACATGAATTGCAACACTTTCAGATTCTGCATCCCACCTCGGCTCAATCTTTGCGGCACCGATATAACGTTTCTGCCTTAAAATCCGTTCACTCTCTTTCTTATCTGCTTCAACGTAGATGTCGCCTTTCTGAAACAACAATTCACGCAAGATAACATTATCTTTTGTTTTTGTATTCCCCGATAGTGTAATCGTGTCAATTGTTCCTTCGTCTATCTCAATACTGATATAAACACCATCCTCAAACTTTTTTGGAGATTCGGTCACTCTTGCATAAATGATGCCTTTATTGTGGAAAAAACGAGCAACCTTTTCAGAATCCTTTTTCAACATCTCAGCATCAAAGGGTTTTCCAACGCTTGTTTGCATCAGGTTCTGAATTTCTTCTTTTGAAAATGAGTGATTTCCCTTGATTACGAGACTACGGACAACATCCGCTTGATTGCCAAAAACAGGTTGTGCGTTGAGGCAAAGTATCATCAATAAAAACAAAATGTGAGTAGCAAACTGGCGTATATCAAGACAGACGGGACTGTAAAAACGGCATATTCCCTTGAAATTTACCATTATGTTCCACCTGCAGTAAATGTGCTGGCACGGTTAGAAAGAAATCCTTCCAGAAGTAAGAGACAAACTGCTAAAATAAGCAATTCACCCCAAATTTCTCTCCCATGTCTTTGAATGTCCAGTGCTTCAGTGTCCAATTCACCTGTTTCATTCGTCGAACCGGCTTGGGCGTTGACGCGTTCAGATGCTTGTTGCAGAGGAATAGCTGTCAAATCGGCTTCAGCAGTTGCGGTATTTACAGCAAAAAAATCTCGTAATAGTCTATCCTGTGCTTTTACATCTACTTGATAGATGCCAGGGAGTTCTGTAGACTCAAAACGCAAAGAACCGTCTTCACTAATTGGAACCGCTGTCATGGCATTTTCATCTGATGATTCAAGTCTTTTAATCCACGCACGCCCACCAGAATTCTGGGGATAACTGGCTGTATACGCCTCTCCAACGTTTATATTTTTCTGCGTGTTACTTCGCATAACATAAAGCACACTATGTTGAAGGAGGGGCAAGAAATATGGATTTACAAGTAGTTCATTATTAGATTGTTGTTGGAGTCCGCAGTTGAAAAATAAAATATGGTTTTTCCCATCACGCCGTTCTATGAGAAACGGCGTATCATCCCCAAAACGTGCAATAACAGTTGCATCGGGAGCAGGGGTAACCGTCATACTTTGGTAAAATTGTGGTCCGTATTGACCTGAAAGGATGTTCTCTGAAAAAATCTCAAAGATAGGATGCGATTCCGCATATTTGCTGACTTGTTGCGGTATCTGCCAAATAATCGGTTGGCCGAATTGAGCCGGTATCCAAGATAGGTTGTAATTAGTTGTACTGAAAACAATTATACTTTTCCCTTGACGGACGAACTCACGTAACTGTGCATTAGCCTTTGTAGAAATTTTTGGAACATCAGCAAGGAGGATAACATCGTATCCTTCAAGTGGAAACGTCTCAAATTCTGCGGGAGTGCACGCTGTGGGTTGTATCATAGATGATTGTAATGGTGCTTCTGTCGTTTGTTTGCTTATCAATGGATTCAAAACCAATTTTAGATATTCTGTTTGGTTGCCAACACAAAGCACTCTAATTTCACCGAGTGCTTCAAGAGCGAAATATCGCCGATTATCCACATTCAAGCGGTCATCGGTTAACTCAAAAAATCCAGTATGTGTTCCCGGTGTTGAAAAAGTATGTGTTAAAGTGGTCACTATTGATTCATCTGCTGTAGCAGAAAATGTCTGTGTTTTCTTTTTCTGGTCTCCCACATAAAAAGTAAGTGTTGTTTGTGCTATAGGTGTATCAGAATAATTTCTAATCGTGGTATTCAAGTGAAATGGCAAATCAACGCCGATTAGTTGATGAGAGGGTAGGATTTCTTCAATATTTGTATTGTGTGGAATTCTTTCACTAACCGGTAAAAGGACAATTCGTGAACCGGATTGATTCGGGATCATTTCCCAATTGTTCCAACCGTTCTGAGCAAAATCGGATATTAAATATAGTTCTTTATTCTGTTGTGTTGACTCAGAGAGAATTTCGTGTGCAAGTTCAACGCTTGGTTGTACATTTGTAGCGCGATAAGATACTTCCGCGTTTTTAATTGCTGCTATAACACTTTCAACGTCAGGGGTGAGTTGTCGAAAAACAGGTTGTGGAATATCCGACATTAAAATGAGACAGGCAGAATCCCCATGTCGAAGTGAACGAAGTACATCAGTTGCTAAGGTTTTTGCTTTATCAAACCAAACACCGTCAACATCTTGATAGCCCATGCTGTAAGAGTTATCTAAAACGATGACTACGTCAGTTTTGGCTCGCACCGCAGCAAGAGGTAGGCCAAGGGTGAGAAAGGGACGTGCCAAAGCGAGGGCAATAAGTGCCACAATCAGCATCCGCAAAAGCAAGATCAGAAGTTGTTTAAGTTGGAGCCGACGTGCATTTTGGCGATGTGCTGCAACCAAGAACATCAAACTGCTAAAGTCTACAGTCACCGCTTGACGGCGGTTCCACAGATGAATAAGCAACGGAATTGCGGCAGCCAATAAGCCAAAAAGAAAAAATGGGTTAAGAAAAGCCAATCGTAATCTGCTCCTGTTGCCAGTATACCTGCGAAAGTGATTCTATTTATGGTAGATTTTAGAATTAATTAGGCATTATTCGCCTGTAGGAGGGAACTCCGATTCCCGACTACAAATGGTTTTAGTCGCGATTCGGAGATCGCTCCTACAGGTAAGGTGTATAATATTTCAATAATTAACCATAGAACTGTTTAAACCCTCATTCAACAATATCTATTTCAAGCTGATTGAGGGTCCGAAAAACGCCTTCAGTATATTCTACCAACGTCCCAGATTCTAATACATTTCCCTGAAGTTGAATGTGATTCGCATCAGCGATTACCTGTCCAAACGCTGGATCCATTTGAACCCATTTCCCTACGTACACTTCTGGCCAGAAATGAAAATAAAACGCATCTTTCAAAAAAACTAATCCTGAACAGATTCGTGCTGGAATTCCGACTGAACGCGCCATCGCTATCAGCAGGACAGTATGTTCTGTGCAATCCCCAGAAAGCGATTCAAGCGTTTTCAGTGATGAGTTGAAGCCACCAGTTAATTTTTTTTCAGTAATAGATTTGTGAACCCATTTGCACAACTTTTTTGACGCACGCCAAGAATTTACCTCACCATCTAAGATTTCCACTGCTTTTGCTCGTATGTCTGGATGAGTTGCCTCAATAAATGCAGTTGCCGTAAGAAAAGTTTGGAGATCAGAATCCTTAACCGGTAAATCAACACAATTCTCGTCTTTTACTTCTGGAATTTCAATAGAAAGAGTTCCAGACCGTTCAGAATTCAACTTAAGTTTTTGGTGGTCTCTGGTCATAATAGCTTCCTTGAGACTGCCTTTTGAGAGTTTTACACTACCAACAAACCGAGATGTCCCAAGTTTTGGTTTTTTGCCTGTAGGGACAATACGAGTTCTTAAAATAATATCAACTTCTTCAACTGCATCAAGGGCTGTTTTTCTATCTGTTTTCATTGCTACCATAGATAGTCCCATCATATCTGTCGAGGATTTGTAGGTTGTACCATCAGGTGTAACCCACAAACGCGTGTTAATGCCTCCCATCATGTCCATCCTTTGATTAAGGACATAGACGTGTTTTTCTTCAGATTGATAGTTTAAACTTGATTCTTCTAAAACGCTGAGTTCCGTTTTTATGGATTGCAGTAGATCGAAACTAAAGGTATTGTAGTTGAGTTTTTCACCAATTTTCATTTGGTCTTTGGATAACAAAAAGTTTACTGCTACAGCATCAGAGATCGTATTTTCAGGAACGGGAATTTCTGATTCCGTTGTTTGACCGTTCAGAGTTATCGTGATGTATGCCACACCATCTTGAATTTTTCCCTCAACTTGCTTGAGTCCTGATTCATTAGAAGTTGAGACAAAATAGCGAGGCATAAAATTGGAATCCAAGTACTCAATGCGGTTTATCTCCATTTTCATGTCATTCCCAAACCCTTTAAACTGCATCACCATATCCATTCTACTTCGAATCATTTCTTTACCTTGATACTCGGCTTTTTCCAAAAATATATGCATGTGTCCTATTTTCATGCCCATTATGGTAAGGTCATACCAGTGTTCTTCAGGCTGTTTTAACATTTCTTCAAATTTCAATTGTTCAGTCTCCGCAGCTTCGCCGATCGAGCATAAAACCGTCAATAATAGCGTAGATATCCAGACAAATTGTGATAATTTCATAGTTATTTTCCTTAAATAAATTGAATTTGGTTTTCAAATTTGTTCCTATATTTCACTCAATTAAGTCAAAGTTGCCATCGCAACAGTATGTGTGTTTCGTTGTTTAACCTTCTGATAGTTTCCAAAAACTTCCATAAAATTGCGTTTGATGAATTTTCGTAGTCCAGAAATCGTTACAACGTACAGTCTTCCATTCTGTTTAAGATGTCGCTTTGCATCTATAAAAAATTTCTGCAGAAGTTCTTTACCAACATTGGCAGGTAGGTTAGAAGCAATAACATCAAATTGAACCTCAGGCAGATGACTAAACCCATTGCTTAAAAGGACATGACAATTTGAGAGTTGATTCTGTTTCACATTTTTGCGTGCATATTCTACTGCGACAAAATCTTTGTCCACCATGTAGACATCTGCCGTTTCTTTACACTTTGCCATAGACACACCAATGGCACCGTACCCACATCCGAGGTCAAGACATGTGTCGTCTTGTTCAATTTCCAACAACTCAATCAACATTTGTGTGCCTGTGTCTACTGCTTTTGGTGAAAATAGTCCCCATGTGGTGGTAAAGGTAAGGTCGAATCCGCGCAATTTTGTTTCAAAGGTCATTTCCGATTGTTTATCTGATGTCATACTTAGGAGTTGTGCTTCTACCACTTAATCAATACACCGAGTGTATCTCCGGGTGTATTCCATAGCAGGTCAAAGGCTGCTTTCGCTTCTGTATATTGAAAACGATGCGTAATCATTTCAGATGCGCGGATGTCACCGTTCTGTATTTTTTGTAGCGCACGGGCAGCAATATTTGCGCGTGGTTCATCAGTAAGGATGCCAGCAACAAGCCGTTTGCTCATCATCTTTGACGAATGTAAAGGGAGCGGTTTTTGTTGGTAGAGTGCAATGAGTTGAATGATTCCGTATTGACGCACCATATCCTGTGCTTGTTCAAACGACTTAACGCCTGCATGCCCACCGACACAGTCTATTACCAAGTCAGCACCTTTCCCATCGGTGAGACGCCGAACTGCTTGGATAGGATCCTCCTCTTCAGCATTTATTGACACATCAGCACCGAGTTTGAGTGAAAGATCGCATCGTAACGGCAGTGCATCTATAGTGATAATCCGTTCGGGGGAATAACTACGCACGACCTGCATCATCAAACTGCCAACTAAACCTTGCCCCAAAACAACGACTGTATCACCCTCTTTTACACCTGATGAGTCTGCCCAAGCAACAGAACTGGTTGCAAGTGGTAGCAAAGTTCCTCCTTCAAAACTGACATCTTCAGGAAGTGAAACGATGCGCCCATCAGTTGCGTTCGGTTCAGCAATTACATATTCGGCATGTGGTGCCACAACCATTACCCTATCACCAACATCATAATTCGTAACTTGATCTCCGACAGCATCCACAGTGCCTGTAAGGGAGTATCCCATAATTGACGGAGAAACCGCTTCTTCAAGAATATATCGTCTGAAAAGTTCAGAACCACGACTGATTAAGGTTGTATCTGTTTTTACCCGAATTTGGTTTGTGCTTATATCTGGAATCGGCACCTCTTCTAATTGGATATTGCCGAAGCCTTCTGGTTTGGTTACCCGAAACATGTTCTAATCTCCAAAGTTTTTCCTGTCAGGGAATGGAATAAAGTATTATCCTTTCTGTTGTAAACGCTTTACTAAATCTTCACGACTAATAGGTTTATTTAAATCCATTAAATAGATGTGGAAGTTATCGCTTCTATCGGAAACAAAAGCTATGTAACGCCCGTCAGATGAAAATGTCGGTTGAATAGACCTGCCGATGTCGTTTGTGATTCTACGTTCATTTTTCCCGTCAGTATCAATAAGGTGAATTTCCCAATCCGCATCTCTTGCTGATACATACGCTATTGTTTTTCCATCGGGCGACACTGTAGGATTGTAACAATCGTAGCGATTTGGATTAAAATGTTTTTCATTTTGACCATCAATCTCCATTGTATAGAGTTGGTGCACGTCATTTCGTGAGGAAACAAACACAATGCGTTTCCCGTTTGGAAAGAAGGCGGGACTTCCTTCGTCAGTTTCATTGTGTGTAAGACGTTTTGGTTTGATTTTTTCTGGCGTGATTTGTGCAAGGTTGAGACCGTTTAAATCAAGAAGATATAATTCCAAATTTCCATCAGTATTTGATTCGTAGACAATTTGATTGCCTGAAGGAGAGGAACGTGGGACGCGTACACCGAAACTGATTGGAATAACGGAACGAGTGATCTTGCTGTGGATATGTGTTACGTTGAAACCTGTATAAATAGGAGTTGAACCACTACTTTGAAGGACTATTTTAACTTCTCTTGATGATTTGGGTTCACTGCTATAGAATATATGATTCGGAGTTTTTAAAAATGCTGGTGAGTCGTCATTAAAATCTGTCGAGTAGGTTACACGACGTTGAATCCGTCCGTTCAAATCCATGAAATAAATTTCGCCATTATCAAGACGAAAAGAGGCAAAGGCTATTTGTGTGCTATCTGGGGAGAAGATAGGTGAATAGTTATCGGAATTACCACGCGTAAGCTGTTTTGTCTTATAACTATCTCCCGCCAGTTCTATAATTTTTTGCAAGACCTTGGAGTCTGAAGTGCCTCTTTGAACAATGTTGAGTATACGAAATGCAGAATCTCTATCACCAAAGATGAGATAGGTACGTGCCAATTCAAGTCGAGCATCAATCCTTTTTTCTGGTTGCCCAGTATAAAACTGCGAGGCTTTTTGAAACTGTTCAATCGCATCGTTATGACGCCCTAATTCATTATACGCTTTTCCAAGCAGCATCCGCGCTCTTGGATTTTTAGGGTCTGTCTCAATAAAAGCCTCCAATTTTCCCGCAGCCTCTCGTGGCATACCAGAATGGATAAGTGCTTCGATTTTGTTCAAGGTGTCATTTTGACACCCCAGAATTACCAGTATAACAAAAAATAAACTGCAGGAAAAAATAAATGTGCAATTCAGTTTTGCTTTTCGGGTTGCTCTTAACATATCGAGCCAATCCATTGTAGTATAGTAACACTTCAATATAATTGATATTTAGTTTTTTTCAAACTGGGGGATGTGTCACAGAAATTCCAGGTTCTAATCCGTCTCTAACATGTCTATGGTGGATTTACGCCTACCACGCCATCCGTTACTTACCGCATATATCCAACATACTATTGCCTGTATAGACGAAGTAACTTTTAGAATCCAAGAAGGACGAAACATTAATTTTTTTCCACTATCAAGTGTCCAAAGATGAATAGAACCTTCGGAATCTGTTTCCGTATTTGTCTTATCATTTGTCTGAGTTTCAGCTGGCGCAACGGGCTGAAATCGGATTAAATCTTGCCATCCCCTGACCGGATAGGAATTGATATAGAAGATAGCAATTGCCGAGACAAAAACAAATAAAATTATGCAACCTTTAACGAATTGCCCCAAATATATTTGTCCAAGTCCGGGGAGAAGTGCTGATAATACCATCGCAGAATAAGAACGAGTTGGAACGGATGGATCTTGTTTCTCTGCAGAAATGTCGTCTGAGCGAATATCAGATGTCGATTCTTGCATCAATTAAGTTTCTCCTTGCGCAACAAGATAAACACCGATACAGATAATAATCGCCCCAATTATGCGAACTCTGGGAATAGATTCTTTGAAGAACAACCATGAAAATGGTATTGTCAGGACATATCCTAAACTCAACATTGGGTAGGCGATACTCAGTTTAACTCGCGAAAGAATGACGAGCCAGACGAATGTTGTGAAACCGTAGATCGAAATACCGCCAATCACATAGGGATTCAAGATGACTTGTGTTAATTTCGGGACCAATTCACGAAATTTGATTACTCCGACCTTACTGACTCCCTGTTTTAGTAAGATTTGTCCCATGACTGTTAATAAAACATTGAAAAAAAGCAATATATAGTCTTTCATACCACTATTATACCACATGTGGAAGTGTTTTGCAATTTTGGCAGACATAAATTCAGAGGCATTCAATTGTCGATATATTATCCGTTTGAGTTATGAAGTAGCAATTCGTTGATGCTGCTACCGCAATGTGGAAATTGCTGCTCCTCAAAAGTTACCATTTGGTAACTTTTTTGATACCGTGGTATCTTTTTGAAAATTGCCCTAAACTCAGTATCTGATTGGGTTTAGAAAGGGTTTTTTGTTAAGGTATTAATTTTTAATTTCGGACTTACGCAACTTTTACGATTTTTCAATAATTATGGTGAAATTGGTATAATTTTCAGCAACATGCTTAGTTTTCAGTGCGCTTGCAATTTGTTGGATTCTCTGCCGTTTTTTGCCAAGTAATTTCAAAATTCTCACCTATATGTTTTGCTCAAGATTTTGGTCTGGTTCTATTAGAGCGTATCTCATAAATAGGATTTGTTGGTTCGTTATCAGTTGTATCTCTTTGTAGGAGGGAACTCCGATTCCCGACAGGTCGCGATTCGGAGATCGAAATCAACGGTATGAATGCCATTTAGGCATTCACCGCCTACAAGGTTTTGAAATCGGGCTTTCAAAGCCCTCCAACTATTTATGAGATAGGTTGTAGTGTTTAGGATCGTTTTTGTTTTTCTAACTGATATTATACCTTTGTTATTAGGTGAAAATCAGAAGTTTTTGTTGTTGCCGGCCAATAGATATCCAATATATTTACAATAAGTTTGTTTAAAAAATTGAGTTGACGCGTTTTTTGCATTTCGGTTGAATGCGTATTTTGTTTTCCGCATCTGGGAGGATGGTGAGTTTGGCGTTTTGGTAAGGAAGAAATCATGGGAGAATTGAATGGCTCTGACACAAATTCAGAATCGTTCAAATTTCTGTTGCTTTTTGTTTAAGAAATCGTTACAATTTTTAGACAAGGAGGAGACTATGGTTGAACTCACACCAGAAGACATTGGATTTTTCAGAGACAACGGTTATTTGATCAAACGGAACGTACTTAACCCTGAACTCATGGAACGAGCACGGGCGAAGTTATGGGAAGGCGCGCCGGAAGGAAGACTGCGTGAAGACCCAGAAACATGGGTCGGACCCTTCAAAGTTGAAGAAGAGAACGAGGATAATTCAAATCGGCGAAAAGGTTTTCGTTGGAACTACCGTGAACCCGGCGGCGAAGATTGGATGGTCAAACTGCTTGCTACTGATCCAAATGTCTGGCGAATGGCAGAACAGTTCTTAGGTGAAGGGAACTTGGTAATACCTGAACGTGTGCGTGGTATTTATTGCACTTTACCCTATGGGGATGTTCCGAAAAAGTCAATAGGATGTCATGTTGATGCGCATCCGTTTCATCTTGGCGTTGTTGGCTATATTGACGATGTTCCACCGGAAGGTGGTGGGTTTACCGTTTGGCCGGGAAGCCATAAAGTATTCTATTACGATTACAAATCGCAATATAAGAACGAACCGACTCCGCAATACGATGTTGATCGTGAACGACTCAGTAGAGAAGCGGGTGTAGATTGCTACGGCAATGCGGGTGATATTGTCTTCTGGCATCATCGCATCGGTCATGCAGCAGGACATAACTATACACGCCAGATTCGTCAGGCAGTGCTATACGATTTCAGAAAAACGGAATTGTCAGAGACACAAGAAGAACCGCCGAATGAAGATATGTGGCGAGATTGGCCCGGCATAAAAGCGTTGGAAAAATCTCAGTCTTAGGATTTGTTAACAATTATGCACCCCAGTAGGTGCGGTTTCCCGCCAAGTGCCATACGCGCACTTGGCGTTGATTCACCGCACCAAACACCAGCGGAAAAGTACTTTTCGTTATCTTAACTCTAATTCATTCAAAATTCCTGCCATCATATCATAAGCAATTTGTGCCTTCTCCATCCGCATGTGTGGAAATGTCTCTACAGAAATATACTTATCGTAACCAACCTTTCCCAAACTCTCAGCGAAAGTTCTAAAATCCAACTCATCACCCACCTCACCCGGAATTAGAAATGTGCTGTAGGGATACATTCCTGTTACGCCTTTAACGTGGCAGTGTGCGGTAAGTGGTCCCAATTTTTCGGTAACTTCAGCGATGTCTTCTCCCATGTGATAGAAATTGGTGATGTCGTTGAGTGATTTCAGAGCGTCGGACCCTACATGTTCAATCAGAAGCGTTACCTTCGGTGATGAATCTATCGTGGTTGCTTCGTGGTTATGGATATTCATCGTAATTCCGAGTTTCTCAGCACGTTGGCAAATCGGTTTTAGCACATCAACAAGAAGTTTCCAAGCAAATGCATCGCCTTTGTCCCCACCATAGCCTGTGAGGAAGTTGACACCGTGCGCGCCAAGTGCTACCGCCACATCTTGCAGCAGCGCATAGTGATCAATTGCCGACTGCTTGTCCTCTAAAGCCAGATGATACAACCCTTTTCCAGTAAACGGATTGATGACAGATACTTCTAAACCGTGGTCGGTTGTCATTGTTTTGACTTCTTTAAGTAGACTATCCGTCACTTCACCTGAAGGGATGTGTGCTTCTGGTCCACACATCATCTCAATTGCATCGTAGCCAACTTCGGAGAGGATAGTGATAACTTCTTGTAGTGGGAGGTCTTTCATGCCGCCTGCGTGATATGATATGCCGATCATGGTTGATTTCCTTTCAAGTAATGTACGGGACAGGTTCGTGGTTCAAACGTAGTTAATACTTCTATCCTATTCAGGTTTCCACCAAGGCGCAAGCCTGGGAGGTGAACCGAAACCGAGTTTTTCACCTCGACAATATTCACTAAGTTTTCTATCCAAAATTTCAATACTTCGTCGTATCTTTGAGGAGTTGCCCCAGCGATACCAAAATCGGTCAACAAGAGCAATAAGTTTGGGATCAATTTCTTGTGATTCAGAAATAAGACCTAATTCTTTTTCAATTTGGCGGTGCCACCATCGAGCAGTAGGCGACATAGCAGGTTTCATTCGCTCAAAGGCAGCGGAAATTCGAAATAAATCATGTGTCTGCAAAGCTTCTCTATAGACGGTTCTACAACTTCGTTCCTGTTGTGCTACCTCATAAGACCATTTAGCGTGTCCGCGAACCCATAGACTGGGATCGTCTGATTTCAACTGATCAAGTAATTCAATCACTTCGTCGGATCCAAACCATGGTAAAATTGAAACACCCAAATTTCGCTCTTTTGCATAATGACTCTTTAAATACTTCTGTGTCGTTAAATTCCATAGCTCTTCTTTGCCTTTTCCGGCCAAAGCAGCAATTGTCATAAACATTATATTTTCATCACTTTGACATTCCTCTAAAAGAGTTCGTCTAAGCTGAACATGTTTTGGTGAGTCGCATTGCTCCACTTTCCAGAGCTGAGCGAGGAAAGTCTCAATTCCATATTTGTTATAATGAATCGTTCTTACATTTTCGGAGCTCCATTTTTGGTAGTTTTCTTCAGCTTTCTCAGGTTGAAAGCGTAATAACAGACAATGGATAACATCCGTAAAGTCACTAAAGACTTGTTGATACCATGGAGATTTAGCAAGTCTTTTCAGATATTCATCAGATAATTGCAGGAAATCTGCCTTATTCTGTTCTGCCCAAGCTTGTAAAACTTCTCGGTTTATCCCAGATAGGGTCTCTTCTACAGTATTAGAATCGCCTTCATTTCCATTAAGTATTGAAAACATCCATTTCATAAGGTCTCTGCCCCACCGTGAAAGATCGTAATGTCGATCTGGTCCAGAAAGAAAAGAACCCATAAATTCTGGACGGATGAATGACCTTAGTAACTCATAGGAAGGTACATCATTCCCGTCATAAGGACGGATTATCCACTTTCTGCCGTTCTGCGAAAAAAGATGTTTCTGTATATTTTCATCAATTAGTGTTTCGTCCAAAAATAGTTTTGCATCAGAGTATGCTAATCGCAGCATTGGAAAAGTACCAGTTGAATCGGGTTTTCTCATCTTTAAATCTTCTAAAGCATACTTCACTGTTCTATCTTCAGTTTTAGTACCATAAGCAAAAAGTGAGCACCAATATTCCACCTCCGAGAATTCTTCCAATGTTTGATCAGATGGGTGCGACTCCTCATGTGACGCATCTCGGAGTTCTTCTAATTTCTTTTGTGCCAATTCTACTATTGAAGCCGGTAACAGGGACTCGAACAGATAAGGCAATGCCTCATAGCAAATCGAAGATCTGAGTGGTTCATGAGAAGCCAAAAACTTAAACCAATCTGCTAATACATCCTTAGTAGCGCAGAAAAGAAGTGTTTCCGTTAACAAGTGAGTTAACCAAGCAACATCCGAATAAAAATCTTCACCTTGAGCAAGCTGTTCCTTCATTCCAAGAATTGCTTCTGTGATTTTCTCACAATCTTCCGGTTTAAAAATGAGTCCCTGAATTGACAGAAGTTTGAACTGTGCCCATCTTTGATTGAGTGTGTTAAATTTGAGGTTACAAGCGAGTTCAGCGTAACCTGCGGGATCGTATTTTGCTATCCACGGCAGTAAGTTTTCAATACAATAATCCTCACGTGTGGCACCTACCCCCGTACCCAGTTCAGTATTATCTGCAATGTACTGTAATACCTCCTTGATTTTAACTAAATCATCATCATGCAAATCCGGCAAGTCAGTACGAACTGCTAAATAATCAAGACCGTGGTAATTGCCATTGGCATTTGCATCAGGTGAGTCGTCTTGTAATAACTTTTCTTGGGCACGGATACGATCAATAGGAGGCTTAAAAGTGCTGTTCCATTGTTCCGCTAATACCATCCGTTCTTTATCTTTCTCAGAAAGCGGACGCTGTAGTAGAATAGGTAAATTTGCTAGTTTAAGCTCAGCAGCTAACCCATAAACCCCTGTTAATAAATCTGTATTCTGTTCAGTAAGTTCTGGTAACCAATGCAGATTATCTAAAACAGTTTCAGTATATCCCCATCGCATTAGTCTACCGATATTTTCAACTGGACTTTCATAACGCTGTAGTGTCTCATAGCATTTTGCCAGTGTTTTAAGAAATTGCTGCTCTGGTCTCTGTGACAAGATTGAGAGTGCAGCGTCTAACAATTTTATTTGTGGGTCGTACCGCATCATAGGGAGCTGGTGTCCATCAACATCCGTGTAAACACGGTTTTCCGGTGAATTAACAGAGTAGGTTGGGAATAACCATTTGGCGAGACGAGATTCTAAGTGTTTAAACTGACCTTTTTTGTTTCGCCAGATTTTTGCCAACGGCTCAATGAGTTCGTACTCGTCATTTGGCAAAATCTGATTCTTAAATGCGGATTGAACAAATTGGACATAAGCCTCAGTATCTTGTTCTGCCCAGAACAGCAGCCGTTCCTGTGTTAATACGCGATTGGGACAATTAAACAAAACAAGTAATAATGCCGTGCGTTTTTGCGTAAGAGGTGTTTGTGAAATTTTTGGAAATATCGCTGTTATCTGTAGTGCCAGAAACAACGCTTCGGTTGGTGGATCTTCTTTTTCAAAAGGATCAAGTTCACGATGGAATCGATCCGCAAAATCTTTTATTGTGGTAAATTCTAAAGAGTCAAATAGATTGGACAAGTAAAGTGCCCAACCGAGTTTAACATGGTCTTGATTAACTTCTACATGAATTTCATCAGCTTCAAGTGCGATACGCTGTTCTCGAAGGTCCTGACGGGTTTCTTGGTAATTTATAAAACAGTTCTTTAATAATTGAACCGAGAATTGAGTTGCTGTATCAATGATTCTCCATTTTGTTTGTTTCGCTAGTCTTGAAAGGATTTCCTGAGTTTTTTCAGATTCGCCCCAACCCAGATTAACCCGATCTTGTAAATCTGTATCCTCAATTTTTTCAAGCAAATTAGTCCATAAATCTTGCAAAGTGATGGTTTGTGGGTTCTCGGTAGTCAGTGTAATTTGAGATTCGGTCTCACAAAGAGGGTTTACTCTTATACAATATATATGTCCTTTCCACCGGCTATTGACAGCATTTTGAAGTTCGTCAAAAGAGAGAGTAGTTAACAAAAGAAAAATGTTGTGCCCCCATTTGGTTTTTCCGATTCTACTTTCATAAATATAGTCGTAAATTATTTGTTTTATAATATCGATTTCATCATGATTTCTAAGGCCGTCAAGAATAATAAGGGTAGGATTATTCCAAGAATAGCTAATCTTCTGTTTTAGTTTTTCAATTTTTCTATCAGTTTCTAAGCCATAGACCGATTTGAAACTGGCGTATTGCAGATCATTTAAAGATCGTATATTAATCCATTGATTCTTTTCTAACCAAATTGGGGCAATGTTACCATTCTTACATATTGATTTCACCCAATTCGCTGCAAGCCATGTTTTACCCGAGTTTTTTTCACCTTCAAGAAAACAAATAGAGAATGCATTGTTTTTCCACCAGTTATCAAGCTTAGATTCATCTTCGTGTCGGACTTTTACTTTTGACAAATCAATTATAGAATCTGAATCGAAATTTGTATTTGGCTTTTCGCCAATTCGTTTTAGGAATATATCTTGAGCGTCAATTTGAAAGTGATTCTGTGTTTGAATGTATTGTTCAAACCTATGTTTTAGTTCTTCTATTTTTTCTCTTACCTTTGGAGCTTGTCTTTGTTTTTCCATCCAGTCAAAGAATTCTTGGTTTTGAGATGTAGTTGAAAATTCATCAAAGTCTTGTAGATCTCTCCAGAATGTAACACATAATGCACCAAGATCTGATATACCATCAGTTAGTTCAAGTATTACAATGTCCAGAAAAATGTCTTTTTCTATATAATCTAATTCATCACGATCTTGCGCAAAAATACACGATACTGCTAAGACATATACCTCAAGTTCTGGTAAAGTCTTTCTAGCTCGATGGATATCTCTTACAATGCTATCTATATTCAGATTTTCACTATTACTGTAGTTTTTGGCTTGGAGCGATAATTTACCATTTTCACTTCTAGCATCCCCACTTGGTTGAGAGCCTGATTTCGCAGGTATTATGGTGATTTTAAGAAGAGATTCTAATATTTGGATTACAAGTCTTTCAAAAGCTTCACCTCTTTTTTTACCTTTTCGCCGCTTGTCCATTGACTGGATAAGTTCTTTAAGTTTTTGCCAGTTCATTTTCATTATTTCCGATGGTAGTCCATTCATCAAATATCTTTTTCATTACTCATTTATAAATTAACTAACGTGAGTTCGGCATAGATAGGGGCGTTATTTGCGGATCTGTTTTTACTCCCCTACCCCCGCAAGCGGGGGAATCGGTGAAATAATAACCACAAACTCGCGAAAATAGACTTATACCGGACTCACGTTAGCTATTAAATTCTATTGACAATATAAATACATTATGGTAAAATAATATGTGAGATGACTCATTGTGAGTCATCTGACGATTTATCACAATGAGTCAATTTCGTTCAAACAAGGTTAGCACTATCAATGATGACCTTGTTAAACCGAAGAATAGTTTGCTATCCCTCGTCATTTAAATAATATCATGTTTTTAAATGATTGTCAATACTATATTAACGTTGACATAGGCAAAAAACAAATTAAGGTATATTTCTTTGTTCAAGGGATAGCAGCTATTCCTCATATCTATAAAGAGGAATATAAAATGAAATCCCTTAATCTTATAGTTTGGAAAACTATAAAACTTATTTTAATTTTCGTATCATTTTTGATAGTTATATCTTGTAGTCAAGATAGTCCAGATAGTATGGTTGGCAATCCTGAATTAGATTTAGCAAATAAAGGTATAGAATTAGAAACTATACCATATCTTGATATAGATTTACCAGAAGTAACGACAGATGGAAATATAATTAACGCGAAATATCATTCAGACGGAAAATTAATTGATGGAAAATATTATCCGAACGGAAAATTAATTCCATCTTATGGAAATTATGAGTTAAGTTCTGGCAAATATAAGATGAAGGTAAGCGAAGCACTAATATGTCCTGCTGATGGCAAGTATATTTATTTTCATGGTAGAATACGTGCTGATGAATGGAGGAATGAATTTTGGATAGACACTGATCCTTCTGAAGAAGGTCCTCACCCCTCTCCTTATACTCGTTTTGAAGACGGACCTTATTATGAAGATCCTTGTAAAGTTCGTATTTATTTAGATCCATCGATTGATAGTAACGTGGTAAAATATACCACATTTGGAACGCTTCTAACAGAGTATAATTTTGAAGTAATTTTAGAAATAATAAGAGAAGGTGAATTAGACGATCTTTGTGCAACTATTGATAGTCCAAGAGACAGATCGGATACAATAGCAGGTTTTTATATAGGTCGTCTAATAAGTGTCTTTGAATAAAATCAATAACAATTTAATCATAACAAAATTGCCATAATAAATTTCATTGCAATTTTGTTATGATTAAATTGCAGTTTGTAAAATTTTCTGAAAATTCAAAATCCCAAAACTACTTATTGCGTAAATCTATGTTGAGTTAGTAGATTGATCGGTGGTTGTAATTCACTTCTTGATGTATTTTCATACCAATTGTCATAAATCCTGACTTGCTGCAACATACGCCTTTAGATGTTTCAGCGCACTCCCATCGTCCATCACCGATTGCGAGTGCTTGATAGCATCGTGTGGGTCAGGGCATATTCCTAACAGATAATCCACCATAGCCGTGTTCAGCAAAATCCTATCGTAAATCAGTCCTTTTTCGCCTGATAACGCCGCGACACCTGCTTCCGCGAAGGCATCCGCGCTAACATTTTCTGGTCGTGGATTCAGAGCATATTCAAATCCATAGATTTTAGGATCAATATCTAAAGCAAAATCTTCACGTTTGCCTTTAATGCATCGGAATCCTTGAGAATAGTTAACCGCCATTCTATCAGGAGTGGAAGGTTTTCCGAGTCGGAGTGCGTAATGGCTTGTGCCTTCCTCCCCTTTAACAGCAACTGCAGCCTGAAACCCCCGTTCCAACGCCATCTGAAGTAAAGGTTTTTCATAACCGATATGGTAATATCCAAGCACCATGTAGTTTGCTTTTCGGGCAGTAAAGAATTGTTGTGCCTTTTCAGTTGCAGCCCACGGTGGACGTTTCTTGATATGTACCCGTAATTCCCGTATATCATAAGCCCCAGGTGAATACTCACGCTGACTGATATATCCAAACCTGATCGATTTGTTTGTGATGAGCGATGCAGTCTGTTCAAGAGATAGATCAGTTTTTGCGCCGAGTGCTTGTAAAATTGATTCTTCCGTTACACCATTTTTCGGTGGCATCACATCAACACTATGAAGGAGTGAGGGTTCTCCTAACGCTGCACGGACAGCTGCGACAAAAAGTGTGGGACGAAAATAACGCGTTGCCCCATCGTAAGGTTGACCAAAATGTGTTAGCGTATCTACATCAATCGGACGAACTTGTTCCGGTGCAAAATAGGCATCAAGATACCCTCGTACCTCCTCGTAAGTTTCCCTGTTCATTCGTTGTCCGATAAGTGCGGCACCTTTGAGAGCAGGTTTTACATAATCAGTGAGGATAGCCTCACACATCTGTCGGGTTTCTGCATAACTCAGATGTTTTGCCGTTAATATCTTTTCCAATGCCATGACAACAATAGCTTCTGTTGGATTTCTCGGTACATACCCAAGTTCAGGGTTGATAAGAAATTGAATATCTTTTGGAAGATGAGATAGTAATGTAGGTTGATATTTCTGGAATGCTGCTTTTTCAGCTTGAGACCACTGCGTTGCTTCTGGAAAATACTTACGGAGCGTCATTGCTACGAAAAACGCTCCCATTTGTGCCTCTGAAACCGCTTCTTTTACTGTTAACTCACCTTTTAAGGATTTTAAGATGGTCTCAAGGATAGCATCAGGTTGGGGTGCATCATTAGTTTTCTTGCCTAAAGGTCGTGTTTGGTGCGGACCTGTGCAGACTCGCGCTTGTGCTTCAAGCACCTCTTCGTTAGGGCCGGGATATTGTGGTGTGTACATTTTTTAGTTCCTTAATTCTTAGCATCTGGTTGGTTTAATATATCACATTCGATGGATATAGTCAAATCCTAATGTTCGTTTGTTCGTTCAATAAACTTGACAGGAAATAAAAAAAGAAGATATAATAATCAACGCTGACACAAAGAGTCCTATTTTATAGTGCGCTATTACATCTACCCGCTCAATTCATTGTAATGCTATTAACAATCACAACGACCTATTCTCCTGCGACAGACCTTGGATTTTTGTTGCATAAGCACCCTGAACGACTTCAATCCTTTGAACTTGCTTACGGGCAAGCGCACGTCTTTTATCCAGAGGCTAATAGAAAAAAATGTACCGCTGCTTTATTACTTGATGTTGATTCTGTAGGGTTGGTTCGTCGTTATCACGGACAGGTGCGGGATAATTTCGCACTTGCAGAATATGTCAACGACCGTCCTTATGTTGCCTCCTCATTTATGAGCGTAGCAATCGCAAAAGTATTTAGCAGTGCATTATCTGGGAAAAGTAAAGATCGTCCTGAACTTGTGGAAACACCAATACCATTAAGTGCAAAATTGTCTATATTGCCGTGTCGGGGTGGAGAAAAGTTTTTGAGACGGCTCTTTGAGCCACTTGGATATACTGTAAATGCTGAACGACACATCTTAGATGCACAGTTCCCAGATTGGGGTGAGAGTCGTTATTTTACCGTCACTATTGATAAAATATGTGTTTTGAGTGAGCTCCTCACACATCTTTACGTCTTAATTCCCGTGCTTGATGATGAAAAACATTACTGGGTTGACCAAGCGGAAATAGATAAACTATTGAAACACGGTGGTGATTGGCTTTCCGAACATCCTGAACAGGAATCTATTGTTAATCGTTACCTGAAACGTCAACGTAGGCTTACCCGTCAGGCACTCGCGCAATTGCGTGAAACAGATGTTGATGAAATTGAAGAACAGACTCAGGAAGAAGCACAGATTGAAGAACGAATCGGTCTAAACGAAATCCGTTTAACTAAGGCCGCTGAAGTAATCAAAGAGTCTGGGGCAAAACGCGTTATTGATTTAGGGTGTGGAGAAGGGAAGCTGCTTCGCAAACTGATGAAAGTGAAACAGTTTGAAGAGATTGTAGGCGTAGATGTTTCACATCAATCACTGAAAATCGCACAGCAGCGGTTACATTTTGATCGGCTGCCAGAAAAGCAGAAGGAACGTCTCAAGTTTTTCCAAGGATCGCTCTGCTATCGAGATAAAAGGTTGGAGGGATATGACGCAGCGGCTGTAATAGAGGTAATTGAACATTTAGATCCTCCCCGTCTTTCTGCCTTTGAAAGGGTTCTATTTGAATTCGCACGCCCACAAACGGTTGTTTTGACAACGCCTAACGTGGAATATAACGTGAAGTTTGAGAATCTGCCAGCGGGGCGATTTCGACACAGAGACCACCGTTTTGAATGGACACGGGAAGAATTTCAATCTTGGGCATCGGATATTTCCAACCGCTTTGGCTATACTGTTGTGTTTCACCCAATCGGAGAAATAGGTGAAAATGTTGGCTCACCGACTCAGATGGCTGTGTTTACACAAGAAAGATTCTAACAGAAACCTAAATACCATTTCTGACTGCAGTTTGATTAACTATTTGTAATTGATTTTAGATGATATGCTTATCAAAATTCCTGATCCTTCACTTGTAATCCTCATCGGTGCTTCAGGTTCAGGCAAGTCCACCTTTGCGCACAAGCATTTTAAGTCGACAGAAATACTTTCATCTGATTTCTGCCGTGGTCTTGTTTCTGATAACGAAACTGATCAGTCTGCAACCACTGATGCGTTTGAAGTACTGCATTTCATTGCTGCGAAGCGACTCGCCGCTGGAAAATTGACAGTAATTGATGCAACAAACGTTCAATCAGACGCGCGAAAATCGCTGCAGGCACTTGCAAAGGAATATCATTATTTAACTGCTGCTATAGTGTTTAATTTCCCAGCTAAACTCTGTCAAGAGAGAAACGATGTGCGTCCTGACCGAAATTTCAAACCACATGTCATTCGTAACCAGACCAGTCAACTGCGTAGATCACTACGCGGACTTAAGCGCGAAGGTTTTCGCAACTTTTTATATGTTATGTCTTCACCGGAGGAGGTTGAAGCAGCTCAGGTTGAACGACAACCGATGTGGACGAATCGGAAGGATGAAGTAGGTCCATTTGACATAGTTGGAGATATTCACGGTTGTTATGATGAACTTGTAGAATTGCTGAAAAAACTCGGTTATGAAATTTCGAATCAACCGGACGGTGGGACAATTGTTAAGCATCCACAGGATAGAAAAGCCGTTTTTGTCGGGGATTATGTTGACCGAGGTCCAAAGATTGTTGAAGTATTACGATTGGTTATGGAGATGCAAAAAGTAGGTATGGCAATCTGTGTCCCGGGTAATCATGATACAAAACTTGCTCGGGCACTCAGAGGTAAAAACGTGAATTCGACTCACGGGTTAGCGGAGTCACTTGTGCAATTGGAAAAAGAATCAGAGGAATTTAAGGCAGACATAGCAGAATTTATTGAGAGTATGGTGAGCCACTATGTTTTTGACAACGGCAAACTTGTGATAGCACATGCTGGAATGAAAAAAGAATTTCAAGGAAGAGCGTCTGGGCGCGTCCGAGAATTTGCACTTTATGGTGAAACCACTGGAGAAACTGACGAATTTGGGTTGCCTGTTCGGCTTAATTGGGCTGAAGAATATCGCGGTGATGCGACTGTTGTTTATGGACATACGCCTGTTACTGAACCGCAATGGATAAATCGCACAATTAACATTGATACTGGGTGTGTATTCGGCGGCAATCTAACAGCATTACGGTATCCCGAAAAAGAACTTGTTTCTGTCCCCGCACGACAAACCTATTATGAACCGGCTAAACCATTCCTTAATGAATCGGACAAACAAAAACTATCAGGAATGCAAATTGATGATGGAATTTTGGACATTAATGATGTAATAGGGAGGCGAGTGATTAGCACCCGATTAAATCACAATGTGACAATACGTGAAGAGAATACGATCGCAGCACTTGAGGTGATGAGTCGTTTTGCAATAGACCCAAAATGGCTCATCTATCTACCGCCAACAATGTCTCCAACCGAAACTTCAACCAAACCAAATCTACTTGAACATCCTGCTGAAGGCTTTGCTTATTATCAGAATCAGGGAGTGTCCAATGTAGTTTGGCAAGAGAAACACATGGGATCGCGTGCTGTCGTTATTGTATGCAAAAGTCCCGATACAGCAAAGAAAAGGTTTAGCATATCAGACGATAGAATTGGCGTCTGTTACACACGCACCGGCAGACCTTTTTTTGATGATGTCTTGATGGAATCTGAACTGCTTAGACAGGTCAAACAGGCAGCGGATAGTGCTGGATTTTGGGAAACCTTGGATACGGATTGGTTTTGTATTGATTGTGAGTTAATGCCGTGGTCTGTAAAAGCACAAGAATTACTGCGACAACAGTACGCGCCCGTAGGCACATCCGCGCATGTTGCTGTTGGGGATGCGGTTGCTACTTTAGAAACCGCTGGGAAGCGGGGCATTCAGTTGAATGACATATTGGATACTTACCAAGAACGTGCTATTGCAGTCAGTGAATATGTTAGTGCTTATCAACAATATTGTTGGGATGTACAATCTATTGCGGATCTGAAACTCGCACCGTTTCATCTATTGGCAACAGAAGGGACTGTGCATTTTGATAAGGACCACTTGTGGCACATGGAGATGCTTTCAAAACTCTGTAAAGGTTCTGATGATAATCTGTTATTTACCACTACCTATGGGACGGTTGATCTCACTGACGAGGCAAGCGAAACTGCAGCGATTCGTAAATGGGAAGAACTCACGGCAATTGGCGGTGAAGGTATTGTTATCAAACCATTGGATTTTATCGTTAAAGGTAAACGTGGATTGGTTCAACCGGCTGTTAAATGTCGTGGCAGAGAATATCTACGCATTATTTATGGGCCTGAATACACATTACCCCACAATTTAGAACGTCTGCGATCCAGAGGATTGTCGCATAAACGCGCGCTTGCCATCCGAGAATTCGCATTAGGTGTGGAGGCACTTGAAAGATTTGTGCACTGTGAACCTTTGTCCAAAGTTCATGAATGTGTTTTCGGTGTATTAGCACTTGAAAGTGAAACAGTTGATCCCAGGCTATAGTAGAAGTTCAATTATTGAAGAAATTTTATGAAAATTACAACATAAATGAGAAATGAAGATTCAGTATTTTCGATTATTATTTTATATACTTATTTTTGGTTTTATATTGACGGTATGTGGATGCCAAGATTCAACTCCAGTTAATGGTGACAAAAACGATTCTGAAGTTGTACTACGAGACTACATATTTTCTGGGAACGAAACTTGGGAGTCAGAGAAAACCTATATTGTACATGGAACATTAGAGATTCCGCCTAACATTGTACTTGAAGTATTGCCTGGAACAATTGTTAAATTCGGTAGAGATGCGCTAATCAAGGTGAGAGGAACGTTGAAGATTGGAACACCACTATTACAGGATGGGGTGGATGAATTAGTAAATTTAACTTCAAATAATAGTAATCCAGAATCTGGTGATTGGAAAGGTATTCTATTTGATCACACACATGGTATAGATAGTTTCCTCAGGGGAACAGTGGTAGAATACGGAGAGATCGCACTTGATGTGAAAACATCCTCCCCAAAGATCATAGATTCTACATTTCGTTATAATGGAACCGCAATTGCATTAGATGGGAGTAACGCCATAATCCAGTATAATGCCATTCATGATAATAACATCGGTATATATACTATTGGACGGCAAACTCGTCCACAAATTGAAAGAAATAACATTATGGAAAATGATACCGGAATTTTCTGTGAGAATGTCCAATCAATCATTGAAAATAATAATCTTGAAAACAACAATTACGCGTTAAGTTTAAATGTAAAATTTGATCTTGGAATTTCCAACAATTGGTGGGGAACAGTTGTCAATGCAGAAATTGATAGAATGATCTTAGATTCTAATGACTCAAACATTATAACAAAACCACTTGGAACGGTCCATTATGAGCCAATTGCAGAAACACGCTTTGCAGATGCTGGTCCTCAGGAGTAACGGGTTATGCTGACAATATTAAACGTTTCCCAAAATCATTATATTCGCGGCGGTTCTGATCGGTATTTCTTCACGATGGCGGAATTATTGCAAAAACATGGACACAACGTAATACCGTTCACCGCAGCAAACCCCAAAAATGAACACTCTGAATGGGAACAATATTTCCCGCGTGCAGCGGATTTTGAAAAACCTAAACCGATAGATTTACTCCGTTTTTTATATTCACGTGATGCTGTTAAATCGATTCAAAAATTGTTGGACAATACAGCTGTGGATATCGCACACTTTCATATTTACTATGGAAAATTGACTGCATCAATTTTGGGAAGTCTTAAAAAAGCAGGAATTCCTCTAATTCAGACATTGCACGAATACAAATTAACTTGTCCTGTCTATAGTCATCTGTCAAACGATGTGATATGTGAAGCATGCGAAGGCAAACACTTTTGGCGTGCCCTGCCAAAGCGATGTAATAGAGGTTCACTTGCACGCACAGCATTAAGTGTTACAGAGTCCTATGTTTCACGACAATTAGGCGCCGTTGAAAAGTTTGACCATTTCATTTCCGTTTCTCATTTTCTTCGAAAAAAAATGATACAGTATGGAATTCCTGAAGAAAAGATTTCAACGGTCCATAACTTTGCAGATGTTTCTGACATTACGCCAAGTTTCTCTATCGGTGAATATGTACTCTATTTTGGCAGGGTGCATCGGAGTAAAGGTATTTTGACACTGATAGAGGCTGCAGCTCCGCTTAAACAGGTGCCACTCTATATCGTTGGTGACGGTGAAGCGATGCCTGAAGTTCAAGAAATTGTAGAACAGAACGGGTGTGAACATATTCGTCTTTTAGGATTTAAACAGGGTGATGAATTACAAGAACTGATTCTAAATAGCATCTGTACAGTTTTGCCGTCCGAATGGTATGAAAATTGCCCTATGTCTGTTTTAGAATCCTTTGCTTATGGGAAACCGGTGATTGGTGCGGATATTGGTGGTATCCCAGAATTAATTAAGGACGAAGTTGATGGATTTCTCGTTCCCTCAGCTGGAACAGAAGCATTACGAGAGAAATTGTTATGGATGTCTGAACATAGAACTGACGCTGTGGAAATGGGAAAAGCTGGACGCAAAAAAATGGAGACAGAATTTAATGCAGATATTCATTATCAGAAAATATTTAACATTTATGAAAAGTTTTTGTAAAATTAAAAATGTAAAATATTGTTTTTTCTATAGTTATGATGTGCTAAAATAGTTTCGTAAATTATATGAGACAGCAGTCACCAACTTAATTGGCACTGAATGCTGTAATCTCATTAAATCAATTCATATTTCAAAGTATAAGAGGATTAAAATGGTAAAATTTCAGTTAACAATAATTTTAATATTGCTTGGTTGTGTCGTATTTATATCGTGTGAGAAAGCATCGCAAATGTTAGATCCTGTTATGCCAGATACGGATTCCATGGAATCTATGGATTCAATGGATACCTCAGATACAGGGATGATGGATACTGATAAAATGATGGATATGATGGACGCCGTTTTGGAAGGGTCCCCAGTTGTAATTAACGAATTGATGGCAGATAACGACAATACCGTTCCTGACCCACAAGGCGACTATGACGACTGGCTTGAATTGCACAATCGGACCGATATGGCGCTACCGTTAACAGGACTGTATCTGAGTGATAAAGAGGACAATCCTACAAAATGGGCATTTCCAGAAAATACTGTAATCCCGGCAAACGGATATTTGATTGTATGGTTAGATGAAGATCATGATGACGAAAATGCTACCGAGGGGCTGCATGCTAACTTCAAGTTATCTAAAGGTGGTGAGACGGTCATGCTTGTGGATACTGACGCACGGGGTAACCAAGTGTTGGATAGTGTGACATTTGGAGAACAAGAAACAGATGTTGCCTATGGACGCTTGCCGAATGGCACTGGAGATTTCCAAGTTGTAGCGGCAACGCCTAAAGCGGAAAATCTGGCTCAATAGAATTTCGGTTGTTATCTATATTCTTCAGAGAAATCTTGGTTTCAAAACTTTCTTTCAGAAGCAGTAACTAACCAGTTTAGAAAGTGCAAGGTTGGAAGATTAAGGGAGATACACTTGTTATCTTGCTTTTTCTTCCAGTCTTTCAAATATAACATTGAAGTTCTAATTTTGCGTTAAGGAGTACAAATCTTTTGAAATTTCCCACATTTACTGAATCAACGCATATAGTGTTTAAAAGGCACTACCTGAATTCCGCCCTGGTGCTAAAATTGATTATTGCTTTGGGCATACTTTTTTTTCTGTCACACCAGATAGCAACCGCACAAACCGTCCACATTCCTGATCCCGGCCTTCGCGCTGCACTTGAGTTGGCATTAGGTAAAGAAGCAGGTGACGACATCACCCGGGCGGATATGGAAAGTTTGGAATCACTTCAAGCCAGCAGATGTCGCTTTATTAGGTTGAAGGATACTAATAATTGGGGAATTCCGAGCCGTTGGATATGTGAGTCTCCTAATGATACGTTTGAGCCTGCCGTTAAAAAACTGACAGGCCTTGAGTATGCTACAAATTTGACCGAGCTGCATCTTGGCCGTAATCAAATATCTGATGTATCTCCCCTCCAAAATTTAACAACATTGACATATCTTGATCTTGGTGCCAACTGGCGAATATCAGATGTGACCCCGTTGAGAAATTTGGTGAACTTAACGTTCTTAAATCTTCGAGGGAACGGAATATCAGATGTGTCCTCACTCAGTGGTTTAACAAAACTGGTTGACTTGGACCTTCACTTCAACAGGATTACAGATCTTAGTCCACTCAGAAACTTTACAAACTTAATCTTTCTGGGGCTGCGCGGCAACGAAATATCTGATGTATCTCCCCTTGAAAACTTGACAAACTTAACCCATCTAAGTCTAAGAGATAACCAAATAGTGGATGTATCTGTACTCCAAAATTTTACAAATATGACAGGAATGGACCTCCAATCTAATCGGATATCGGATATATCTCCGCTCAACACTTTGACAGAATTAGTTTTTCTTGACATTGATAGTAACGTCGTCTCGGATATATCCGCACTTGAAAACATGACAAAACTGACACGACTTGATATTTCAGACAACTTTATTTCGGATATATCTCCACTCAGTGCTATCAAAAATCTGAGTCGGGTAGATATTGATGATAATCCTCTATCGGATGTTTCCCCACTCAAAGATCTTACAAAATTGACATTTTTGGATCTTGACGACAATCAGATATCGGATATATCCCCGCTCAGCAATTTAATAAACTTGAAATGGCTTGACCTTGACGACAATCAGATATCGGATATATTCCCACTCAGTGCTATGACAAGGTTAACATACCTGGATCTTGATGGCAATAAGATATCAAATGTAACTCCGCTTATGGCTTTGACAAGATTAACGGAATTAGACCTTGATGGTAATCAGATATCAGATGTGTCAGCACTGAGCGGTTTAGAAAGGTTGATGTTTCTTGATCTTCACGACAACATCATATCAGATGCAACCCCTCTCCAAAACTTGACAAGACTAACATTTTTGGATCTTGACGACAATTTAATATCAGATGTGTCGGCACTGAGTGATTTAGTAAAGCTGATGGAGTTGGATCTTGATGGCAATAAAATATCAAATATAACACCACTCCAAAATTTGACAAATCTAACATTGCTTGATCTCCGAGACAATGCTATATCGGATGTGTCGGCACTTAGTGGTATGATAAATCTGACCGTATTAGATATCAGTGAAAACCATATATCAGATTTTACTCCGATTGCAGGGTTAATAGAAAATTTAATAGAATATGACAACAGTAACCAAACACTGCCTGCCTATAAACCAGAGGATGTGAATCGTGATGGTGTCATAAATATAACCGATCTTGTCTTAATTGCAACCAACTTTGATGATCCAGACTTGAATGCTCTTGCACGGATCAATATATATCCGGATGTAAACAGCGATGGTGTTGTGGATATAAGAGATTTAGTTCTTACCGCTTCAAAAATAGGGTCATCTGCTGCCGCCTCAACACTCAACAGAAACTCATTTGAAACCTCCAAACTCACTCCCGAGAATCTGGAGCAGTGGATACAACTCGCAAAACAAATTGATTCGCAAGAACCAGACATATATAGGGGAATTGTTGTCTTGGAACAATTATTGGCAGTTCTATCCTCTGTGGAAGAACTACCAACTGAGACAGCACTACTGGCGAACTATCCAAATCCGTTTAATCCTGAGACATGGATACCGTATCAGTTGGCAAGACCGGCGAAGGTTGTTATCACTGTCCATTCTGCTGATGGAAAACTTGTTCGGGAGTTGGAGTTAGGACAATTGTCTGCGGGCATTTACGATACTAAATCCCGTGCTGCCCATTGGGACGGACGAAATGAATTTGGTGAAACTGTGTCAAGTGGAGTCTATTTCTATACGCTGACTGCCGATGATTTTAAGGCTACGGGCAAAATGTTCATCCGGAAGTAATGTTAAATTATGCGATGTAAGTGCCATAATCTATTGAAACTTTATACATATACTCATACACAGTTCTCATGTGACAACTTAAGTGTTACGTCTGTCATCATTCTAATTCTCACTGCGTGTATCCTCTTTTTAGTTCCATATCATCCAGCAACTGCACAGACTGTCCACATTCCCGACCCAGGTTTACGGGCTGTTATTGAGTCGGCACTCGGCAAAGAGGCAGGTGCCGAAATTACTCAGTCTGATATGGAGAGTTTAGAATCCCTTCAAGCAAACAGGTGCCGCTTTTTAACCTTGTCGGAAGAAAAGGGATGGTGGACACCAATAGTGGAACGATGGATATGTGAGTCTACTGACGATACATTTGAACTCAGCATAAAAGATCTAACAGGTCTTGAGTATGCTATTAATTTAAAAGATTTAGAACTCGGCCATAATCAGATTACTGATGTACCATCACTAAAAAACCTAATAAAATTAACGCGCCTCTCTCTTTCAAACAACCGAGTATCAGATATAACTCCACTCAAAAACTTGACAAATCTTACACACCTCTCTCTTTCAAACAACCGAGTATCAGATATTTCTACTCTAAGTAATTTGACAGAACTAATAGAACTGGATCTTGGTGGGAACCGTATATCGGATGGATCGCCACTCAAAAATTTAACAAATCTCACATACCTACATATCGGGTATAATCAGGTGCCAGATGTGACACCGCTCAAAGATTTAGCAAAACTTACATTCTTGGAACTTGACGAAAATAGAATACCGGATATATTACCACTCAAAAATTTGATAAATCTAACAGAACTGTATCTTGACGACAACGAGATAACGGATGTATCCCCACTTGAAAATTTGACGAAACTTAAAAAACTGAATCTAAACGACAACAATATATTAGATATTTCCATATTAAAAAATTTCACGAACCTGACATTTTTGGATATTCATGGCAACCAAATTTCAAATATACTTTCCTTAAAAAATATGAAGGAATTGAGTGTTCTAAATTTTCACGAAAACCAGATATGGGATATGTCTCCCTTAAAAGATTTAAAAAAACTGAATATCCTAAAGTGCGACGACAACAAGATATTGAATGTGGCACCACTCAAAAACTTGACAAATCTTACAATGTTAGATCTTAGTGGCAACAAGATATTGAATGTGGCACCACTGAAAAACTTGACAAAACTGACAGTGCTTGATCTAAGCCACAATCACATATCAGATTTCTCACCAATCACCGATTTAATAGATAATCTGATAGAATACGATTTCAGCAACCAAACAGAACTTCCTTTCAGTTTTGCAGATGTAAACCGAGATGGCACTGTAAATATAGCAGACCTTGTTGCAATTGCATCAAACTTTACCGATCCTGATTTGGAGGCTCTGGCACAAATGAACACCTATCCAGATGTCAATGGCGATGGGCTTGTCAATTTGATAGATTTACTAATTGTTGCTTCCGAAATAGGTGCCGCTGCTGCTCCAGCACTTAGTAAAAATCAGATTGAAGCATATAATCTCACTGCCAAAGACCTCACTGCGTGGATTCGACTTGCCAAACAACTTAATTTGGCAGAACCAAAACTACAGCAAGGAATACATGTTTTAGAGCAGCTATTAGCGATTCTCAGTACTCAAGATGAACTTCCAGAAATCACAGCACTCTTACCAAATTACCCGAATCCATTTAACCCTGAGACGTGGATACCGTATCAGTTGGCAAGACCGGCAAAGGTTGCTATCTCTATCCATTCTGCTGATGGGAAACTTGTTCGGGTGTTAGAGTTAGGACAATTGTCTGCAGGCATTTATGATACTAAATCCCGTGCTGCTCATTGGGACGGACGAAATGAATTTGGTGAAGCTGTGTCAAGTGGAGTCTATTTCTATACCCTCACCACAAGTGATTTTACTGCTACGGGCAAAATGCTCATACGAAAGTAATGCTAAATTATGTAATGTAAGGAACGTAATCTCTTGAAACTTTTCACAAATACCGACACTCAAACCTCAAATCAAAACATAAGACTTGCATGTGTTGCCATCCTAATTCTCATTGTATACATGCTCGTTTGGGCACCACATCAGATAGCAACAGCAGAGACCGTTTATATTCCAGACCTTGCCCTTCGTGCTGCTCTTGAATTAGCATTGGGAAAAACGCTGGGCGATCCCATAACGCAAGTAGATATGGCAAGTTTACAAGTGCTTCAAGCAAGTGCATATCGCTTTTTACCGCTGTCGGAAACAGTGCCAGATGTGCCAAGTAGATGGGTGCCTCAGTTTACAGATGATACGTTTGAAACTCCCATACGAAATCTAAAAGGTCTTGAGTTTGCTATCAATTTGCAAGAATTACATCTTGCCCGTAATAGGATAACAGATTTAACACCGCTCAAAAAACTAACGAAACTAACATACCTTGATGTTGGGTTCAACTGGCATGAATCAGATCTATCCCCACTCAAAGATTTGACGAACTTGACCCACCTGTATCTTAGATTGAACCGAATATCCGATATATCCGCACTCAGAAATTTGACAAATTTGGTAGAACTTGATCTATTCTGGAACAAAATATCTGACGCGTTTCCACTCAAAGATTTGACAAAATTGACATCTTTAGATCTTGGCCACAATAGACTATCTGATGTATCTATAATCAAAAATTTAACAAAACTGACAATTCTAAATCTTCGCGAAAATGAAATATCAGACGTGTCCCCACTCAAAGATTTAAGTAATTTAGTACAACTCTATCTCAGAATTAACCAACTAATTGATGTCTCTCCACTCAAAAACTTGACAAAACTGGAATATCTGGATTTTGAAGAAAACCAGTTATCAGAGGTGACACCACTTAGAGATATGACAAATCTGAGATGGTTAGATCTTGACACGAACCGAATAATAGACTTGTCCCCACTTGAGAACTTAACAAAATTACATACTCTGGATGTTTCGGACAATCAGGTGTCGGATGTCTCTCCACTGAAAAACATGATAAATCTAAATTACCTGGATCTTGATGACAACCCGATATCGGATATTTCACCACTTAGAGATATGACAAAATTGGTAGAGTTGGATCTTGATGATGACCAAATATCCGATGTGTCCCCGCTCAAAAATTTGATAAGACTGAAATGGTTAGACCTTGATGACAACCAAATATCGGATATATCCCCACTCGGTGGTTTGACACGTCTAACATATCTTGATCTTGACGGCAATGAAATATCAGATTTATCTCCGCTCATGCATCTGACAAGATTAACGGAACTTGATCTTGATGGCAATGAAATATCCGATGTGTCCCCGCTCAAAGATTTGAAAAATCTGATGCTCCTTGATCTTCACGAAAATGAAATATCAGACGTGTCCCCACTCAGCGGCTTAATAAACTTGATAGATTTGGACATTGATAGGAATCAAATATCAGACATATCCTTTCTCCAAAATTTGACAAACTTGAAAGTGCTTGATCTTCATGAGAACGAAATATCAGATGTGTCCCCACTGAAAAATATGTTGAATTTGACAGAGTTGGACCTTGATGAAAATCAAATTTCAAATATATCAGGACTCAGTGGTATGATAAATCTGATGCTCCTTGATCTTCACGATAATCAGATAGAAAATATATATCCACTTAGCGGTTTGACGAATCTTAAAGTATTAGATATTAGTGAAAACTACATATCAAATTTTTCTCCGATAGATGGATTGATTACTAATCTGATGGAATATGATGCAAGTAATCAAAAGACTTCAACCTACAAGCCGGAAGATGTTAACCGCGATGGTGTAGTAAATATAACGGATCTTATCTCAATTTCATCCAACTTTAATGATCCTGACTTAGAAGCACTTGCCCAGATGAACATCTATCCAGATGTCAATAGCGATGGATTTGTCGATTTAATAGACTTACTAATTGCTGCTTCGAAAATAGGGACAGACGATGCGTCTCCAACAAAAAGCGAAATTGAGGTTGAACATCTAATCACTGCTAAGGAACTTGCGGCGTGGATTCAACTTGCGAAAGAACTGAATTTGACAGAACTAAATCTACAGCAAGGAATAGGTGTCTTAGAGCAGCTCTTAGCGGTTTTGACCTTGGCTGAGACATTACCGAAAGAGACTGCATTGTTGATAAACTATCCAAACCCGTTCAATCCTGAGACTTGGATACCTTATCAGTTAGCAAAACCGGCATTGGTCGCTATTTCAATTTATTCTGCAGATGGAAAACTCATTAGAACATTGGAGTTAGGGCAATTACTTGCAGGTGTGTATCATCGCAAATCCCGTGCTGCGTATTGGGATGGGCGAAATGAACTTGGTGAAGCTGTGTCAAGTGGAGTCTATTTCTATACGCTGACTGCCGATAATTTCACCGCTACCCGAAAAATGATCATACGAAAGTAATCTAATGCTTCGTCAACATATTATTGTAGGTCGCGATTCGGAGATCGCTCCTACAGATGGACTGCTTATGGTAGGAGGGAACTCCGATTCCCGACTCCTTCAAGACCGGTCAATTAGCTTGACTCAGTACTAAGATACACCTGACATGAATAAGTTTGTAGCAATTGAACAAAGAATATAATCTGGAATGGGCAACGGCTATTCATTGGGAGGCATTAGCGTGTGTATTTTTTTGAAGAAAATATATACACATTGCAACAAAACTTACAACTATAAGGCACATGAACTTGCGGAACAATAAGAGCATTATAGAATCCACACAAATAGAATCGGAACAAATTCAAGGGGTTGTTGCAAGTGTGTCTATATCTATGAACTGGTAGCTTCAAAAACCAAACACACAAAACGACTTGTAATAGTAAAATAATAAAAAGGCAAAAATATGAAAAAAACCTCATTGGTTACTGGTGGAGCAGGCTTTATGGGTGCTCACCTCGTTAATGAGTTACTTTGCGATGAAAATCATCAAGTAGTTGTTCTTGATGACTTGAGCGGAGGATTTCACGGAAATGTTAACCCAAATGCAACATTCGTTGAAGGCAGTATTCTTGATTCCCGACTAATAAACCAACTTTGTGAGCGATATAATTTTAACTATATCTATCATCTTGCGGCGTATGCAGCAGAGGGATTGAGCCACTTCATTAAACGATTTAACTATCAAAATAACCTCATTGGTAGTGTCAACTTGATAAACGCCGCTGTCAACTATAATGTTGAACGTTTTGTGTTCACCTCTTCCATCGCTGTTTATGGTGAAAACCAACTTCCGATGCACGAAGGACTCATACCTATGCCAGAAGATCCCTACGGTATTGCCAAATATGCTGTGGAACAAGAATTAGTTGTTTCAAAACGCCTCTTTGACTTGGATTACACCATTTTCCGACCACACAATGTCTACGGTGAACTTCAGAATATCAGTGATAAGTATCGAAATGTTATCGGCATTTTCATGAACAAAATTATGCAAAATGAACCCTTGATTATCTTTGGAGATGGAGAACAGACACGTGCCTTTACACATATCGCAGAAGTCGCACCGCATATCGCGCGCTGCGTAGATATACCGGAAACCTCATGTGAAATCTTCAACGTCGGATCGGATAAACATGTTTCTGTCAATGAATTAGCACATCTCGTCATGACAGCAATGGAAAAAGAGGTGCCTATAAAACATCTTCGCGAAAGGGAAGAGGTGAAGCATGCCTATTGCACGCATGAAAAATTCCACAAAGTTTTCGGAGAGTCATCACAGGTTTCACTTCCAGAAGGTTTAGGTAAAATGGCGGCATGGGCAAAGTCTTTCGGACCACGGGATTCTACGTTGTTTAAAGACATTGAAATTCGCAAAAACCTTCCTGAAGGTTGGAAATAATTTTCTCCATCACTAATTCGAAATTTGCATGCTGAAGAAACTTCTACGGCACAATACCTTTTGGGTAATGCTAATTACCTTTGTTGGAATGGGTTTGAGTCTGCTCGTACGTGCCATCTTGATTCCTAAACGGTTTGATATCGGCATAACATCAGACGCACTTATTACCGCATTAAAAGTAGTGTTGTTAGTCGATACGGTGGTCAGGGAAGGTGCTAAGTTTAGTCTTGTTCCGCTCTTTATCACATGTGAAAAGGAGATGACGGATACAGAATACCAGCGTTTTACAAATAGTCTTCTCAACTTTTTGCTCTGTATTGGTTTAGGTATATTTATCCTAATTGAACTTTGTGCCCCTTGGATTGTGAGGGCATTATCGTCAACCATTGATGCACAGAAGACGACAACACTGTTGCGACTATGCGCCCCACTGATTGTGTTTGGATGTGGCAGCACCGTACTGGGAGCGTTGTTGAACAGTCGACAGCATTTTAAAACGGTTGCCCTCCGAAATGCCCTGCCTGCTGGTGTCGCCGCGGCAGTATTTCTATTGCTATGGAGTACAGAGAACTTAGAAAATTGGATAGCGATTGCATACACAGGGGGTTTTGTCTTATACTTTGGATGGTTGTGTATCGGGATGCATAGAACAGGACATCGGTTTCAGTTTGAAGGAATCTCCCTTGGGACACTGCGTTCTTTGAAAAACACGGTTACGCTGCCAACACTCGGTTTCGCTGTTCGGCAAGTTACAAATCGTTTATTAGTTGAAGTTTCTCTTGTCTCACAGCTCGGAAGTGGAGCAGTTACACTCTATGAATGCGCTTTCAGGATTTTCTCTGCATTACAGACACTCATCGGGATCAGCATTGCTACAACTGGCCTGCCCGATATGGCGACACAAGATGTAGAGGATAATCAGTTCAAATTGAGACGCACACTCAATCGAAACATAGCAACAGCATTTTGCATCGCGCTTCCAGTGACACTACTACTTCTTTTGAGCCACACAAAAATTGTCTCGCTTTTGTATACGGGGAATAAATTTGATCAGACTTCAATTCAACAGATAGCGCAAGTACTCTTCTGGCTTAGCACGGGGATGATTTTTTCTTGTTTGATACCTGTGCTAAATGCTGGACTCTATGCCCAAAAAGCGTACGGATTGATTTTTAGAAATATGGTAACAATGGCAATTTTAAACTTTGCTTTGGCTTATGGATTTGTTAAAGCATGGGGACTTCAGGGTATCGCTTTAGCCGTTTCAGTCACTGCAGTTCTTGCTGTTGTAAATTTGACATACCTACTTCGAAAAACCGGAATTGTCTTGCTACAACGAGATTGAAGCATGATTTTAGTTGAAATTGAACCTAAATGATTGTTATGTGTATCGGTTTTAATTCTGGACGAATTTATGAGCACTCCTACAAAAAAAGTCAGTGATTGCCACTACCTAATTGTAGGTGGAACTACTAAGGCAGCAACAACATCCCTGTTTGCATATCTTGCTGACCATCCCAAAATTTGCGGTGCTACCTATAAGGAAACACGATTCTTCCTTAACAGTGATTATCCCTTGCCTTCAAAATATCGATACACTGGAGATTTGGAAGAATACAATCTGTTGTTTCCAACTTGTGATGATGATCAAATCCGCCTTGATTCAACACCGGATTATTTGTATTGCCCACATGCCCTTGAACAAATTGCTAAATTTCTGCCGCATACAAAGTTAGTCTTTAGCCTTCGTGAACCAATTTCACGGTTAATCTCGTGGTATCGGTTCGCGAAACAAATTGGAAAATTACCACAAAATCTCAGTTTTGATGCGTATGTAAAAATGCTTTTTGACGTAGAAGAAGAGCATTTACAAATGGACAGCACTTCTACAGAGGAAAAATCTATCCACGAACAGCACATGCAAGCACTTAGGCAAGGGTGTTATGCTATCTATCTGAAGGAATATTTTAAACAATTTGAGGCAAATCGTCTCTACATCTTCTTTTATGAAGACCTTGCCGCGTACCCTTCAAAAGTTCTTACAGAGTTATGCAACTTTGCTGGCATAGATACTAAATTTTACGAAGACTACGCGTTTAAGGTCACGAATCGTACCGAAACAATGAAGAATTCGGAATTCCATAAAAAATATCGATATTTTCGATTTCGCTTACGTCAGTGGACACATAACAAACCCTTAATCCACAATCCTTTAAGGTTGCTGAGACGAACAATTGAACCCCTCTATCTACGATTAAACACACGCCCAACTGAAAACGTCCACATGTCAGAAGATACGCAAAAGCAATTAATAAATTACTACAAAAGCGATGTCCGTGACCTCGTAGAATTAATCGGTAAAGTGCCGCCTTGGGAACCGTTTTCTTTGGTGTCGTAAGACAAGTCATCCTGCCTTTCTGTTCAAGGAGATTCGTTTTGACGAATAAGTTAATTCAACTCATGATTGTGGGTACACAAAAGTCAGGAACATCTTCATTGCTGCGTTATTTAGCACAACATCCTGATATCTATACGCATCCACAACCTGAGATGACTTTTTTCCTTCAAGATCATGAGTATACACGCGGGTACGAATCGGCATTTGCTAAATACTTTTCTCAGTGCCCGGAGGACAAAAAACTTATTGCTAAAAATGTGATGGTAATGCACTCACAGGAAATTATGAAAAGGATTTATGATCATAATCCAGAGATACATCTCGTTGTACTACTGCGGGAACCTGCGGCACGCGCATACTCCGCTTATTGGTGGGCAAGACGTAGAGGTTGGGAAAACATCAAAACATTTGAAGATGCACTCGCTGCTGAGGAAGCACGCCTTAAAGAAGATTGGTTTAAATGGCGACAGTGCGGGTATCTCAATAACAGTACCTATTACCCGCACGTCAAAAGTTTAATTGCCCAATTTGAAGAAAAACATGTTCACTGCATTTTAACTGATGAATTGCAGGAAAATCCCCAAACTGTTTGCCAAAAACTCTATAAACTTCTCAATATCGACGCTGATTTTGAACCTGTAGTAGAAGAAAGACATAACCAAGCAGCAATGCCTCGCTCTGAAAAGTTTAATTTCCTTTTTACACAGTTTCTATCGTCTCGCAATCCACTCAAACGAGCAATTCGTAAACTTGTGCCAGATGCTGCTGCTTACAAATTGAGGAAAACAATCCTGAATTGGAATGATAGACCATTTTCACCGCCGCCGATGAATCCGCAGACACACGAACAATTGGAAAACTATTTTAAACCGTTTAATCAAAAATTAGCGGAATTATTGGGACGAGATTTTTCACATTGGAATTCCGATAAAGCAGCTACGTAATGCTCAAATCAATAAATACGCCTTATCCGAATAGTATCTGAAAATGTTTATAATCTATTTTCTCACAGGTTACGTTGCTTTTGAAGAGTTTGTACTGAAATTTCTGCCTGTTAGTGATGCTGTTTATTCCTATCTAAGATTTTTAGGAGAACTACTGATCTATGCGGCATTTGCAAAACTCGTTATCCACAAACTCTACAAAGGAATTCCCTTTGTCAAAACAGCGATAGATTTCCCAGTTATCGGCTTTTACGTTGTGGTATTTCTTTCAATGGTAATAAACCGTTCACCATTGATCGGAAGCATTTATAATATCCGTCCATTTGCGCGGTACATAGTTCTCTTTTATCTTATTGCTAATTCACCTTTGTCTGAAAAACGCATTGCGACTTTTCTACGGGTAATTTTGTGCGTTGGTGTAGCGCAACTCTTTGCGGGTATGATTCAATGGGCTGGAGGTCGGGGTGCTTTTGACTTCTTCCTTCCGCGTGCATCAACGCTTGAAGTGGGAGGATTCACAAAAGAGTACAGATTGCTTGAACTTGGTCGAGAAATTGGAAGTATCTACGGCACTTTAGGGGACACCGTTATTTACGGGGTGTTCATGATTCTTATCCTTGTCATCTTTCTTTCACGTGTAAGGCGGTTAGAGTATCTGAATCTACTCGGTATAGTCGTCCTATTAATGTTCATTGCTCGTTCTTACTCACGCGCTGCTACTTTTTCTGCAATTCTTGCTTGTGCTGCATGGTTCTTCTTTCAATATGGTTGGAAAAAAACACTCCGCTTATCGTTAGCGATATTACTGATTTTCGGCGTTGTCTTAGCGATAGTGAATCCATTTAGCTTGGAATACGTTAATCCGAGAAAAGCGAAAGTTGGTTTGGTTGGGAATCTAACTGGCGTATTTTCTGGTTCTTATGTTCGTATTGCACAAAAACAGAGACTCGGTGCCTTAATTGGGAATGTACCGACAGTTCTCGCAAACAAACCGATTTTAGGGTATGGTGCTGACCAAAACAGCACGATTGAAAAACTGAATATGAGCAAACGTTCATTTCTTTTAAAAATTCTGAGCAAGAAAGGATTTAAAGATGTGTATTGGGTTGCTATTCTGTGTTTTTATGGGCTGTTAGGGTTAGGATTATTCAGTTTGATATTTCTCCGTCTTTTTATCGCAGCGTTAAGTCTTTACAAGCGGGCAGTTAGTAGATATGCTAAGGAGATCGCTATGGTAATGCTTTGTCTTGTAACAGTTACTGTATTCTTGCTCTTTTTCAATCGAACACTCGAATTTCGTGGTTACGGATTCTACTTTTGGCTGTGCGCGGGGCTAATGTTTGCAAGCGATGCTTCAATTCAAACCTATAAACCGTTCAAGATTACTATATGAGATACATCAACCGAGATCAAACTGAAAAAAGAAATTCATTTTCATCATTTGCCTTCTTATTCTCCATCATTTTATTAGTATGTTTGCTGTTCTTGGTGGTGTTTCGTGGCTGTGAAAAAAAATCTCTAATTTCCGGTGGAATACGTTTTGAGGTTAACACACAAGCAAAAACACATTTAAGAAAAGAACTTTTTGGCTTCAATACAAACATGATAAGTGGAGATTATGGGTACCTTGATGAAGATTTTTTCGCTTTAACAAAAGCACTGCAACCGAAAACATTGAGATTCCCTGGCGGCACAGTCGGCAATTTCTATCATTGGAAAACTAAGGGTTTTATTGAAAGCGAGATGGGGTCAACTCTATATCCTCAACTGAATAGACGAAACAAAGGGAATTACGTTAGACTTCAAAAGCGACGGAATGGTATTATTTCTTTTGATGATTTTATGCAGTTGTGCCAAGAATTAAATATAACTCCCATCGTCGTTGTTAACCTGTGGACAGGGACTCCTGAAGAGAGTGCTGAATGGGTCCGTTATGCCAAAATTAAAGGATACAAAGTTACCCATTGGGAACTCGGTAATGAGTACTATCTTCCACATTATGCCAACAAATTCCGTACTGCAGAAATCTATATGAAGGAAGCCAAGAAACATGCATTAGCAATGAAAGCAGTTAATCCTGATATAAAAGTGTCTGTATGTGCAACTCCCATAGCTTTCCATAAAGAAGGGTGGTTAATAAAAACAGCACAGCGCAAATGGGATGAAAAACTCGCCGAGAACATTTATCCATCAACAAATAGTTGGTATGATGCCTACACTGTGCATGTCTACGCCTATAAAGCGGTACGAAAAACTGAGATTGAAAAAATGCGAGGATATCTTTTCGGATGGATTCACTTTGGTATAGATGAAGCAGTAGAGTACTATGAGAAATTGTTTCCTGATAAAGAGATGTGGGTAACGGAATGGAATATCGCTAATCCTGCCAACCGTGTTGCTAACACACAACTTCATGCCATGTATGTTGGTGATTTCTTTCTCAAAATGCTTAGCACACCTCGAATTACACAAGCAAATTTCCATGTGATTGCCGGTCCCGGAAAAGGATATCCTGTATTTTCACCCATAACGCCTGCATCACAGAAAACATTTTGGAAATACGGTGGGGAGCCAGAATCAGATTATGGAGACACAATACGGCGCACTGTTTACTATCCATTTCAATTAATTGGTGAGGCATTTGCAGAATCAGATACGCAGTTTGCTGTTTCCCTACAAAATTTACCGATTTTTGAAGGACAATTAGAATATAAAGGGAAACAGATGGTGGGGATTCAAGTTCAAGCAATCGGAAACACTGAAACCGTCTACATATTTGTCAGCAATCGCACCGCAAAGGAACTGACACCCCAACTTGCTATTGACGGAAAACAGTTGAAAAAAGAAATTAATTATCGCTATGTTGCAAATGAGAATCTTACTGCTACTAATGGTGGCAATGCTGCAATGGAAGGTTCTCGGGAAATTGAGGTGCGCATTCAGGAATGGACAGGGAATTCTACAAAGCTTATAATTCCTAAGAACAGTTTCGGTATGATAGAGGTCAAAAAGTGAAATTAGATAAAATGCTTTTTGTTGTAGGGAATAGCCGAAGTGGCACAACAATGATGGGACGTATTTTGGGAAAGCATTCTGATGTCTATACTTTTGGCGAACTCCACTTTTTTGGGCAATTATGGTCTCCTGCATCCTTTTCTGAATTACATAAGCAAGATGCAGAAAAGTTGGCTTCGCGACTATTCTGTATTCAACGGGAAGGTTACCGTACACACGGCAATTCGAGTAGTTTTCTGGGAGAATCTCAGAACTTTCTCAACGAATTACCGAAATATCCTGCAACCCCTGACCGTCTTTTTTCAGCATTTCTACAATACGAGACATTACAAAACAACAAAAATATCCCTTGCGATCAAACACCGCGCAATGTATTTTACATTGATAACATCCTCCGACTCTATCCACAAGCAAAAATTATCAACATGATTCGGGATCCGCGGGATGTACTCTTATCCCAAAAACAGAAGTGGAAGCGCCGCTATCTCGGAGGCACCGATATGCCGGTAAAAGAAACAATCCGTGATTGGATTAACTATCATCCTATCACGATCAGTCGAATCTGGCACACAGCTGTTACTGCCGCAGATAGATTCGCTGATAATGAACGTGTCATTTCAATTTATTTTGAAAAACTACTCGCACATCCTGAAACCACGGTTTCCCATGTTTGTGAATTTATAGGTATTGATTACGCTGCTTCAATGTTACAAGTGCCTCAAGTCGGTTCTTCTGTTAACTCAGATAAACCCAATCAACTGGGCATAAATCCAACTCGCGCACACCACTGGCACGCCAATCACAATACTGAAAAAGATTGTGATCTCCCAACCGAAAGACGAGAATCCCTCAGTTCTACGGAAATTTACATATCCCAAAAAATAAATAGGACGTTGATGGATAAACATAACTATATTCCTGTTTCAACGCGTCCAAACATTTTTGGTTTGGCTGTTAATTTTCTCTCATTTCCTATGAAATTAGCGGCTGCATTCATTTGTAACCTTGATAGGATTAAGAACATCCGTGAAACTTTAAAAAGACGTCTGTAAACCAATATTGATCCGATGAAACATGATAGCCCAAATTAATTCTGAATATATCACAACGCGTCCAACAAAAGCACTAACTCGCCTCATTAGTTACGCCTTTTTTGAAGGACGACCTGTAACAACAAAAGGTAGATGGATAAATCCAGTTGTATTTTCTCTCCTGAAGAAGGCTGCGAGTAGTAGTAAACGATTCACATCTGTTGAAAAACCTGTTTTTATTCTTGGCACAGGACGAAGTGGCACGACGGTTTTAGGGATTGTACTTTCTATGCATAGAGATGTAGGGTTTTTAAATGAACCGAAAGCGATGTGGCATCTCATACATCCACATGAAGACATCATTGGGAATTACAGTCTAAGCCACGCGAAGTACCGTCTCAACGCTGAAGATGCAACAGACGAAATGTGTCAACGTGCTGCCCAGATGTTTGGGGCATACTTGTCAGTAACAGGGTCAAAACGACTCGTAGATAAATATCCTGAACTAATTTTCAGAGTAGATTTCGTCCGCGCCCTATTCCCCGATGCACGGTTTATTTTTCTTGTCCGAAATGGATGGGATACATGCCATTCAATTGCCAACTGGTCAAAACGACTTGGTGTTCAAGTCAACGGCGAAAAACACGATTGGTGGGGAGTGGAGGACCGCAAATGGAAACTAATAATAGATCAACTGGTTACTACCGACGCAGACTTGAAAAACATCGTTGAGGATGTGAAAAATCTTGATCGACACTTAGACAGGGCATCTGTTGAATGGGTAATAACGATGCGTGAAGGGCTACATCTAATAAAAAACTTTACCGATTCTACCTATAAGATTCATTTTGAAGAATTAACATCAAAACCTGAAGAAACGCTTTCACCATTATGTGAGTTCTGCGAATTGCCAACTGACAGTGCATTTCTAAATTATGCGCAACAGACGCTAAAACCGTTGCCGCCAAGAGAACCTTTTGATTTACATCCGAAGATAGCACCTATTTTCTATGACACGATGACAAGATTAGGGTATAATAACTAAGTAGGCATTTATGGTGAATTATAAAATAGACACCTATACCTCGGTAGGCGGTGAATGCCATACGCGCATTCATACCGTTGATTTGGAGGTTTCCTAACCTCACAGGTGCAAAGTTGAATAAATAATTCTAAAATCTACTATAAATAAGAGGAGACTATCAATGTGAATTATTCACAAGTGTATAGTTCACTTGAAAAAGTTTAATATGAGATTTCTGATTTTAATAATGCTTTGCGTATCTGCATTACATTTTGGGTGCGACCAACGGATGGAACAGTCCATCATACAGGTTGTAACTCCCTCAGAGAGTTCTATAGAAAAAGCAAGAGCCGCAATGGAGAGAGTTAATGAAAGACGGACAGAGGTTTACCAAACAGCAGAAAAGACAGGTGATTATTCTACCGTGTTTACTGCCTCTGAAAATATATTTAAAGAGGAACTCGGTTTTAGAAAAGGGTTTTGGGTTGATTTAGTGGAGATATATCACCAAGAGAATCTGGAAAATGCTATGCTATTGGAAGGATTTGAAAATTTACAAGATACCTTTGCTGAAAAACTAACAGAAGGCACGCTTGGCATGTTTTACTTTGAATATATCAGTTCCTTTGATGAAATAATCATTGAATATCTCCGTTTGTCATTTGATTTTCCAGAAAAAAGTGAGAAAGAGCTTCTTGCGCTATTCAGAGAATCTGTGAATAATAGAAAAATTTCTGTTGTATTTCCATAAGGATCATTTACATTATGCACAAAGAATCTACTATACAAACACATAAACAATCTTCTGAGAAGCATTCTCTTACCAGACGCGATTTCATTTCAACCAGTTTAAAAGCCAGTGCAGCGGCATTTACAACAGCACTTCTACCCAGATTTCAGGCAGATGCCGCGGGACAATACAATGTGTTGTTTATCATGGTTGATGACCTACGTCCTATGTTAGGCTGCTACGGACACTCAGAGATGCATACACCTAACATTGATAGACTTGCTCAGAGAGGAACACTCTTTAACCGTGCTTACTGCCAATTTCCTGTTTGCAATCCTTCTCGTGCTTCCATACTGACGGGATTGCGTCCGGAGACGAATGGCATCCAAGATAATTATACACATTTTCGTGACACAGTGCCAAATACGGTTGCTTTCCCACAACATTTCAAAAACCATGGTTATCATACACTGTCTATTGGTAAAATTGAACATAGTCGGACAGTTATCAATGATGAACTTTTATGGAGTGCTCCTGTTTGGAAGTCATCACATCGATATTCTAGCAGGTCTCATTCTTGGCGGGCTCTTGAGGTTGATGATAATGAGCTCAGGGATGGTAAAAATGCCAAGCGTGCAGTAGAGGTGTTAGAAGAAATTAAGGATTTACAGTTTTTACTTGCAGTCGGGTTCTACAAACCCCATTTGCCCTTCAACGCGCCAGCGAAATATTACGATTTATATGATGCTCCTATTACCGACAGGGTTCCACAGGTCGTTCCTCATTCTGAGCATGAAATACGAAATTATTTTGATATCCCTTCGGGTGAAGAACCTCTCTCTAAAGAAAAGACATTAGAGTTAATTCGGGGATATATGGCAGCAACAAGTTATATGGATGCACAAGTCGGACGCGTTTTAGATCAACTTGACACGCTTGGGTTAACAGAAAAGACAGTTGTTCTTCTGTGTGGCGACCACGGGTTTCATCTTGGCGAGCATGAAACTTTGGGGAAGAGGACCTTGTTCGAGGTGGCACTTCGGTCTCCTCTTATCGTCAGCATTCCTGGACAAGAACATATCGGTGTCAGAACGGACGCACTTGTTGAATTGGTTGATATCTATCCTACTTTGTGTGATGCATGTCAACTTCCTATTCCTGATCAACTGGAAGGTCTAAGTATGGTTCCTGTAATTCGGGAACCTGCCACTCCATGGAAATCAGCTGCTTTTAGCAAAACTGGCAAAGAATATGGAAAACAATCTATACGTACGAAAAGATATAGATATTCTGAACATGTAAAAAGTGTATTCCCTCGTAAAGAACTTTATGATCACAACACTGATCCCGATGAGAAATTGAACATCGCTAATCTTCCAGAAAATTCCGAACTTGTTTCACATCTGAGTGAACGGCTGCGGGCTGGTTGGCAAGCGGCTTTACCTACTCACCAAGAACGAGAATTTGATGCTATGTTTCTTCCGTGGGATGTAAACAATGACGGCATCGTTGATATCCAAGACCTCTTTTTAGTCGCAAACAGTTTTGATGCTGCTACTCTTGAAAATCCGAAAGTTGATGTAAATAGGGATGGGAGGGTTGACCTAATTGATTTACTACTTGTTGCTTCACACTTAGGTGAATCAAGCACAAGCAGCACTGCAGCACCAAAATCTATTTCTATACCATTTCAATATGTTGATAGGATTGAACAGATGCTTATAGAAGCCCGTTTAGCCGATGATGGTTCTAACCTATTTCGTAAAGGGATAGCAAACTTAGAGATGTTAATAGATGCTGTGATGCCGACAAAAACCGTGCTCTTACCGAACTATCCGAACCCCTTTAACCCTGAGACGTGGATACCTTACGATTTGGCGAAGGAAAGCGATGTTCGTATCACTATATACAATCTAAAGGGTGAATCTCTTAAGCAACTTAATATCGGTTTACAAGCTGCTGGCACCTATAGGACACGATCACGCGCAGCATATTGGGATGGTTGTAATTCTGTTGGTGAACCTGTCGCAAGTGGAATCTATTTCTATACACTTTGTGCTGGTCAAACGAAGGCAACCCGTAAAATGGTAATTGAAAAATAAGGAGAACAACACATGAAAGATATTGATCAGCAAAAGACATCCTTACAACCGTTCACTCGGAGACACTTCCTTTCAACAGGCTTGAAAGCAGGTGCGGCAGCTTTCGCAACAAGTCTTTTACCTAAACTTCGTGCAAGTACTGTGGACCAATACAATGTATTGTTCATTGCTATTGACGATTTACGTCCTATGTTAGGCTGCTATGGAAACTCAGTGATGCACACACCTAACATTGATAGACTTTCGCAACGAGGCACACTTTTCAATCGTGCTTACTGCCAATTTCCGGTTTGTAATCCCTCCCGCGTTTCAGTACTTACTGGGTTACGTCCCGATACAACGGGTATTCATGACAATCCTACAGATTTTCGTGAAGTGCTACCTAATGTAGTAACACTCCCACAACACTTCAAAAACCACGGTTACCATACTCGCTCTGTTGGTAAAGTCGCTCATGGGGATGCAGCATGGAAGGATAAACTTTCATGGAGTGCTCCAATCTGGCGACAACCCTGGAAATACATAAATAAAACTACGTCCCCCTCTTGGCAAGCACTTGATGTAGCCGATGATGAACTGGAAGATGGACAGATTGTCAACGCTGCTTTAGAAGTCCTAACAGAAATTAAGGATAAGCAATTTTTCCTCGCAGTTGGTTTTAACAAACCACATTTACCGTTCTACGCCCCAAGAAAATACTTTGATTTATACACAACGCAAGACTTCAAAGTCCCGATTGATTCAACTCTTCCAAGAAATGCCCCGAAAATAGCTGAGAACCCTAAAGGAATGAAAGCTTATCAAGATATTGCTCATTACCCACCGTTTTCTGATGAGAAAACGGTGGAATTAACTTTGGCTTATGCAGCAAATGTCAGTTATATAGATGCCTTAATAGGACGTGTCTTAGACCATTTAGATATGCTAAGTCTTACTGAAAAGACGGTAATCGTTTTTTGGGGAGATCATGGATTTCATCTTGGGGAACATGGACTCTGGCGAAAAAACACTCTCTTTGAGGATTCTGTCCGTTCACCTTTGATAGTCAGCATCCCAGGGCAAACGCATCGGAATGTAAATACAGATGCCTTAGTTGAACTTGTTGACATCTATCCGACATTATGTGATGCCTGTCAACTACCAATTCCAACAAAACTTGAAGGAATTAGTATGGTACCTGTCATAGAGAATCCGAAACAGACATGGAAAACAGCCGTATTTAGTCAATTGACCAGAATAAGCAATAATACTCCTGTGCATGGATACACCATGCGTACCAGACAATACAGATATACTGAGTGGGGAAACAATGTGCAATACGGAAGGGAACTCTATGATTACCACGCAGACCCAAATGAGACAGTCAATATAGCGAATCTCCCAGAAAACAAGGAACTTGTTGAACAACTCAGTGAAAAACTACATGCTGGCTGGCAAGGGGCGTTATCTAATATACCGGAACAATTCCATGTTTTACAAACGTTACCCTGGGATATAAACAACGATGGTGTTGTTGATATCCAAGACCTTGTCTTGATCTCAAATAATTTTGGTGCTGAGGCACCAGAAAATTCGAAAGTTGACGTGAACAGGGATGGTAGCGTTAACATCATTGACTTGCTTATAGTTGCCGCACATCTCGGTGAATCTACCAACACGGGGGCACCTGCAACACAGACACAGATTTCCCAAAAACATCTTAGTTTAGTGGATGAATGGCTCTCAGATGCACGCTTAGCCGACGATGGTTCAAATGTCTTTAAACTGGGTATCGCTACCTTGGAAGGATTACTTAATAGCGTAACCCCAGAAGAAACAGTGCTTTTACCAAACTTCCCGAATCCTTTCAATCCAGAGACGTGGATACCTTACGATTTAGCAAATGACGCAAACGTTCATGTTCACATCTATAACCTAAAGGGAGAAATTATTAGGAAACTTAACATAGGTTATCAGGGGGCTGGGACTTATCGGTCCAAAAACAAGGCAGCATATTGGGATGGACGGAATTTTGAGGGTGAACTGGTTGCAAGTGGTGTCTATTTTTATACACTCCAGGCGGGTCAGATGAAAGCGACACGCCGAATGGTAATTAGAAAATAAGAGAACGTTTATGAAAAACGACAAACAGCAAAAAACACCATTTCAATCATATACTCGACGAGGTTTCTTGTCAACAAGTTTGAAGGTAGGTGCTGCCGCTTTCACGACAGGACTTTTACCCAAACTCAAGGCAAATGCCAATTGTCAATATAATGTTTTGTTTTTCATCGTTGATGACCTGCGCCCACTACTTGGGTGCTACGGACATTCAGAGATGCACACGCCCAATATTGATAGGCTTGCCCAACGAGGTACACTTTTCAACCGCGCCTATTGTCAAAATCCTTTGTGCCATCCATCCCGGACATCAATTCTCACTGGACTAAGACCTAATACAACGGGAGTGTTTTCCAACTCAGCAGGATTTAGGGAAAATCTACCGAACGCTGTGACGCTCCCACAGCACTTTAAAATTTCTGGGTATCATACACAATCAATTGGTAAAGTTGCACAAAATCTGGAAAGGCAAGATGATGCTTACTCGTGGAGTGTGCCCTCGTGGACACAACCGAGTTCTTACGATAATAGATCCTCGGTATCTTCTTGGCAGGCACTTGATGTTGAAGACGACGAACTCAGAGATGGGAGAACTGCCAAACGCGCAATTGAGGTTTTGGAAGAAATTCAAAACAATCGTTTTTTTCTCGCAGTTGGCTTTCGCAAACCTCATTTGCCTTTCTATGCGCCGAGAAAGTATTATGAATTATATAATGATGTGTCTTTTAATCTCCCATCTTCCTCCGACCTGCCTAACTATGCCCCATCTATTACCGACGGCAATTTCAAGGGATTCAGAGACTTCCAAGATATCCCCGATGAAGGGACTCTCTCGGAAGCGAAAACGTTAGAATTGATTCGAGCGTATGCTGCATCAACAAGTTTTACGGATGCACAGGTTGGACATGTCCTAAACCACCTTGACCTTCTTAGACTAACCGAAAATACAGTCATTGTCTTGGTAGGCGATCACGGTTTTCATCTTGGAGAACATGGAAAATGGTTAAAAAACACGCTATTTGAAGTATCTGTCCGCTCTCCGTTGATTGTCAGTGTGCCAGGGCAGCCTCATCAGGGCGTAAAAACGGATGCACTTGCTGAACTTGTTGACATCTATCCGACATTGTGTGAAGCATGCCAAATTTCAATACCGTCACAGTTAGAAGGCATAAGCATGATGCCAATCATAGAAGAACCGGCTCGTATGTGGAAAACTGCTGCCTTTAGCCAAAAAGGGCGGAGCACAGGAAACTCCATACGGACAGAGCAATACAGATACACTGAGTGGGGAAACAGTGGTCGAAATGGGATAGAACTTTATAATTATCATGCCGACCCAAATGAAACAACCAATATTGCGAATCTACCAGAAAACAAGGAACTTGTGGCACAGCTCAGTGAACGACTCCATGCAGGGTGGCAAGCGGCTCTGCCGGATGTGTCAGAACAAGTCTCTGCTCCACAAACATTACCATGGGATATAAATAATGATGGTATCGTTGATGTCCAAGACCTGATCTTGGTTTCAAACAGTTTTGGGATGGAAACTCCAGAACATCCGAAAGCAGATGTAAATAAAGACGGAAACGTTGATATAATAGATTTGCTATATATCGCATCGCATCTCGGAGAATCATGCATTGCATCAGCATCCCCAGCATCTGTTTCACAAGAACATGTTGATAGCATTTCTGAATGGCTGACTGAAGCATATCAAGTAGACGACGGCTCCGATGTTTTTCGACGCGGAATTGCGAACTTAGAAGCACTCTTTAACACCGGAACTCCCAAAAAAACAACCCTTCTTCCGAATTTTCCAAATCCTTTCAATCCAGAGACTTGGATACCTTATGATTTGGCGAGAGATACAGATGTCAACATTGAAATCTATAACCTGAAGGGAGAAATTATTAGAAAACTAAATATGGGATTTCAAACTGCTGGCACTTATCGGAGTAAAACGAAAGCAGTACATTGGGATGGGTTTAATTCCGCTGGGGAACCAGTCGCAAGTGGTGTCTATTTTTATTCTCTCAACACTGGTAAGGTAAAAGCAATCCGCCGAATGACAATTCTCAAATAAAATTGATTTCATTTAGTTCCTTGGAGGCAGAAAACACATGTTTTTTAGAATCTTTCTTATATTCTGCATAGTTGCCAATTTCTATTTTTTTTCACGTGTCGATGCTGCATCGCTTATAAATGTCCCTCTTAATCCAGATATATCCGATTTTAATACTGAAACCTACCGCTTTATTCATCGTTTACTTAATAAACGTGTGGTGTCGGGTGTGACGCGGGGTTCTTTACCGTTTACACGGAAACATGTTGCATCATTGCTGGTAGAAGTGTCTCAAAAACTTGATAGAGGTGAACTGACTTTGAGCGTTAACGACCAGAAACGCTTAAAGGACTTATTAGCCTTTTACTCAGAAGCTGGAACGCAAACCCCTCCCAATCGACGATTACATTTGGGCACACTTACTGACAACTCAACCTCTCGTATCTCCTTTGATTTACGGGTTGGACACCAAGAGATCACACGTTTAGTTGATAACGTGTCCGAAGTGCCAAACGTTGAAGGGAATATGCACGTTACTACACTGTATCCACATCTATATGGACAGTTTGAGGATAGTTTTGCTTTTTCAGGAGACATAGCATATAGATCATTGTATGGAGACTTTTTTAACGATGTCTTTGCTGACGAATCGAAGCATAGACAATTGGAAGGAAAACTTAGAAACAGAATTGCGAATAATAATTATCTCAAATTTAATTTGCCTTGGTTTGAGTTGCAATTCGGTCAGGACAATCTCCAATGGGGACCTGGCTATCATGGAAACCTGCTGATTTCCTCAAACCCTTTAGCAATGGATATGGTGAAATTTCAAACTAACTACAAAACTATATCGTTTACAGCATTCACTGGTGTTTTAGAAGACATGTCAGAGGAAATCAATGAAAAATATATTTCAGGACATAGAATTGAAGGATATTACTGGAATAGATTTGGTTTTGGAATATCGGAGGTCGTTATCTATGGCAATCGGTTTGAACCTGGATATTTGAATCCTGTTAACATATATTTCATAAACGAGCAAACTATATCGCGGGCAGACAGTCGTGCTCCTGGTAGTGGCGATAACGTATTTGTCAGTGTTGATTTTCGGTTACGTCCTGTAGATAATTTTGAAATATATGGTGAGTTGATGGTTGACGATGGGAACCCTGCTGTCAGTTTTAAACATTGGGATACGAAATTTGGTATCCTTGGCGGAATTTATTTTACGGACCCCTTTGGACTAACAGACACTGATTTCCACGCCGAATACACTTTTATAAACCAATACGCCTATACACACGTCAATCCTGCAAACGTTTATAAACATTTCACTACACCTGTTGGACATCATATCGGTTCTGATGCAGATAATCTATGGATCGAACTGCGCAGACGTTTTACAGATAAATTGGAAACCGTTTTTGGGTATGAACTTGAACGCCACGGTGAAGGAAACATTGACAAAAATCATCCATCTGACGCACCGAAAGACGATGTGTGGACACCATTATCTGGGATTACAGAAAGTGAGCATCGCTTAAAAATAGGTTTTAATTGGGTTAATATTGGTCATTATTCATTTTACGGTGAGTGGGCAAGGATTTGGAGGCGAAATATCGAAAATCGTCAAGATGTACATGAAACTGGGAACGAAATCCAAGCAAAAGTACTTTATAGATTTTAAGTAGTATCCTATGAAGTGCGCAGTTGTTCCCTTACGATTAGAGTAGAATTCCGAACCTCAATTAGCATAACATTTTTAATGAAGATTCATGTTGCTTATCGCATCAAAGAAATTGTTTATTAGGTTTATCTTGGTATCATTCGGAAGGATTTAGGATGAAAATTCGCGTACTGGGCATTCGCGGGCTTCCAGCCACTTATAGTGGACTGGAGACCATCATGGGTGAACTTGCACCCCGCTGGGTAGAAGCAGGACATGAGGTCACTGTCTATTGCCGAAAAGCAGTTTTTAAAGAGAGACCGCGCGAATGGAAAGGTATCAAGTTAATCTATTTACCCAGCATTGAACATAAGATGTTTAGTACTCTTAGCCACAGTTTATTAGCAACTTTACACGCTTCGTTTTCTCCATCTGATGCCATTCTTGTTTGGAACGCAGGCAATGGTCCCTTTGGTTGGTTTTTCCGGATTGCTGGAAAAAGTGCTGTTATCAACGTTGATGGAATGGAATGGCTTCGTCCAAAGTGGAAAGGTTTAGGCGCGGTGTATTTCAAGTGGGCAGCAAAGATGGCTACTTCTGCGTTCCCAATTGTTATTACCGATGCCGAAGAAATGAAAAGACTTTACCTTGAAGAATTAGGTGCAGAGACTACATATATTGCTTACGGCGCAAACATTGAGCCATCTGAGCATCCTGAGATACTTGAGAGTTATGGGCTTGAATCACGGAATTACTATCTGATCGCGAGTCGTCTTGTACCCGATAATAATGCAGATATAATTTTAGAAGCATTTGTTAACTCAAATAGCAAGAAAAAACTTGCTATAGCTGGTGGGGCAGACTATAAAGGCAACAAACTTGAAAATGAATTTTTAGATAAATTAAAAAATATCGCCAATGAAAATGTAATTTTCTTAGGACATATTGATAGTTCAGAACATATAAAGGAACTTCACCATCACTGCTTCGCTTACATTCACGGGCATCAATTTGGCGGCATCAATCCTTCCATTTTGAAGGCGTTAGGATTTTCTAACTGTATTTTAGCACTCAATACGCCGTTCAACCATGAAGTCTTGGAAGGTGGTACTTACGGTGTGCTCTTTGACAAGAATTCAGAATCTCTCAAAATTGAGATAGATGCATTAGAGCAGAATCCAGAGAAGGTTGACGACTTCCGTCGGCGCGCTCCTGAACAGATACGAAAACGATTCAATTGGGATCATATTGCGAAACAATATATTGACGTTTTTGAAAAACTACAGAAGAAAAAATGAAATCTACTAATTTGGGGTAGGATAAAGGATAATGGCACATTTGCCAATAAAATTTAGCGTCTCCAAACCTAACTTTGCATATATGAACGACACAGCACAGACTTCAGTTGAAAGACTTTCTTCCTTTTACGCAAAGCGAGGAAAATATTTACTTGATTTTGTGGCAGCATTTTTCTTAATACTGATATTTGCTCCCTTAATGATTCTCATTTCAATACTGATTAAACTATCCTCGCGGGGACCGATTTTTTTCTCCCATAAACGGGTCGGAATAAATAATAAGCTCTTTGTCATTCATAAGTTTAGAAGTCTCCATATAGATACACCCTCCTATTCAGAAAAACCTGATTCAACAGAAGATGTCCGCATTACCGCTGTTGGTAAATGGATTCGAAAAACCAGTTTAGATGAATTACCTCAATTATTTAATGTGATAAAAGGGGAAATGAGTCTTGTCGGTCCACGTCCAGAAATGCCGTTTCTCGCTGAGAATTACGAAGATTGGGAAAATCAACGCCATCTCGTGCGTCCAGGAATGACTGGACTGTGGCAGTTGAGTCCGCGCCGCCGTGGGTCAATCAGAGAAGGAATTCCTGTTGATTTGGAATATATTGAGAATTTGTCCCTATGGAACGACTTCAAAATATTGCTACGGACGTTCAAAGTCTTTTGGGATGACAACACCTATTAACTTTCATTAGAACGCATTTATGAAACTAACCTTTGGAAATCTCAAAAAGATTTTGCGATGCAGTTTTGGACTCAAGTGTCCACGATGTGAGGATGGTTCACTCTTTGAAAAACGGTTCACGATGTTTTCCAATTGTCTTGAATGCGATTTAAAGTTTGAACGTGAGCAAGGATATTTTATCGGTGCAATGTATATCAATTATGGCGCTACAGTTTTCCTTGCTTTTCCGGGTTACTTTATCTTTAGTGTCTTCACATCTATCCCTTTTCTGGTCAATTTTGCAATATGGGTTGTTGTTTCAGGTATATTTCCAGTCTTTTTCTACCGCTATTCAAAAAGTTTGTGGCTGAACTTTGACTACACGCTAAACCCAAATGGTTAATAGTTTTCAAAACTATTTTAGATCTAACTATCTTGTGAAAATCTGTCCACGAATGTAAGATGCCTCGTCAGAAGCAAGGAACGTCAGTATTCGGGCAACACCCGCTGGATCACCGAGTGATTTCAGCGCACTTTCAACAGCAGCCTCCGGATCATTTCCATCTCGCTTTGCTGATTCAGCAATTTGCCCAAGTTTGAGCGGTGTTGCAAGTCCACCGGGACATATTGTGTGCATGCGGATGTTTGACCCAACTTGGCCTTCTACAGTCATCACAAGACCGTTTACGCCTCCTTTACTTGAAGCGTAAGCCACTGAGGAACTTCCACCGCGAACTCCCGCTCCTGAAGCAATACAGAGGATAACACCCCCACCACTTCTGCCCATTACGGGAACTGCGTGTTTGAGCGCAAAAAAAGTCCCTTTTAGGTTTACATCAATTACTGAATCGAAGGTAGACTCCTCAAAATCTTCAATTCGGACGCTTGGACCGCGTAGCACTCCAGCAGAAGTTACCAATGTGTCAATTCGTCCGTACGCTTCGTCTGCAATTTTTATGAGTTGGGCAACTTCGGTTTCGGAGGTAACATCGGTTCGACAGAATTTCGCTGTGCCACCGTTTTTAACAATTGTCTGGAACGTTTCTTGTCCATCAACCTCGTTAATATCGCCAAGAACGACTTTTGCTCCAGCTTCTGCATAAGCGATGGCTGTTGCTGCACCAATACCTGTGGAGCCACCAGTTATAACTGCTACCTTGCCTGAGAGTCGAATATTCACAGATTATTCTCCTAATGAACGAAGATATAGAAAAGTATAGAATGAATCCATTTACAAGGCAAGCGATATTTGAATGGAAGAAAATAAGGAGAGGCACCCAAGTCACTTAAATGGTAAAGTTGAAGGAATATAAAATTGAATAGATTAGCTTTTCAAACTAAAACGATACGGAATGCGAAGGCGCTGACTAACGGCTGTTTTGCCCTGCATCGCTGGTGTGAATAACGACGATTTGAGTGCTTGAATTGCTGCTTCTTCACAACCAAGACCACTAATTTTTCTAACCTCAACGACACGTATGTTTTGCGCTTTCCCATCTATGCCTATGGTGGCTTCAAGAACGATTAATCCCTCTTGGTGCGTGGCACGAGCAGATTCAGGATATATTGGCTCAACTTTTTTTAGGAAGGTAGCGTTTTGAGTTGGTTCATTAATAGTCGGCATGTTTAAAGGAATAGCATCTATCTGTAAATTGTCTAAATTTGGTGCTGGCACATTCGACTTTCGCTCAGTTCTTTGTGGGAAAACGTAGACAGATGAAGTAGGAACTGGCTTTGTTTCAACTGACATTGCAATTGGGTATTCAACATCAGACAAAGAATTTTGTGGAGTGTTCAAAGTGAAGTTTCCAGTTAATGTCGCAGCTTGGGTCAATGTGGTGACCTCTGGAATTTCAGTCGTTGTCACAGGTGTAACTGGACGGACTACTTGAGGCTGTTGACGATGCAAACGAACAGGTTGCGGCACAACTAATTTAGGGATATGTTGTTTAGTAGGAGGACGGATCGCAACAGGTTTGGGAGCGGACATAGAAAAAATATCAATTTGCATAGCATTGCTACTCCTATCTGTCGTTTTGACGGAGGATAGACCAATAATTGATATGCCTATTAGGTGTAAACAGACTGACATTAAAAATGGAGCATTCGGCAAGAAACTGCTGGAAAAAAGTTTTCCAATGCCAAAACCTTTATGTAAACTATGTTGCTGATTCTGCCTTGTGAGAAATCGAAATTTGTTCACAATTTGGACAACGATGTTCATTTTCTATACACCTTATACTACCTTTTTCTTCTAATCCTTTTATTAAACTCTATAATGTCTGCTGTACCAACACAATTTCATTCTATTTACTTTTATTCTCTAATTATGTTAAGCAAATTCCGTGCCACTTCTTACTATTCATATTGAAATATTTATAATGCTGTTTCCATGATTATTCATTTTCGGTTTCTCAACATTTTGCCACAGTCGCGACCAGGAGGTCGCTCCTACAATACGCTGTCACGATTCGGAGATTGCTCCTACAATACTTTGACAAAATATTTACATACCCTAAAGGGTTTGGTATAATATCAGCACAGAGTTGAACACGTATAAAGGATATATTATGAAAATCAAGGACATTCGCGTTGTAGAAATTACGTTAAATCCGAAACCAAAGACACCGCGACGCACACCGAGTCGAGCAAAAACCTACCGCTTGAACCGTCCCATTGACCGTTATCAAACGCCCAATTCTACACACATATCACAGGCAGAATGGAAAAGACCGGCTTGCATTATTACAGCTGAAGACGGTACCTGGGGATTCGGAATTTCACTCTACGGTGGACCTGTTAGTCAGATCATCACAGATCATTTTGCTCCTCATCTCATTGGGCAGAATTGCATGGCAACCGAAAAATTATGGGACCTGATGGTGCGACTGTCAACTGCATTCGGTGCAACCGGTTTGACGAGTTATGCTATCAGTGCTGTTGATTGTGCTTTGTGGGATCTCAAAGGGAAAGTCCTGAAAAGACCTGTATACGAACTACTCGGCGGACCTCAGAAAGAAAAGATTTTCTGCTATGCATCTGGTTTCGACCAAGAATGGTATATGGAACTCGGATTCAAAGCAACAAAGTTGTTCACACCGTACGGTCCGGAAGACGGATTAGAAGGTTTGCAAAAACTTGAAGAATTGGTGGCAGATACACGAGAGATAATCGGCGACAATATTGAATTAATGTTGGATGCGTGGACCAACTTTGATGTAGAGTACACCGTGCGTGTCTGTGAAACAATGAAGCCTTACGGTTTAAAGTGGATGGAGGATTACATTTCCGCTGATGATCTGGTGGGCTACCAAACAGTCCGGCAACGTATACCGTGGCAAACGCTTGCTACTGGAGAACATTGGTATCTACCAACCATCTTTGCAGCAGCCGCGGGACAAAGATTAGTTGACATTTTCCAACCTGACGTTTTGTGGTGTGGCGGCATTACTTCAGCAGTTAAAATATGCCACATTGCTGAAGCAAACGGTATCTCCGTGATTACGCACGGCGGCATGAATTATCCTTATGGACAACATCTCGCTTTTGCTATGCCTGCTATCACGTGGGGTGAACGTTCAGAAGGTGTTTCTGCACCGGGTGTTCCCCTTGAGGAGATGGTCAAGTTGCCCGGAACAGCAGTCATCAATGATGGTTACCTTGTTCCGTCAGATGCTCCCGGTTTCGGACTTGAAATTGATGAAGCGTGGATAGAGAGCGTGATGGTGTGATTTTTAGATATATTTTCTTGTGGGAGGGCTTTGTAAGCCCGATTGAATAACGTATCGGTGTTTAAAACGCCTCCCACAAGAGATATTAATTCCCAGCACACCTATCCTATGGATATATTTCAAAACCATTTGTGAACTCACTTCAATTGAATACTGCTACCGGGTTAGCGCACTCGGATGATTCTACGCCCTGTGAAAGTTTGACCAAACATATCTGTTGTACGGACATAGATAACGTGCGTTCCTTTGCGGAAATTCGCTGGGAGTTTCGCTTGCCAGATGTGTGTAGATTTTGGTACTCCGAAACTAAGACGTTTGCCTCTCTGTGGTAGTTGTTCCTCTTCCTTTAACAATGGTTTCATCGATTCCCGTAGTGCAGTATGCATTTTCCGCTCAAGATCGTAGGTTTCGTCCCGCTTCCTGAGTGCTTGAAAGTATGGGTCTTTCTGCGGCGTGTAGGACATAGGTTTCCATTTCCCTATGTCTCCCAGACGCATTTCAACCTTTGAAAGTTTAGTCCCTCCAAATATATTCACAAGAACATCTGTTTTACTTGTGTCCGCTTCTGCAACTTCCCAAGGTGCCCATATATTCATCTGATAATCCGCAGGACGACGGGATGCCTTAAACCGAATTGAATATTGATTTCCACTAAATGTGAAGATGCCATATCCATTCGGTGCACCATCTCGCATGGTTGTGTGTGGAATACCGATTTCATCAAACGTTCCCTGCCACCAGCTGCCTGATGCCGTTGCATGATTATGGTGATGATGCGGGTCGTCACCATGCCAACCATGTTCAGGTCCGATGAAATCATCATGTTGAACATGTGTGTGCGCGGACAGGGATAATGTATTGGGTCGGTCGCCGAGAAGATTCATCAATTTCTGTACATCACGCATCTCCGTCAATGGAATATGCATGGATATCACAACAAGTTGATCTTTCGGCACAAAAGCAAGATCATTTCGAATAAACGTCAGCTGCCGCTCTCCTACCTCACTGAAATAGACAGTATTGTTCTCCTCATCACGGGACCAATGCACATTGTCAATATTGATGAAGTGGACAGGACCCCAATCATAAGAATAGCACGTGGGACCATAAACACGTTCGAATGTCTCATCGGCGAATCGGTCAACTTTAGCACGACGGTTCATATCATGGTTACCGTAAACGTTGTACCACGGTATCCCAACAGTCGCCATCACCTCGTTAAGAGGATGGAATAAGTTTAAATTGTCACCCACCAAATCACCAAGGCTGAGTCCAAACACTGCATCAGTTCCAATAACTTCTTCAACCACATCATGAGCCAACCACTCAATCTCTTGCATATTATTGGGTTGTGTATCCCCGAAGACGAGTGCCTTGAAGGTGTCAGGTTCGGACTGTTCAGTGAGGGGAAAATCGATCGATTCTGGTAATGGACCTGTCGGAGCAACACCAGCATACTTCAGTCCTTCTGGTGAACCGTGCGGTTTGTGAATATAATAAAATTTCGGAAGGCGATTTTCATTAGTTGGTGTCATATATCCGCGGGGTTTTATAACAAAAAGAATGGTGTCATCACTGACTGCAAGGGAGTATTTCCCGTTGGCATCCGTTTGAACAACATCCTGCCCATTAGAAACGCGAACCCCAGACAACCCTTTTTCGTTGTCGTCCTTTATTTCATTTTTGTTTGTATCCAGAAATACAGTACCAGTTGCAGTTGAATCTGCTGCTATACTGATTCCAATCCAAGAAAAAATCAGTATACCGATTAAAACTGTAACGTTCCATTGTTTGTAAACCATATTAATCCTCCTTAATAAAGGTTTTATTCCAATCCCCACTCTCGGCGGAGTTCGGCCATCGGTTTGTAACTCGCTCCTTTATTGTAAAAATTACCAAGCCAACTGCCATCTTCACGGAAAAAGAAGCGATCATCCTTCTCTTCACGAGCGAGTTGGTATCGCGTATCAATACTGATACGATAGCGGTTAGATCGATTAGGTGCACTGCTGTGCATCATGTAAAGCCCAAAAATAATAACGTCACCCGGTTGAAAATGCGCTGTTGCCAACGTGAATCCGAATTTCTCAACCATCTCACGTGGATCGGTACTAAACACGGCTTCCGTCAAATCGCGGTCCATATCAGTTGCACCGTATGTAGACTTTAACCGATCATGCCAGTGCGAACCGAGGCAGATGACGAGCGGTCCATTTTCCAGACCAATGTCTGTCAATGCACTCCACATCGTGTGCCGATTCTGCGTGCCGCGCCCAACGTAAACGCTATCGTAGTGAAAATGGTTGTGCCCTCCCTTTGCCATGCAGCGAAGCCACCGTTTGTCAAAGGTAATGACTGGACCACCGAGAAATTCTTCGTAGAACTGCATCGTTCGCTGGCTATCCACAACATCAAGAATAGGTTTGGCGTGAGCCACCTCGGTTTGCCGAAAGAAGCTAAATGTCTGATTCGCTTCACCTATGATACCCTTTTCAACCGGCGTATCTGATTTTAGCCCATCCCTTTCTGCAATGGCTTGCAATGTCCAATGTGCTGCTTTCTCGGCATCCTCCCGCGGATGGAAACCTCGAATAAACAGATATCCATCCTCATGCATCTTTCTGTGCAACGCACCAAGATTATTGAGAAGCGAGCTGGAATCTGCTAATTCGACGATCTCCTTACCAAAATGAAAATGATGCTCACCAAATTCGAAGGGTGTTCCAGTTGGGATCTTTTTCGGTCTGTTCAATGTCATCATACCATATCACGATTTATCTGACAGCGTCCTATCCTCTTTATATGAGAAAACCAATGGCAGATGCTCATCATCCGCCAACACGTCGCCAGTCTTCAACTTTGCAAACACTTCCTCGGGCAGAGCACTTTTCTTACCGTTGAATGTGGCATCCTCCGGCATAAAAAGCATTGCAAACGCACGTCGGGGATGCGTCGTCATATTTGGACCCGCTGCATGAGCGACCAATCCGCTAATGAATACACCAGCACCCGCTTTCATCTCAGCGGCATAAGGTTCAATCTCTGCCCAGTTTGGATATTCGCTGAACAGTTCACCAATACTGACTTCACCGAGAATTCCACCAACTTCAAAGCCGCAGGTCTTGTGTGTACCGGGTAGAAAATACAGACAGCCGTTCTGAACCGTAGTATCATCAAGTGCAATCCAGAACATGATCGCCTGATCTGAATAAAACGGATCATACGGATTATCAACATGGAAGTTCGTGGGATTTGCCCACGGTTGCTTAATCATTGCGTGGTCGTGATACAATCGCACGCCTGAAGTACCAGCGAGGTCTGCTGCCATCCTACCCAATTCGGGGGCGAGAATTAGTTGTTTAATCTTCTCGCTCGTTTTCCACAAATTGACGCATTGAACGAAAACATTCTTGTAGTAACTGTCCTCTCCTCTCTGATTATGATACATATCATCACGATTCACAAATTCTCTAACAGCTTCGTCAACTGCAATCTGCCACGATGACAACTCGGAACCTTCTAAGAAATCGTCAATAATCAGAAATCCATTTTCTCGGTAAAATTTAACCTGATCGCTTGTAACTTGTATATTCATAGCCTATTTGTGGTTCTCAATCATAATTACTTGGTCGGTGGTCGCCGAGAAGTCGTTTCTGTCGAGGGTTCGCTTGGGTGAGAATCGATTCGTCAAACTGAAATTTATTCAGATAGGGTGGGTATTTCTGTGTAATCATCCGCTTAGCATAATGTACCTGCAAGAGGTAACGGACCTCGTCACTCGTATTAGCAGAACCACGATGCCAAACTTCACTGCGGAAGAGGACCACATCGCCTGCATTGCACAAGATACTCTCTTCACCCCGATTGTTCCACTCGGTTGCTCCGTTTGGAGAGCAACCGGAAAAATGGCTGCCCGGAACAAACTTCGTCGGACCCAATTCCTCATACATATCATTGAGATAGTAATGAGCGGTAGTGATGAAGATTGGAATTTTGACCCGTGGATCCGAACGAACCTCTGCTGGTAAACTGATTGGCAGCCAATCCGAATGTAATCCTTGATCTGGACGTCCCGGTCCAGTTAACCACGAATGCATACCGATGCAATGGCAATCCTCGCCGTGCGCTGCCTCGGCGACTTCAATAACGGGTGATTTGTCAAGGAATTGGAGATATAGCGGATCACGATTAAACGAGTTACTGATGAGTTTGTGGAGGAATGAGTCGCCATTTTGAGGTGTCTCATCCCGATCATGAGACTCAGGGATTGCCTCTAATTGATCCATCATTGTACGCAATTCAGCGATTTCATCGACATCAAGCACACTGGGGAAATAGACATACCCATCCCTTTCCAATGCTTCAACTTGACTTTCTAAATCGTTATAGGCGATGAGTGATAGTTCCTTCGCCATTTTCAGTACTCCTTGCGGAATCTAAAATTGTCCAAAGTTTAGTAATATAAGGCGTGCATTACTGACTACCCAACCGTCCGAATCCAGCAAGGACGCACCTCAAATTCCGTGTTACCTCAATCATAATTACTTGGTCGATGATCGCCGAGGAGCCGTCTCTGCCGAGGGTTCGTTTGGGCAAGAATTGATTCATCAAACTGAAACTTATTTAGATAAGGCGGGTATTTCTGCGTAATCATCCGTTTAGCATAGTGTACTTGTAAAAGGTAACGGGTTTCGTCAGTCGTATTGGCAGAACCGCGATGCCAGACTTCACTACGGAAAAGCACCACGTCTCCTGCATTACATAAGATACTCTCTTCACCTCGATTGTTCCACTCAGTCGCTCCGCTTGGGGAGCAGCCGGAAAAATGGCTGCCTGGGACAAATTTCGTCGGACCCAATTCTTCAGACATATCGTTGAGATAGTAGTGGGCGGTGGTGATGAAGATTGGAATTTTGACGCGTGGATCGGTACGAATTTCTGTCGGTAGTGGGACTGGCAGCCAATCGGTATGTAACCCCTGATCGGGACGTCCCGGTCCTGTCAGCCACGATTGCATACCGATGCAATGACAATCGTCGCCGTGCGTCGCCTCGGCTACTTCAATAATCGGTGATTTATCAAGGAATTGGAGATACAGCGGATCTCGATTAAAGGAGTTGTTAATGATTTTGTTGAGGAATTTGCCGCCATTTTGGGGTGTTTGGTGTGTATCCAAGCATTCTGGGATTGCCTCTAATCGATCCATGGTTGCTTGCAATTCAGCAATTTCCTCGGCATCAAGCACGCTGGGAAAATAAACATATCCATCTCTTTCCAGTGCTTCGACTTGGCTTTCTAAATCGTTATAGGCAACGAGTGATAGTTCCTTCGCCATTTTCGGTACTCCTTTCGGACGATAGCAATGTGTTAACACTTACCGCTATGATATATCAACCTCAACGAAGTTGTCAATATCTTTATTAGCGATCATATATCAGTCCTCAGCTATCAAGTAAGGTGATTGCAGGATCACCGAATTCATTTCCGTCATCCCGATAAGCGGATGGCAAAGTCAATACACACATCCAATTGACAAAGCACAATAGGCGATTTCAATGTAAGTGCGCTCATTTATTCTTGCATTTTCAAATCTGCCCACCTTGTCGTCAGCTTGCCGTTGGCAGACACAAGCCCCCTCAGACGAACAGTTGCTAACTGCTTCCGCACTCCTGTATGTGAGATGTCCTCTATCTGATAAAAGTAGACAGTATTCGGTTTCGCAGAGGTATCTGTCCACATATACTCGTTGCGTTCACCTGTTGTGCCTGCACCTTGAATCATTGTGGGATTGACGACTTTGAATTCACCGTCCCTTGTTTCGCTTCGGTAGATATAGAATCCTGCGTTATCTATCTCTGATTCAGTTGTCCATTTGAGGATAACGCCTGCATCGGTACGTTCGGCGCGGAAATGGGATAAATTCACAGGCAACGGTTCACGGTTGTTTTTGAGATAGATTTTGACATCCGGATTCTTTTCCAAGAGTTCAAAGAGCGGTTTTCTATTCTTAATTGGGTTCCCATGAAGATATAACTCTTTCAGGTTTATTAATCCTGTGAGGGGACTGACATCGCTGATTTGATTATTCACAAGATTCAAATGGATTAATTTTGCCAATTTTGCAAGCGGAGAAATGTCACGTAACTCCTTAGCTCCAATGATATTTAAAACATGCAATTGCGTCATCTCCGCAACAGGGCTGATATCCCTGATCGGACTCGGATTCCAGAACTGATTAGAGCCAAGTGATAATTGTTCTAACTTCGTTAATGATGTGAGAGGTGCAAGGTCGCTGATCGGGACATTTATCAAGGATAACGAATACAAATTTGTTAAAGTTTTAAAAAGGGTTAGGTCGCGGATTTGTGGATCATCTGACAGTGATAAGTGCCGCAGTTTAGTCAATTTTGAGAGGGGTGTTATGTCCTCGATTTGATTACCGTTCAGCTGTAAATGCTGCAGTTTGGTCAATTTTGAGAGGGGTGTTATGTCCTCGATTTGATTACCGTTCAGCTGTAAATGCTGCAGTTTGGTCAATTTTGAGAGGGGTGTTATGTCCTCGATTTGATTAAATGACAGCCTTAAGTCGTTCAAGTTGATTGCATGTTCAAGACCTGTAAGGTCTGTTATCCGACGATCATTGACTGACAATTTTCGTAGTCTGAACAACATATCCAGTTGCGTGATGGTGCTGCCTGGTGCTAATCTAAGGGTTTCGCGTATCGCCGCTGCTAAATTTGAATCGGGTATTGGGACAACTTCGGAGGGAGGCAGCAGATTGATAATATCTATCTTAAATCCTTGATCCTTGAAGTTTCCATGCTCATCCATAACCAGCAGCCTATAATAAGTTTTATCCTCACTATAGATCTCATTTGTAATAAATTCTACGGTACTATTATAACCGCTTAATTGTTTACACTCAATCAATCCGATTCCGCTGTGTGCGTATAATATTACTCGGTGGAGTCCATCAGGATCGGATATCTCAAACTTGAAACGGATGGTAGCCGGTGGTTCATCAAGGGTCGGTGGAAGCATTTGAATCTCTGTATTATCATTAACTGTAGAATCAATAGGGTTGAAATATTTCTGTGTATCCAGCCATTTGGCAGCACATGATGATAATTCGGAACGCCGTCCACCGTAAGACATAATGTAGGTATGGCTTCGGAAATCGTGGGGCAATCCGAAGGCATGTCCAATTTCGTGTGCTATAGTTTCCCAAACTACCCTATATAAATTCCCAACTCCGCTGTCAAAGTTTAATGGAAAAACCCATGCAGTCCCACGCACTGATTCGCCAGCCCCCACACCTCCGCCCGAACTTGCCTCTTTATTCGGATCATATCTATCCACCCAAATCAAATAGATAATTTTCTGTGATAAGTCTAACCGCTCGCTGATTTTATCTCTTGTATTTCCATCATAGGGAAAATTCCCTTTAAGATGATGCACGATTACATTATCAGCCGCATCTGTTTCAAGCCGAAAGGTTTTTCTACCGTATCCGTGGCGTTCCATTTCGTCGGCGTAAAACGTTTGTATATCCTTAATCATTGCTTTTAGTGTGTTGACACTATCTTCCTGCGGTTCAACGTCGTTCAATTGAACGTAGATAACACGTACGACATATTCAGGCGAGTCATCTTGTGCGAAAGCGTTTGGCACAAACGCGAGCGTTCCAAAAGTGATTAGTGTGAGTGTGAAATATAGTGTTGTTTTCATGAGTTCGTTCTCCTTTTTTGAGAGGGTGGTCTCTGTGATTATGTGAGTAACACAGAAACCACCTGAGTTTTGAAAAATTTATTTTTGTATCAACATCTTGCGCGTAGCAGAAAAATTACCTGCGGTAAGCGTGTAGAAATACACACCACTTGCCACAGCCTCACTGAATTCATTTACCATCCCAATATGCTGCACGATTGCGGTTCTGATAAATATCCACAAGTTGAGGCCGGAGCACTATTGATGCCAGCACGTATGTCAAGGCATAAAAGTTCGTTACATCCATGCCTTACTGAACTTGGGTGTTTTCCAATTAGACGATCAAAATAGCCTTAAATCTACGCCCTCACCTTGTTACAAAGGTGATTGAAATCTCAGTCTCGTTGCCTGCAGCGTCGGCGACTTTACCTTTGATAACATAGATCGTCTTGTTGTTAAGTTCTGCGCCTGCGACAGCTTCAAGTCGAGCTTTGTCGCCGTCGATCCATCCAATCCAACGGACATCATCGCCAGCTTCAGTTTGCAGCTCGATGTCTCCGGCTATATCTTCACTAAAGGTAATCTCAATGCCATCTTCAAAGAGAACATCGGGATCCACATCCTTGTCACCATCTCTGACGGTTCCACCAGTAACTTCGGGTGGATCTACGTCAAGAACGACAACAATATATGTGAGTGTCACAGATCCATCAGCCCATGTAACTGTGAGTGCAAGAGGACCAGCAGGGAAGGGACCCGCAACGCGCAAGGTTTTGCCACTACCGGCAAGAAAACCAGCACTGACTGTGACATCAGTGGGTGCGTTGTCAAAGGTTAAGATGACAGTTGCATTCGCGGCAATCTTTGAGCCGCTTGGTGGATTTGCACTTACAAATGCTGCGGAAGGCGGTGGTTCTGGCTCGGACTCAAGCTCGGGCGGTTGTAAGTCTATCACGCTGTTGTTTAACTTACGCCAAAATTGCGTCCCAACGGTGGTCCCATCGTCTACTGTCATTGTTAATATTTCGCCATCCCATGTATATTTGGAAATAACCTCTTCTGTTTCAAAGTCTATTGACATGATTGACATGACTCCTTCATCTAACAGGATTTCAAATGAAACTCTGATGAAGTTAGAACTTTCAAGCACTTTGAATTTTCTGGTTATTTTTTGGTCCGACGATATTGTCATAGTTCCAGCAATGCTGGGAGGTTCAAGCACCAATTTCACGCCATCTGCAGAGCCTTCAAGCTTGAATAAATCATACGTCCCGACTAATTCTTTATATAGACTCTGTACATCTGTTTCATCAAGAGTGTCTACATCGGCTTCATCTTCGCCGCAACCTACCATGAAGGCACTCAGTAGCAAGGTGATAGCAATTGTGAGAATTAAACTATTTTTTTCATCTGAAATGTCCTTTCTGTGTTGTGTCCTCATCGAAAATTGACACGATAGTTTATTATTTACAATTAAAGTTTTCATCATAACTCCTTTTATATTGGTTGTCGGTTACCAGTTTTCAGTCTTCAGTTAAGAGAGGTATTGTGGCAGTGAAAAACAAAGCAATTACCACAAAACGTTAACTGATAACCGACAACTGACAACTGATAATTATTTTTGTATCAACATCTTGCGCGTAGCAGAAAAATCGCCTGCGGTAAGCGTATAGAAATACAAACCGCTTGCAACAGGTTCACCCAACGCATTTTTACCATCCCAATACGCCGCACCAGTAGTCACATCTTTCTTCGTCTTGATTAGAATGAAATTCGCAAAAATTGAATAGGATAATCAGCTAAATAAGATGGTCTGCGGAGTGTCATCAAGCCAAGGGCGAACCAATCGTTGACTGATGGCAACAAAACCTTGACTTTCTCCGATTGAGGCATTCTATTGTTTCTCGCCAACGGTGCGTTTTCACCCCAACCGCGCGTGCCTCGGTGTGCAAGCCACATTCCACCAGCAGATCCAAGGATACTTGCTACAACGTAAGGTTTATGGTCTTCCACTTCCATAAGCAGCGGAACCCCATTCGCGAATAATGCACCCGCATACGCGCCGAGTTGTATCAAAAATGCCCGCCCCCGTGTATACTCCTCTTTAGCCGTAAATTTATAGCCAAGATATGTTCCTACCGGTAATCCGAGCATTGCTGCTGCTACATAGGGTCTCCCCGAATCCACTTCAAATAGACTGGTAATTCCCACGGCATAGTAACTACCGACAACACCTCCAAAATTGATTAGATGTGATCTACCTTCATTAATCGGTTTGTTGTGAAATAATTTCGATGAGGCTAACACACCGGAAGGGATTCCAAACAGTCCAGACGCAACATAAATTTTGGCTTGTGTTGAATCTTCAAGTCCTTCAATATTGATGAGATACGGAATTGCGAGTCCGTACAATCCACCAACCAACCCACCGTAGTTAATCATATTTGATTCACCCTTTCCATACCATCTGTGAGAGCTCAATTTGTAAGCAAGATAGCCTCCTAAAGGTGTGGTAAGCATCATAGATCCAAAATAAGTCTTGGGATTTTCTGCTTCAAATAACACGGGTATTCCGGCACCGTATAGAGTTCCCGTGTACATACCTCCAACGATTAAATTAGTGCGGCCCGCGCCAAGTCGATAATCTTTTGTGGCCATAAGTGCTCCCGCAAAAGACCCACCGCCAATTAGAAATTCTAATGCCGTTATTTGACTTGGTGAATCCATATCGAGTAAGACTGCTGTTCCTGGACCATACAATCCAATACCGTACAAGAATGTGGAAGCGACCATTAGTGATCTGCCTTCTTTCTGTTTCTCTAAGGGAATAGTCTCATTCTGTTCGGCTTGAGGATATCCTTCAGACACAAAACATGTAAATATAAAAGCCATTAAACTAATTAAGAGTAATGACGTTGTAAACCTACAATGAACTTTCATAATAAATTCCTTTATTGATTCCTGATGGCGATGTGCAATCAGATTATTAGTTGTTAATAGAAGGATGTTAACTTACACCCTTCCGTGTTTCGTTGATAAGGTTACTTCCGTATCAACATTTTGCGTGTAGCAGTAAAATCGCCTGCGGTAAGCGTATAGAAATAGACACCGCTCGCAACAGGTTCACCCAACGCATTTTTACCATCCCAATACGCTGCACGAGAACGGTTCTGATACATCCCTGCAGCTTGATGTCCGAGTGCCAACGTCCGCACCAACGTGCCGTTCATCGCATAGATATGCAGTGTGACATCCGCATCTTTTGCCAAGTGATACGGTATCCATGTCTCTGGGTTGAACGGATTTGGGTAGTTAGCAAGCAGTGCTGTCTCTTTCGGTGTCAACGCTGCGTGGAGTTGGTGTAGGAATAGAATACCGCGTTGTGACATTGGATCGGTGATGTCCAACTGTTGCGCAGCGGAAAGCCACTGTTTGATATCTGCTGCTGTGAATGTTTCTAAGGATTGTGTCAGAAGAGATGGTGCGGTGGCACTATTGCCCAATGCGCCAGCGACTAATACTAAATCGGCAATGTTGACCTGTCCATCACCGTTCACATCTGCAGCATTCTGACCCGTTTCACCGAGATTTGAGGCGACCAACACTAAATCGGCAATGTTAACAGTCCCATCCCCATTCACATCGCCTTTGAGACCGGTTGGTCCAGTTATCTCCGCAGTTTCAACATTAGGAACAGAAGTGCTTCCTGTATTGTCGGTAAGCAGCACGTCGAATAACGTCAAGGTGGATGCCTTCACTGCAATAACCTCAAATGTAAGCGTTGCGAGGGTACCATCTCCATTACTTTCCCCTGCCAGAGATGCTGCATTGAGTTTGACAAGATTGCCTTCCACTTTTGGCTCTACAAAGAACGCACCAGCAGGCAGGTAATCACCATTGGCACCTGAAACATAACGCAGGGCGGTTGTGTCAAACTGCACGGTTGCCTGATAGCCTGCAACTGCTTCGCTACCTGCAATGTTCAGGTTGAAGGTTATCTGTTCCCCGACAGCAGGCGATGCCACTGAAGTGGGTGAGATGCTCACTGTTGTACCTGTGATTGCAGGTGTTTCTGGTGTGGTAGGTATTGTCGGTTGTGCCCCCGGAATCAATACGAAGTCACCCGGTGAGGATATGCCTGAGACGACAGCCTCAACTTCACCACCGTTGATATCCGTTCGCTGAATTCCACCAAGCGAGTTTGCCCAATAAATCTTACCAGCTGCAGTGTCAATAGAAATGCCGGTAGGTAGACCTTGCACCTTGGCGAGTGTTTCAACGTTTGTGCCGTTAAGATTCGCGCGTTGGATTTTACCGGAATTCTCATCTGTTTCCTCTGCCCAATAAATCTTGTCACCTGCTACGATGATACCATAAGGACTCCCTATTTCGGGTAGAAGTGTTCCAAGACCAGTGCCGTCAAGGTTTACACGCCGGATGCGTCCGGAAAATTCTGTCCAGTACAGCCTGCCATCTGCTGCATTCAAGGCGATGTCTGTTGGAGAAGTCAGATTGATGCGGACTATTTCCGTGCTGCATCCACCGCTCGTATGCCAAACGGGAATAAAAAAGAAAAAGTAAGTGTTGCTGGAACGACAACTTTTCTTGGTTTCTTCAAGTATATCATCCTGAAGTTGAATGACGGTGCTGATGTCTTCACCATCGAGGGTTGCGGTCTGGATTTGCAAATCCGAGTTCGTCCAATACAATTTGTTTGCCGCTGAGTCAATAACAATACCGCGAGGAACGTTTGAGAGTGTAACGAGTGCCTCAACGTTTGTCCCGTCAAAGTCTGCCCGTTTGATGACACCGCCACTCTTACTACGTTCACCCCAGTAGAGCTTCTCGGCCGCTCTATCCACAGTGAGAACTGTTACCTCATTCGTAATAGCATCAAAATATTCAGAAGACCCTATTTTACCGGTCAGTGTATTTACCCAGAACATCGGCTGTCCCTGTAATTCTGGACTTAGCACGCGTAATTCCGTTACGGCAGTGACAGGTAACTCTGCTGTGAGCGGCGGACCGTCATAGTTTTCTATGATACTTGGCGGGACTGTGAAGGTGAGCGTTACATCGGTGTCGAAGTCGCCCTGAAAGTCAATCCGAACCAATATTTCAGAACTACTGAGGCGGATTACATCTCCATTATCATAACGAGAATCATAAGAATCCGCAGTTTGTACATCGTGAATTCCGGATATGCCTACATACCTAAAATCATCGTAGTCCTCATCCTCTTTATAGGCGTAGGAACGATTTTGCAGTGTTAGCACGACAGGGCTGCCATCGAGTGTCGCTTTCGTCAGTGGAAATGGCGTTGATGCGACCAAGTCCCCGGTAGATTCTACTTCAGTTGTCGCAGAGACAGGTATTTCTGCAGTGAGGGGAGGACCGTTGTAAGGGACTATCCCGTCCGGCTCCACAGTCAATATTAAGGTGGTATCCTTGTCAATACGACCTGAGAATCTAAGTTCAACCGTTATTTCTGTGTCGCTAACTTTTTTCACAACGTTAGACGACACTAGATCACCGTGCCACCCAAAATAAGGCACCCATTCCCTTGCAATAGTGACCCCCTTAATTCCAGATACTTTTACATTTTGGTAGTCGACGGCCCTTTCAAAAGAATAATTCCCAATGGTCTGCTTGAGTGTTACTATGCTTCCGTTCAACGTTGCCTCTGTCAAAGGATATGCTGTTGATGCTACCATTGCTTGAGACAATTCTGCTAATTCCGATTCTGTTGCACCTTTGACAGGAATCTGCACAGTAAGTGACGGACCGTTATAATTCACTGTTGCTCCCGGTCCCACAGTAAGGGTTAAAATAGTATCGGTAGCGATTATGTCGCCATCATAATAGAGTATAATACTTACCTTTGTTGAACCTGCATACCCTGGTAGAACTGGATAATCTATTGTGGACCATCCTCCGATACGGATACCGGGAATACCAGAAATCGTAAGTGCCGGTCTAATCTGGGTTGGCCGGTGAGAAAAAGCCGCGTCGCTGATGGTTAATTCCACTCGTGCCTCGTTCAACGTTGCTCCAGTCAGCGGTTGAGGTGTTGATGCGATTATTGTTGGACCTCCTCCAGGGTAAACTTTAATTTTTCCGGTGAGCGCGCGCGCATCAAAGCCCAATATCGCTTCAGCCTCTATAGCGAAGGTCAACGGAGTTATAGTATCAAAGTTACCTGTGAATCCAAGCATAACTTCGATTTCCGTATCACTCACACGAGTGATATTGGATACAGTCACACCGTCAATACCAGATACTGTCAAAGCGTTTCTGATATTGTCAGTGGAAACGTCATAAGCCGTGCCGTGCCGCAATAGTTTTAATATTACTGAACTTCCGTTCAGTGTTGCTTCTACCAACAATTGTGCGGCTGTGACTTTTATGAGTGGAATTTCACTGGCAGAACCCCGGAAACCACCAGCATTTATTGATCCCAGATTCTTGAGGTGCGCCAAGGGTGTCAAATCGCTGATGTCATTACCCTGAAGGTCTAACTCCCTTAGCTGTGTAAGTTGTGCGAGCGGGGTTATATCACTTATGTTATTGTAAGAAAGGTCTAACTCCCTTAGCTGTGTAAGTTGTGCGAGCGGGGTTATATCACTTATGTTATGATCCGCCCAATATCCCTCAAGGTTTAACAATGTTAACTGTGTCGCGTGTTCTAAACCAGTGAGATCGTATACCGCTTCCACACTGTGATGGCTTAAATCCAACTCTGTCAGTTTTGTCAATTCCGCTTTTGGGATTTTAAGGATGTCAACGCCATCTCCAATAGGAAGACCTAATTCTTCGCGTACTGCTTTTGCTAAATTAGCATCAGCAAATTCCACAATGTCGTCAGGTGCCTCCTGACCATAACTAATGCCTTGCATGCTGTATGTCAACAACAAAACTGCGAAAATTAATACAATTAGATTTCGATTTACAACTAAAGTTTTCATTACAAACTCCTTTTAATTGGTTTTCAGCTGGGATGTGCAATCAGATTAAACCATCTAAAAACGTCCAACGCTTGTTAATGGCATCTCCGGTTATAATAGGTCAATTTTAAATATAATTCAATTAAAAAATAAAAGTCTATGCGTAACTATAAATCACACAATATTTTAAGGCAAAAGCAAATTATATCCATAAAAATCGCTAATTTTGCTTGAAAATACCTTTGTGGATCTCAGGGGCTGATACAGACGCGAATTTGTTAGAAGTTTGCCACGAAACTTGGTAAAATACATTGCCATGTTTACGGCTGATGGGAAAAGAGGAAGGGACAAATTGGAGAATGCGAAGAAAGATTTAATGCATTATAGATTAGGTTTAAAGGGTTTATCTCCCACGATTTACAAAAAAGGTCATAAAAACGCAAGGAAAATAACACTTTCCATCTAAACTGAGAGTAGGTGTGGAAATAGGGTTGAAAGTTGAGCCAGGGTTTGAAGGATGCGTTAATTGTAGCCGAAAATTGAGAAGGTATCAAGCAAGTTTTAAAGCGTCTGTCCGACTCAGTCTTCATCAATTTCCCAAGTACAGTTGATATTACTATCCTTGTAAAATTGCTTGAGTGCAGGCTTATCAAACCATAGCTGCATTTCTTTGCCAACAATATGACCGACACTACTTACCTTGAGGTAAAGACCACCCGCTGTCCATTCGGGCATGATGTTGTACTGTCCGGTTTGTGCGGCGTAGATACTGAGCAGTGCCAACGGCTCCATTGCATCAAGGTTAGCGGTTCTATGGGTATCCTGCAGTAGTTCAGCCACACTTCTCCCTTCATGTCCCTCTTGTAGCTCTGGTTTATCCATCACCTTGCTGTGGAATATAAAGTCATCTTCAAGCGTGAAAAGCCCGCTATTAACATGTTGCCTTCCTTCCAGCAGATTGTCGCCTATTCGTTCTGCCATTGCCAGAAATTCTGCTTTCGGTTCTACCTGATACAGATCCACCAGCGCGAAGATATAAGCAGGTTCCAGAGCAGTTGTGTCAAAATTCAACTGTGGTTGAGAGTTTTTATCAGCACCGATGTCTCCAATACCGAAGGCTTTAAACATGGTGCATAGGTAGTTTCTGAATTCAGTTCTACCTCCAGAAACCCGATATCCACGCGCACAGACAGAGGTAAAGAGCGGTGTAATGTTTTGTGGTAGAAACGCGCCTCCCTCTTTCGCACCAAAGTATAACTTTGCATCTCTGAAAGGTCCCTTTATCCGAAAATCTGTGAGATCCGTCCCATCAATAACGATGCTTTTGAGCGTATTGTTTTTCGGGTCATAGGAGGCGTTTAGGAAACCGATGATGTGTTGTTCAACCGCTTCCTTAATGTGTGCCATTTCCCCGATGCGGCTGTACTTTTGGGCATTTTCTACGATTGTCAGCATACCCATCATCTGTGTAATGGTGTGGTTCAACTGATTGCCTACATAGACTCTCGGTTCGGTCGCCTGTGGATATTTTCTGCCGAATATGTTTAGCCCTCGTCTGGCACTTTGTGGATGAACCAGATTGGGCCAGATGCCAGTCTCAGGATCTCGCTGCTGTATAATCAGATTTAAGAGGCGTTCTGCCCAAATCCGAGGCGCCTCCTCATGCTTTTGGTATCCCAAACTGTAACCCGCGTAAGCCAAATCCAGTGCCACGCTGATAAACGAGAGGTCTCCACTGATATGAGGTTTTTGGTATCCGTTCCAAGGTCTGTTCCAAGTATTGGCATGATCAACCTGCTTTTTGAAATCACCGTGTCGATTGTAGTGTAAAGCATCCCAGTCCTTCATATTTACTTCCCAAATGCCTTTCATCAGCATCTCACCTCGGTCTGCATCTACAACCCTCAGCAATTCCCAGTATGGATATACGTCCTCTATTTCGTGGACAACGCCTTTCATGCCGTACGCATTACCGGTTACCAAGTCCACATAGCCGTGCCCGCCCCAATGCAGAACGCCACTTTCGGGATACCAATAGTTGTTGAACATGTATTCGGCGGCTTCTCCTGCGGCATAGACATATTTGCCATCTCCGGTGAACTGGCTTAAAGAGGCAAGCAACCGCATCAAGTTCTGCTGATTCTGAAAGAAACTCCAAACCGTTGGTTTCGGCTCGGTGCCTGAGCGGTGAGATGTCATTGATCTGGGTGCTTTCATAAGGTCAATATGTAGGCAGTCTGTAAAGAGCGGCATATCTTTGCCGCTGTACCTATCTCTGCCGTATTGTATCGCTGTATCTGCGAAAAGACTGGCAGCTTTTAAAAATCGGTTTCCATCTATCTCGTTGGGACTCAATTGGTCTCTACCAATCCACCCATCTAATCCATTTACGCTCATAATCCCTCCAGGTTACTCTTCTGTTCCTTCACTACAAATACTTGAATTATGTTACCACGACTATCTCCTTTTTACAATCTTTTTGGTGAGAATGTGGCAGAGAAAATTGCATATCCATTCCTATGTATGCTATAATTCGGAGAAATTGTGTCATTGATGGATACTGTTGGCGGGTTTTAAGCCATCCTACAGTCAAACGATTTCATAGTTTTATTCAGCGTAGGAGAGGAGTAGTAAGATGAACGTAAAAATGGGTTTGATATTGGCTTTAGCAATCTTGGTTTTGCAGACGAATCCACTCGAAAGCCAAGTTGTTGAAGACGGATTAGTTAGTTACTGGAGTTTTGATGATGCAGACGTTCGAGGTAATATCGTTAAAGATATTGTTGGAGGCAATGACGGAACGATTGTAGGTGCACCTAAGCATGTTAAAGGCAAAATCAGTGAAGCGTTTGAATTCGGAGGGCAACCAGATGTTATTGACGTTGCATCGCCTGCTAATGGTAGTTTGGATTTTGATGAAGACCAAGATTTCTCAATGATGGCCTGGATCAAGGTTGATAAACCGCCAGAATTGGATGGGGGACAGTCTACAATTGTTAGCAAGGGAGATGGAGGTAACAACGCCAGGATACTCTGGAAAATTATTGGGACTCAAGTGAACGTAACGATTGCAAACGAGGTTGGTGGTGGTCCGAAACTCGTGTTAGCTTCAGCCAAGGAAGTGGTCGATGGAAAATGGCATCATGTCCTCTTTGTTTCAGACAGATCGGATACCACTTGCATCTATATTGATGGTAAGTTGGATGCTGAGGGAGGCGAAACTGAAGGCACAGATATTACTACAGAATCACCTTTATTCATTGGCGCGTCTGTCCGAATCGGCAAAACCACCCGTAGATATTTTGAAGGGTTAATAGACGAGGTGGGCATCTATAATCGTGTATTGACAGATAATGAAATAGAACGGAACTACAATTCACAAGGACTTGCTGTCAGTCCTCAAGAGAAGCTCGCTATCGCATGGGGAGAGATAAAAGTTTCAAGGTAACGTGAGTTTGATATAAGAAAAAGAACTCAATAAATACCTTCCACTTACAGGTGCGTGTTGTTCTCTTTTTCAATGCAACCTAAGTTTGCTTTGATTCGGTTTTTTTCGTCCATGCTATAACGGCAGCTCCTAACACAGCAACACCAAAGAAAGTAAAGGGCATCTGCCACAGAAGAAAACTCATGTGTGTATGAATATATGAGTGTGCTTTGAAGATAATAAACCATGACAAAGGTGCTAAAATTGAAAACCACGTCGTCCAGATTAACGCAATGTGCTGCCGTTGTCGCTCCGCTACCATCTTTTTATTACGCCAAAATAGCAGCGCAGACACCGCTATAAAAAGAACTATCAGATAATAATAGCGTATTTTGAATAGGTGGTTCTGGACAAATGTATTTTCCAGAGAAATATAGTTGTTGAAATCAAAGAAAATACCGTTCATGTAGGTAATAACTACCCTTATCGTACCTGCTTCAAGACTGGCAGCATATATTGGTGGATAATCTTCGGGACTGGCATACGTGCGTTTTCCAAATGACCATATCACATGCTCGATTCCATCCATAAACCCACCTTTGACAGCACCGATTTGGAAACATAGCATTAGCATGCTCAGGAGAACTGCTACACCAGTACCGATCCCGGCTGCAAGCGTCCATTTCAAACATTGCTGCCTACTCCACTTGTCAAGGACAGCGTAATAGATACAAGGTGTCACCATCATTATCAGCGTAGTTGTAATGTACTCGTAACCGTTGATAAAACATTTAATGGACATTGAGATGAAAATCAATATGCCAAACCAGAGATACTGTCGGTTCGATGGGACTCTGTGGCGTTTAAGGAAGTACAAAACGGCGATCATTGGCAGATAGAATGCCCATAGACTCCACCATAGATTTTTACCAAAAACTGTCAACCATTGCGAAAGCACTGCTGAACCTATTACGAATAAAGCAGGCAACAGACCAAATTCCTCATAGAACCAGTCTATGATAAATATCAACGTGATTGCTGAAAGTAAAGCTGTCAAAACATAGAATATCTGTAACTTTATTTGAGGCGAAAATGGAATTAGTCTATCAAGTAGACTAAAAATCATACCTTGACCACCAGGTTGTGAATTGTAAGTTGAAAATTTTTCAAAGGTGAGATTATGAAGATAGGCTGTATACTGAGGTGTCCTTTCTGTTGGAGGTATCCACTCCGTATCAGTAATTTTCGCTGTACCCCAACCATTCAGACCACCAGATGAGAAGAATCCATCTTGGCGAGATTTAACCATTCTTCCCATTATATGGCTTTCGGTGTCTTTCTGATGAGTATCAAACCAGTTCTGATCTGCCACACGCCATAAGTTAGTGTAAAACCCGAAAAATAACAGTAGGGTTGATATTACCCAAATGGCTATCTTTTTTATGGATTCTGGTTGTCTGAGATGATCAAGTAGTTTAGAATTCATTTTGTTGTGTTTGGGATTACGCATATAAATGATGAAGTTGTTCTATCTTCCAATAAATGCTACATTCTCGTTTCGTCATCTTGGTACTTCTCTTACCATTGATTCGCTGGTGCCATCTTCCAACCCGTTACGTCTGCCTTGATGTCCCCACCGATGCTGTAAAGGCATATCCCAACGTCTTCCGGCTTATGCAGTTGACTCTGTACGACTGCTTGACGTTCATTGATAAAGACTTCCACGAGTGCTCTGTCAATGAATATTCGTAAACTCAAATCCTCTCCCGCGTTCAACTCGAACGGGGCAACGCCATAAGGTTGGGAACTACCATACGCTTTTGGCTCTTCGTTGCCATCACCTATCGAAATCGTCTTCTCGTCGGCTGAATAGAAGATCTCCATCCCATTCTGGTTGTCTTTGTCACAGAACACTTTTACGCCGTAGTCCTTTGCTTCGGTAGACTTGATTGTGACATTCAATTCAACCGTATCCCCAGAGATTTCTTTTAGTCTGTAGTTTTCACCGTTTTTGACCACAATATTGTTCTCAGCCGTTTCGTTGTAGCGGAGACACTTAAGTTCACGAACCGGTTTTATACGTACAATCCCGTCATCAGGCAGACTCAATTCCCACGGCAATGAGAATATACAGCTCCATAAAGTATTGCCAAGGTTAACCTGTATATTGGTAATGACAACTCTACGTCCATCTGGTGTCAGAAAGGTCTTAGGTGCCCAATAGATAGGTATGCCGCGATAATTGTTGGTCCAACTCATCTTGGTATGAAACTCGGGCGTGAACTTGTTATCCTTCCATTCACCCAGATAGTACCGCGCACCCCAGCTATGACTGATAAGCAGCATCATGTGCTTATTGCCGAGCTTAAAGAAATCAGTGCAGGAATGATCGTGATGCTCCAGCCCCGGCAACTCTTTCGTCATAAATTCACCGAGAAACTCCCACTTCTTAAAGTCTTTTGAGCGCATCAGTGTTGTTCTTTTATACCAATTTCCTAATCCTGGACGTGTATCCTCCATAGCGTGATCCCCAGAAAAAATATAGTAGTAATCTCCCTCAACCCAGGCTGTCGGATCCCAGAATACCCAATAATCGGCATCCCTTGCTTCTTGCGGCACATCAATCTCAATGGGTTTAGACCAGTTCTCCAGATGCTCATCCGAAGCCTCAACATAAGTCGCACGCCCACCAAATATGCCGACAAAGATAATTTTCTTACTATCTTTAGTGATAATCGTACCACCCGTACCACAACCACCACTGCCCAAGGCACAGTCCCTACGCCGCCGCCAGTGAACAAGGTCGGTACTTGTGAAATGTCCGAAGGCATGCTCATCACCTTTATACATATAGCCGAAATGATACTGACCTTTCCAGTAGATCATGAAATTGGGATCAGTCGAATAGTTCCTTTCGTTATCACCATCGGAATTAACCAAGTGATACGTTGGACGACTTGGGTCATGCATCAGCCGTTGACGAAAATCACGAACGATACGAACAGCTTCGTTGTCCATCGTAAACATGTGCCTGTCATCGCGATCAAAGACTATGTAAGTGTCTTCTTTATTCTCTTTTTTCGCGGCAATGTTTCTAAACTCAGGGAATTTTCCTGCCCGATCATCCCACCAACCATCTATCGAGAAATCATACCAACTGAAAGGTTGAATTGCAGAAGGCTCGTTAGGTCTTAACTCCTTAATCTGCTCTTGCGTCAAAGCCTCGGCATAAATCCGGACATCCTTAACTTTTCCCTTGAACGATGTTGCATAGTTAGGATTTAGATTGACTGAGCCGATTACCAGTTGCAGATAGGGGCTGTTCAGGAAATCAAACGGTTCTTTGATAGTATAGTCGGCGTACACTTCCCCATCGCGGTAAATGGTGACCGTGTTGTCCTTGTAGACAGCGGCCATCATCATGAACTGTCCGAGTACAATTTCCTGCGCTGGATTTTGCGCGAGTTGTTCGGGGGTTTGCGTCCGAGTGCTATCCTCGCTGGCGATGGACCACTTACCTGGAACATCCTCTCCAAAAGCGAGTGCATCATACTTTTCAGCCGTCTGCACGGTGATCACGCTACAGTTTTTGGGGGTTTCCTCATCAAAGCAAAGCCAGCTTACAAGCGTCTTGTCCGTCGTTTTTAACATAAGAAGCCTACCTTTTAGTCTATTCCCGTTTTTCACCCGGTTTCCGATACTTAGAGGAATAGCTATCCCCTTCTGGATCGTACGAAACAGACACCTGTCCATCATGCACAACTAATCGCGGTACAGTCCGATGACGACCATCCCGTTCGGGTCCTCGCATTACAGAGAATTGTTCCTCGGTCATATCTTCAACCATATCGCCCCATCGGTCTTGCGGATCAACCACACCGCCACCCCAATTCACATTTTTCGACTGATACTTTATCAATACACCGCGTCTCGGGATTGGATTCTTCCACGCTAAGGCACCGTGTGTGCAACCACCGTCCATAAAAAAGAGCACATCTCCTGCTTTCATAACGGGTTGTACGACCAAATCCATCGTATCATCACACGTCCGAATCCCACGGGGCATAGAATACTGCGTCTTGTGGGACCCCGGCACACATGCAAAACCTCCCAGTCCCGGCTCCACATCGCGCAATTGCCATGTAATAGTGACAGTCTCAGCATAGCTTCGACCATTTTTGAAATAATAACCGCGTGACGGAGTCATAGGTTCATTGCCATCGTGCAGTGAGTGCCCAGATGTGCCTTGAACTGCACAGAATACGGTCGCGCCACTCATACGATAGCCACTACCACCCATCCAATTGAGTCGCTGCACCACAGCAGGATGTGCAATCATGCGTCGAAATGGTGCGTTATAGGGATTAGGTAAGTCTAACAAACCCGGCAGAAGTGGACGACCTGTGCCAGCTTGACTTACCGAACCACCTGCCAATTCATCGCCTACGACGATGCGATCTTGGAATTTATCCACCGCCTCATTTGCCTCTGCAAGCCACTGCTCATCCATCAAACCACGTACGACCAGATATCCATTCAGATCCCAAAAATAAAACTCTTTCTCATCAATTCCAGAATCTGGGTCTCGGATATAAATTGATGGATGAATGACAGACATATCCTCCTCCACCCAGGTCTTCTCGCCATCCGTATTCAACACGGGTTGTGGATTCGACCCCTTAAATCCAGGTTTATACATGACTGCCTTTTGTGCAGGCGTTGCTTCGTCCGCCCATCCGGGTAAAGATTCGGTTTCTGAGTAAGGTCCAGGTGGATTGGATTGAACAGCTGCACGCGCAGCATACTTATAGGTTAGCAACCTTTTCGGTATGGTTTTCCACGGGCGAAAACCTTGAAGCGTAGGCACAGCAACCAAAAATAGATCCCCTGCTTTTAGTGCAGGCTGCAGCACCAACCCCATATCATCTACACCTGTTGCTAAATCGTGTGGTGTTTCAACATTACTCTTGTGGCTTGCCTGAACAACAACCAGTCCACCGTCCTCTTCTGCAACATCTTCCAATGCCCAGATTGCTTTCACACCCTGACAACGCCTAAGACCATTTTGTTGACGATATGCCAAGGATGGATTTCTCGGTTCATCACCACCAACGAGTATTGCCCCTACTTCACCTTCTCGCTGTCCCAACAATTGAGGGGCTTGATCAAGTCGGAATCCGTGTCCGACAATCTGGTTCAAATACCACACCAATTTGGGATGTACTAATAGGTCTCGGAACAATTCGCGATGCGGACTGTCTCCACCTAACAACGTCTCACTCTCTCCAACTGCATCTAATGCTTCATTAAGTGCCGCCACTTCTTCTTGATTCAGAACATTTGGAATATGCAGGTAGCCTGCCACATCAAAAGCATAATTCTCCTCATTACTCATTACTTCGTTTTCCATTTGTCCCTCCTGAATATGCCGTGACTATTTCCCAATTGTTGAGTATTATACCAATTGCTTACTTGACGGTCAATAAGATTCAAGGGTGAATATACCACCATAATGCAAATGTGATGGTGTCAAATTTCTACACTTTACAAATCCTTTTTGATTGCACTCCGTTTCCAATCGTGCTAAAATAGCGCGAGTTTTAAAGAAAACCTAAAGAATAATTTTTGATATGCAACACATTGATTTTATTGAGGCACTATCCACAGACGATCTGGATGCGATAAAAGCAGCACCTAAAACTGACGTTCACTGTCATGCTTTTTTCAGCACACGCAGAGAGAATGTAGAACGTTGGTTGGGACACACATTATCCGAACCGCCTCCAAAAATGGAAGGTGTAGAGGGTATGATGGAATATGCTGACGCAGTCTTGGCTCCTCACATAAAACATTGTGAAGGTTTTGAGTTCGTCGGCGTGTCTGCAATGAATGATGCGACACAAGATGGTGTTGTTTTGCTTGAGATGAGTTTTGACATACGGATAGCAGAGTTCTATCCAGACGGTTTAGAAGGGCTTTGTACTTATATTAAGGCGTTAGTTGAAAGGTATCGGGCACAGGTTGATCTCCGTCCGGAACTTGGCTTTTCCCGTGGATGTGCAGACGATCCGAAGCTAATAAAGTTAGCGCATGAAGCGGTAGAATTAGGTGTATTTCAGTCAATTGATCTCTATAGTCGTCAGGAGGTGTGCCCCCCTGAGGTTATGAAGCCACTGTTTATAAAAGCCCGTGCCGCTGGGATGAAACTGAAAGCACACGTTGGAGAATTCGGTGGTGCGGCGGAAGTCCGGAGGACTGTTGAAGTCCTTGACTTAGACGAGGTTCAACACGGAATTGCTGCTGCAGAATCGGTTGAAATTATGCAGTGGCTTTCCCAAAATCAAATTCAATTAAATGTGTGTCCCACGAGCAATGTGATGTTGGGTGGTGTTAAGGAATTATCATCTCACCCTATCCGTATTTTGTATGACAACGGTGTGCCTGTGACTATCAACACAGACGATCTGATGATATTCGGTCAAAGTGTCTCCGAAGAATACCGAAACCTCTATCAAGCAGGCGTTTTCAGTGCACAAGAACTGGACGATATCCGCCGTTCTTCACTTACCAGTTTCGCCATGGAGTAAATCTATGGCGAAAAAACTGTGTATTATGACAGCTTACGCAGACGAAACCTTGGCACTCCTCAATGCCTTAGGACAAGACGTGAGTGATTCAATTGACTGGAATAGTAGATTACAGTTTGAGTGTTGCTATGGAAACAAGGGGTGGATCATCATGCAATCAGGTATGGGCAAAGTTCGTGCAGCGTCAATGTGTCAGATGATAATAGATAAGTATCAGGTGGATACCTTCTTTGAGTTCGGATTTGCTGGTGGATTAGTTGATACTTTAGGAATTGGAGACATAGTAGTAATTAACAGCGTCTCTGAACATGACGCACCGAATAGAGCGGAGATTCAACGTGAGCAAGATGTATGGAGAGAGCGTCTGTTTAATGCTTCCTCTTCTTCAATACACGGGTTCGCAACGATTTTATCAGCAAACCCTTGTATTACCTTTATGGAATCTCCCGTAATTTGTGGAGATATGGACATATATGATCGTGAAGTGAGGGATAGGATCGCCAAGGAAAGTGGTGCCGTAGCCGTTAATTGGGAATCGGCAGCAATTGTTGATGTCTGTGCGATTAATAATGTCAAATACGTCGGTGTCCGCATCATATCTGACCTGTGTGTTGAAGAAGATAGTGGACCTATTTCCAAAGAGAGGATTGAACGCTTGCAAAAATCTACAACCGCTTACGTGAGTGCTTTAGCGAACTTCAACGGAGAGGTAGGCGAATGAATATTAAACTTGAACAAATTTCAATTGATGAAAAGCCTATTCTCAGTAATCTGATGCAGTTATGTTTTCACGATTATAGCGAATTTAATGACGAGGATGTTGGACCTTATGGACTGTTCAACTACAAATATCTCGACTACTATTGGACAGAACCTGAACGTTTTGCTTACTTTGTGAAAATTGACGAAAAATTGGCTGGATTTGCGTTAGGTAGGCAGAGCCGACGAGAAAACGGTGAGCGTATAAATATACTCTCCGAGTTTTTCATTTTGAGAAAATACCGACGAAAAGGAATAGGAATGAAGGTTGCTCATCGGCTTTTCGCGAAATATCCGGGCAAATGGTCTGTTGTACAGGAAGCTGACAATTTCCCCGCCCAAGCCTTTTGGAGAAAAGTCATTGACGAATACACAAAGGGCAATTTCACAGAAACTCAAGGAGAGAAGGGACCTCTCCAAGAGTTTGAAAGTTTAAAAAGATAGGTACAGAGGAGAATATTATGCGACAGAGAATAAAACGGTATAACACTTTTATCAAGAAAGGGTTTAACAGACAGTTTCATTTAATATGTATAGGTTTGATGTTGTTATCAGTTTTTATGCCCGTAGGTTTCACCGATGAACTTAGTATAGTTACCGAGGTGGAATTTCAACCTTTAGCCTCAGCAACACAGAGGCTCATTGAGGCGTTGGATTATCTCGGTTCACCCCTGTCTGAAGACGATCTGACAGCAATCAAGAAATCTTTAGTTTCTGAGGATCAAAAACAAGCAGTTGTCGAAATTCAAAATATTCTGGACGCATACTGTTTGGCTGGTGTCAATATCAATCCTGAGAGTCGAGTGAAGGTTAAGGAAGGTCCGGCAAATAAGGAACTTATGCAACAGGGTTGGCGCACCTTTTTAGTCAAGGTTCACAACGAGGCTGGTGTGACAGCACCTTTAGCAGCAGAGAGTAAAAATGCCGCGCCACTTTACAAGCGTTCTACTGGAAGTCCTGAACCACAGGCAGCTATCCCCAAAAGCGACATCCCAAATCGTTTTCTTGAAATTGATGTTTTCTCCAAACCACCACTAAAAGCGGGTCTTTCAGGATTAGAATTGGAATATCGTATCATCCAACTCTACAGCCGCGATGTTGGAAAACGAGAGGCGATAGTCAGTTTCAATGTCGGTCAAGGCACACAGGATATCGGCTTCCGAAGTGAAGTGCCTATACTATTTAACTGTGTGCCAGCGGTAGAGGTGAGTTTAGAGGTCTTGGATTTTGATGGGAAACCTACAACTGCATCATTTATCATTCGTGACCAATTAAATCGGGTGTATCCATCACGTGGACGACGATTGGCACCAGATTTCTTCTTTCATAACCAAATCTATCGGCACAACGGCGAATCAGTTCTGCTACCACCCGGCAAATACAGTGTTGAATATACGCGTGGACCTGAGTATCAAGTCAAAAGAAAAACTATAAACGTTCCCAACGCTGAGAAGCATCAAGAGACATTTCGTTTGGAAAGATGGATTCATATCGCTGCAGAAGGCTGGCGTTCTGGAGATCATCATGTCCATGCCGCAGGTTGTGCACACTATGAAAGTCCTACCGAAGGTGTGACACCTGAAGATATGATGCGACACATTTTAGGCGAAGACCTAAATGTCGGGTGTGTGCTATCTTGGGGACCGTGTTGGTATTTTCAGAAGCAGTTTTTTAATGGCAAAGTTCATGAACTTTCTACCGATGATTATGTAATGCGATACGATGTGGAAGTCTCAGGATTTCCGTCTTCCCACGCGGGACATCTTTCCTTATTAGGATTAACTGAAGATGACTACAAAGGCGTTGAACGGATTGAGGAGTGGCCGAGTTGGGATCTCCCAGTACTTCAGTGGGCAAAAGAACAGGGCGCGGTAACGGGTTTCAGCCACAGCGGTTGGGGTTTGAAAGTGGAAGGAGACGAACTCCCTAACTACAACATGCCGCCTTTTGATGGTATCGGTGCAAATGAATATATCGTAGACGTGGTTCACGACGCTGTTGATTTCATCTCTACGGTAGATACACCTGCTGTTTGGGAATTGAATATCTGGTATCACACACTGAATTGTGGCTACCGTACCCGAATCAGCGGGGAAACAGATTTCCCCTGTATTTACGGAGAACGCGTCGGATTAGGTCGTATATATGTGAAAATGCCTGCAGGGGCACTTGACTTTGATGCATGGGTTGCCGGATTACGAGACGGACGTTCCTACGTTGGAGATGGCAAAAGTCATCTATTAGACTTTATCGTGGGCGGCGTGCCAGTTGGTGAAAAGACATCTAACGGTGAAATTAGTCAGTTGAATTTGGAAGAACCCCAAAAGGTCAAAGTTACTGCACGTATCGCAGTCTTACTTGGTGAAAAGCCCAATCCAGAGATAAAAAATCGTTCTTTGGATCAGCAACCGTATTGGGATATTGAACGAACTCGGATTGGTGAAACCCGTAACGTTCCCGTTGAACTGATTGTCAACGGTCAAGCTGTTGAAAGAAAGGAGATCATGGCTGATGGTAAAATCGTACTGCTTCAATTTGAAACATCTATTGATAGATCCAGTTGGGTGGCGTTACGTATCTTCCCATCGTCTCATACGAATCCTGTATTTGTCATTGTAGATGGCAAACCGATCCGAGCAAGTCGCAGAAGTGCACAGTGGTGCTTAGATGCTGTGGAGGTTTGCTGGAACCAAAAGGTAAACCTCATTAGAGAAGAAGAACGTGATGCCGCTCGCAAGGCATACGATGTAGCATCACAGGCATATCAGAATATTCTCAAAGAATCTGATGTAGATTGAATAAACTTTTATTAAGGAGTAGTGTAATGAAACTTATGCCTGAAGAGGTTAAACAATTCAAACAGGAAGGTTATCTCAAAATCGACGGACGAGTCATTGATGACGAACACCTTACCGTGCTACGCGAACATTACGACACGTTGTTTGCAGAGAAACGCGACACAATTGGGGAAGGGTTGCGTAACCTTGCAGTCGTTGGGGACTCGGAAGCCGATGAAGATGCTGATCGTGCCGAAGAAATGTTACAGATCATGGAGATGTGGCGTCACGATGAGGAATATCGGAAGTTGCTCTACCACGAACCACTGTTAGACATCGCAGAGAGTTTAATCGGCTCCGATATTCAGTTATTTCATGATCAAGCACTCTACAAACCTGCCTATCACGGCGGGGAAGTGCATTGGCATCAGGACAACGCATATTGGCAGTGCAAACCACCCAATCTTGTGAGCATCTGGATTGCACTTGATGATGCTGACGAGGAGAACGGTTGTATGAACGTTATCCCTGGCAGTTATTTAGAAGGACTGGCGGCGCACGGACGCGCTGAATCGGAGAAAGGTAAATTGCCAGCGTTGTTGGAGGTGGATGCTGATGTAGACCGTGCAGTGCCAGTACCAGTTGAGGCAGGATGTGCGATGGTTCACCACTGTATGACACTCCACCAAACTGATCCGAACCGTTCATCCAGAGACCGTCGGGCGATAGTCATCCATTACATGCCATCTGGTACGCGGAATCGCGATGGCGAAGTGATGAAAGACAACCTGCTGCTACGCGGTGAGATGGCGTAGAGCAGGTCGCTGCCAGTCTATTTGAAGTCCCTCATTCCCTTTTTGCGGTAAGGTGTTTAATTCACACAGTCTTGTCACATCAATACAGGACAGATTTCGGAAGTCTCCAATGTTAAACAAGTACTTCTCTGATCAATCGGATTACCCGCTTGCCCTTCCTATCCATTCGTACAAATGTAAGATGCAAGTTGCACCGAATATCAGAGAATTGCCAACTTTAGGTTCGGTAATAGCTCAATCGGCTTTAATGTCAGCCCAAGTCGTTGTGAGTTTACCTGAAGGTTCAATATTAAGTGCCATTTTTAATCCTTCATTCATGAGGGTTTTAAGATCTTTATCGGACAACGCTGTATTGAAGATAACAACGTCATCAATTATTGCGGGTAAAAACGCACCCCACTGACCATGTTGACCTGTGGCTAAATAGATACCTATTAAAAAAGGTTTGTCGCTTAATGGGTTCCTTCCTAAGTTTGGTCCAGTCACACCAGCTCCAATCGAATCAGCGTCCAGATATATTTCAAACCGTTTACCATCCCAGGTAGCTGCAACATGATGCCACTCTGTATCTGGCTTCCAAGGGGCATCTATATAGTGAAGCGTGGCCGGTGGGTCATGCGTGTGATGTCGGATAATATTCGCATCCCACCAAAATCCAGGAGCCCAATCATCTTTAGTCACAACAGCCATGCCTCCAGCGGGAACTTTATCCAATTTAACCCAAAGGGCAATCGTGTGTTCACCTCCGACCATCAAAGAAGCATCGTGAGGAATTTCCACGTAATCATCCGAGCCGTCAAGACTCAAACCCTTTCCAAACTTGCCATTAACCCATTTGGCACCACCGTGAATTTTTGCATTATTGTCCTTCCCAGATGAATCTTTGGCTTCGTTACCACCGCCTTCATCAAAGAGCAACAATGCGACAGAATCATTAAAATCAATTTTTGCCAAACTTATACCTACAAACATCAGGCTAATGACCATTAAACTAACACATAATAGTTTTAAGCTTACTACTGTAGTTTTCATCTTATATTACCTCCTTTATCATTGTCAAAACGAAACTATCTGATTTTTCTACTGACTATTACTCAAAAATGAGTTCCGCTGATAGATATTGTAATTGGGACAGCAAGAATAATCTATCTTTCCTCTTTCTAATTGTGTTACACGATTATTATACCGTTTAGATGTTTTTTGTCAAATTATACTTTCCAATTTATAGTAGACTTTAGAATTAATCAGACACGCAGCACCAGCGAGGTTAGGAAACCTCGCCTACCGTGGGAGGAAGTGTCTAATTATTTTTAGGTTTCACTATAAACAACTTCAAACTTGACATCTGCCCAACATTATGGTAAGTTAGTATAGTATCAACCATGAATGTCTATAACAAAAGGAGAAAGGTTATGTTTGTAATTATTGCCCCGATTCAGATTAAGGAAGGTCATAGAGATGCGTTCATTGAATCAATGATAGACGACGCGAAAGGCTCTGTAGCGAATGAACCCGGTTGTTTGAGATTTGATATAATTCAAGACGGTGCCGATCCGAATCGAATCTGGCTCTACGAGGTTTATGTAGACGAGGCAGCATTCCAAGAGCATCTGAAAGCCCCACACTTCATCAAATGGCGGGATACTGTCAAAGACTGGTTCGCTGAGAACGATTTTAAAGGGGCTGGCAGCGGAAGTTCCAACATTTATCCACCAGATGACGATTGGAAGTAGTCAATTTTGATAGTTGATGCACTGTCCATAGTTTCACCGTCTGTACAGCACATTCTTGAGGGTAAGAAGGTTGTTGAGATCCGGCGTTGGCTTCCATCAGAGATCCCATTTTTCGATCTCGTGCTTGTTGAGAATGAGATTTACCTGACCGAAGATGGACAAGAAGATCCGAACGGATTGGCACGCGCAGTCGTGGACATTACGGGCATTCACGACTGGACACCTGAAGAAGCGGAATCACAAGGAGTAGAATGGATCCCTAACTACGTTTGTTGGGAACTCTCAAATGTGCGGTGTATAGAGCCACCTATCCCGTGTGTCGCTCGACGAAAAATCTATAAAATCAACATTAATTCTCGTCTACCTGTGAGTCGTTGAAGCGACAATTGGAGTCCGATAGGAGCGTTGACCAACATGATGTGATTTACCGGCGTGCTTGTTAACTCATGCGAAAAGTACGCGCATGAAAGAGCAGCTCACCCTCTTGATGAATTCAAGTTCCATGAGTAGTCGGAGTTTCTTGGAAAATAGAGGTTGTCTTGCAAAAAAGGGATTAAGGCAAAAGTTACAGCTTGCGTGTAGTTTTGCAGTCTATCCACTTCCCCGTTTGTCAAAAATCCACTGGCACTCTGTTTCTTTTTTGTGTTAGAATTTTGAGTAAGGTTTTCAATAATATGTCTTAATTCACTTCCTGCCAAAAGTTTTTTGATGATCCAGTCAGGCAGTTCATACAAACCAGTTGTGCCGAAACTTTCTCGGTGCTGCGTATCCAGTATATAGATGACAGTGAATTGAAACCACCTCTTGTGCAGTTGAAGGACTCCTCCCTCAATACCAACAAAAAAGTTTGCATTGAGGTGCTGTTCATCGTTGATACGCCTTGCATGTTCAGCACGGTTCTTGGCACCCGTGAATGTTTCTTCATTAAAGGGTTGGTCAGGAACACGGGAATCAACTTGTAGTCCCTTGATTTCCACAGATTTGAAAAATTTTGAAAAACTTCGTCTTACACTTTCGATTTTTATGTTATTCTCTGAACCGATTAAGACTTTAGTAGGAGTCATGGTTATCATTATATCATTTGAAGGTTTGCAAAAAAAAATAGTGCAGGAATTGGCGGAAACCATCTCAACCACGGTGCCAGTATCAATTTTGAAAGATGATAACAGATTTAGAAAAAACAATCAAGAAAAGATTCCTCATCTTTTCTTTCCTTTTTCTGAGAGACACTATATGCTCAACATTGTTATCTCCAAAAGCGTGGAATGGTAGAACTATTGATTACCTTGTTTGCGAGATTCGTGTCAATGGTAGTGTGTTTGACATTTTAAATCTCAGTCAGTTAACACGAATACCATTAGTTAGGTAATGCCTGCTTACAACGATTGTTCAGATCAGAGTACTCTCGGCGATTAAAGCCTCGTGGAGGTAGAATATTCTATTCACTTTTTTGTAAATGATGGCTTGAATGCTCATACGTTTCTTTAGGCGTTTGAGCCGACATTCAAATATGGAGGTTTGATATGAGACAAATAGTATGCTTTATTCTTTGCACAGCAATGACTTTCACATTTTCGTTTGTGAGTGATGCGATTAAGGATAACGCTATGGTCCTTTACCTCTCGTTTGATGAAGGGAAAGGCAAAGATGTAGAAGACCTAAGCGGCAAAGGAAATGATGGCACGCTTGAAGGTGATGTCAAATGGATGCAAAATGGAAAAATTGAATCAGCAGTGTTTTTTAATGAACAGGTTCAACAAGGAGTTGTCGCTGTCAAAGCGTCTAATAGTTTAGCAATTACCAAGAGTTTAACGATGGAGGTTTGGATATATCCACAGAGTATCGGTGATTATCGCAATGTGCGCGGACAGAAAGATCCTCATACGTATTACCTGAGTATCCATCAAGGTAAACCTTCAGTATGGATTGGAAGTGGCGGCGCTGGTGGGCGGACATGGAACAGCGCAAAAAGCAGTATTCCGCTCAATAAATGGTCGCATGTCGCTGCAGTTTACGAGTTTAATAAAGAACTTCGGTTTTATATCAACGGGAAACTTGATCAAACCCATAAACTGGAAGGCGAAATTCCAACTTCTCAATCAGATCACTGGTTTGGCAATCGGTTAGATGGGCCTTGGCCCTATAAGGGAATGCTTGATGAATTTGTCATCTATAACCGCGTCCTGACAGAAGCTGAGATTCAGCAAGATATGCATCAGGTCTTGAGCGTATCACCGTTGGACAAAGCTGCAACGACTTGGGGGTTGATCAAAAGAGATAGATGATGTTGACTAAACTGACTCCAAATCTGTTTACTTGGGCAGAAATTCACGGTGCATCGCGGAATCAAGCATATAACTGGAATAGTTTTTTCGTGTACGACGAGAGTAACAGTATCCGAGCGTTGATAGATCCACTTCCACTCTCAGAAAGTGAGATTCAATGGCTTGATAAACTTGGTGGTCCAACACATTTAATGCTAACTTGTACCTATCATGAAAGATGTTTAACAGAATTCAAGCAAAAATGGGGATGTGAGGTCTTGCTTCATGAAAATCAGGTGCAAGAAGCTGAATTTGCTTATGATAGGACATTCGCTGACAGAGATGTGCTTTGGGATTTCATTGAAGTCGTGCGTGTGCCGAATGTCCGCCACGGCGAGGAAATCAGTTTTTACCTAAGATCTCACAGTGGCGCATTCATCTTTGGTGATCTGCTCAGTGGTGGCAGAAAGGACAAGGGCATTCCAGATGGAAAGGTTGGAATTAACGCGCCTGAATATCTGGTGGATATCAACAAAGCACGCTTATCCCTCAGAATGTTGCTACATTTTGAGTTTGATCTTGTGTGTTTCGGTCACGGATCGCCCGTTGTACGTGGTGCTAAGGAAGTTTTGAAACACTTTATTGAATGTGATGCCACGTGGAAAGACTTGGCTCAAAAACGTGAGGAAGGATTTCGTTTAAACCCTGAACTTAGGAAGCTGCACTGTACCAAACAAACGAATGCTGTCTAATTCTAACGATGAAACATTCAGGAAAAGAAAAAGGTATGTTAGATGTTAGATTAGCACAGCCAGATGATGCGGAAGCAATCCACCGAATTTTACAAGAGGCATGGGGAGATTCGCTTCTCTTTGATGTGTTCGTTGATCACATTTCGTCGCCTGTGCATCAGGTTTTTGTTGCAGTTGAGACTGGCGAAGTGGTAGGTTTCCTTGCTGCTTTTTTTATTCCTGAACCGTTACCTCGGTGGGAAATAGATACTATTATTGTTCGTGCCACCAGTCGCGGAAAGGGTATAGGAACTTCTCTGATTGAGGAAGCCTTAATTTATGGTTTTCATCTGGGCGCACATTGGGCGAAGGCATCAATCCGTGTCAATAACGATGCAAGCCAGCGGGCATTTTCCAAGGTTGGTTTTACAACGGATGCTCAAGTGCTTAGTCTTCTTTTGTGGGATCCTTTGGCTTGCGAATCTGCTACAAACGTAGTGGAGGATGTCCGTTTTATACCTGTCAACGCATTAACCTATCGTGGATTGTGGATTGAAGGATTTGTTGAGTCTCAGTTATCTGTCCAGGAACAACACAATGCGATTCGTGCGGCGCAAAGTCGTATTTTTCATGAGAATCGCAAAAATACAAGTATGTTTATCCCAGATAGTTTTAAACAGACAATTGCGCCCGACTTATTAGCCATTGCAACTGATTACGGCCAATTCCACCACTGGCATTACATATTCAAGTAGAAACTCCATTGGTTTTCCATACAAGCTAAGAATTAATAGCCTATGACTGATATAAATTGTTAAACAGATTATGCAGATCAAATGCCTGTCCCGCCCAGCAGAAATGGATTTTAGGCTTTCAGTTTTAAGAAGCGTTTTCCTTACTCTTTTAAGTCTCACTGTGTTCCTCACTCTTGGATCAGTGGGTCCCGCTAAGGCACAAGTTAAAGGTTCTTTTCATAAAGAAAAAGTGTTCCAGAAAAAGGCACTTGAGGGAGTTAAACCGGTAGAAGGCGATAGCACTTTTATTGGGACATTACATCCGATGCTCAAAGCAGCTGGAGAAGATTGGTCAATCCCAAGGTTAACTGGCACATTCGGACACGCCTTCAGTTTCAGTATGAAAATAGGGGATGGTGCGGTCTGGCAACAAGCCAACATCGATTGGTGGCTGCTATGGGAGGTGATTACTCACATCGGTTTTGAATTTCAGGAATTTCAAGTCATACTCAAGAGAAAACAGCCTGCACCAACACCCAAAGAAATCCAGAGCATTAAAGCTCAGGCATGGGAAAAGGTCAAAGCGAGTATTGACCGAGGCATTCCAGCGATTGCATGGCAACCGATGACGGTTGCGCAGCAGGATAGTGGTGTGAGTGCTTTTGGATGGGCATCACTCGTCGGCTACGATGAAACCGAGAAAACATATACCGTACGACATCAGCACTATAAGACCGAGTATACCGTTCCTTATGATCAGTTCGGATATACAGACCCTGTTGGTTGGTATTGTGTGATGGTGCTTAGTAAAAAGAAACCGTTTGATCGAATGGCGTTGGAGGTTAAATCACTCAAAAACGCGGTTGCTTTTGCACACGGCACTCGGTTTGATTTGGAAAAAGCCCCTTACAAAATTGATGTTGTTGGATTCGCTGCATACCAACTTTGGAAACAAGCATTGGAGAATGGCGATGTGGATATCGGGTTTACAGAGCATTCAGCTTGGATATTATGGGAAATGCGTGAGAATGCTGCAGCATATCTCCGCGAAATTGCTGATCACTTTCCAAAAGTATCAAGTCAAGCCCTATCCGATGCGGCAGGGTTTTACGATGAAGAAATCAAAATAGTCGTGAAATTGGTAAACCTCTGCAAAGAAAACGATAGTTTCACAAAATCCATCAGGCAAGAAGCAACGGAGGCTATCAGTGCTGCCTTAGATGCAGAGAAAAAGGCGATCAAAAAGATTGAAGTAGCTTTAAAAACACTTAACAATAATAAATAAGGAGACATAACAATGAGCAAATTAAGATTCGCATGTCATCTCATCCAGTTTGGTGGTGAGCATCGAGAAAATCCAGAAAAAGTATTACGCGAAGTCGCGGGTGCCGGTTGGGAAGGCGTTGAAAGTGTGCCAATTGAAGGAGCAGAAAGTCTGGTTGAAATGGCAACACTGGCACGCAGTCTCGGACTTCATATTGTCAACGCGGGTGGCGCAGGACTTGACAGAATAAAGTTCAACATTACGCTTGGCAACAATGCTGCCGAAGTTCCCGGACTTCGGCGTGGAGAATGGGGTGGTGCGAATCCGAGTGATGCGGATATCGAAAATGCTGCCCGAACACTTGACGATATCCTCGCTTACTGTGATGCGCACCACATCAAAGGCTTTCACCACGCCCATCTCGGTACATTGATTGAGACGGTTGATGATGCAGAACGTCTCTTGGCTGTAGCACCAAGTCTCTGGCTGTTGTTCGATACTGGACACATGCTCGCCGCTGGTAGTGATCCAATGCAGGTCTTTGAGAGCGATCTTTTGCGTAATCGCATTGGGCATGTCCATCTCAAAGACTGCCATGCGGACGACCCGGAAACATGGGATTATAGAACACAACGTTTTGGCGAGAAGGCGCGTTTTGCTGAACTCGGTGCAGGCAACCTTGGACTTGATGTTAAAGCAGTGCTTGAGGGACTTGAATCTGTCAATTACGATGGATGGGTTTCAGTTGAACTTGACCGTCCGTATCCACCACGCCCACCTGCGGAAGCAGCGGTAGTCAATCGAGAATATCTGCGGAGTCTTGGATATTGACATATAAAAGCGTTAGGTTCTTCTAACAGAACGCCCTTAATCTTCATCCAAACCCGCAGCATGCCTCCCAGCAGCAGGATCACCCGCAGCATAAAACATCTCACTGTCTTTATCAACATATAGCATGGAGGGTGCAGCAATAGCACCTGCTTGCGTCCTGAGTTGATGACCGCGGCTGGCAAGTTCTTCCCTGACGTTTTCACTCACACTATCGTTTATAGTCAACGAACCTACCTGCCCGAATGTCTGTTCCCGATTGGGATTTGGATCGAATGAATCTTCGTGATGCGCAGTAGCAAAACGTGGTGCTGTGGCCGCATCTTCCGGCAGCATGCCAAACTCAACGAAATTGAGTAGCAAATTCATCGTTGCCTGATCCTGCAAATCACCACCTGCAACGCTGATTGCTAAAATAGGTGCGCCATCCTTAAGAACCAGTGTTGGTGTAAGCGTAATTCTCGGACGCTTCCCAGCCTCAATACTGTTCGGATGTCCAGGGGTTGTATTGAGACTCCGCAAGCGATTACCGTAACTAACACCTGTAGTGCCAGTGCCCCCTGCGTGATAGACGTTAGCACTTGGTGTAGCAGAAACGACATTGCCCCATCGGTCAGCAACTACACAAGTTGTTGTCCCACCAACACCGGGTCTAAACACACCGTTTGCTTTTAGCGGTTTCATATTCTCTACATCACCCGGTTGTGCCTCATGTGATGCTTTTTTCATATCAATTAGTGGTCTGCGAATCTCAGTGTACGCATCTGAAAGCAATTTAGCCATTGGTACATCTACAAATTCAGGATCAGCGTAATATTCATCTCGGTCTGCCATAGCCAACTTGAGCGCTTCAGTGACCACGTGCACGTAATCTGCTGAAAATTGTCCCATCGCTTTGAGGTCGAAACCTTCCAGCAGGCGCAGTGCTTGACAAAGGTAGGGACCCTGTGTCCAGGTACCACATTTACACACCGTATAACCACGGTAATCCACTGTTACGGGGTCTTCAATAAGCGTGACATGAGCAGCAAGGTCTTTCTTACGGAGAAACCCGCCATTTTTAATGTAAAATGCCTCTAATTCATCGGCAATGTCACTATGGACACTATTCCGTCCATAAAATCGATCACTTGCTGCTTGTACTTTCTGTTCACGACTTCCAGACGTTTTCCGTTCTTCCTCAACCATCCGCCTTAGGGTAACTGCCAAATCTGAATGCCACTCCGCCTTACCAGTGTCAAGCAGTGCCAACGTCGGCGCGATAATTTCTTCAAACGTCATCGTTCCATACAGTTTGAGCGTTGTTGTACACAAGTCTACGACAGATGGGACAGGTGCCATTTTTACGTCGGCATTCGGGATACCGTTTTCCATATACCAATCAATAGCATCTTGAGAAAGCGGTGCGCGTCCCTGTCCAGAAAGTGACTTCGCTTCCTGCTTTTCAGCATCAAATATGAGGAGTGGTACTTCACCACCGATAGAACAGGCACCATGATCCGTAACGTTGAGCGCAAGAATTGTTCCCGCTGCAGCATCCGCAGCGTTTCCACCTGCTTCTAAAATCTCAATTCCTGCAGCAACTGCCTTTGCCCCGCCTGCGGCTACGACTCCAGTTTTACTAACTGCTTTCCAACCAATTTGTTGTCCGTTTCGCATTACTTTTCCTTTGCTTCATCAAAAGTTTATCCGGTTTCATTCTTTGCGTTAGAGCATACCACAAAATTTCATCTTCTGCAATGCCTAAAATCACAGAATCATTCAACGCTCCTGATCAAGATACTGTACACTACATTTGAATTATGAATAAAATTCGGCTATAATAATATTGGCAGTCTGAAAACGTTAAGGGAATGGAAAAACAGTGATCGAAATAATATCTCACAACAATGCAAGTGAACTAATTTCACTTTCTGGTGCCTATTTGGAACAGAATGAGAGTGAAAACAATCTGCCTATCGGTTTGGCTTACAGGCTTGCTGAAGACCCATACTATTATGGATCCGAGTTGCCGCTGCTGTTGAGTATTTGGGAACAAAGGAAAGTTGTTGGAGTCGCAGTAATGACACCACCTAAAAGAATTATTTTAAGCAGAATTGAGGTGGAAATCCAACCTGTTGTCGGGCATCTTGTGCGTCACCTACGTGAAATTGATGTCCAGGTACCGGGTGTTGTTGGACCAGAGGCAGAAGCACAAGCCTTTTCTGATTGTTGGGTTGAGGGTATAGATGATATATTAGCCAGCATAGACAAGCGAATGCGTGTGTTTGAGGCAAGAAGCGTTGCAAACCTGCCGATTTCACCGGGAAGGTTACGTTTTGCTCATCACAATGACCATCCACTTATGGCAAAATGGATTGCTGCCCTCTCGGAAGCAGTAGGTGAACCGACCAGTTTTGACGGTGCTAAAAGTCGCGCAGAGAAACTCATCACAGATCAGCAACTATACATTTGGGATAACAACGGTCCAGTGTCTATTGCTGGCGTATCCCGTCCAATGAAAAATGGTGTAACAATCGGGGTCGTGTACACACCACCTGAGCACCGCAAGAACGGATATGCGACTTCATCTGTTTTGTTATTGACAAAGAAGTTACTTTCGGATGGCTATTCGTTTTGCAGTCTATATACCGATTTGTCAAATCCTACCTCTAACAGCATCTACACCAAAATCGGTTATGTGCCAATAGGAGATGCGTTGGCGTTTGATTTTGTAGCCAAGAAACAGCGTTTTTGACATACCCCGCGGGCGATAAATGACAACCTTAGGTTAGAAATCTTAGAAAGGAAAATATGGCTGAATACAAGATTGCGGTAATTCGAGGAGACGGAATTGGGATTGAGGTGATAGAGGAAGGCATCAAGGTTCTCAGTGCTATCACCGACAGGTATGACATCAAATGGAACTTTGTGGAGTTCCCTTGGGGATCGGACTACTATTTCAAGCATGGGCACATGATGCCATCAGATGCCCTTGATACGCTTGCGGAGTACGACCAGATTTATCTTGGTGCAGTCGGACACCCCGACATCCAAGATCACATTGCGCTTAATGGGCTTCTATTGCCTATCCGACGTAGATTCGATCAGTACGTCTGTGAACGACCAAGTATCCTCTATCCCGGTATTAACACACCGCTCAAGGATAAAGAGGCTTGGGATATTGATTTGGTAGTGATAAGAGAGAACACAGAAGGAGAATATGCCAACGTCGGAGGGTTTCAATACCAAGGGTTTCCCGAGGAGATCGGCGTGCAGGTTGGTATATTTACTCGCCACGGCTGCGAGCGTATTATCACTTATGCATTTGAACAAGCTCGTGCACGAGATAAGAAGCGCAAAGTCACTTCGATCACCAAGTCGAACGCGCAAGGCTACGGCATGATTGTATGGGATACAGCCTTTGAGCGAATGGCTCCAAAGTATCCCGACATAGAGACAGAATCGTTGCTTGTGGATGCAGCATGTATGGATTTCGTGCGGAGACCAGAGGACTTTGATGTGGTTGTTGCCAGCAATCTGTTTGGGGATATCCTCACAGACATTGGCGCAATTATCACCGGAAGCATGGGATTGGCTCCGAGCGGCAATATTGACCCGCGACGTCGGTTCCCGTCAATGTTCGAACCGGTTCACGGGAGTGCCCCTGACATTATGGGGATGGGCATCGCTAATCCGCTGGCGGCGATTATCTCTGGTTCGATGATGTTGCGTTTTATAGGTGAGGTGGAAGCGGCGGAAACAATAGATGCGGCTGTCCTAAAGGTTGTAGAGGAAGGCAAGACCCTCCCATCGGACTTAGGCGGGCAAGCCACAACTTCACAGGTCGGCAACGCTGTGGTGAAGGCGCTCGGATAATGTGTTTTGTCATGGACTTCACTCCCCTAACAATCTGATGGATAGGCAAGATGATCGGGTGAGGTTCTCTGCAATGGAGATTTACACATTGAAAACAGCAAGACCACGACAATATGGGGAAGATTATGCATCCCGATTCAAAAACCGGAGTTTAGCTGAAGCGTACGAGTTACGACCACCCTATCCAGAGGAAACGTACAAAATACTTCTAAGTTTGCTGGGAGAATCGCGAGGGAGAGTGTTAGACGTTGGATGTGGTACAGGAAAAATAGCACGCTCACTTGTCAATCACGTGGAAGGTGTTGATGCGGTTGACTTCTCACAGGAAATGATTCAAGTAGGAAAATCGCTCTCCAATGGCAATCACCCTAAACTTCGGTGGATCATTGGATCTGTTGAAGATGTTCAGTTGTATCCGCCTTACTGTATGGTAACTGCAGGAGCAAGCATTCACTGGATGGACTGGAACATGGTATTTCCAAAATTCAAGGAAGTACTGACAACAGATGGTTATCTCGTAATCATTGATGGGGATCGTCCCATTGACGCACCTTGGCATGACGCAGAACTTTCATTGATTCGTAAGTATTCTACTAACAAGCACTATGAGGAAATTGATCTGGTTCAAATACTCAAAGATAGAGGACACATACATCTGATTGGAGATAAACGGACAACACCGGTCAACTTCTCGCAACCACTGACAGATTACGTTCAGTCATTTCATTCGAGACAGAGTCTGTCCAAGGAAGATATGGGAGAGAGAAATGTCAGTGCCTTTGATGCTGAATTATCTCAAATCTTGTCTGATTTTGTTGATACTGATGGATTCCTTAATTTTCATTTAGAAACAAGGGTAATTTGGGGAAGACCTTTGAGATAAGACGAAGAATTATACACTGACCTATGTTCAAGATGAAGTTATCGCTCCTTGGTTCCTTCAGGAAGATTGAAGCGCATATCACCATCAATACATAATATGGTACAACTACACCAACCCCATTTTTTATATTCTCCTTTTCCACGAGAATAAATCACCTGAGTTAGTTGTTCATCAGTAACCTCGATTCTATAAGTCTTTGAAATTCTGTCACTTCCGACAGGTATCTGCAACCGTTTAATCTTCTTTTCACCATTCGCAATTAGGTTGACCTCTAACGGATCAGATTCACTCAAACCGAAATAGCATATTACATCGTACGTTCCGTTGGGAAGCGTCACTCGGAAAACCCCATCTTCCTTTCCCAAAATGCTATCTCTGTGCATCTGTTGATCTTCAGATTCACTTTTGAAGTCGTCCATTTCCGACTGCGTAACCCAACCGTATTTTCCATCAGTGAAAACTGTATCCGTATACACTGGGATAAATCCCGGTGCTGTCTCAGCGTCACGGGGTTGCATGTCAAACGCTAATCCAACCACACCTTTCCACAGCTGGGTGTCCGGTAAGGCACGTTTGCGGCGATATAGACGATTATAGTCGTTGGAATCAACCAATTCATATTCTTCTTCCAAACCTTCAACATCATGATATTCTGTCCGCCACACGATGATAAAATCAGCAGGCAAATCCTTTCGCTTATATCGCAACGGAAAATGATCTGTATTCGCCTCATAGTTGTTAAGATAGGCGATCCCTTTTTTCACCGCAAGCAGACATTCAATGTGTCCGAACGGTTCAACGTATTTAGGTTCAAAACCGAGTGAGTCAGAAAAACCGTTCCACTCTCCAGGTATACTCTGGAGAATTGTATGTTTTTCATCCATTCCTTCCAATGAAAGCGCGTTAGTAATGTCACGATTTAGCATTGTGTAAGTGTGGACATTATATCCGAGATGCCATAAGGATAAGAGAATTAGGATTCCAGCAACACCATAGTTGATGTAGCGATGTAAGTTGATAGAGAAGAATGGGAGCAATACAAGAAATATGTACAGATGAAAACGATCATTTAACCAGCCACCGCTAAAGCCAGACCACGGAGATATGAAATACATTGCTGTGACGAGGAATGCCATAATCAGAAACCCATCCGTTTGGGTTACAAAACGCGTCCTGAGCCGTTCATCAGGGAATTCTGATTGCTTTTGATTATCCCGAACTCTATTGATAACTGTAAGCACAAAGGCAAAGCCGAAAAGTGTCAACAACATCCGTCCGATGAGCACATGATCGTCCCGAAACGAGACCAAAGATTTCATAGAGAAAAAATAGTTTATGAGCCATTCAAAACCTCTATGGTCACCTTCACTCCCGTGGGCGTTTACAAGGTAAAGGTAGTAGGAAAAGAAGATAAAGTAAGCAGGCAAAAGCGTAACGATAAAAATCAATGTAGGTTGGAATTTCATCATCGCGTCCTTGAAGCGATGTATCGGTGGATGTGTTGTTTTTTTATTCTCCCATACCTCTCGTAATACACCGTAAACTGATGAGAAAAGCGCAAAGAATGTCAATGATATGATGAGCAACGCATAGGAGTGGTAGTGGGTGAAGTAAGTCGCCAACAGCAATATGTAGATGACTACAACGTTTATCCAACGCAAATTTTCCTTGACTCTCCACCAGTACCCCACAGTGAAGAAAAACAGAGACATACTGAGAACAAAGTTGTAGAACCCCATGTGAAGTAGGTAGTTGTAAGCAAAGATAAAGCCCACCAATCCAAAAACTGTGTTCTCTTTCTCTACACTGTTAAGAAAATAGAAAAGAGACAACGGCAGAAGACCGATGCAAAGCGTAAGCACAATCTTTTCACAAATAAGAGGCGGAAAAATGTATAACAGTAATAGCAGAAGTGCGTGAGATGTCCAGTTAGGGAAAAGAGTAGGGTTCAGTTCGTAGACTTCCCGTAACCGATAGTTTTCATGTTTGTGGTATTCCTTCAGAACATAAGCGTTATAGATGTGACTTGCACCATCCTGAGTGGGAAAATACTTAAAACACCAGACGGGTAAAAGATGAATTACCAACAATGCAATGACAGTAATGTATCCTATAGACAATCGACTTGCTTTCATTATTCCTCTGAACTCGCTAATGTAGTTGTTACCTACCCGTTTGAAATTCCATTAACAAACACAAAAGTAATACCACATTCAGTTGGAAAAGTCAAGCATAGGTTCTGATTTTTCTTGACTCATCTTGATAGAAAAGGTATACTCGCAGCGGATCAAAAACGCTTCATAGAGGATTGAACTCACACGAAGTCAATTTGGAGGGACAGTGAGCATTCCAAACATTTTTCTTATCGGAGATGATTCACAAGCAGGAACTTATGTGCTGCGAATTCGACTTAAAGAAGACACCGAATTACAATTTGGACGATTTAAGAAAGGCAAACTGATTTCACTTCCTGCGGGCGATTACACTTATGTAGGTTCTGCTCTTTCAGAAAAAGGTGCTACCTCACTCGCACGACGACTTGTGCGACATGCAACGCGAAGCGGAGACAAACCGCCACACGCTATCAGAGATGATATGATAAGACAATTCCGAGAATGTGATTTGGGACCGCCCGATCCGCTACCTAAAAGCGGGAAAAAATTGTTTTGGAACGTTGATTTTATGCTGGATTTAGAATTGACAGAAATTATCAACGTTATTGCAATCCGTTCTCCTGAACGCTTGGAAAATACTATTGCCGAGTTCCTTGAACACAATACAGACACACAAATAATTGAAAAAAGTTTAGGTGCGAATGATGCACCGCGTTATACCCATGTTTTACGTGTCAATCCAGACGACATGTGGTGGACATCCATCGCGAAAAACATGCAAGAAAACTTTCTATCTCATTCAAACGATACTGGAACTTAAAACTACTTCCGAGAAAAATATGCACGACCCACGACTTGATAAACTTGCAAACGTACTCACAACCCACTCTACCAAAGTCCAACCTGGTGAATTTGTCCTAATTGAAGCCATTGATATTCCGCAGGAGATGGTAATCGCCCTTATCCGTGCTGTGCGGAAAGCAGAAGGTATCCCACTCGTTGAACTCAAACAAAATCGCATTCAACGTGAAATCATTCTTGACGGAAACGATGCTGGTATAAAACTTATCGGAGAATGTGAAATATACCGTATAAAAAAGGTTCAGGTGTATATCGGCATTCGTGGTAGCCATAACATTACAGAGATGTCCGATGTTCCATCGGAGGCAATGCAGCGTTACCAAAAGCATTGGCTGCGTCCACTCAATGATATCCGCGTGCCACAGACAAAATGGGTTGTGTTGCGTTGGCCTCTACCGGCGATGGCACAGCAGGCGAAGATGAGCACAGAAGCATTTGAGGATTACTATTTTGACGTCTGTACGCTTGACTATAGCCGAATGGAACGCGCGATGATGCCTCTTAAGTCTCTTATGGAAGAAACGGATGAAGTACACATCGTCGGTGAGGATACTGATTTGCGGTTCAGCATTAAGGATATACCGGTTATTCCGTGTGCAGGCGAGTATAACATTCCCGACGGCGAGTGCTTTACTTCACCTGTGCGAGATTCTGTCAACGGCACAATCCATTTCAATACCCCTACAATCTATCAGGGAACAACTTTTACTGACATTCGTCTCCGCTTTGAAAATGGCAAAATCGTTGAAGCATCTGCAAATAATATCGAAAGGTTGAATGCTATTCTTGATACAGACGATGGTGCACGTTATATCGGAGAATTTGCCATAGCGTTCAATCCTTACATCACAAATCCAATGCTCGATATTCTGTTTGATGAAAAAATTGCGGGATCGTTTCATTTCACACCCGGACAGGCTTATGAAGAAGCAGATAACGGTGTTCGTTCCGCTGTTCATTGGGATATGGTGATGATTCAAACGCCTGAGTATGGCGGCGGTGAAATGTATTTTGATGGAAATCTTATTCGCAAAGACGGGCGATTTGTTCACCCAGAATTGGAAGCATTAAATCCGGAAAACCTAATCAGTTAACATACAAAACATACAAAGGATGCACTATGTCACAATCCCCAAATATCTTATTTTTACTCACTGATCAACAACGTTTTGATTCATTAGGTTGCAACGGTGCCTCTGTCTGCCAAACACCTGCAGTAGACAATATAGCATCAACAGGCATGCGTTTTTCCAAAGCCTATACACCGATAGCACTTTGTTCGCCAGCACGCGGTTCACTGCTCACTGGACTCTATCCTCACAATCACGGACAGCTTTCAAACATGGGGAATTTCAACGCGGTATTTTCAGATCAGATTCTTGACAAACCCGCATATCCGCAACTATTGAAAGCAGCGGGATATAACGTGGCGTGTGTTGGCAAATGGCATCTTGCCAAACAAGGTGATACTGAGTTCTGGGGTTACGACAAGTGGCATCCGTACAGCGAGTGGCATCAATGGCTTCGTGATGATGGGATTGATTTTAGGATTGACAGGGATGCGGTGCAACCTTTTGAATGGGGTGGAGAGGCGCCGTTCTATGGCAGACTTCCACTCCCTGTAGAACGAACTATGGAAGCATGGACTGCTGATAAAACGATAGAATTAATCAATGGATATACCAATTCCGAGCAACCTTTTATGATTGCCGCTAATTTCTTCGGTCCGCACTTCCCTTATGCTGTGCCAGAACCCTACGACACGATGTACGACCCAGATTCTGTGGAACGTTGGGGAAACTTTGATGAACAGTTCATCAACAAACCTCTTATCCAACAAAAAGAAATGCTTCGCTGGAACGCGAGTCATTTAACTTGGTCTGACTGGCAGAAAGTCATCGCAGCGTATTGGGGATTTTGCACCTTTATTGATGACCAAGTTCAACGGATTTTCGATTGCCTTGAACAGAGCGGTTTAGCAGATAACACTATCATCATCTTTTCAACTGACCACGGCGATATGCTCGGTAGCCATCGACTTTTCAACAAAGGATTTCACATGTATGAAGAAACACATCACATTCCGCTTGTGATACGATGGCCAGGAGTGACATCTCATGGAACGACTTGCGATGAATTTGTGAACCTTGTTGACCTTATGCCGACATTTTTGGAAATCGGTGGTGCAGAAATGCCCAACAATCTTGATGGAAGGTCTATTGTGCCGCTCCTCAAAGGTGAAACTGTAGCAGATTGGCCAGATGACGTTTTCGCTGAATTTCATGGATACGAACCAACACTGGCAACAGTGCGGATGGTACGCACTGATTCTTGGAAATACGTCTATAATCCGTATAGTGAAGACGAACTCTACGATATGCAGAGTGACCCACATGAACTTCACAATCTCGCAACACATCTCGGATACAAGCACGTTTTGCGCCGCATGAAAGACCGCATGGTCAAACGGTTACGCGAAACGAAGGATAATATCGTTATGGAAGGTGGATGGCAGAGTAATTCGTTTGATCTGCTTATCTCTGATCGGGAAAGATAGCCACGTTAAATGCCTCACGGAATAAGCGGTTGATTCCTTATTTGAATGGTGCAGGAGTTGAAACAAATGCAACAACAAAATGCAATAGAACATCTTGAAACTTATGGCTATTGTCTGATTGAGGATGCGATCCCCGCAGAGAAAGCAGATGCGATGGCGGAGAAATACTTCCAGCTTCATCAAGACCCAGCAAATCGTGAAACTTTTCAAGACCCAAACGCTGAACTGTATCAAACGCTTTTCGGAGTCGTCAATCTTGATGAAATGTGCTGGGAATGCATTGCACATCCACAAGTGCTACAAGTGGTCCGTCATTTTCTCGGAGACAGCGCGCGGTTGGGTGAGGCTTGCACAAAGTGGGTCAAACCACGGGCACCCCAAGGTGGTATACACACCGATTCGACACATGATCTGCCATCATGCTTGCCCGAAACACCGTGGATGATCAATTCAATCTGGATGATAACGGATTTTACCGTTGAAAATGGAGCGACTCTTGTAGTGCCGTTTAGCCATCGCGCACGCCGGAGACCAACACAATCCGATATTGCAGAAAGTCATCCGGTGTCTATCTGCGGACGTCGCGGCTCTGTACTATTGTGGCACGGTGGGGCATGGCATGGACAAGGCGCAAACACAACCGATGACGAACATCGGATGGCATTGAACATTGCATATTATCCTGCCTGGTGGAATCTGATGCGCGAAGGTGGACACCAACCCGTTTTTCCTGAAACCTTTGCGCGAATGCCAGAAGACCTACAAACACTTGTGCGACATAAGGTAGCGAAACAACGGGCGGATATTTATGAGTTTTGATCTGACTCCTTTAGATGCAATGCTGATTTTATACCTGAACGACAAACTTACATCCTTCTTGGAACCACTCCCTGAGTATCGTATCCTCATTGTAAGTTCGTTTTGCTTGTGAACCTGTGGCTTGTGAAAGATCAATTGTTGTAGATACAATTTCATCACCGAAAAACCCCGCTTCTTTGATAACATTACCGTTTGGATGGACAATTTTGGAGTTTCCATGTGATGACCCTGCTGCTTTAATATCATCCGGATTCGCAGGTGTATTCGCCATTACAAGATAAATTCCATTCTCTGTCGCCCGCGAAATTGGCATAGCACGGTAGGCAGAGAGTTTATATTCTGATAGTAAGCCTGCTTCACATGAACAGAAAAAACAGATTTGTGCACCCATTGCCGCAGGCAGTTTCACAAGTTCAGGATAGCGAACATCGTGACAGATGATAAAGCAACAGGCAACATCCGCTAACTGAACAATCGGCAGTTTGCCACGATTGTTTGTGCACCACTTTTCTCCAGCGAGGAAAGTTTTTCCATAACGGTATTTAAGACTACCTTGCTGGTCAAAAATCGCTAAGTCATTGTGCCAATTCTCCCCATCGTGATGTGCAGAACCGACAATAACTGCCATTTTGTGTCGACGTGCAGCTTTTGCTATCTTTGCTTCTGCCTCTTTAAATACTTGTGGCGATATTTGTTCCCAATAATCGATATCACAGCAATAACCGAATAGACATCCCTCAGGAAATGCCGCAATCTGTATCTCCATTTCTGCACACGTTTCTATTTGTTGAAGCACTTTTGTAGTGCTTGCAATGACATCTTTACTCGTAAGCAACTGACACGCCGCTAAGTTAACCTGTTTATTAGTCATTATTCTCTACCCCTTTGACAATACACTTTAGAGTTAAATGCCCATCTCCTAACTGTTATGCTTTTTAGATAGTAAAGAAGTATACCACTTTTTCGGGAGTTCTTCATTAGTTTATTAGGAAAAATCTTTGCAATGTAGGACTTAGGTAACGTATAATATATATCGTATCAAAATAGGTTGCACTTGACATCTGCTTTTGGTATACTATACAGCAAGTGCATTCTTATATCATAATACGATTCAAGGGTATTACCCTTGCAAAGCATTTAAGGGAACTGATATCCCCAAATTACTATCACGAAATTACGAGGAAGAATCGATTGGCAGAACAGAAAGCAACTAATATTACGTGGCATGAAACAACCGTCACAGTGGAAGACAGAGAACAACTACTCAACCAAAAAGGTTGTGTCGTATGGTTCACCGGACTCTCAGGTTCAGGAAAATCAACATTAGCCAATGTAGTGGCACACCTATTACACGAGCGAAAGCATCATACATACGTACTAGATGGTGACAATGTCCGACATGGGTTAAACAAAAATTTAGGTTTTTCCCCCGAAGACCGAGAAGAAAATATTCGCCGAGTCGGTGAAGTCGCGAAACTTTTCGTTGATGCGGGGACTATTGTAATGACAGCATTTATCTCACCATACCGCGCCGACCGCGACCAAGCAAGAGAGTTAATTGCTGAAAATAGATTCGTTGAAGTCTTTGTTGAGTGCCCACTTGACGTGTGTGAAGAACGCGACCCGAAAGGTTTATACAAAAAAGCACGTGCTGGAGAAATTAAAGAATTTACAGGTATCAGTGCTCCTTACGAAGCACCTCTCAACCCAGAGGTTGTTGTCAATACGGCTGAACTGTCTATATTTGAATCTGCACAGCAGGTTATAACGTTCCTTGAGAAAACGGGCTTGGTCCCATCTGAAAAATAATGTTTGGAGAACCATGAAACTAATCCAATTTCACTTACCTAATTTAGGTAAGCGAGTCGGGATTGTCACCCGTGAACACGAAGTTATTGATGTAACCAGTGATGAATCGCCAGGTGTTTTAGAAATCCTTGAACTCGCCCATAAAGAACGGGTGACGCTGGGGGTGCTTTTGGCGGATATCCAAGAACAGGTATCATCGCCTCCACCAATGCGATTCACAGCATTTCAAGATCCTGAGTCGGTTTCAGAAGAAAATAGCGGGCTTACCTTAGAGAAATTGGATGTTTCACCTGATGAAAAAATTCCACACCTACTTGTCCCAATAGATGCGCCTGAAGTATGGGGATGTGGTGTAACCTACAAACGTAGTGCTGATATGCGTGATGATGATAGCGAGCAAGATATCTACAGTCGTGTTTATCATGCGGATAGACCTGAAATCTTTTTCAAAGCAACACCATCCCGATGTGTCGGTCCGAACGGTTTTATTGGGATTCGTAGCGACTCTATTTTAACAGCAGCCGAACCTGAAGTCGCTTATATTCTCAATGCTGATGGTGAAATTCTCGGATATACGCTTTGCAACGATGTTTCTGCTTGGGATATTGAGCGTGACAACCCACTCTATTTGCCGCAATCAAAGGTATTTTACGGGTGCTGTGCGCTCGGTCCAATGTTCATTACTACTTCTGAAGTTGATGATCCATACAATCTGGAAATGAAATGTACTATCCTTCGTGATGATAAAGAAATTTATGAGGGAGAAATAAATACCTCTCAAATTAATTGGAAATTTGAACAACTCACTGAGTTTTTGATGCGAGATAACCCCATCCCATTTGGCACTGTCGTTTCTACTGGCACTGGGATAATTGTTCCAAATGATTTACCGCTTGCGCCAGACGACATTGTTCAGATAGAAGTTGAAGGTTTCGGCACGCTTTCAAACCCTGTGAAACAACTGTAAGAGGTATTGTATGCAAGACACCGAGTCATATATCGGCAGGCACAAAACTGAATTAGATACGCCCGCGCTGTTAATTGATCTGGATAAAATGGAGGCAAATATCCAGAAGATGGCAGACTATTTCAATAATGTCAGCGCTGAACTCAGGCCTCATCTCAAAACACATAAAACGCCGATTATTGCGCACAAACAGATTGAAGCGGGGGCAATAGGAATAACTTGTGCAAAATTGGGTGAAGCGGAGGCAGTCATTCATGCGGGAATTCGAGATGTCTTAATTGCTAATCAGATCGTAAGTCCACATAAGATTGCACGCCTCATTAACCTCGCAAAGCATTCTGAGATTATGGTTGCTGTGGATAACGCACACAATGTCCAAGATATTTCTGAAGCAGCAAAAGCAAAAGGCGTAACTATCAGAGTTTTGGTGGAAGTCAACATCGGGATGGATCGGTGTGGTGTTGAACCTGGTCAACCAACGCTTGTGTTAGCACGCCAAATATGCCAAAGTCCAAATCTGAAGTTTGAAGGTTTAATGGGATACGAGGGACATACCGTCGCAAAACCGGACCGAACCGAACGTGAGACTGCTACACGGGAATCCATGCAACGTCTGATTGAAACGAAACATTTCCTTGAAAAACATGGGATTGATGTTTCAATTATGAGCGGTGGTGGCACAGGCACTTTTGACATCACAGGAAGCATTTCCGAAATGACAGAGGTGCAGGCTGGCTCTTATGTCTTTATGGATTCCACTTATCGCAATGTTCAAGGCGTTGGAGAAAAGTTTGACAATGCATTGTCGGTTTTGGCAACCGTCGTCAGTCGTCCCGAACAAGACCGCATCATTGTAGATACAGGCTTGAAGGTGCTCACAAAGGAATTCGGTATACCACAACCGATCGGGATTCCAGGACTTGAAATGACAGGGCTTTCAGAAGAGCATGGCAAAATGATGGTATCCAATGGAGATGTTTCTCTTACACCAGGGGATAAACTGGAAATTTTACCGACACACTGTTGTACAAATGTTAATCTACACGACAGATTTTTCGGCATCCGGGACGAAATTGTCGAATCTGTCTGGGAAATTACTGCAAGAGGAAAATCACAATAATGATAACAACTACAACGAATACAATTGAAGGTAGGCAAATCGGACAATATCTTGGTTTAGTCACAGGTGAGGCAATCATGGGAGCAAATATCTTTCGTGATTTTCTCGCTGGTATTACAGATATGATAGGCGGACGGTCAGAAGCTTATGAAAGCAAACTTGCCGATGCGCGTGAAACTGCAATCCAAGAAATGCAGGAAATAGCGCAACGTCAAGGCGCTGATGCTGTCCTCGGTATTGACATTGACTATCAGGTGCTTGGCTCCAGTAACGGTATGTTGATGGTTACCGCCACCGGAACTGCTGTTAAGCTTAAATAACAGAAACGTACGAACTATGTTTTGGCGCATTCTTGAATCATTAAAAGTGCAAGTAATCTATTGCTATAACCAACACAAAAAATTAAGAAAAATATGGAATTACAGGAGGAAACTTCAGTGCCAAAAATAATTTCGGTATATAAACAAAATGCTAAACGTAAACGTTATAAATTAATAGGGATGCTCGCTGTTAGTCTTTTTATTTTTACACAATCAAGCGCGGATGCCTATATTTCGATACCTTATACCATCTCCGAAATTGCAAGTGAGAGCACAAACATAGTCTTTGGAACTATCTCAGATGTTAACACCAAACGAAAGACTGCTGATTTTAAGGTTGAACAAAACATCAAAGGTAAAAGTCAATTTGACGTGATTAAAATTCGCTTTGATTATTTTAAAGGCGAGGAAGACCACAGAAAAGAGATAGCACAATTTCTGAAAGTAGGTGAACCGATCATTGTTTGTTACGAAAAAAAAGAAGGTCGGATTAACAGTCTCGCACATACAAGAGGAAAATGGTTTCAACTCCTGGTTGTAAAAGATAAAGAGAGAGGTTGGGTTAGGTGGGGGTTCACCCATTTTGAAGTCAAACTCAATCAGTTCAAAGTTTCAAGAAGAGATTCAACTCCTGAATTCCAGGAAGAGTTACGCGCAATGTTTGGCGAAAATGCTATTCAACTTCTTCTTTTGTACAAAGACAATTATGAAGCAGAGATCCCTATTATCTCCGGAATCAATAAGGTGAAAGATAATTGGATTGCCTATAATCAGACAGAGGATCGTAATCTACCGGGACTCGGCAGGACAAATATTTTGTGGCTTGGGTGCCGCTCAATCGGCAGAGACGGTCGATACAAGCTTAACAACGGTCAAGAAAAACGGATTAAAGATTTTGTCAAAAACGGAGGCGTAGTTATTGTTTCTGGTCAAGATAGCGATCCAGAAAGCCCTTGCGGTGATGGTTGGTTACCTGAGCCTCTCAAAGGTGTAGAAAGCAAACACAGGAATGATTTCCAAACCACATCCAAAGCAGGCGATCTCTTTAAAGCACCGCACCGTATCCGTTCAGGCAATCTTTCACTTGATGACTCTTGGAATGGTTGGAACGATAAATACGAAGTTTTGGCAACAACTAATGGTGGTAAGGAAATTGTTGTCGCTAAATTGAGATATGGAAAAGGCATGTATCTTGTTACGAGTCTCCATAACAATAGAAAAGAACAAGTTGCCCAAAACCGTGGGATGCTTGAGAATCTTATGCATTATGCAGTAGCATACTTGGATAGATCCAAATAGACGGGAGTTTCAAAGTATGAGAAAAGCCACATGGATATTGACTTTATGTCTCATATCGGTTTTGGTCTGTTTTACGGCTACCGCGCATGCAGTAATTCCGCAACTTATCGGTCCTCTCACTGCATTGCTTAGCATTATCCCGGCAATCCTTACATTTGTCGGTGTAGCAATTATGACCTCACTTATATTTGCGCGCGATACAACGAAGATGTATTTTTACAAGCTGCGTGATTTTCTTACTGTTCGCAGAGTTATTGTATCTATCGTTAGTTTGGTTGTCCTCGTTGGATTAGCGGTATTAACGTATCAATTTGTTGGGAAGGGAATAGATCAAAGCACCACCTCAATGGGTGGGGACAGTCAGCAAACGGGTGTTAAAAATGCGGGAACAGGCACGGCATGGACAACATTCAGAAGCAATGCGAATCGCACAGGCCACGTTGATGACTTACCCGGTCCAACAAGTGGAGACCTCTCATGGGTTTTTAAAGCGAAAGGAACAAAAACGGTTCAATTCCATTCATCACCGACTATCGTTGGCAACCGCCTCTATATTGGTGCTACCAGTGGGGCAGTCTTTTCTGTTAGCGGCGCAACCTACTGTATTGATACAGATACAAATGAACTCATCTGGCGGCACGACTCAAAGATTCCTATCTTTTCATCTCCTGCTGTTGTAGCAGGTAGAGTTTACATCGGCGAAGGTTTCCATTATGATAGTGGATGTCAACTCCGATGTCTTGATGCAAATACTGGTGATCCTATCTGGAGTTTCACAACTACAAGTCATGTTGAGTCAACCCCGTTTATTACGCAGGGAAGACTCTATTTTACTGCTGGTGCGGACGGTATTTACTGTCTTGATGCGCTGGCAGGTGAGCAAATTTGGCATTTTCCTGCTGTTCACGCGGATATGTCTCCTTTAGTTAAGGATGGTAAGGTTTACTTCGGTACCGGTTATGGGCAGTATAAAATCTATGCTGCGGATGCTGAAACAGGTGCCGAAATCTGGTCAAAACCGATGCCGTATCCTGTTTGGGGCACCCCAAGTGGACGCGATAACTTGGTCTTTTTCGGTTTAGGTAGAGGAAATTTTTCTGAAAGTGATCCCATTCCAAAAGGAAAGGTTGTCGCTGCTGATGGGGAGAGCGGGCACATCGTATGGGAACATGAAGCAGACGACGCAGTACTCACTGCTATTGCCGTACATAACGATTTTGTAACCTTTGGTTCGCGGGATGGTTTTGTCTATACACTTACAGCAACAGAAGGAGAAGTCCACTGGAAAACCTATCTTAAAGCACCTGTTGTAGCATCACCTGCTATTACACAAGATTCGGTTTATGCTGCTACGGAAGCAGGACGAATCTATTGTCTTGCAATTGATGACGGCAGCATCAGATGGGAATATGATACACAAAACGTAAAATATGGACTGAAACTCCTTTCTTCACCCGCTATCGCTAACGGGAAACTATATATCGGATCAAGTGACAGGTACATATTTTGCTTGGGCGGTAAGGAAGTTGACCAAGCTTTTGAAAATCGCTAATTTGTGTTGATTTGAACAAAATCTTATTTATAATGTCTGATTAGAGAACGACTTAATTTGTTACATTTTATCATGTAAATTGCGAACTACGTAGTTACGCTTACTTTACAGACGATAAACTTAACTTCTAATACCATTTCTAAATAATGATATTACATTATTTCATAAATCGGTTGTCCGAAGGCAACACTCTCTTCTGTAGGAGCGATCTCCCGGTCGCGACCCACCGAATACCCTACGCGTATTCGGTGTTGATTTGGACAAATGCCAAAAAGCGCATTTGGCGTTGATTCGAGGTCGTTCCTACAAAGAAACTCAAAATTTGGAATGATACTTTGTCAATTAGAATGGTATAATAAGGAGAAAAAAGATGAAAAAGTTTTTGATTGCAATTACCTTATTGCTATTTCTCACAGCCATAGCAGCTGATGCCCAATGGCGTAGCAAAACACACGACGTTTACAATGCACTTGAAAAAACCCTTGACATTAAGATTGATGGTGAACTTGATGACGCTGAAGGATGGAAAGCTGTCTTTGACACAGTCAAAGGTACTAATGGCGATCCCTTCTGCGGTGTTGAAAACGAAGATGTTGGCGGAGCGGTTAAAGCTTTTGAACCACACGGTGGCGGTAAATGGGACGGTGCCGATGATCATGAAACATGTTTTGCATTCGTTTGGGATGCCGATGCAATTTATATTGCACTGAGTGTTACGGATGACGAGCATCAAAATGGCGGTGGACAATGGAATGGTGATAGCTTACAAATTGCATTTGAACCGACTGGTAAGCGCGATGGAGGGTTACAACTCTTTCTTTATAACGTTGCGTTAGGTAATGATGCAAAGAACATGCTTGCTGTTCATAATGAGAGAACAAACGGTGCTCCAGGACTTGTCGCTGGGGAAGATGTCGCCATAACCCGAAACGAAAACAAGAAAGAAACTTATTATGAAATAGCAATCACCCCTGAAGATTTGGGATTGAAAGTCCCATTCAAAGAAGGTTACGAACTCGGAGTTGGACTTTGTGTTAATGATGGAGACAAAGCAGCCGGCCAAGGCGGACAGAAAGGCTGGAGTGGTTGGTACCCGCACGCTGTTGTTCACGGAAAGAATTCTGAAAAAACCGGTCTTGTCAAACTTACCGATGAAACCCTTGCAGTTGAACCTTCGAATAAGTTAACGACAACGTGGGGAAGACTAAAATCAATCCGATAAAGGTTTCAGCATTTCCGAAAACCGCTGAAACCGAAGTTTTCAAGATAATCGTTACCTAACGTGAATTTGATAATAAAATGTGAGTTTGCTCTAAACACTTTTCAAGCCAAAAAAAGCAATGTTTTTGTAGCATAACCTGTTAGGTTGTGCCGTTTTTGCCCAAAATAACAGAAATGCTGCGGGTGAAAGGAAACTTTTTCAAACTCACATTTACCTAATAATGTTTGGGCAGAAACTTCCCTGCCTAATTTTCCAACAACTGAAGCAACGTTGTTGCACTTTCAAAACTTCCACTGCCAAAGGTGGAATACAATTAATATAGAGAGGAAATTTAAATGAGAAAACAGGTTTTTGTATTTGCTGCTATTTTTGCAGCAGTATCTTTATTAACAATTAATGTCGCAGATGCGCAGTGGCGCAGCGAAACTCATGACGTTTACAATGCTCCTTCAGGTCTTGATGTGACCATTGATGGTAATCTTGAAGAATGGGGTGGCGTTATGGAATCTGTCACCGGTACTGACGGCTCCCAATTTTGCGGTGTAGAATTTGAAGGCGTTGGCGGTGCTGTTAAAGTCTTTGAAGAACATGGCGGCGGAAAATGGAATAATGCCGATGACCAAACAGTCTGTTTCATGATCGCATGGAACCCCGATGCAGCTTATCTTGCACTGAGCGTTACGGATGACGAGCATCAAAATTCCGGTGCTGCATGGAATGGTGATGCCGCACAACTCGCATTCGAACCAACGGGTAAGCGTACAGGAGGGTTAGCACTCTTTCTCTATAACGTTGCATTAGACAACAATGCAGAAAAACTCATTCTTCATAATGAAAGAACAAACGGACAACCTGGTCTTGAGGCAGAGAGAGATTTTGCTATCACCCGAGACGAGAGCGCTAAAAAAACCTACTACGAATTCAAATTCACTCCGGCGAATTTCGGTCTTGATATTGAACTAAGTGAAGGTATTGAAATCGGTTTAGGCATCTGCGTAAATGATGGTGATAAAGCCGCCGGCCAAGGCGGACAAAAAGGCTGGGGTGGTTGGTACCCACACTCTGTTGTCCACGGAAAAAATTCCGAAAAGACAGGGCTTGTCGTGCTTAGCAGCACAGCGGTAACCGCCGTTGAGCCTGCCGATAAGCTTACCACTACTTGGGGCACTTTGAAATCCGAGAGATAATTGGTTTGTTCAGGCAAACCGCAACCAAAAGTAAAGCCGCCAACTTTGGCGGCTTTCTTACGTACGACGATTCCTATTGGTCATGATGGTCTGTTTTATGATAGTGCAGCCGAAGCAGATCAGCACCAAAATCATCCTCAATATGTCGCCACACAGAATGGATATGATTAGCATTGTTCTGTGTGTTATCATACTCCACAAAGAAAAATGGGCTGTGAAGTCTATAGTAGTGGGGCATCTTGCGTTCTTCACCGCCTGCCCACGCAAAGTGGATATCATTAAAACTGATTTCGCGTAGTTTGCGGTGTTCTATCTCAGCTATCTCATCAGGAAGGCGATCGATATATTCATGAACCAATTGAATTAGAAGTTCGCGCTGATGCGTCTGCATGGATTCAACTGCCAAACCCTCAACTGCTTCAAACTCAACTTTAGGTGCATTGCGCGTGAGAATATCAGATGGTGCCTCCGTGTTAATAACAGCCTGCGTTTTTTGGAATGGGGTTAGGCTTAATAAGAGTTGCCGTGCTAAATCTTCTTCAGCAAAAAGAACCCGTAATCCTTTTTTCTCTCCTTGAGGCACTTCCGCTGGATTCGAGCCAAAAAAGAAAGGATTAGGAGAGATCAATTCGCGATTGACTACCGTAAAATTCAGTGAAACATGGTGTCCTTCGGCACGCCAACCCCATGCACCATTTCCTGTCGGATCACCGAATACGGTAAAAAAGTAGAACTCAGGATTACGCTCAAGCCGTGTCTCTCCTGCTGTCTTTTCAATTTCTCCCAATATGGACTCTAAATTAATAATCGCACGTGCTTTTTCATAACCTTTTGCACTCAATCCGCTCTCCATGAGGGCAAACGCCGATTCCTGTTGGTTCGCATTTAGTTCTTTTAGCGAAACCCCCTGACGCTCCCACATCTCTATAGGAATATAGTGCCATCGAAACCGCTCATTTCCATCAAAAGGTTGGCACGCCTTTTCGCGTAAAGTAGGGGGCAAAACATCCAAAAAATTGGATGCTGCCTGTGCCATCCGTTCTGCCGTTTCTGAAGCTCGAATGACTAACGGTGTTTGAGAATTAGAATGTGTATGTGCCACGAAAACACCTCCGTAAGTTTTTGCTGTTATCATTCTAACTGAATTTTCTCTAAAAATCCACTTAAATTGACACAGCCCAGAGCCATTCAATTTCCCATGATTTCTTCCTTACCAAAACTCCAAAACTCACCATCCTCCGAGATGCAGAAAACAAAATACATATTCAACCGAAATTCAAAAAACGCGTCAACCCAATTTTTTCAACAAACTTATTGTATATATATTGGATATCTATTGTCCGGCAACAACAAAAACTTCTGACTATCACCTATAACAAGGGTATAATATCAGTTAGAAAAACAAAAACGATCCTAAACTCTAATAGAACCAGACCAAAAATCTTGAGCAAACATGTTAGGTGAGAATGTCAGGGTTATTTAGTTTTAGGTTTTTCTGTTATATTTTTCACATTTCAATATAACCATCTGTAGGTCGGGTAGAACGAAGCGAAACCCGCAGCATGCCACACGCGCATGCTGCGTTGATTTGGACAATCTTAGTATGACAGTGCGATAATGCCGGGTTTCGCTTCGCTCTACCCGCAGCATGCCAAAAGTGCATGCTGCGTTGATTTGGACCTACAAGATAAACTCTTAGTAAAATCTATTAACCTATAATTCTTAAAATTAAATAACCCTATGAGAATGTTGAAAATACTTGACACAAAACGGCAGAGAATCCAACAAATTGGAAGCGCACTGAAAACTTAACCTTTTGCTGAAATTTATACCAATTTCGCCATAATTATTGAAAAATCGTCAAAATCGGAAAGTCCGAAATTTAAAATTAATTCCCTAATAAGAAAACCTTTCTAAACCCAGTCAAATACTGAGTTTAGGGCAATTTCCAAAAAGTTGCCACGGTATCAAAAAAGTTACCAAATGGTAACTTTTGAATAGCAGCAATTTCCACATTGCGGTCATAGCATCAACGATTTGCTACTTCACAACTCAAACGGATAATATATCAACAATTGAATGCCTCTGGAAAGGCCATTCAGTTTTCTGGTTTTGCTACACATATTGGAGAAGATCACTCCTACAAGAAGATGAGTAATTGGTAAAATTTGATTGAATTTCTAACAAATTTTGACACAAAACCGCAATTTCTGTAAACTTAAAAGAACGCATCTACGTTAAAAGAGGCAGTTGTTCACAAACTGAAAGAAAGTCTGGCAAAAGTTATGGACAAATTGATTGACGATGAAATGCTTGTGGCACAGTTCAAATCGGGTAGCCAGAAGGCTTTTGATGAATTGATGAAACGCTACGAACGTAGAATCTTTGGTTATCTCCTGCGTTCCGTTAGGAATTATGAAGACGCTGAAGATTTAACCCTTGAAGTGTTTTTCAAGGCGTATCGTGCATTGGATTCATGGGAACCGAAAGCAAAATTTTCGACATGGCTCTATACGATTGCATCTAATCTTGCTATTGATTACCACCGTTCTAAAGCTCGACAACCTGTTTATGTTTTTGAAGATGAAGATGTTATTGAAGCAAGACTCGTTGCTACAGACATCTCAAGCAATCCCGAAAAGCAGCTTGAAGAAAAAGAGCGCGGACGCATCATTCGCGAAGCAGTTGACGAACTCTCCTCAAAACAAAAGGCTGTTTTCATGTTGACACGATATGAGGGGTTACAGATTCGGGAAGTTGCAGAAGCACTCGGAATGGCTGAAGGTACTGTGAAAATTCATCTTCATCGCGCTATGAAAAAGTTACAAACTTTGCTACGACCTTTATGGGAAAATAATGAATTATAGGAGGTCCGTCCATGCCTAAATGTAAGAAATCTGAAGCACAGGCGATTGATTACGTATATGGTGAGTTACAGACATCTCAAGTAGCCGAATTTGAACGGCATCTTACGACATGTGGTAGCTGCACCAGAAAGGTCAATGCATATAAGCGTGTGCTTCGCCTTGTGGATGAAGCAGAGGCAGAATTAACGCCTCATGCAATTGTTCCACCTAACCTTGAGATGAAACTATACAGACGCCTCGCTGAGGTGCCACCTGTAAAACCCTCACTCAGTTCCCGGTTATCGGATTTTGCAGCGGGGTTGCTATTAGTCCTGCGGGAACAAAAGGTTGTCAGTTTCTGTCTTTTCATTTTTGCGGTAATTTCTATTTCATTTTTCGTTGGAAATCCGTTTCGTCCCGCGCCAACATTTGAGATTAGTCAAATTGACTCTGCGGACGCTCGCATTCAGCAGTATAGACATCAAGATATTCAACGGAACATGGAGGATGTTTTGCGCAATAGACACCTTCGCAATTCAGATAAATGGGATACAGTTAGTCAGCTCAATCGCGTCAAAGACCAAGCACAAGGTACCGATTGGGCAAATATTGCCACAAAACACCTGAAGAGTGTTCATTCTGAATTTTGATGTTACAATTCTCAGATAGTTGTTTATAGTGAAACCTAAAATAATTAGACACATCCTCCCACGGTAGGTGAGGTTTCCTAACCTCGCTGGTGCGGCGTGTCTGATTAATTCTAAAGTCTACTATAAATTAAAAGAGTTTTACGTGGAAAAATTGAAATTCACTTCTATTATTCAACGCGTTATGTTATGTATGCTGCTAATATCGCTGATTTTATCCACCGCGCACGCGCAGCATGATGAAGTTAACTCCTTACTTAAGGAACTACGTTATGCAGAAGCTGCTGCTAAGTTGGAGAAACTCACGAAATCCGCAAAGAACATTGAGGCACAGAGTCAACTCTACTATCAACTCGGCGAGATCTATTACAACTATACACAGCAATATCCAGAGGCACTCAAGGCTTACGAAAAAATCCTTGCGATGAAATCGGCTGGATTGCCGATGGCTGAAATTTTTCTTGCATATATTAAAATTAGCGATGTGTACTGCAGGATGGGAGAACATGGGAAGGCCATTCAAAATCTCCACACGCTTGTTGACATGGCACCACAAACTCATTTCGTTCACAAAATGGGATTGCAGAAAATTCGAGATATTCAGACTGCATTAAAAGATTTAATGATGCAGAGAGAGATTATTCGCTCATACAAAGGCACCCCTCTTGAAGCGGTTGCCCTATCTCAGATTGCTGAACTCTACCGAATGCATTCCCAACTCAATCAACCTCAACGTGCAATTGAAACATATCAAGAGTTGCTTAAAAAACATCCTACTGACAAGTTAGCTGCTGCTGCACAATGGCGGATCGCACATTTAAGGCATACAGCGTTACATCAATTACCATTAGCAATTGATGCCTACCAAAAAGTTGCTGACAATTTTCCAACAAGCAGCTTCGCTGCGGAAGCTCTCTTTCATATTGCCAATCTACATCGAGAGACGGAAAAGTATCAACAAGCACTTACCGTATACGAAAATATAGTAGAGAAATATCCGAACTTCTGGAACATGCACGCTGTTTTCTATTGGACCGGCATCTGCCATGAGAACATTCAGCACTATGCCAAAGCACGCAAAGCATTTAAAATTTTTCTTAATGTTTACCTTCCAACGCTTGATCCGGTCTATCTCGGGCAGATAGCAATGTATGATAAAAGTGTTGCGGAAGTGAATGAATTGGTTCAAAGAAAAATAGGAACGCTAACACAACTCATCCCCAAACATGAATTCGTAAAACTCGAAAAGGCAGTGGAAAATGGTAATTACAATGAAGCTTCAAAAATTGCCCGTAATCTAATCAGCAATGCCCCAAATACACAATTTGCGAAACAAGCTGCAGCACAACTAAGTTCGATTAAACACCATGCCGCTATTCAGAATCTACTTGCACAAGTGAAGAACGAAAAGGTCAGTGCTGCCGAGAAAATCAGAGCGCAGCTGCAAATTGCTACTATCTATGAACGCGAGTTACTGGACTATTCTAAAGCCGTTCAGGCATATAATAAAGTGGTGCGGGAGCATTCTAAGTCACCTTACGCAGCTGAAGCGCGCTACCGTATGGGCATTATTTATGCGGATATACTTGAAAAACCAAACAGCGCCCTCAAGACTTTCAACGTTGTTGTAAAACAACATCCAAATACTTTGCAGGCAATGATGGCAACCTTCCAAGTAGGTGAAATCTATAGGAAACTCCAGCGATTTGATGAAGCATTGCAAGCCTATCAAACGACTATCAGTTATCCCGAGCGCGAACTTTATCTCTCTGATGGATATAAGGACAGTTATGCTGATAGAGCATTATTTCGCATCGGTAGGGTTCACTACGAAGACCAACGTTATACTGAAGCGCGTTTCGCATTTGAGGAGTTTATCAAAAACCGCACAGAATCGCCACGGTTCGCTGCTGCATATATCTACTTAGCAGTGATACATCATGAAAACGGAGAAAAGGATGTTGCAGCTGAATATTACCAAAAAGCAGAGAAGATGCTGACGAATAACCCAGTACAAATGCAGATGCTCATAGATGAAGCAGGCACTCTTGGCTTCCAAAGTTCAGACACTGTAATTAAATTCCTGCAGGATCGTCAAAAACGTCTTAAGTCTGAGTAGCATTTAAGTCCCGACAAGTAAGGTTTCTTAACCTCACCGACCGAATGTCCCACTCACAATTGGTAAAAGCGTGCAATGTCCTACGTCGTGGGATGCGTCGCATGTACAGTGGGAAGCAATTCCTCACAAAGACAAGTTTATTTAATCCCCAGACTGTGTTTGTAAAGTTTCTTTGTAGTGTAACGCTTCAATAGCAGCTCTTCTCATTTCTTGTTGTTGCTGTAGCGCAGCACCTATCGGGTTAAAGATGTGAATCCTTGTTACTTCGTCCGCAAAACCAAAATCAAATGAAATACCTTTTTTCCAATACCAATGCGTTTTAACACCAGCAATAACAAGTTTTTCTTCTTCGGCTTTTCCCAATTCTTCCTCAACTCGCTTGAGTTTACTACCAATACCGTTCCTTCCTGCCGTTTTTGATTTATTCGGCCTTCTCACGAAAACACTCCTAACCTGATGATTATCATCAACAAAACCGGCTAACCCTTTGTTAGGTTCCCAAAATGAAAAAAAACGATCAACACCAAGGGGACCGTCCGGTTCTCCGTGAAGTTTTTTAACACTTTTAAACGGATCCCCTAACTTAATGCCGGCAGCTCTCCTACCAGGCATGATAAGATTCATTTGCGGCGGTTCGAGGTCTGGTTCCGGTATAGTCTCTTCTATAGGGTCTGGTGGGACAAATTTCAGGTTAGCTGTTTTTTTCACTCTCTTTGTAGATTTGGAAATACCATCGCTTACAATAACCGTTACTTTAACCGACTCAACATCGGGCGGAGCAATCCATTTAACACTCACTCCCGTAGTGGAACTTAGTTTTCCAGCACTCACTGTCCATGCATAGGTTAATGTATCACCATCTACATCATAAGCAATTGCCTTGAATTCAAGAATATCTCCAGGGTTGAATTCGGTTGGAACAATAAAATTGTCAACAATAGGCGAATGATTGGCTGGTTCGTCACTATCGTCTGAACCACAACCTACAATGTAGATACTGACCAGACATGCCAAAACAAGACTTAAAATACGAAATTTACTTTTCATTTTTACCTCCTTAAAATTCTGTAGTTTTTCCTATTTTCAAAACAACATAACTCCGATAACGTTCAGAGTGGATATCCCCAGATTCAACAGCACTCTGGATAGCACAGTCAGATTCATTATATAGTGGATTCCACAATTAACTTTACATCTAAGCTGTAGGAGGGAACTCCGATTCCCGACTACCAATGGTTTCGTCGCGATTCGGAGATCGCTCCTACAGAATATATGTAAACTTATTACATAATTTACTATAATGTCTATTAATCTTCATTAAGTAGTTCCTTTAAATCTGGTAACTCATCCAATAAAGTCCGCTGTTGTTCAGGTGAAAATCCATCAAAAATCTGTTTTCTCATTTCCTCAATCTGCCTTCTCATTTCTTCAATTCCGGCAGACCGTTTTTGCTCATCAACTATCATCTCAGTTCCTTCCCGTTCAAGTTCTTCTTTTATGGCTGCGATACGAGCCGCATCTTCTGCTGAGAGAGTCTCTTCTGCTGCCAATATCTCTGCTGCTGCTTCTGAATACACAGCGAGATTTTGGAGTGCTTCCTTCCGGCGCACCATGGCATCTTTACGGTCCTTATGTACCGAATCTATATGCTCCCAGTCTAAGGTACTTGCTTCAAGTGCTTCCTTTAAGGACTCAGTAAGGAAATCGAATTCTATCTCAACCTTCACATAAGCTTCAAAGGCATTTGCTGCTGCTACCTCTTCAGCAGAGGACAATTTCTGATGCTCCTTTCCACCTTCTAAAACAGCGTTTTTAGCAGTACCACCAGCGGCGTTGACCTTTTCTGGGTTTGAGTCATCTCTTTTAGTTTCTATCTCCCTCGCGGCATCATCCTTGCCTGTTTTCTGTGTAGCTTCAGGAACAGATGATTCTTCCTGGGGATGGTTTTCTATAAGCACACTGTCCTTAGATCCACTTTTCAGTTCTTTTTGGTTGGAACGCTGATGTCCGAAATACCATACAGCGAATATTCCTATTACGCAAAGGACTACACAAGTTGGAACGAGAAACCTTTTCATTCTAATACTCCTTTTGACTTAAATGGCGACTATATAGTAGATTTTAGAATTACCTGAACACTTTGACCTATGCGTTTAGCAACCTAACGGACTGCGTGTTTTGTAGCATAACCTGTTAGGTTGTGCAGAAACGGAGCAGCACAATCTAACAGGTTATGCTACAGAAATGTCCAAGTAATTATATATTTTACTATACATAAAAGATTTTTATGATTGTTCTCAACATCCTATGATATTATTCATCGCTTTTTTTAAGCGGAATGTGGAACATCCCGAGACGATTGGTTGCGATGTAAAACCTATCATTACTAAAAACAAGGTCACGTACTCTATCTGGTACTTCCGGCCAGCTCAGTTCCCATTTACCTTGATTATCTAATTGATAAACCCCAGCATCACATACACCGTAAATCTTGATGCCTGCAATTGCAAAACAGTCCATTACAATTCGGTTACCATCCATATCGGTAAGTACACGCCATTTTTCACCATTATTTGAAGTTAATACGCCATTATCAGTGCCAACATAAACCGTTGAACCTTCAAAAACTATCTCTTTGAAAAGGTTAAAGGAAATAGGAAGGTTTGGCGTAACATCTTTCCATGTGTTTCCGCCATCAAGCGATTGAAAGAGATGACCATCCCGTTTTCCCACATAGACTGTATCATCTGAAACAGCGAGCCGGAATCCTTCCCTACCGTAAGGGCGTTGTTCACCAGCATCTATTAAACCTGTGCTCGACCAGGTTGAACTGCCGGGTTCCCATTTGAAAAGTTCGCGTTTGTATTCTAAGTAAAACTTTCCACTACTGGAAGTAAACGCTCCTAATACTATCTCACCTTTTTCAAGAATGGCAATGTATTCATCTAAGGCACGGCTATATTCATCCGATTTCTCATGATTTTCTAATGATCTTTCAACCTCCTCCCTAAGTGCTGGAGGCAGTTTTTCTTTATTATTGCGTAGGCTGTCTTTTAAACTTTCTACTTTTTCGTCGTTATTAGACGAGACATTTACATTAATATCCCCAGTAAATGGAGGTATTCCTTCAACAAACATAAGTTTATTCTCATTGGCAGATAAGCGAGCGACTCGCATACCGCTTATTTCTGGGACAAGTGCAAAGAAGACATCATCTGTGATTGCAAACTTTTGAGGATAATGTGCAAAAATATTGCGCGTATTACTTCTTTTGTTCTTGTCAAGCCTGCCCGCACTTGAATCAACGTGAATTAGGTTCCATGATTCCCCGCCATCGGTTGATTTTAGAATATCTTTATACGTGTGGCTGTAGAGTCGATTTTTGTACGCAACTAAATTCCGCCTTGCGGTGCCTGGCATTCCTTTCATAGAGAAATGCCAAGATTCACCTCCATCAACAGTTCGATAAAGACCCGCCCCTTTTACTTTATAAAAAGTATCATTGTTTATTGCAACAACGGGGTGGTAACTCAACGTATATGAATCTCCGGTCTCCTTGAAGATTTGCCAAGTCAGTCCTCTATCTTTGGATCGGAGTCCAAAATCATTTCCTAATACAAGTAGCGTATTATTTGCCCCCAAAACCTTAATAGTAGCAATACCGACTTTGGGATACGTCTCTGTTGGGGTTATTTTTGTCCATGAATCTCCTAAATCAGTAGAAAAGTAAACATTCCATAAATAACTGTAGCCAGTTATTAGCGCGACAAAATCTACAAGATATGTCTTGGATTCCTTAGACGAAATATCGGATTTTGTTCCAACGTATAAATCATCTTCAATGACAGCTAATGAGGTGATTTCATTTGATGGATCTATTGACAATCTTTCCCAGGTACCCGTACCAAGACGATAGAGTCCTTTGTCTGTTCCAGCAAAAACTGTGTTTCCAATAGCAGTTATTGCCGTAATTGTTCTGTCGTTCAAACCATCGTTTAAAAGAGACCACTGTTTACCAACATCCGTTGATTGGAAAATGCCATTTTTGATAGCAAAGTATAACATTTCATCTATAACTACTAATCCGATAGCTCGTCCATTTGGTCGTGGGCCAAGGACATGCCACGTCACGCCATCATCAGATGAAGCAAATATTTCATCGGTTGAGACAATATAGAGTATCCCGTTTGCCTCTGCCATAGGCATCCGCCTCCCACCAGTCGGCACGGTGTTGTTGATTAACGTCCACTGCGCCGCATCCGCTGTCAATTGATAGATACCTGTCGACGACACTGCATAGAGTTGTCCTTCAGATGTTAGAAATATTTCGTGCACTATACCACCTTGTGGACCACTTGCTTGAGTCCATTTCTGTGTTAATGATTTAGCGGTTGAAATATCTTGTTGGGCTTCAGCTAATAAAACCGCATCGGTACCCTGTTGGTTGTCCTTATTCCCTTCGCTAGGAACAGCAGCACCTGCAGCCTGATGTTGAACATCAAGTATTGACGTAATATCAACAACCAACGGCGCGTCAACGATTTCAACAGTGGTGTCCGATTGTGCTTCTAAACTATAGGGTTTCTGGAAACGAGTGAAGAAATGATCGCTTGCACCAATCATTAAAATAAGTAAAACGAGAGTCGTACCAAAAGCTGCCAACGGCAGCAAAGGTTTTCCAACTGGAGTAGGAATAGGTTTAGTGTTAGCAATTTGCTGTGCAATATTTTCAGTAAAGTTTGCAGGTAGTTGGACACTACCAAGAGTTTCGCGAATCATGGGAACCTCCGTCTTTAAACGTTTTCGGGCGCGGCTCAGACGACTTTTAATTGTATTTACTGACACACCTAAAAACCTGCTGATTGCTTCACACGTCATCTCTCCCAGGTAGTGAAGGATCATCACTGTGCGTTCGCTTTCCGGCAGTTTTTCTAACAGTCTTCTGACCAGTTCTCGGCGATATTCAGTTGCTGCTTCCTCGCGTTGTTCCGAGAGATACTGCCCATAAGCATATCTTTCCAATGTCATTACATTAGACGCGTCAAGAGATTGTATCTTCGGTTTTTGCTTTCGAAGCCATGCTGTGCAAAGCCGATCAGCAATCACATAAAGCCATCCGGCGAACTGACTCGGTTTCTTTAGTGTTGAGAGTTTCCTGTGTACTTGGAGGAAAGTATCTTGGGTAATTTCTTCGGCAATTTGGAAATCCCCTATTTTTCCCCACACTAAGGCGTGAACGCTCTTTTGGTGTTTTTTTACTAAAGTCGTGAAAGCAGATTCATCGCCACACAAGATACTATCAATTAGTTGAACATCATCTTTTTCCATCAGATTCCCCGAAATTATAAAATTTGATTGTTAGTGACGCGATTTGGAAGGGAAAAGGTTGCAAGATTGTCAAAATTCGCAAAAAAATGTATTTTATTAGCGATTTTCAGTTTAGATGGTTTTTCTGTAGGATAAACACAGTTCCTCTTACCATTATAATTAGAAGCACCACCAGACTATTCGTTTAAAGTATTATCAGTTGATGTGTATTACTGAAGTTTATATTGTAGGTTGGGTTGAGGCACGAAACCCGCTGAATGCCAAAAGGCATTCACAGCGTTGATTTGAACATGAAACGCTTTTACAGACTCGGAATGTTGGGTTTCACGTTGTTCTTCTGATCTAATGGTATTTTTCGAATTCACGTTAGTGTTATTTTTCGTTAAGTAGTTCTTTTAACTCTGGAAACTTATCCAATAAAGTTCGCTGTTGCTCTGGAGAAAGTCTTTTAAACCCTTCCAACCAAACCTGCTTCATCTTTTCCTCCATTTGCTTCTTCCTTTCGGCAGACCGTTTTTTATCTTCAGCTCTCATCCGTTCCATTATTTTCTCTACTTCTGCTGCGCGTGCCTCATCTGCTGCCAATATCTCTGCTGCTGCTTCTGAGTAAGGGGCGAGATTTCGAAGTGCTTCTTCTCTGTTTAACCTGGCGTTCTTAAGAGCATCCGTTGCTGCTTCTAAAGAGGCTGAATCGCCAGATTCCAATGCTTCCTTGAATTTACTAATAGTGGATTTGTGTACTATCTCAGATTTCGCGTATGCTTCAAAAGCTGCACCTGCTGCTATATCCTCAGCAGAGGGTGATTTTTGATGATCCTTTTCATCTAAAACAGCATTTTTATCAGAACTACCAGTGGTGTTGGTCTTTTCAGGGTTTGAGTTATCTCTTTCAGTTTCTATCTCCCCTGCAGTATCACCCTTATCCGTTTTCTGCGTAACTTCAGGAACAGATGATTCTTCCTGGAAATGGTTTTCTATTAGTAAACTGTCCTTAGATTCACCTTTGAGTTTTTCCGAGTCGGTACTCTGATATCCGAAATACCATACAGCGAATATTCCTATTACGCAAATGACCACACAAGTTGGAATGACATACTTTTTCATTTTACATGCTCCTTTCTTAGTTTGGGCGACTTTTCTCTATGAAATAGACACTATTTTGCGTTCCATTATAGGCGGATGCACAATTAATTTATAGACAAAAACACAGTTATCTGTTATTATAAACTTATACCTTACAAAAGATTAGACAACTTACTTGTAAATGCGTTCCACTTAATTCGATAGCCAAATTCTTTCAAGCACTCGTAAACTGGGAGGAAAAGGCATTTGTCAGCCGAAATCCTTAATGGTGCTCGCCTCGCGCAGCGTATCCGTAGCCAAATTAGAAAAAAACTCAAAAAACTTTCCTTTACACCAGGACTCGCTGTCATTCAAGTTGGTGATGATCCCGCATCTACGATCTACATCAAACACAAACAACGTGATTGTGAAAAGGTACATTTCCATTCCGAAGTTCATCGACTCCCCACGGACATAACTCAGCAGACACTTATTGATAAAGTAACCAAATTAAACGCACGCCAAGATATACACGGTATTTTAGTGCAAATGCCTTTGCCAGATGAAATTGACGAACAGATCATCATAGATGCAATCTCGCCTGATAAGGATGTAGACGGATTAACACCTCTCAATTTAGGAAATCTATTTATCAATCGAGAGACGATTACACCGTGTACACCCACAGGAATTATACGTCTTATTGAATTAACCGACGAACCAATTGAAGGTAAACATGCAGTCTGTGTTGGTAGAAGTCACCTCGTAGGAAAGCCTGTCGGTGTTATGCTTCTCAACCGTAACGCTACTGTCACTTACTGTCATTCACGCACCCAAAATATTGCAGAGGTAACAAAGCACGCAGATATTCTTGTAGCAGCTGTTGGAAAGCCGGAATTCATCACAGCGGATATGGTCAAACGGGGGGCAACCGTCATTGATGTCGGTATCAATTCAGTTGATAATCGTCTTGTCGGTGACGTTAAATTTGAGGAAGTCAAAGAGATTGCGGGGTTTATTACACCGGTTCCAGGAGGTGTTGGTCCGCTGACACGAGCAATGCTGTTAGAAAACACACTAAAATTAGCAAGTAGATAAGCAAATTCTGTTTGGAAAACTATTAGTCTTAGACAAAAGGAGGAAATTTATGGCATTTCCAGGATTTGAATTGAATGATAAGGTGATGTTAATTACTGGCTCCGGCAAAGGTATTGGCAGAGGTATCGCCCTCGCTGCCGCACAGATGGGTGCAAAAGTTATTTTAAATAGCCGAACCCGTTCTGATCTTGACGAGGTTGCGGAAGAGATTCGCGCAAAAGGTGGAGAAGCGGAACCGGTTGTGTTTGATGTAAGCGACATGAAATCTGTTGAGGAAGGCGCGCAAGCTGCTATTGACGTATGGGGCAAGGTTGATGTCCTTGTCAATAACGCTGGAACAAATCGCCCGAAACCTGCGTTAGAACTCACTGAAGAGGATTGGGATGCAATCTACGATCTCAACTTAAAAGGACTATTCTTTTTAACGCAAACACTTGTCAAACCGATGATTGAGCGAGAGAGTGGAAAAATTATCAATATTTCATCTACAATGGGCTTAGTCGGTGGACCTCTACGGACTGCCTATTCTGGTAGTAAGGGTGGCGTTGTATTATTAACGAAAGGACTTGCTGTTGAATGGGCACCTCACAACGTCACCGTAAATGCTGTTGCTCCAGCGTTCACACGCACCCCGCTTGCAGATGTTCTGCTGCAACGGAAGGAATTTTATGAAGATGTCGTCCGCCGTATACCTATGGGGCGAGTCGGTGAAGTAGAAGAAGTTGTTGGTGCTGTGTTGTTCTTAGCCTCGGATGCAGCAAATTGGGTCACTGGACAAACCATCGCTGTTGATGGTGGGTGGGTGGCATGGTAGTTCCATCTATATCTTTGTTTTTCGTGGGGTGAGTTATTACAAACCCCACGACTCCCCATTTCTTCTCTCTATTAAATTCCCTCAAATATTCTGTTGTTTTCCTTGCAAAACCATATTGTATAGAGTATAATTTTCAAGATAGTAGATATTAAATATTGTGCTAATTATGACTATTCTGAATTTCTACTATGAACGTTACAAATAATGGTTAAAACCTAAACACAGAGAAACCGTTAGAAATTATCTCAAATTCGAAATAGCCGAATTTATAGTAATAGAATAGACTCTGATTAGCCATATTCAATATCAAGTTTAAAAATTTAGAATACAGATAGAAATCTTAGTTAGGAGAGACATATAGTGAAACGTTTTTTTGTTTTAGCAGGAATCGCCATTGTGATTCTATGCCAGTTGAGTTGTTCCTCTGATGAAGAGCAGGCACAAATTGAAAATCCAGCAATTGCTGATGCCACAGATGGGTTTATCGCTGCACCAATAGTAGGTGAAGTTAAACTCGAAAGCATGTATGAAGATGAAGTTCGCAGACTTGCGACAAAAACCCCAATTGAAATTATTACTGCTATTGAAGGCACAAGTAAGGTAATTGTTGAGGCTGAATTTCGCAGAGTTCAACCCTCCAGGTTTGGATTTCCGCTTTATGAATGTGTGTTGACGGATGAAGCAGTGACTGCAATGGGCGGTCTTGCGCAAGGTATGTCCGGAAGCCCAGTTGGCACTTCTGGACGGGTTTTTGGCGCGCTTGCGTATGGTGAGGCATGGGCAGAAGCACCACATCGATTCTGGGTTACACCTATTGATGCGATGGAAGCTACACTGGATCACCAAACATTTGGTGAATTCCTGAATCCACCCGCTGCACCCGGTGCTGTCGTAAACGCGACTTATACCGCAGTGAAAACGCCGATTACCATTTCTGGAGTTGATTCTAATAGGCTCCAACAACTCTCTTCACACCTTGCCGATACACGATTTAATAATGTTGAGTTCTTTTCCAGAATCGGTGGAGCACCTGGAGCACCTCCAGCCAATGCATCCTCTATTCTTTCAGCAGGGGACATGATCGGTGTCGCTCTTGTAACAGGTGATATTGTCAACAGTATAGGTTTTGGAACTGTGACACAAGTTTATGGCGATAAATTTGTTGCATTTGGTCATGAAATGTTCCGTGATGGAAAAGCGTCTTTACCAGTATATAGAGCTGTCGTAGATGGAATCGTTCCAAATGCAGAAATTGCATATAAATCTGCAAGTGCTTATGGAAATCCGATCGGCACAGTAACGAAAGACCTCAGAGCTGGAATTGTTGGCGAACTTGGCAAATTACCTCCAATGATTCCTGTAACTGTTACCTATCAACCAGTCAATAGTCAAGAGCCAATTCAAACACAACACAAAGTGGCTTACGGACAAGAATGGGCAATATCGGTTGTCGCTGCTACAACATTGGATGCAATTCGTAGTGAGATTAGTGCGAGTACTATTGAAGCGAACGTTGCGATTAGTTTTAAAGAGACTGATAACGTCTATACAGAATCTTTCAGAACCATTTCACCAGATCCGTTTGAAGCGGTATTGAAAAACATGGATGTAATTGTTCAGTCATTCACCCATATTCTTGCAAATGGTGCCGGTAGGGCTACTATAGACGAAATTAACATCTCTCTCATTGACATTCCGAACATTCTCCATACAGAGATTACTGATATACATGTCATAGGGGACGTTATGCAAGGTGAAGAAGCAACTTTCGTTGTTGAGATGCTGCCGCACTGGAGTGCTGCCGGAAGAAACCGCAAGATGTACAGAGAAGTGAAACTTCAGATTCCTGAGAATTTCATTCCTGGACCAGCAAGTATATCTATAGCTGCCGCAACTGAATATGGCTTTAATCCGTTCAGTAATCCATTCGCGCCACCGCCAGAAAATTTAGATGAATTGATCGGACAACTGAGGGATAGGCAGTTTGATAAAGGATTAGTCCTGGTGACGCTTTTTACATTGGAAGAGGAACCTGAAGAAATAGACCCTGTTTTAGAGGCATTTTTTGAAGAGTTCTTTGAAGCGCTTTTCGCAGACCTATTTGATACTCCACCTGAAGATGGAGAACTTCCATCAGAAAATGGTGAAGTAACAGACGAAGATATAACTCCAGAAGATGGTGAAATAATTGAAGTAATAGATGAAGAGTTGATGGAGGAACTGGCACCAACCCCACGTCCTATACCTATCACTGGAACAGCATTGCTTGTCCATCGCTTTATAGTGACTGGCGATACTGATGTGGAAATAGAAGTTCTCCCTGTAGCAGTTGAAGTTGAACCAGAAGCTGAGACTGAACCGAAGGTGGAATAACCTAAACTCACATCTAATCTATGTATGGGCAGGTCCATGGATCTGCCCATACTTTTACACTATCAAATTAAATAAAGAATTTTCTTGTAGGAGGGTTTTGTAAACCCGATTTTTTGTTTATCAATCTGTTGGACTTCTTCCATCATCTATCTACATTTAACTGGTTTCCCATTCACATAACATTTCACAATGTTAATAATCAGTTCAATATCATCCCGTGCAGACTCAAGAGAAGTATAACACGTTTCATCTTCTGTAATACATGCGTGAAAATGACGCAGCTCCCGCACAAACGCGCTCTCCCAGTCAATTGCAGGGGTTTTACTGTAAGTTGTCCCATCAGCATCTATGCCATGGATTGTTACCTCTGATAGAATCCCACGTGAAAAGCCGGTAGGATACGACACCAGCACGCGTTTATTATCCCCGTAGATTTCTAAAGTTTCTCTAAAGTCCCAAAGGTCAGGCAGATCCACCCAAGTTGCGATACAGCGTGCACCGTTCGGAAAACCAAAAACAATACTAACACCTTGTCCACCAGACCATACTTCAGCACTTATAACTTCACTCGGTGAACCCAACATCACCCGTAAGCTATAAATGTCGTGTATCATACTCCCAGAAAGTAGGAAGAATGCACGTTGTGCCTCAGATGATACATCCCCTATTGCATCAGATAATGCTGATTCACGCGCAGCATGTGCAGGTGCAAACGCATCTGGTAGCACATCGTCAAAACGCTCTACGTCAAATTGGCTAAGATGCAATCGGTTGTTCGGGTGCAAGTGATTTATCTGAACAAACCGATAACTATCCATTGTATCAACTTCATGCTTTGCGAGTTGAAAAGCGGGATCATGCACCTTCATATATCCCGCTTGCGCGACTTTACCCGCTTTCTTTTCTGCTGCTATCATTGAATCAATCTCTTGCAAAGAAAAACAGACAGGTTTTTCAATAAAGACATGTTTACCCGCCTCAAACGCAGCGAGTGCCACTTCCGTTTTTGGATCTCCATGACATAGCAGCACAGCATCAACATCACTGTCTAAAAGTTTGGTATAATCTGTAACAAATTGAGGGACGTTGAATCTTTTGGCAGCTGCTTCCGCGGCACCCAGCGATAAGTCACAAACAATCTGAACATCAAATTCACGGTGAAGTTGATTTAGGTTCGGCAAATGGTGAACCTGTGCAATTGCGCCACACCCAATAACACCGATCTTTACACGATTCATTATTTTTTGACCTCCAACATTAGGCATTATAACGTTTTAATTGTGAGTAGATACTGGTCTTTCATAAAATCTGAAGTTTGTAGGTCGGGTAGAGCGGAGCGAAACCCGACAATATCAAGGTTTCAAGGCAAACCTTGTGGGTTCACAAGGAAATCGCAGGAACGGCTCAAGCAAGTTTTAAAATAGTGTTTTAGTTCCAACATGTCGGGTTTCGCAAGCTCTACCCGACCTACAACTCATTCGCTTTTTGCCTATATTTCGGTCTTGGCATTATCAGACACTTCCAATATGTCTTTATCTTATCATATATTAAAAATAGATGCACTTCATTTCCCGTTCATAACTGAATGCTAAAAACAAAATTGATTTGACACCTAAATACAGACTGTGATAATCTGTATCTATTAGCGTGCTTCAAATGTTTCAGCGTGAAATGATGCGAAATATAAAACTTGTGCTTGAATACGATGGCACTAATTACCACGGATGGCAGACACAACCTAATCTTCCGACTATTCAGGGAGCAGTTGAGGAGGCATTAGCACAATTAACCAAAACATCAGTCCGAATCGTCGGGGCGGGTAGAACAGATACGGGTGTTCACGCGGAAGGACAGGTCGCAAATTTTCATACCGATTTGCAGATCCCTATTGTTGCTTTTCAGAAAGGGTTGAACACCCTTTTGCCACGAGACATAGTTGTCTGCGCTGTTACTGAGGTAGATGCGGACTTCCATTCTCGTTTCAGTGCAACGAGTCGCCGTTATCGGTATACAATCTTAAATCGTACGTATCGATCTGCACTTATGCGGCACACTTCCTATTTCTATTCTATGCAAATTGATGTAGTGTTAGCTGATGCAATCTGCCGGAGTATAGTTGGAAAAAAGGATTTTTCTTCTTTCCAAAAAACAGGCAGTGATAGACTAAACCCAGTGTGTCAGGTTTTTGAAGCGTGCTGTTGGAAAGAAGATCAATATGTCTACTTTGAAATTGAAGCGAATTCCTTTTTGCGAGGAATGGTTCGTGCTATTGTTGGCACAATTCTAAAAAGCATCAAAAACGCCTCTGGTAACGTGGAAAAAGCATGCGTTCAATTTCATAACATTTTAGAGGCGAAGGACAGAGCATTAGCGGGACCATCAGTCCCTGCTCACGGGTTATCACTTATTCGTGTTGAGTATAATGACAAATAAGAAACGAGGTCTTTATGAACTATGCCCAAGTCTTGAATGAATTGGAAACGTTGGTTACTGAAACTTTTGGTCTGTGGGAACACAACAGAGTTGGATTTCAATGGCGGCACTATACTTGGAACCATACGATGCGCGTGCGTGCAATGAGTATGGAACTTGGCAGGCGCGAAGGTGGTGATATCAAGCTGCTTGAAGTTGCAGGAACGCTACACGACATCACTAAACGTTACGATGGTGTCATCTTAACTGATGACAACGGAAAACGTATCCTTGACCATAACGGATTTTGGCTGAACGAAATGCTCACGCCTGCGAGGAAAAACATTGTCACTGAACTTTATGAAAAACACAATCTACAAGGAAAGGTGCATCATGAATCTGGTGCGGTCATTACAGAAAACATTTTGGCGATGTATGACTTTGAGCCAGCATTTGTGGAGGCTGCAACGGCTGTTGTTTTGGCACACTTGAAACCAATGAATCTTACTGCTGAAGACTTCAAACTGTTGTATGGCAGCATTGAAAACCAGATCCTTTATGATGCAGACACTATGGATCCGAATGTAGGCTATACTGGCTTTTTCCGCAATATTCATATTCATGCCTATTTTGCACTTCAACGCGGCAACTTTGATTTAGAGGAGTATGTCAGAAATTTACCACGTTGGATTAATTCCAAACAGGAATTTGTTGATAAACTGCTAACTGAATCGTCCCGTGAAGTGGGACAAATCAGACAGGATCGAAACCAACGACTCTTTGCCCAAATGGTAGACGAATTGGACGATATGGAGATCAATCGCAAATATGGATTACTCGGAGTAATTGAGTATTTTGTCAGTGAAACAGAAGACCCGCATTTCGCGAATCAACTCAATTATCTCCAAACTGAATGGCTTCCACAACGGCAGCAGTGGATAGCTGAGGAGGAGAAAAGTGAATCTGCACGCGAACGCGCCCAAGCTGCCGTTGATCGTGTCAACGATTTCTTAACGTTATTTGAACAAGAAAGTCGAGGCGAATTTAAGGAGAACTGATATGAATCATTCAGCGACTGCCGAACCTAAAGACATTGTGGCTACCAGACCAATTCCTTACCCGGATGACCTATACTGCTTTGACACGGTAGCGAACAGTATTTCTGGTGGTTTTTCAGCGGTAACCGATACGGAAATCGAATACTTTCATAAACATGGATATCTTGTGATTGAAGATGCCTTTACCACGGATGAAGTAAGGGATGCTATAGCAGGCATGGTTCATCTGATGGATGGAAAAAACCCCGACTTCCGCGCAATCCAATTTGAGCCGAAACTCGCCAAACTCAAGGATGAGATGGACGCTGACGAACGCCGCGATGCTATTAGGAAGATTTTCAGGTATGTTGACTACGAACCCCGTCTGAACGCAATAGCAGCACACACTGGACTTCTCGGAGTCTTGGAGCGAATTATGGACGACAAACCAGCACTTTTTCAAGATATGGCGTTGGTTAAACCACCACGACACGGATCTGAAAAACCTTGGCATCAGGATTGTGCATACTTTAATCTGGAGCATGGCACAACCGTTGTCGGTGTGTGGATCGCGTTAGACGAAGCCACTGCAGAAAACGGCTGCATGCACATCATACCTGGCTCCCATAACGAGGGACCGATGATCCACTTCAAACGCAGAGACTGGCAGATTTGTGATACTGATGTTCCTGTTGCTCGTGATACGATGGTACCACTAAAACCTGGCGGTTGTCTATTCTGGCACGGATTGACCCATCATGGGAGTCCTGTCAACCATTCGTCGCAACGCCGTCGTGCGCTTCAGTTACATTATAAGCCCGCAAATTCTGAAGATATTACGACACAAGAACGGATGGATATGTATGGAAGCGAAGGAAAAGACGTAGACTGCTAAAAGAAAAGGGCGGAATGTCCGCCCAATTAGTACAATTTATTAGGAACTATTTATTTTCTTCAGGGAACGGTGCACGAATGTCGTAACGTCCCTCTTTAAACACTGGCAGCTTACCACCTTCAACCAACAGATCAAGTGGGTTTGGACGTGTTTTTAACGGGAAGGTAACAACGTCTTGGAGGCGTACCGATTCGTAAAACGCCATCAGGATTTCTATGGTGCAGAGTCCATGTCTACCAGCGTTCCGGTGTTCGTCAACTTCGCCTTCAATCCATGCTAACATCTCTGAAAACTGATTCGGTTCGCTTTGACGGGGTTTGATAGTTTGCCATCCAGCAGCTTTACTGTTTAGAAGTTCAATTGTGCCATCGCCACCACGGCGGAGTTGACCATCATCGCCATACACCGCATCACCACGAAGGCCTGGTCCCGGCAAATCGCTTTCATAAATCCCACGGATACCGCCTTCAAAGCATATCTCTGCCATACACAGGTCTTCTGTTCTAACACGGCGCTCCCAACGATCAGTTTTGCGTGAAACTTGCCCGATAAGCCACTGCGGTTCAGGATCGCCGAGGATAAAACGCATTTCATCGATTTCATGTGTTCCACGATTTAGTAATCCGTGTCCGTCCCGACGCAGCATTGCTTGAGGTTGACCAATTGCACCCTCTTGGATAAGTCTTCGTGCTTCACAGTTGTTGGAACTAAACCGCCGTTGATGTCCAACAACCAATTTCGTGCCGTGTTTTTCACAAGCATCCATCATGTCTTGTGCATCGCCAACGGAGGCAGCCATGGGTTTTTCGGTGATAACGCCCAATACCCCATTTTCTGCTGCGGCAATTGTCGGTTCAGCACGTACGCTCTGCCAAGTGGTAATACTGACAATGTCAAGTTCCTCTTTTTGACACATTTCTTCAAAATCAGTGTAATGTGAAGAGAGTGAGAGCTCTTCAGCAAATTTCGCTGCAGAATCAGCACTAATGTCCGATGCGGAGACAACTTTAGCACGACCACTACCGTTCCAACTCCGTGCATGGGCACGCCCCATGCCGCCACAACCGATAACGCCAACACGATATGTTTTTTCTGCCATCTTTTTACCTCAATTAGAATATACGGTGAATTATAAAAAACAGATAGACACTTTTACCCTCGGTAGACGAGGCGGGGAATGCCTACATGGCATTCATACCGTTGATTTCTTCCTAACCTCGCTGGTGCAAAGCGTATAAATAATCCAAAATCTACCAAAAATGTTGATGTTAATCTGAAAGTTTATCAAAAATTGATATGTGTTGCAAGCCAATTCTAACAATGGATAGATGCAATCAAAAAATTACATGTGTCTTTTTTAATACAATTCACAAATTGCGTATTTTACTATATACTTATATTTGTAACAGGTACGCAGTTGGCATCGTTTATGCAAGACAATAGATAACAAACTTAAAAATACACAATAATTTTCATTCAAATATTAATTACGGAGAAAAAAATGCAAAAATTTGTAATTAACGGTGGTACCAGACTTGAAGGTAAAATTCAGGTAAGTGGCTCAAAAAATGCTGTTCTACCTATTGCAGTTGCTGCAGCGATTCTTGGCGATAGTGTCAGTGTGCTTCATAATGTCCCAAATCTTACAGATGTCCAAACGCTTAGTGCAGTTCTGGAAGGTCTTGGTGCTTCAATCACACGAAAAAACGGCTCCCTCTATATAGAACCAATAAATCGCATGGAATACGAAGCACCTTACGATCTGGTCCGAAAGATGCGCGCATCTATATATGTTTTGGGACCGCTCGTCGCTAAACTTGGTCGTGCAAAAGTCTCTTTCCCCGGTGGGTGTGCAATTGGTCCACGACCGGTTGATTTACATATCAAAGGTTTGGAGCATTTAGGCGCACAAGTTGAGGTGAAAAGAGGGTACATCTTCGCACAAACGGAACGTTTGGTAGGTGCTAAAATGAATTTAATTGGACAGCACGGTCCAAGTGTTGGCGCAACGGCAAATGTTATGATGGCGGCAACGTTAGCTGAAGGAACAACCGTTATTAAAGGAGCCGCGTGTGAACCCCATATCAATGATCTTGCACAATTTCTCAATGCGATGGGAGCAGATATAGAAGGCATCGGTACTTCGACTTTGACAATTCGCGGTGTCAAGCAGTTGCGAGGTACTGAACATAGTGTCATTTCAGACGATATTGAAGCAGGCACTTTCATAGTCGCAGCTGCTATCACTAATGGTGATGTTTCCGTTGAAGGCATCGCTAAGCAACAAATCTCCGCTGTTTCAGAGAGACTAACGCAAGCAGGTGTGCAATTAGATTGGCATGATACAGGCGTACGCGTCACAACACCTCAACAACTCAAATCAATTGAGGTAACAACCGCCCCGTTTCCTGGATTTCCAACTGACATGCAGGCACAGATGATGGGGTTGCTCAGTCTTGCATCAGGAACAAGCACCATCACTGAAAATGTTCACACGGATCGCTTCATACATGTCGCCGAACTCAACCGGATGGGAGCAGACATAAGGCTTGAGGGGCGTAAAGCAAAAGTTCATGGTGTTTCGTCTCTCAGCGGTGCACCTGTGATGGCTTCCGACCTGCGTGCTGGGGCTGTACTTGTGGTAGCAGGAATGGCAGCTGCAGGTGAAACCGTTGTCTCGCGTATCTACCATATTGATAGAGGCTACGAAGCAATTGAGAAAAAACTCAATAGTATCGGTGCTGATATTCAGAGAGTCAACGACAGTGAATAGAAAGATTTTTAAGCGCAATTGTAGAAGGGGTTTGCAACCCCGATTTTAGGAAGGATTTGTAAATCTAATCGAAAATAATACCATGTTGCGAATTATTGAAACACAGACCCCAGAAAGTGAATCCTTTATCGCAAAACTGAACGAGCGTGGCAGGTTAATGGATGAAACCATTTTAAAAACTGTACGCCGTACGTTAAACGAGGTACAATCAGAGGGCGACAAAGCGGTCGCTCGGTATACCCGCAAACTTGATGCACCACGAATTTCTGTAAAAGAACTGAAAGTTCAACAAAGCGAGTTTAAACAGGCTTATGCTGAAGTAGACCCTGATTTTATTGAGGCAATTGCACACGCAAAGAAGAACATAGAAAGTTTTCATCAAAAACAGATGCGAACTTCTTGGTTTTCTACTGAGGCAGACGGTGTCTTGTTAGGACACATTATCCGCCCGTTAAAACGCGTTGGTGTTTGTGTGCCTTCTGTAAGCCAACTACTTGTTTCTTCACTGCTGATGGTTGTAATACCTGGAGTTGTCGCTGGTGTTGAAGAAATTGCGGTTTGCATGGGACCGATGCGAAATCGGAAGATTAACCCACACATGCTGGTTGCCGCCGCAGAATGTGGTGTAAACGAAATCTATAAATGTGGCGGCGCACAAGCGGTCGCAGCCATGGCTTACGGCACTGAGACCATTCCTCCCGTTGATAAAATTGTCGGTCCAGGAAACTTATATGTCCAATTTGCCAAAAGAGAGGTTTTTGGACACGTTGATATTGATAAAATAGCCGGACCGAGCGAAATCCTTGTTATCGCAGATAGCACCGCAGACCCTGATTATGTCGCGGCAGATTTAATTTCACAAGCAGAGCATAGTCCAGAATGTTCAGCAATTCTTGTAACACCGTCTCGTGGATTTGCTGAACAAGTAAAAGCGGCAATTGAGGTCCAAGCACAGGCTCTTCCACGACAAAATGAACTTATAAAGGCATTTGAAAATTATGGTGCTGCGTTTGTCGTTGAAGATATAACAGAAGCGATTGCCTTCGCAAACCAGATTGCCCCAGAACACGTTGAACTACACATTGAAAATCCGCTTGACTGGATCGGAGAAATACGGAACGCGGGTGCTATTCTCGTTGGACCTTATTCTCCTGAGGCTGTAGGGGATTACATTGCCGGACCAAACCATATCCTTCCGACAGGCACTGCAGCACGCTACGCCTCCCCATTGAGCGTTCACGACTTCCTTAAAAAGACGAGTCTAATCTCTTATACCAAAACCGCTTTAGAGAAAGTTACACCTGATGTCGTCAAACTTGCGGAGGTAGAAGGTCTGGAAGGACATGCCGCAGCCATGAAAATCCGTTTTGAAGACGAATAGTGCTTAGCCAATTAATTGATGATTCTTGAATGTAGTCGGGAATCGGAGTTCCCTCCTACAAGAAGATACATTTCAGTAGGAGCGATCTCCGAATCGCGACCTACAATAATATGTTGACAAAACATTAGTCTACATTCTACCTTGTAAGCCCGATTTTACGGCTAAAAAGAACTAAAATGCTTTTTACACCGTCACTTACTATACGAACTACTCCAGTCGCTACATTTTCAATTGTTGGATATGACCAAGAAAATGGTGATTTGGGAATTGCTGTGCAATCCAAATTTTTTGCTGTAGGTGCTGTCGTGCCGTGGGCAGAGGCTGGTGTTGGTGCGATCGCAACACAGTCTTGGGCAAACACAACTTATGGCCCCAGAGGATTGGAGTTACTCAAGATTGGACTTTCAGCACGACAAACCTTAGACCATCTCATCAAAGATGATCCTGGTAGTAAAACACGTCAAGTCGGCATCATTGACGCGAATGGCAGCCCTGCTAACTATACAGGTGAAGAATGTCACGATTGGGCAGGTGCTGTTTCTGGCAAAAATTATACTGCACAAGGCAACATCCTTGCTGGAGAAGATGTTGTTAAGGCAATGGGATCAGCGTTTGAAGAAACAGAAGGTAAACTGGCAGATAAGTTGATGGCGGCACTCTTTGCCGGACAGGAAAAAGGTGGTGACAAACGCGGACAGCAGTCTGCTGCACTACTCGTTGTACGGAAAAATGCTGGTTATGGCGGTTTCAATGATCGCTATATTGATCTACGTGTTGACGATGCGGAAAAACCGATCGAAGAACTCCAGCGGCTCTTAGAAATTCACAAAAAAATCTTTCCTCAATAATTGATTCCTTTTCCTATTAGGAACAACCTCCCGTTCACGGTATCCGACAAATGGTTAAAAACGATTGTATTTTGACTTTTTTCTCAAAATATGCTACCATTTCCTACCACCTACAGTAAACTGAGTTTCCACACACTATCCTATTAGAATTTCTGCAAAAGTCTTATCTATAAAATGAATATAGTGGTCTGTCCACTCTAAAATTGTAAGTATCAGCAATAGTCGGGAATCGGAGTTCCCTCCTACAAAGAGCACACGGTATTGGTAGGAGCGATCTCCGAATCGCGACCTATACCCATAAATTTGGGATAGACAAAGCAACTGAGGTATAATGATGCTAAAACAGAAACGGATCATAGCAATCATCTTAGCCTATTGCCTACTACTTGGTGCCTTTCTTGTTTCAAGGTATGTACTTGATCATTCCAAGTCGTTGGCAAATTCCTTTTCAGTAGGAGCACCGTTAGCCAGTTACCAAAATTTTCACGTCATTGCCCACGATTTAGATGAAATGGGAGACCTCAACGCAGAGTGTAAATCCCAATTGGGCGAAGGGGTAAGAATAGCCGATTGGAACGATATCGTTGCCTACTATGAAAACGGTGGTTCACTGGACGATTTTATCTCCGGTCTCAAGATGTCTCTTAGAGATGATGTGATGGATATATTTGATATAATTCGTGAACCCGCAAATGATTCCAAACCAGCTACAGATGACCAAGCACAAGAGTCAGATACGCTTGGAAACGAATACCGAATTACGAAAGATGGTAGCCTAAGATGGCAAGATCGCCGTCACTATTTCGTTGGTCGGCACGACCATTCAAAACCACCCGGTTTCTTGGACCACGATAACCTTAATAATTATCAATTGACACTGGGTTCTTGGCACGGAAAGGGAGGATATGCGCTCTGCTACGGTAAACTTATAGGAATTCCAATTCCTTTAAACAAAAGCCTAAAACTGATAACACCGATTGTTTCTATCTTGTTTGTAGGATGTCTACTACTCTGTTCTGTTCTTGCTGCAATGCACGTGCTTAATATGCCTGGTTGGTTAGTTGGCGGTAACATCAACGCGCTTAAGCATAGTATACAAAAAAAGAAAAATGAAATTAAAGCGTTGAGAAAACATAAGGCAAATGCGATTCAGAAAATAGAGTTTGAGAAGACACAACTCAAAGAAGTCAATGAAGATATAAAAAGTGATGATGAATCCGAACCCTAAATGTTGAACGTGTTTTATAGATTTGCTGTGATGTGTATCTTATTCCACTTTTTCATCTAAAAGAAGCGGTGGACGTTTGAAATTCTCACGAATCTTATTAGCAGCTGTAAAAACGGCACGCATCCGAATGATACGACGTGCCAACCGCTTTTTACCGGGAAAATCACTGATTATCAATCCAGTCAATATTGTCAGTAGACCTTGTCCTGGAACTCCGGGCACCGCCAGCAATGCTCCGACAATGATAAGCACTGCACCCAGCAAATTTTTCAACAAGGAGACAAGAATACGTAAGATCGGATTTTTGATATGTTGTCCCTGTTTTGTTTCAGTAAAATAGTCCGATGGCAGGAACGTTATCAACGCAGCACAACCAACAATGCTCAATACTAAACTTGTTCCTGAGAAGATACCTACAAATAACCAATGATCTGCAATTAACTGCACCAAGGCGATAAACCACCCACTGAGTACCTGCCAACAAGTTTTTAACGCATCAATCAACCACAAGAGATTCTTCTCCTAACACCTTATCTGCGCGAGACTGCTCCGCCATCAATCGTCATTATATCACCACTAATGTAGGCGGCATCATCAGAAGCAAGAAACAACACTGCTCCAATATAATCCCATACCGTCGCACCACGTTCAAGCGGGGCATCTGGTGGAGCAGGTGATAATTCAGGAAGGCTATCATCGGTAGGAAGATTATGTGGCGCATTCATACCTGTCGGTGCACCACCTCCCGGTGCAACAGCATTCACAGTGATACCGTGTGGGCGGAGTTCCAGCGCGAGGCTACGGGTTAAACGATTGACTGCAGCTTTGCTCACGCAATAACTTAAAACCCCAGCATGCGACTCCTCTGCATAGATAGACGAATTATTTATAATCCGACCCTGTATCTCTTGTGCTATCATCACCTTGGCAACCGCCTGTGTACAAAGTAGACATCCTTTGACGTTAACTGCCATCACGTTGTCAAATCCTTCAGGTGTCAATTCAAAAAGCGTTTGACGATTGATAATTCCAGCATTGTTAAAGAGAATATCAATTCGTTTGAATGTGTCCACTGTTGTATCAACAGCAGCTTGAACTTGTGCAGGATCAGTGACATCTAACGCCACAGCAATAGCATTTCCGCCTTCAGCACGAATTTCTGCGGCAACAGCATCTGCATTCCTTCCACCAGCGACTACCACTGACGCACCTTCACGTGCAAATGCTAAACATGCAGCTCTGCCAATACCTAAAGGGCCGCCACCGCCTGTTACAAATGCAACCCGATTTTCAAAACGCATTTACTTCCTCATGCAAAGTTTTTCTATAATTTATTATAGCACAATATGCGATAGATATGAAATGAAATTGTAAGGGAGGTAGGACTATTTAGTTCTATGAATTGTCAGTTGATGAGTGTTACAGAGAGTTTACATCGTAGGTCGGGTAGAGTTTACGACACCCGACACGTTTTGTTCATGTCGGGTTTCGCGTTGCTCTACCCGACCTACAATATTCCTATAGAAAATTAACGTTTGTGATAAAACACACCAGAAAAACCGACGTTTGTGATAAAACACACCAGAAAAACCGAAAACTGAATAACCCTGTAAGGGAGGGGTGTGTAAAGTTTTTGTTAAAATCTAAGTGTTGCTCATTTCCGTGCTTTGTAATCCAATGTCTCTGTCCCTCACAATTCTAACTTTATCAGAAACGCATAAAAGTATACACAGATAGTCTTATCTTATCCAGGACTTACGCAGTCTTGAAGATTATTGAAGGATTTGAGAGTTGATGTCGTA
>JAPPIG010000120.1 GCA_028820635.1 Candidatus Poribacteria bacterium
TAAAAATAGAGTAGGTCAGTGTGATGATGCAAACAGTGGGCGATAAAAGTTTTTCCAACACCGGGTGGTCCGTACAGGTTGATGTATGGTTCCCATGTTTGAATAGCAAGTAGAAGCACATTTCGCGCGGAAATTTGAGAAGGTATTAGTGTTTCCATCGTTTCCGCTAATTTCAAGAGTTGTTTATGATAGGTTAACCAATTCATTTCATAGGTTGTCAAACGTTTGACCGCAATTCATATAATTCCTCTAAGCATTCAACAATTTCACGAGCTGAAGGGAAAGTACCATCCTCTATCAGGGGATTTACAGCATCATGCAACCTTTGTGCTGTCTGTCTTAGAGCACTCCTAATCCTCTGCATCTCCTCCCTAATTTCCTCCCATCTCTTTAAATATGTTACACCATCATCGCGTAGGGAAATCAATGTAGACACCCAACTTCCTAATTCAGTGTCCACTTGCTCAATAGCCAATTCTGATCGGACCGCCAAAAATTTCTGGTCACACGTCTGTAGATCTTGACTTAAGGCGACTGATTTATCTTTTAATTCATCAGGCACGGCAAGAATATTAATGGGTTGCCGCAAATCACGCTTCAGACTATCAATTTGATGTCTCGCTTCGCCTATAATTTCCTTTAACTTTCCGACAACCTTTTGGCGAGTATCACGGTAACACCCATCTTGATCAGCAGGATTCCAACTTACACCAATATGTGGTTTCTCAAGGAGTTTCCGCAAAAGATTCTCAAAGTTAGCTTGATATTTGATAAAGTCACTTTCTTTGCCTTTTTGATATGTCTCAAATTCGGACTTAATGCTATCAATCTGTAACTTGAAATGTTCACTGTTGCTTAAAATATCTTTAAGGTTTTCACGTTGTTCAGAAAGGTGAAATCTTATCTCACTCACAACAACATTCAACCTATCAATTAGATTGCTGACTTCCATATCTTCGCGACTGTTTTCCATCGAGCGTTTATCGTTATGGCACTGTCTCGCTAGATGTCTCCACGGATCGAAAAGTTGGAATAATTCCTGGGTCCCATCCTGTCTATGACTTAGACTTTTAATCTGGCGATCAACTTTAGTCCGTTCCGATTTCAATCTATCAGCTGCCTCAATAGTTTTGACCAGTGTTTGCCCTGATTGGTAAATTTCAACTTCACGATCAACCGTATCTCGCACTTTCGACTGAATTGTCGTAATTTCATTAGAAAGACTTACGTAAGCACGTTTCACCTGGTTTTGGATATCATCAAAAAGAATTTGGCAGAAATCCACTGGAGGATAATCAGTTTGCTGCTCTAAAACTTTGGGAACTGGGAGACGAAGTCGCTCAAAGTCATTAATCTGTTGTTCAAGACGGTTCTGCTCGGTAATAATCCTGTTGCGACAATACTGTTGAAAGTTATTTTCTGTCGAATCCAATTTTTGACGCAGCTCGTCTTTTTTTGCCTCATCATTTTCAACGCCCTCAGTCTGGATGAGATTACGTGCAGAGGTGAAACTCTCATATTGATAGTCAAATCCCTTAGATTCTGCCAATTTAATCACTTTCTCCATATTACTTAATTTTGCTTTCAATTCGGAAAAATTGATAGAGAAATCGGCAATATAGAGATGCTCCATACCAATTTCGTTTTTGGTCTTGATTATACCGCGTGCCTTGAGAATATCTACTAACTCATTAACTTCGTCCTTGGCATAACCAAGCTCAGCAGCATGTTTATGGACGAAAGGAAGCGTTATCGCATTAACAAACTCCCCATCAACAGTAATATTTGTGGAGCTGGTCTCAAGTTGTTCTATGAGTCGCTTTTCAAATCGATGAAGCGTAAAAAACACATTTACTTGTTCTTGCTTGCTTGTAACTTCGACTTGCCGTTCGGTACTGTCCTCAAATCTCAACAACTCGCGTCCAACAACGTTATTGAAATTCCGAAAAGCAGAGATACTGCTCAATCCAAAATGTCCTGGAACATCGGAATTAGCCATTGCCATAGGCTCGATTCCGCGTCTAATTGCCAGGGTAGGAATGTTGCTGAGTGCCAGTTTATATGCATCCAAATATCTTCTCCATTGCGCTGCCGTGGCAACTGCAGAATAGTCAGGAAATTGCTTTGGTATTAAAATTCGTAAAACATTTTCAACGAAGTCTTTTCCAGCAGTCACCGATTGAAAATTCGTAGAAAGTTCAACTGGATCAAAGTGAGCCTCTGTCTTAATTTCAGGTGGGAAAAAGTAACGGATCAGTTCATTACGAATCCGCTCTTTAAGAAACCCAACTTCGGCTTCCTGTTTGGCAGATTCCACCATAGAAACTATTGAATTACTATCAAAAAAATCCAAGATAGAAAGCAAAAGCAGTGGTGTTATGAATTCAGGAAGGAACAATTCTCCCAATTTACCGATGTCTTCTGGTACTCGCTGAGCGTCAATGGGTTGCCGTACATTAAAACGAAAATCAAGACTATTTGCTGTAATGTAACAAGCGTTGTCTGCTTGGTTAGTGGTGTCCAAAGTAAATTGTGTACGAAACTGACTGTCGGATGTTGGGAAATTCGAGAGAATTTCTGTAGCAACATCAATGGTTAATGTTCTATCAGGATAATCTGACAAAACTGTACCCTTTGCATCCAATCTGCAATGAAATCCAAAATCACCATCTATTTCGGTAATAACCCATCCCAGGCTAGTTCCTGCCTTTTTTGTCAAAATTTCGGAGAGGACATGCTTCCTAAAAGCACGCACAGCAGCGCGGTGGAACTCTTTATCTGCTGGACTAAACGTACCTCTTAGCATTTTAAGAATTTCATTAAGTTCATCTACACCCAATAAATCGTCCCGATATATTTTTAGAGCCGGTCCTGTGACTTTTATATTAACATGATCCCCAAGGAGCTCTTGGATAACGACATCTTTAGCCTGCTCAGGAATACCGTACTTCTGGAAGCACTCCGATGGGATCCCCTCTGGATGTACACAGAGTAACTTAACGATTTTATCACCATCAGTCGTATTACGAACAATTGGTAATCCTATTATCTGGTTATAGCCTGACGCTGTTTCACTTTCTTGTGATCCATAACTGATATTTCCAGAAAGATAATCATCACAAAAATCAAAGATAGAATAGGGTCTACTACTTTCAATATAACGTTGTGCTGCACGATTGAATGTCCTCACAACTGAACGGGGACCACTCATAAGTTCACGTGATCGCGGATGGCGTAAAAATTGTCCGAGTGCCTCTAAAACATCCATATCTACAGCATTGCGCTCTGAGGACGACAGTTGAAGTGTACCGGACAATTTTTCCCACAAATACTTTGCAAAATCTGTCTGCCCGTAAAGTTGCTCTAAGTTAATCTGACTCCCTTCGGGCTTATTAAACCGATCTAATATATGGCTTGCTCTGAGCTCAATATCAGCAAATGTGCGGTTATAGGTGAAGGCAACACATCCGACTGGGGAGTTTTCTTCTTCATAAAGTCCGAAGATAAAGTCTTTGAGGTTTTGATAATTCTGTGATATATCAGGATTTGTCTTAAAAAGTTCAAACTCATCGGGCAGCATTAAGAGACCGTTGTAACCCGATTTTAGAAGTATTTGCGTTGTAAAACGGAGGTAGTCCAAAAGTTGGTGTGGAGACAGAACTTCTAAAAGTCGACCTGCTTCTCTCAAGTGATTAATCGTGTTGCGAGCCTGATCATAAGATAAACCATTCTCTTGGACTAACCTTTGCGCCAACGTCTCTTCATCAACTTCAACTATCTCTCTATGTTTTTGCTCAATATCAGGGATAAATTCGGGTCGTGTATCTTGCAAACGGTAGCAGACCCATGCATGCGTTGCCGTAAGCATATCAGCAAGACTCCCCCAGACAAACGGGGGGACTGTGACAATCTGTTTCGCTTCCGCTGCTTGCCATAAAGAAATACCAGTAGAAGTTTTACCGTAACCTTTATCGGCATAGATCAAACCGGTTACAGAACGTTTTTTCAGGAGATTGTTAATGATAGCGTCCCACCGGTTCCCTAAATTCCCTATAGATACATGAGTGCTAACATGAAAGTGAAATTTACGATCCCACATTTCTGGTGCAGCTACTAAATTATAAACCGAGGGCGTAGCCACAGTAGGTTCTTTTTTATAAATTTCGTGTAATGACATAAAAATAGCTCCGTAAACTAAAAATCGGAGATTTGTGGTTCATTATTAATAACAATATAAAGACCACCGGATCTGCGAACAGATAAGTAAACAGAAAAGCGGCGAAGCGTTTCGTTGAACATGAAGTCAAACCGCGTCTCGTCGATTAAACAGAATCGGCAAACTTGTCGTCTCTGTTCTTCTCCGATCATCCATAAATCTCCGTAGATGCTTCCAGATTCCCTGGCAACCCAATCTAATCCCATTAGAAACAACGCTGTAGAACAGTGAGTACGCCTCGTAAACGTGGCATTCTTGAAATTCTTACCGTTGGTTGTTTCTCTAACATCTTTAAGCACCGATGGCGAAAGTGGTAAAAGCCAATCGTAAGCATGATTGACAGATTTTCGGTCAAACGCTTCTTTCTTCTGGCCAGGCGCGTCAGCTTCTATATCAATTTGATGTCCAGTCTGGTAGGAGAGTTCGTCATAAATATGTGTGACAATATCATCCTGTGTAGGCATTGTATTTAAATCCCAAAGATAATTACAAACCTCTTGGTAAGACCACCCTGCAAGATATTGCAATCCGTACAGCACATCAATAGCTACATCTCGTTTCACTTCCCACAAACGATAAAATGCCATCCCTTTCTGAGTCAATTCTTGCGACTTGCGTTGAACAAGTCCCCATTCGGTTAATAGCAAAATGATCTCATAGTCTTTGTTAGCCACCGTATAACCATTATCACGAACTATTTGCACCAAATCCGCTCTACTTCGGGGACCCGGATGATACTTCAAAACCCATAATGCGCTATCCACATCAGAAAATCCTTTGAGAATATGTATTCGGGACATATTTTTTCCTTTAACGTTATGTTGGTATTTGCACATCTTTAAGCATTTGGTAATAATGCCCAGAATGCTCTTTGAGGATTTTCCACTGTGGTTGGTAGTTGTAAGTCCCTAATTCTGCCATGACTGTTAGGTTATGCATGATCCGAAACCACCTTCCACTTTCCTCTGCGAGTTTATTAAAGGACTTACAAAATGGACACCGATGCCCAGTGTTCAATTTTAGCGGTTCAAACTCATCCTTATGAATACGAGAGTATTTACGAGTTCTACAATCAATCCGCCTGCCGTACATGAATGGAAAAAATATAGATCCATATCCACCAGTCCGCATCCAGCCATTGGAATCAAAAGTTTTCACACCGACCTTTGCTAAACAAAAAACCGCAGGGGGTGTTGAAATTCCAAAACTATGAAGCCGACTCCCATTGAGTCGCGGGACTAAATCATCAAGCAAACGTAACACATCCGCATTGACGCGGTTAATTGAATTCGTGGCCCCCATGGTTGAAAAAGATCCGAAACCGATACGGTGTGAGTCTGCCCTTAAAGGCTCATAGTTTTGCAAGCAATACTCCAGATGTGCAGGCTGTTTGGCATGGATTACCGGCATCACCTTTTTACGGAGATCAGACGACAACTGGTAAGCAAAAGATACACTCCCCTCAACCGTCTGTCTGATTTTATCCTCTGCCGCTAACATAGAATCTTTACTGAGTGGGGGGTTATCTGGCAGTATATAAATATCCGCCCAGTCTTCTCTCCGGTATATCTCCCGCAATTTGGAGTAGAGTTCGTTATAAGTAATATCACCCTTTTGGACGAAGAAGCCTCCCGAATCAAACATGACCTCCTCAGTTTCACCACTCCGTTTAAGTTCACGCACAAAGGCAAGTGTCGAGGGACTGGCAAGCACGGGTGAAATTAACAACCGTTGGAACGGATTCGGTTTGCCACGGGGCCAATCGAAATCATGGGCATAAGTATGCCAGAGTTCGTAGATTTTCCGTATTTCCCCAGGAGCAATTGTTGCTGAAGCGAAAAAATGTGGCGAATGCTCCGGTGGGGTATGCAGAAACCCATCGCCATTTTCATGAAATTCAAATCTACGGGGTAACGGTTTGAGGAAGTAGTACCATACATTTAAAGGACGTTTCTTCCCGGTCTCGGTCTCCGTGTGTGTAAATTGAAGTCTCTTGTAAAAGGCATTCGCGGGGAGGGATTGTGGGCACTTGAGTCGAATGTGTTCGCCGCCAGCTACGTTTACTAACCATGTTAACCGT
>JAPPIG010000135.1 GCA_028820635.1 Candidatus Poribacteria bacterium
AGTTTTTCTATTTGTTCTAAAAGTTCCGTCTTTAAATTATCCATCATGTTGCCTCCTTTTCGATTAAGGGATAGTGTTTTTGTACCTACTGATGTCTTAGAAAAATTTTATCACAGGTACTGTGAGAAGTCAATGCTTTTTGGTATGCTGTCCTTGCGATAACGATGCCATTCCACAGTCTGCCTCAATTGCTTGCTTTATCTGCTCGAGGTCCTCGGGCGGAAACAGTCCAACAAATTTAAGCAGTTCCTTACCTGGGGTGCCTCTTATCGGCTCCCCTAAAAAAGATAGAACAGAATTCAAAATTTGTTTTTGTTGCCAGGGGGTGAGTTTGTCTAACCGCTCCATAATCTCTTGGATAGTTGTTGGGTTTTCCATCGTGTAACCTCCTTTTTGCGTAAATCCAGAAACTATTATACAACAAGAAAATGGCGATTTTCAACGTTAAAACTACCGAATTCCAGCTTTCTCAAACATCAAATCCAAATATGATTTTCGATCTCTGAACTGACTGGTGGAACCGTCTTCTGTTTTTTCGTGCCAATCCAAACGGAGAATGTTATACGCCAACATATTTTCTTCCACCCACGTTATAGGTTCATCTTTCCCTAACTCGGAACTATCCCGTAACAGTAGAAACGAACTCAGGCAGAATTTCCGCCCCTCTTTAGCCTCTAATCGATTTTCGAGTGTTACAAGTGTATCGTCCTCAGATTTTTGAGCGAGTTTAACTTTCGGATGGCTCTTGTAAGTGCCCTTTGTTCCGCCAATGATCTCGCGCTCACCCTTTGGATCAATAAAAAGAATATGTGTTATATCTTGTTGTGTATCAAGTACCCATAGCACAAAGTCGGGATAATAACTCCCCGCGTCACTTTCCAAATAGATACCGATTTTCTGCGCGTTCCGCATCAGATAGAATTCGTATCTTTCATTCCGTTGGTAATTTAACTTGATGTATTCAGTCAAATTTTCAACAAATTTCTTTTCGCCTGCGTTTAATCTATCAGGCGATACTTTAACATCACGATGCTCATCTTCTACCTCTTCCTGCGGACGCATAAGGGGTAGGTAAATATGCCGATGTCCTCGAGGCAGAGGTAGTTGCAGTTTGTTTTTGATTTGAGAGTGTGGATTTTCTTGAAGTGCATCTGATTCTGCATTTTTAACCTGTTTTGAAAAAGCGTTCAATTCATCTTGTGTTGGAAATTCTTTTGTTACCGTGTACTCATAGATAAAATCACCCCGTTCTAATGGTTTATAAACATAGTTTGCACGATTGATATGAGCGTTTATACGGTTCCGTAGATTACGGGCGACATCAATTACAATTTGGCGATTGAGCCGATCTGTCCAAGCAATTGGATCTTGCCCCTGTTCCCGATAACGAATTTCCCTGATAAGTGATAAGAAATCAATGATAGTAGGTTCATAGTTTTCTGTGCTATAGAGTTGCAGCTGGTTTTTCTCCGTCTCACGACGAATAACGGTGGCAAGTTTTGCCCGATTCAGATAACAAAAATATTTTTCATTATTTTGTCGTAGGTCTTCATAGACATTTGGCGCATTTTTCCCTTTATCTGTTCGGTAATCTAACGTCAGCTTCCGCCAGTTATTTATAATTCTCGATTCTTCGGTGCCACTATCAAGATAGGTATAATGTATTTCATTACCGTTGAACGTCACCCTTTTTATACCACTACCTACCATTTTGTCCTGCTTAAAAATGGGTAATTTATGGCGATATTTCTCAAATTCAACTGATGTGTTATTATCTATTCTAAAAAGCATTGGGTTGACTTGAATTTTAAAGACGTGCTGAAGTGAGACCCCTCCTGCATGAACTTCATCAAGAAACTGCTTAAGGTAACTTTGCTTCAAACTGTAGACAGTTAAAGTTTCCAGTCGCCGGATGTTAGATTCCACGTTTTGATAGGGAAAGCGATAGTCCGATTTATGGTCAATATACTGACGTTTTCCGTCGCCACCTTTCCCATGTAGCCGAACGCCACGTCCGAAAATCTGTATAATCAGGTTGCCTTTAGCACTGCCCAAGTTAATCAGACCAATTACAGAAAGACGGTAAGAATTCCACCCTTCTGCAAACTTGCGGCTCCCAATCAGGACATTTATCGGACTGGTTTCGTTATCAAGGTTTTCAAATTGAAGATTCGGATCTCTAATTTCTTCATCGCGAGTTACAATGTGATTGTTTTCTATGCTATGGTAAAAACTCGTAGCATCCCCGACGTTAATCATTCCCCATTTTTCGCCTTCTCCGTAAGACAAGAGTAGTTCGTTATTATTGTCTGAATTGCGGGCAACGGTCAGGGGTCCGATAATGGCACCACCAAAAATGGACCTGAATGTCTGGCGTTCCGCCTCGCTGAGTGCCGCAAGGTAATCAAGAACTTTCTGGATGTCAGAAACTTCATCGCCTTTGCCTTCGTCTTTAGGGTTTTCGACTGTGTGCCCCATGAACGCCATCAAGGGACGATGCACAGTGAGGTCATTGTCATACTGTTCGTCCTTTTGGACGCTATTGAAAATCTGTAACTTTTCCTCCATCACCCGGAGGCACTCGTCTAAGTTGTCTTTAATTTCTTTCTCGGATTCATCAGCCACTCTATCTGCTGCTATAGGCTTGAAGAAATGGTCTTTGCCGTATCCATCGCTATAGAAGCGAGCGTAATCGTATCGGTAGATGATTGCGCTATCATATTCGTCCGCCAATTCTTTAGCGATGTTGTGGAAGGTGGCGGAATATTCAAATAGGAAGGAATTTCGTACGTTGAGACGGTTCCGAAGTTCTCTGAATTTGCCAGATTGCTGGCTTGTCAAGCCGATATGCGCTTCGTCTACTAAAATGAGACGACGAATCTCTCCTTCATCTGGCAAATAGAAATAATCATCTTCTTTCTGTAAAAGTCCCTGCGTGGTGTCAATTGTGAGTTCAATTCGGTTATTATAGGTTTCATTGAGTTTATCAATGTAGGGTTTCAATTCGCGTTCATGCTGTTTGATAAGATTTGCCAAAGGGGTTGTCAGGAAGATTTGGAGACGGGCATTGTCCTTTTTACAGAAGTGATACAGATATTGGAGGATGTTAAGATGCATGATGTGGGTTTTGCCGCTACCTGTCGCCATCCAATACGCTAACATCCGTTGGTCTTCTTGTTCACTGCCTGCGTCGAATCCTTCTGATTGTTGATCGACGAAAAAGCATTCGGTAAAAAGCAGTGCCAACGCCTGATAATAACGAAGTTTAAAAGTCTGTCCTGTCAGATAATTGTAATCGTCTAAGAAATCCTGAATTCGCCCTAAGGGTTCAACAGGCAGTTGTAATGTCTGATCCGGATCATAAAACTGAATTATTTCCTGTACCCCGTCATTGCTGATGTCAATGCGATTTTGGATTAGGATTTTTGTTTCGTAATCTTGATAAAGTGCCATAAGTCCTTTAAAATCTCCCGAAGAGAATTTCTGTATCGCCGGCTATATGTTCTTCAAGGAGCATTCGGAGCTCTTTCAGAAAAAGTAGAATGGTCTGTTTATCTGATTCCGCGTCAGAGTACAAAAGTTGTACTCCTTCCGAAAGGTCCCCGAGGAGAGATGGTGAGTGAATAGAGCAGCTATGCTTCGCAGAAATTAAATGTTTGACGAACTGCCGACGACGTGGATCAACTCCTAAAAGAGGCTGATTTTCTACTTCAACGCACTGCACTTGTGGATTCAGTTCTTTTAAAAACGCGCACAGATCTTCCGTAGCCTTTTGTATATCCTTTTCTCTATTCAAATCGGAATGTCCCGCCATTTTTAATTTGATATGAATTGACAAGGTATTAATAGCGGAGATGAGATTTTGATTCTCCTGAAAACTTTGGATAGCTCGCTCTTTGGGTTTCACGGTTTTCGCTCCTCTGTATTCTTCCACGCGTTTTGGTGGGATTTCAAGTAAAGATGCAATTCAGAACTCGTTTCTACTGCAACGTGTCTGGATTGTGAAACATGCCTTGCAGAATTTCTCCCGTGTTGGCGTTCACAATACCAAGACAATCTGTGAGAGGGATTGCTTGTGGCACCAGAATCTCTATAAATCCGTCTTCTGTAGGATTTGCCATCCCTTTTCGCAGTTGATTTAGAGCTGCTTCGTCTCGCCAGCGATTATTTTTCCGTATCTCTGCTTGTGCAAGTTCGCGTTGGCGGATATTCGGGATTAAACCTGCGAAATAGTCTAAGTGGATAATGTCCTTACCGACAAACGCGTTATATGTTTTGATGAGCCGGATAGCGTCAAAGACGAACGCAACAAAGGTATCATTTCGTTTTTCCCTGTTTCGGTAGGCGCTTCGATCTTTGGAATGTTGAAAACACTCTGAATACAAGAACACAAACCGTATATCTTCGGTCGAAAGCCCGGTGATACGACATTGGTCTATTCCGCGGTTTTGTAACTCAGCGTTTGAGCGAATCATACCGTCTGCCTTGATAAGTTCCGCGGTCTCCAGCGTGCAGTTGTGGTAGGCTTTAATCATTGTCTTCTGCTTTTTGTGCTATCTACCTGTCAACCTATCAAATTTATTGAGTGATTTTTCCTTCAGCATGCAAAGCGGCGTGGCATTCGGGACAAAGTGCTATCAAATCATTTTCTTCCGATTCTGTGGGGTCCATTCCTATCCGCTCTTTTCCGACACGCTCATAGTTCCAGTGATGTACCTGTTTAGCGATATTTGAACACCTGCATTCACAATTTAAGTGGCTGAATTTTTCATCTCTGGCACACCTGCGTTCACAAATGGAGCGTCTATGTTCACAAATCGGTTTCCATTCAGTGTCAATGTATTCAATCAAACGTCCATATTCATCATGTGTCCTGCGGATTATGGGTGATTCTGGCATACAAGGTAGCATCGCACGGTTGAGAACCGCTTGACGTTTCCGTTTCCATTCTGGAGATCGTAGATATGCACGGTAAACGCGTTTCTGCTGAGGTGTCCTGTAGACTTCTTGCATCGCATCATACCAACTGATGCGATGTTCAAGATTGTATTTGGCATGGTCATGAAGGAAGTCTCGTAATTCTTCGGATGTTGCGAATAAGAACGCCGTCATCGCTTGATTGTATTCTGTTGAGTTGAAGTCTGAGCAAATCGTGCCAGCCATTCCTGCGATTTCGTACACATGTTTTTGAATGTTTAAGGGCAATTGTTTAAGTCGATTTTGCATCTATGCCTCCTTTCGAGGAAAGGTCCTGTTCCTCCTGATCCGTTTTGATAGCGTTCTTTCGCCGCCACTGAATCTTCAACATCGCGGTACCATCGGCAGCTAATACACCTAAAAAACTGAAAAAAACGTCAGAAATTTTAAGTTTTAATTTCAGTTATTAGGCAATCTATTCCCAGCATTTTGCCTTAAAAGTTCATCTCTCAATTCTGAGATGCGTTGTGCAAGCTCTTTTTCTATACTCATTCTTAACAACAGAAACTCATCTGAAGGAATTGCTTTCTTGAGTATTTCAGCACTTGCTTCTTCGGGGTTTAGATTGATATAATCAGGATGCTGATAGCAATAGACAGCAATAGCATTAATAGCACCTTTCACATATCGTAATGAGTTTTCCATAAAAAATGAAAGTTTCCTAATCCAGTCGACCGCGTGATCATAGCTTGTGTTCACGAGATGTCCAGATTCACCGTAATTATAAAACTCACATATATCATCCATAAAATCGTTCACAATGTTTATCAAAGTTCTTAAATCAGAAATGATAAAAGAGTTAGAGTCGTCATATTCATATTTGTTATCAATATGGGCGACATTAGAATAGGTATAATCCCATAGATTTTGCATTTGCGGTGATTCTGCCCTCTTTATATGAGAATCAAGGCGTTCTAAAAAGAGCGTAAACTCTTCGGAGTCTGCTTTGATACTCGTATGCAAGTTACGTATTTGGGTTACGATGCTTTTCGTAGAAATGGCTTTTCCGGCACCTGAAGATGTATCTTTTATTAATTTTCGTAAGTTCACTAATAAAGCGTCGAAAATTGATAATGTTAGATGTATCCACAGAGGTCGATCAAGGTCAACAAGTTCATTATAAGACTTACTTAAATCATCTTCGGCGGCAAGATAAGTAAGATTATCAGGTTTTATGTTCGCAAATGCTAAGTATATACCACGCTGATAATGCGCTATGAGAAACAGTTCCTTAAATTTCTGATACGCTGAACTAAAATTGATCGCAAAATCCTGAATCTGTTTATCAATCTTA
>JAPPIG010000125.1:0-4960 GCA_028820635.1 Candidatus Poribacteria bacterium
CCTTTGAGTTGTGTTATGGGGCCTGCTACATCGTAACCTAATTGGGAAATTTGGGATCCGATCCAAACTTTAACTTCATTAAACCAGCCTCGCTGTTCCCAAGGAGGGGTAAGTGTAGAGAGTTCCCCTTTCTGCCGCTCCGAAAACCATGTTTGAAGCACTGCCCGATGTTCTCTAATCGCAAACTCCAAATTCGTGAGATCACTATAACCAATCCAACGCCCGTTGGCAGGGGGACACCATGTCGGACTATGGTTTTCCAACTCACATATTTGGATCGCGCTGACATCTTCAATATGACGTAGCACGGTTACCTCAATATTAAACGCCTCGTCCAACGCCTCCCTTATGGCAACAATATCCTCTGGAAAAAAACTCCGCGTATAATCAAATGGACTTACATGTGGAAGATACCACCGCCCTTCAATTTGTAGCATGAGAACAGACGGTTCGGTTATATGAGGGAGTATACAGTAATAGATTGAATATTCTTGGTTGTGATCCATTGTTGCGTTCCTATAAAAAGAGCATTTAACATCTTACACATTGGCGGAATTTCGCTAAAAACACTGCCCTGTCGAGTTCTCTATGGGTCAACTCTGTGTTATATCAAGAGAGTCAATACTCGTTTGGTACTTATTTCTTTGTGTCATTGTAAAATTATTAGATCTAATTTTCTCAACCATTAACTCGAACAGATTCCGTTTATCTGCTTTTCTATTCCTTCCACAGTCAGCTTCGATCTCAACAAGATTAAAACCACATGTGTGATATGGAGTATCCGTTGAGTAGTCTAATTCGCCATGAGTTACTAAATGATCGATATCCATATCTCGGATGTCAAACGCCGTCATTTCATCAAACAGAACGTGAACCAACTCCAATCCACGATGAGCAAAACCCATCGGTCGAACGCTATACATTTGACGATACGAGACTATCAGCACTATTGGTTTTAACATACATCTTTGGCTTGAGAAACGCAGTGATTTGTTTCCTTTCGATGCTATAAAGTCATAAGCACTCAAAGAGGCTTGACCCGGGATGTCATTTGTTTTATATCTAAGCACCTCTTCATTTTCCAAAGTTGTATAAATCTCGCGCCGCTCTAAGTAATCATATTGTCCCTTACTAGGTAACTTAAAATTCGCAGTCCAGCCATTCTTTTTCCTACGCTTGCGAAATCGTAAAGGCGCGTCGGTACGATTCAGGTATAAATCATCAGTATCCATGTAGATATCAAGAACAATACGAGGTGATGATTTCGCAAGTGCCCACCCGGGTTGGAGTAAAGATCTTAACAGTGTGAGCACCTCTACGTCGGAGTTTTTGGGAAGAAATTTTAGTTCAACTTCAATCAGGTCAGATTTTTCTCTCATACAAACGATTCACCAACTGAAAAAAATTTACTTAATGATTACGTACAACGGCAACTCCAAAACCCTTCTATCGTTGCCAATATTGCGTAAGCCCTAATTTAAATACGTTAGTTAATATCAACAACCGGAAAGACTTGTGTTGCCGGTCCATTAAAAACATCGTGTACCAATGCCTTGAGGATCTCACATTCTTTGAATACCAGTTTTTGTCCCGGAAAATGTTTGTGACATATATCCATCTTATTACCGGTTTCACATTTGGTATTCGATTTCACAATAGGAAGTAATTTCTCTACAAATAATAAGGATTTTCTGAAATTTTCTAAATCAAATCCTTCTTTATCTTCAACCTCAAGAAAAAAAAATGAATCAGATTTATCCCTATATCTCATAGGATTTAGAGCATTGCAGGACTCTATCGCAATTCTAAATTTGATGCCAGTTACAGGATTCGCGTAGTCACAGTAGAGCGAATGTTTTAGTAGAACAGCTGTGATCGGTGGAATTTTTTCTAAAAGTTCAAACGCTTTCTGAAAATTTGTACCACAATCTACATCACCTTGGAACCTCCTGCCATTGACAAATAACTTCTGCGAGTATTTGATACCTATTTTCTTTTTTTTCAACCGGAACCTAACGCGATGCCTTGTTCTGTTTACACATTCTTGTTCAGATACATGAGCAAGCAAATGCAAATCAGTAATTTGACGGGCACGTGTCAGTGAATATAAATCCTGGCCGATCAGTAGGGTTTCCCCTTCTGGAAGCATCGTATTTCTGACTCGGCTTACATTCTCGATCTCGATTTGATATGTATTCTCGCGTTCGCGCTTGAAAGCATTTATGCCAAACATGATAGAAGTCTTTTGTAAAAAATTTCGACAAGTAGTAGTCCCTTTTCAAATGCCAACTTCCGCCGCATTCTTAACAAGCTTCTCGCCTATTTCGACAGGTGTCTCACCACGCAGAAACATACGAGCCCAAAGTTCTACACCCACGACTGAATAAAAAACTGTCGGTTTTTCAACAAGTTCCGACATGAGGTGTTTCACCGCCATCGAGCTCCAATTAAAAAGTTCCGGTACCATACCTGTGCGTACTAAAGGCATCGCAGCTTTGTAGGGTTTATAACTTGTTGAAAAAGGGGTCTTCGGTCCATGCACAATATCATCGGGGAGATATGAAGTCGCAACGGATTTAAGCACTCTTTTGCCTTTTCCTTTAAAGTACTTGTACTTAGCAGGTAGATGCATCGCGTAATCAAGAATCGTATTGTCTAAGAATGGAACCCGGATTTCAACGGATGCCCCCATTCCCATTCTATCATCTCGATGGACTAAGTTCAAAATATGTCCGTATAAATCATTTAAACAGACAGCCAGAAGTGCCCGGTCGTCAACAGGGTTCACTGGGGCAAGCTTCTCAAACAAACTCTTGTATCGCAACGCCCGTTGCGCTCCATCCTCAGCACACGCTTCCCTTATGTATTGATGATCGTTCTGCGGATTCGGAGTAGGCCAACGGGCGAATGTTCGTTCCTCAAGCGTTATGGGGTCGATAGGACAAAGGTTCGACAATGTTTCAAAGATGAATCCTAAAGGACGCAGGGCCCATCGGCCACGGGCTTGCCATTTCTGCCACCGCCACAGACGGTGTGCATCTGCATGCCAAGGGTAACCACCAAAAAGTTCATCCGCACCCGTCCCAGATAATAGAACCTTGAAACCATCCTCACGGCAAACGCGAACCAGACCCAAGAGGATCTGATCGCTGACATAGACCGGCGGCTGATCCAAAAGCCACACCGATTCCGCCCAACCGCGTAGGTAATCCTCGCTCCGAAAACTAATGTTTCGCAGTTCAATCCCCAAATGATCGGTAACTTGCTTAGCTTTCTCAGCCTCCGGGAGCGCATCTTCTACACTCGCAACATACGCAACAAGGTTCGGCGTCACATCCTTCGACACAGCTGTGATAAAACTTGAATCAATCCCACCACTACAAAAGGTTGCCACAGGCGTATCACTCACCAACTGCGAATGAACAGCCGTGGTGATCTTTTCCTCAAAATCAGATACAATTTCATGTGAATTCCGGGAATGATTCTCCAGAAGACGATCTACGTCCAGATCCCGTATCACGTCAAAATACTGAATTTCCCTAATTGCACCGTCTTTTATCTTCAGAATTGAGCCAGGTGCAATCGATTCCACCCCTTCAAAAGCACTCCAAGTGCCTTCCAAATACTCATGCACCAGATGCGTCGTCAACGCAAGCATATTCGGACGACATGGCATATCCGGATGCCGCAAAATAGATTTAATCTCCGAGGCAAAGATTATAGTGTCGCAGGACTGCGCAATATACAGTGGCTTGATTCCCAACCGGTCACGCGCTAACCAAAGTGTCTTATCACGTTCGTCGAAGTAAGCAAACGCAAAAATACCATTAAATTGTGGAATCGCACGTTCAGGGCCCCAGAAATGAAGCGCATTCAGGACCACTTCGGTGTCCGATGTGCTTTTGAAACCGACATTTTCCTTTTCAAGTGCTTTGCGCAGAGCTTGAAAATTATAAACTTCACCATTATAAGCTAAGACCCCTTTAGCATCAGCAGTGATGAACGGTTGACTGCCACGTAGGCTCAAGTCAAGAATACTCAGCCGAAGATGCCCCAGTCCCAAGGAACCGCGCACGTACTTGCCACTGTCATCTGGACCCCGATGCGTAACCGGTAGCATCATGCGCGCAAGTACTTCTTCGCTCGCAACAGCACCATTCCCATTCAAATACCCCACAACTCCACACATTAAATAAATCCTCACTTATAGACATGCACACAGGTCTGAAAAACAACCCTATTTCTTCTCAGGTAGCATGCGGTTTCTTTACCTCTATCTAAAGAAGCTTCAGCACTTCTTCGCAAAATGCTTATAAACCACTTGTGCTAACTCAAAGTCTTCAGGTGTATCAATATCAATAGGGATATTCGATGCCTCGTACCAGTACGGGTTTTCTCCAATGTAGTACCGAGTCCGATTTACTGCACGACGACTGAGAATCGAGAGCGTAAAAGTTAATTGATACCTCTGAGGTAAGCACTGAGACGAGATATGCCAAGCCCCAAAACCAAACCCCTCAGGACGGTGATTCACATCAAGAAAATAACTCCGATGTGGGTAAACAACCACCAGTGAATCATGTTTCCCATTTAGACCCTGCCACTGTTGAAGGCATTCCTCATACGCGTCAAACAGTGGATCAATTACTTGGCACCACATCAAGTCGCTGTCTCCTGGGACCATATCACAAACGCCTGTAACTACATCCGTCATCGGTGTCTCATTTTCCGTTAAACGCTTGTCTCGCAATAGGAAGTTAATGTTCCACTTGTCGGCGAGCGATTCACGCATTGGGTCTTCACAACTCATGTATATGTCATCCGCAGGCAAGTAACGCAATAGTTTTTCTACTGTTAAATCGAACAACGACTTCCTATTGTAAAATGGGCGAAAGTTCTTATTGGGAACTCGCAACGAGGAGGCCTTAACAGGAATAACTGCTTTCATATGTCTTCCTTT
>JAPPIG010000125.1:4970-6082 GCA_028820635.1 Candidatus Poribacteria bacterium
TTCGATCCAATGATAAAAGATCACAAATTAGGGGCAAGCATGAGGCTTTAGGGATTAATGGAATCAATAGTCTCGTGTCCATTGGTTCGCGCCAAACCTAAAACCTTTCCCACCTATGAATTTCGCTAAACGCTGGCGAAAACTTTTCAATAGGCGCGACATTCGTAGCCGAGAGGCATACAGAATAGCAAACGGATGCCTCCAATTATGTATCCTGAAAAAATTCACACCATCCTTTTCAAGCGAAATTAACGCCTGCTCATACCCGCTCAGGTTTTCAGTCGGGTCGTCCAACTCTTTACCAACCCATTTCTTTCCAGAATCCGAAACCATTTCTTCGCCCAGAACGCTACAGACTGTCATTGATTCAACGTACGGAATGCCCAAGAATTCCGCCACATCCCGCATGGTCGCTTCAGTTCGATGAATCAGATCATAAAACTCGACAATCTTCACTTGATTCGGACGCGCCTGTGCCGTAACACACGCACGCTCCTGTCTCTGGACGATTTCACGAACAATTCCGCCGCTGATTATTGTCTGAGCTGTTCTATAGACTAAGTGCTCTGAACGCATATCATCCGCAACAGGTCTTCGATTTCCACGCGTCGCAATGATACCCTCAACGGATCTGGTCACATATAGCAATTTTCCATCCGGATAGTGCACAGGAAAAAGGTCTATCGTGTTGGGTTTACTGTACCCCATGCCAACATAGTGATTGGGCAGCCCCGCCTTGGAAACAGGATAATTTCTCCATGATTCAAACAGGGCTTGGTAAATATGCTCCACGATTAACTGAGGGGTCCATTGAGACTCTTTAACTAACCTACTCATCCAAGTCTCATCGAACTGGCGAAAATCCAAATCAATCGGATAGTAATTTCGCTCCGTCGCAGACATTTCAATTTCCATTTCCCGTTTACGGGCGAACCACTCAATCTGGTGATAATAAGAACCACTGAGCAGGGAGCGCAAGTGTAAAATATCCTTGTATGTGAGCCATCTTGGATCTGAGAAATCGCAGAGAGCATCCGGAATCATGTCGTGAATCGGAAAAACAAACAAATCAGGATGTCCGTCCAAAAGACCTCGCAGCACCGCCTTTCCTG
>JAPPIG010000134.1 GCA_028820635.1 Candidatus Poribacteria bacterium
TACTATACTGAAAGGATACCCTCTTTTCTGCTTTTTGTCTCTAAAAAACTAAAAATTGTCCAAACTATAGTTAGTTTTAAGTATTATCGGTTAATAGTTTACTGATAGTTTATATTGTAGGTTAGGTTGAGGAACGAAACCCGCCGAATGCCAAAAGCGCATGAGGCGTTGATTTGGCAGCGTGCCAAACGCTCATGCTGCTAATGGCATTCAGCGGGGGCTGAGATGTGATTTACCAAAGCCTCGGAGAGGCGAAAGGTGTATAGAAACCCATTGATAGAGAGATAAAGCCCCAGAGGAGCGAAAGGTGTAGCATATAATCCAGATGTTAATATATTAAGGTATAGATCGGGAGATTTCATGCTATACACTTGTCGCCCGAAATCAACGCTATGAATGCCTTTTGGGCATTCAGCGGGGCGAAGGTGTATCAGAAACGTTAATCCCATCAATAGCAAACCCCAGAGGAGCGAAAGGTATATAGAACATATCATATATAGACACAAATTATCACTACCTAATCACTGCTAATCGATGAATACTTTCAACCTTTTTATCATCTAAAACAGCACGAATTTTGTAAAAATAAACCCCGTTCGCGAGCGGGGAGCCTTCCGCATCTTGTGCGTTCCACGTCACCTCGTTATACCCTTCCTTCGCGGAGACATCTTTCAAAATTTGTATCCGTCGCCCTGATGCCGTATAGATTGTAATCTTCACCTCATCAGCATCAAGAGCCAACTGATAAGTAAATGTAGTTTTACGCTTGAGCGGATTGGGATAATTATGCACTTCAGAGATACGGAATTCGGTTTCTTCCGGTGAAAAACTTTCGTCATGTTTTTGGAGCGTTCGGTAGTCGAAACTGGCAAGCCATGCAACCTCATCTTTTAAGGTATTCACCAATTCCACCTCATTCGTCTGGTGCGAATAGCCAAAAAGGGGACCAAATTCTTCAAACTGCTTAATTAAAGGTTGTATAGATTTTGAGAACTCCGCTGCACTGGCAAGTTTAGCGTTAATCCTACTACCGGTGTTCACTTCATAACCGAGCGTAATCGCTTCCACCAGTTTTTCGCGACTCTGAAATAGCAACACCCATAACCTCATCAGGTGCATTGCATCGTTCAAATCATGTGCTGCTTCAATATCCACCGGCTCAGCGATTTCGTTTGCTTCTCGTATCTCATTTGCTGCGCGTTGCTGCGGTGCAAGAAGATTTGTGAATCGGTGGACAGCGGTCTGTGCAATTTTTAATTCAGGGATTGCCAATGTATCTTGCACAGCCTTACGACCAATTAAGTTCCAAAACCGCGTGGCTAAACCAGCGGAACCGCTGCCGTAAGTGCCACCGATGGAAAGCGAACTCGCATAATCTGAAAAATAACTCGCCATAGTCCAACCGTTGATACGTAATGCGCTCAGAATCAACGTTGCTGCCTCCGTGTTTCCGTAGCGGGCAACCAATTCATTACGCAATAATTGTAGATGGTCAAGCTGAATATCCCAATTAATACGAGCGCTCACAAGTCGGTCAAGGTAACCTAAGCCTTGCGTTGCACCTTGTACAGTGAATCCACTTAACCCAACAACTTCAGGCGAATTCGCAAGTTGACGCACACCTTGTACGAACAGATCACTTTCAAGCATCCAGAACGGCATCACCTCCTCAACATCATGCGAAAGCACAATGAATCGGTGTCCCATCTCTCCGAGCGCATTCATCTGTTCAATTGGAATATTCGGATCAATGACCGGTTCCCCATCAGCACCCCACTTTTGCGAAAAGATCGTGCCTTTGGGCAATTGGCGTGCATAGTCGCCATCTGGGTCTTGGAGCCAACTTCTGTTATACCCCGAAATGTAGAACTTAAAATCGGGTCGCACTTCTTGTGCTGCTTTAATAATCGTAAAGTAGACTGCCCATAGTTTCGCTTGTCCTTCTGGGGAACGGTCGCCACATTCAGGGCAGTTGCACGCCCGCGTCTCATGTCCCCAAGATCGTAGGTGAAATCCTGCTAAACCGGGGTAGGTTTTCACAATTTCCTGAGTTAATTGGCGTGCTAAGGTGTGGAATTCCGGTTTTGACCAGCAAAACGGTCGGTAAGATACCTCATTCCTTGATGCACCGTACAATACCTCTGGTCCCAATAGGTCGGGACGTGCTTTTATGAGTGCTTCTGTCGGTTCACCTGTTAAATACATAAATAGATAGGCATCAATGCCGCGGTCGCTAAGTGCAGCAAATCGGTTTTGGAGTGTCTCAATCCTCTGTAATCGTTGTGTGCGAGGTTCATCTTGCAGTTCTGAAAATGCGGGAGTGTCCACATATTTGAAGGCAGTGCCAAATCCGTCTTCAATACCGGTTCCTGTCCAGACTCCTTCACCCCCACTCATATTCACGCGTTGCCTTGCAAGCCAATCGGGGTCATCTATCTCCAATACTGCTCGGACAGGGTAAAATGGACGGGATGTTTCGTCTAAAAAGGGTACGGAAAGTGAAGGAGTACGCGCTACTGCGATCTCTGGATGTACAGGTTCGAATCCTGTCAACGCGGTGATACATGCCTCAATAAAGGCATAAGCACCATAAATCACACCGCGCGGGGTATGTGCAGCCACAACTATAACGATTTCTGTCCCAAGCTCTGCGGATTTAATCTGAAACCCTTCATCACCAAGTTCTTCTGGTAATTCTAAATCAATTTTTGCTTGAAGAGAGCGAATCGTCGGATTTGAGGCGAGTGTGCCTAAGACTATAACCGTCTGCGTTGCCGTCCGTTGTTGATTGGTCTGCCGTTCAAGTTGAGCACCTGTCCATTTTTCAATAAAGGTTTGGATTTCGGATGCAGCAAACCGCTCTTGGGTTGAAGCGTCAGCACCGATTTGCACCGTTGCACGAGGTTCTCCCGATACAACAATCGGTATTTCTGCCGCACCCGCGTGCATAGTTAATATAAAAAGACAGAATAACGCCCCCAGAATAGGATATGTATTTGTCCCAGGTTGTCTTGTTAAAATTTTAGTGTACATGCTCATGCTCATGCTCAAACCCAGGAAAAAATACATAACGCATATAGTTCTCGTAGGTTGGGTTTCACCTTAAGGATATTCCCATTGTTGGAGGGGTTTTCAACCCCGATTTTATTGGTTAAGACTCACAATATCGGGCTTACAAAGCCCTCCAACAAGAGAAAATACAGCATTTTTTCTTAAATTGACGCCTATGGGTTTCGCTGACGCTCTACCCGACCTACAAGCGGGATAAAAACTAAAATTGTAGGAGGAGTTTTCAACTCCGATTTAATGCACATGATCATGCCCATGCTCAAACCCAGGAAAAAAATACATAGCACATATAGTTAAAATCAATCCCACAACAAATGCAATCTTTGTAGCATTACTTACCTTTTCTTTTGAAGGCGTGTAACCACCTCGCAAACCATCCATCACAACGTGCAATAGTGTTCCCGCAGCAAAAGCGGTTAAATACTCCGTTAACTCCCTAAGAACACCATGCAATAGTCGTTCACCCATAAATGCACCGATAAACGGCGCAATAATAAGCGGGATAAGTCTAAATAATGTCTCTCCAACGCCATAATCACGACGTAACGCTGCCGTTATCACTGTTGCTACTGGAAAGCGATGAAGTAATACGCCAAGTGCAAGGGCGATACCCACTGTCTCCTCTTCTGCTGCGATACTGAGATTGAATCCATCGGCAATTGAATGGATTGACAACCCGATAATTGTTAAGTTGACACCCCAATGTTGTTTCTTCTTAACTTCTACATGATTACCGAGGCGTTCCTGCATCCGATGCGTGAGATGTTCCAACAGCCAAATTAACAAGAAACCACCCCACATTACTAAAATTGTGGGGTAACCTACTTCCGTGAAGAGATGAAGCATTAGCATCAAGACAAAGCCGAGGACTGCACCAGCGGTAATACCGAAAATGAGGTGAAATGCAGTCTGTTTTTCCCGAAAAACCATCGCGATTACAGCGCCGAGCATCACTGTTGCCGATGCAATTACCAAATATAAAAGTAGCATGACATAAATATAACAAATTTTTCTTTTGAATTCAAGTGGAACTGTGTTATACTCAAAATATTACGTATTTATAGGTTCAGGTAAATCAGTCGTATGAAAGTATCATATTTCCGATTTATTCTAAACTTGAGACGTGTTTTCAAGTCTAATGATATAATGTTTTCAAGGGAGAACCTAAATTTGAGACATTTTCTCATTTTTATGGGAAAATGTTATGTTATTAAAAAAAGACCTAAGGAGTCTGATTTATGAAAATCACAGAAGTTTTTAGAACGGTTCTGCTTGCGATGTCCATCGCTTTAGCAGTTTGTATCGTATTTTTACCTACAGCAGTAGCACAGGAAGAAGACACAGAAGCAGATGAAACTGAGTCTGTTGAGGCTACGTCTGAGGGAGAAGTTGTTGAAATTGAAAGCGTTGTGGTCGTCGGTACTCGGGCAAAGCCGCGTTCCGTTTTGGATTCAGCAGTACCGATTGATATTGTGTCAAATGAGGCTTTTGAAAAACAAGGTGGCGCGGATCTGCCGGATCTGCTGAGAACTTTGGTGCCATCTTATAACGTCAATACGCAGCCGATTAGTGATGCGTCAACAGTGGTCCGTCCGGCAAATTTAAGGGGACTCGCCCCCGACCATACACTGGTACTCGTCAATAGCAAGCGGCGCCACCGTGCCGCAGTGATTCACTGGCTCGGGAACGGTTTGTCTGATGGTTCACAGGGACCTGACCTGGCACCTATTCCCGCAATTGCTCTGCAACAGGTAGAGGTCCTCCGTGATGGCGCATCTGCACAATACGGTTCTGATGCCATTGCTGGTGTGATGAATTTTCGATTGAAAGACAATTATGATGGCGGTTCGATTGAATTTAAACCCGGTATCTACCAATTCGGCGACGGTAGACAATTTGCGCTCGCAGGCAACATCGGTTTAGGGGGTCCAAACGCGTGGACAAGCCTCAGTGTTGAATACGGTGGCGCAGATCCGACCATCCGGTCTGTCCAACGTAATGATGCCATAAGGTTGATTAATGCAGGCAATTTCAGTGTGAAAGACCCCGCGCAAATTTGGGGGCAGCCGATTATAGAGAATGATGTCAAATTGTTTGCCAACTACGGTGCTACCATCACGGATACCATCGATTTCTATGGGCATGCCAACTACGCAAGTAAGCGCGTCGAAGGTGGGTTCTATTTCCGAAACCCAAACACTCGCAATGGCGTGTTTAGCCCAACTGGGAGAGATGATACGTTGCTCGTCGGGGATTTGCGAGGTTTGACAGATGAGATGGCGGATTGGGAAGCCCGAAAGGCAGCAGCGGAGGCTGCTGGAGAGGAGTTTACTGAACTGTCACCTCACGATGCTGACGATATTCCAATAATCGATGACCTTCCGGATCCCGAAAAGTTGCAAGCCGTTAAGAATGACCCGAATCTATTCAATTTTCAAGAGATGTTCCCAGGCGGATTCACCCCCAGATTTGGTGCATTCATGTTGGATAGTTCTGTCGTCATTGGCGTGAAAGGCACCGCGCTCGGAGACACCTTGGGTAACGACTTAACTTGGGATCTGAGTGGCTCTTTTGGACGCAACCATGCCGATTTCTTTATCTTCAATACCGTTAATGCTTCGCTCGGCCCAGATACACCGACCTATTTTGATCCGGGCGACTATATCCAGACGGATTATAACCTCAACTTTGATGTAACTTATCCGCTCAGCGACATGGTGTTCCTCGCTTCGGGTTTGGAATATCGGGACGAAGGATTTGAAATCATAGAGGGCGAACGCGAGTCGCATCAGATCGGGCCCCTCGCGGCGCAAGGCTTCACGGCTGCCTCCAACGGATTTTCGGGGTTCAGTCCAGTTGCGGCAGGCAAGTGGCACCGTTACAACGTTGCCGCCTATCTGGAAACTGAAATTAGACCGATTGATCCGCTCCTGCTCGCGCTGGCTGTGCGCGGTGAACAATTTGAGATTTTCGGTGGCACCCTGAACTACAAAGCCGCTGCAAACTACAAGGTTACGGAAACGATGCGCTTACGGGGAAGTTATAGTAGTGGGTTCCGTGCACCGACACCCGGACAGCAAAATACTTTCAACATTACCACTGAATACGATTTTGAGAAGGGTGATCTCGTTAATAAAGGGACAATACCTTCCACCAACGAGGCTGTTGGTGTTGTGACAGGTGAGGAAGATAACTCGCTTGACCCGGAAAAATCAAATAACCTCACTGCTGGGTTTACCGTCGATATTCTGGGGGTAAACTTCACCGCTGATATTTTTGATATTCGGCTGAAAAACCGGTTATCGGTGTCACAACACTATACATTGGATGACGATCAGAAGGCGCAGCTCATCGCCGAAGGTGTAACCAGTGCAGCGAATCTGGAAACATTCCAGTTCTTTATCAATGACTTCAATACCAGCACCCAAGGTCTTGACTTTGTCGCCACTGCACCAATATCGAATGGTACGCTCGTTGCCGTGTATAACTTCACGTCAACTGAGGTTACCCATATCGTAGTCGACGGAGAACTCGTCGAATTAACTGATGAGTTTGATGATCCTGAATATGAAGGTTGGGATAATGCCACGCTGGACCATCATCGAACCAGGGAACTGGAAGAGAATTTACCCAAACATCGCGCCAGCCTGACGCTCGCGCAATCCATAACAGATGCGTGGGGAGTAATCGGACGCGCCAATTATTTCAGTGGTTGGTTCGATTCTGAAGATTACTTACAAGATCCAGATATACCAGGCGAACCCCCCAAAGGTACTGGAGAATACACTGGAAAGTTTACTGTCGACTTGGAAACCACTTACACCGTGGCCTCCGGATTGGCACTCACGCTCGGTGGAAGAAATATCCTTAATACCTATCCCGATGAAAATCCGAATGGTGCTGATTCTGTCGGCAACAAATATGGGCAATTTAGTCCTTTCGGTTTTGATGGGGCATACTGGTATGCTAAAGTTGGTTACAGTTTCTAAGATTGTAACATAATCTCGGTAGGCGTGTTTGTATATTGCTTTCATAAAAAGCGGGCAATTCACGCCTACTTAACTTTGTAAGTTCCGTTGTAAACCAAGTATTTTCATAACATAAGGGGAGATTAATTATGAAAGTTACAACTAACAGCGAACCGCTTCTGCTTGTGTTTTACATAGCATTAGCGGTTTCTATCGTCTTTTCACCTGTTGTTGAAGCAGATAACCATGAATCTGATGAAGAAGTCGTAGAGCTTGAGGGATTGGTTATTGTCGGTACGCGTGCAAAACCGCGTTCTGTTCTTGAATCCACTGTACCGATTGATGTTGTGCTTAGCGATGACTTTGTCAAACAGGGTGGGGCAGATTTGCCAGACTTGTTAAGAAATTTGGTGCCCTCTTACAATGTAAATGCACAGCCTATCGCTGACGCAGCAACCGTCGTGCGTCCTGCAAATCTGAGAGGGTTAGCACCTGACCACACGTTGTTACTCGTCAACGGTAAACGTCGTCACCGTGCTTCAGTAATCACTTGGCTCGGTAACGGATTATCCGATGGTTCGCAAGGTGCTGACCTGTCACCGATACCTTCCATAGCGATCAAACAGATGGAAGTGCTACGAGATGGCGCGTCGGCACAATACGGTTCGGATGCTATTGCCGGTGTGATGAACTTACAATTGAAAGATAGTTACAAAGGTGGTTCTTTAGAAATTAAACCCGGTATTTATCAAGCAGGTGACGGGCTAACATATTCTGTCGCGGGTAATATCGGTTTAGGACAAGAAGATATCTGGGCAAACCTCAGTTTGGAATATGGCAACGCAGATGAAACAGATCGTTCCGTACAACGAGACGATGCCGCAGCACTTTCCGGTGCAGGGAATAGTCATGTTGCGAATCCCGCCCAGCCTTGGGGCCATCCGATTATTAGAGATGACATCAAGTTCTTTGCAAACTACGGTGTTGACATCGTTAGTAACATTCAACTCTATGGACATGCGAACTATGCACAGAAACAGGTTGAAGGAGGATTCTATTTCCGAAATCCCAATACTCGCCCTGCTGTATTTAGTAATGATGGTGGGGAAACCTTGCTTATCGGACGTTTGTCTGGAGAAGGTGAAGTTCCTGTGGTCAGGATAACCGATAATGTGCCGGACCCAGAGGCTTTACAACAAGTTCTTGATGACGATGAACTTTTCACATTCCAAGAACTTTTTCCTGGCGGATTCACACCCCGTTTCGGTGCTGACACGCAAGATGCTTCTATCCTTGTTGGACTCAGAGGAATAGTCGCTGAGGATTTGGGATGGGATTTGAGTGCTTCTTATGGACGGCATGCCTCTGACTTCTTTATCAAAAACACTGTGAACGCGTCTCTTGGACCGGACACCCCGACCGAATTCGATCCGGGTGATTATATCCAAGCGGATACAAACATTAACCTTGATTTGACTTATCCACTCCATGATCTTGTTTTTCTCGCTGCTGGTGGTGAATATAGAACAGAGACTTTTGAAATTGTGCAGGGTCAGGAGGAGTCTTGGAAAATTGGGCCGCTGGCAAGCCAAGGATTTAGTTCAGGTTCCAATGGGTTTCCCGGGTTCAGCGATATTGCACAAGGCGATTGGACACGTTCCAATTTTGCTGGATATTTGGAAACCGAATTGACACCGATTGACCCATGGGTTATCAGTGCTGCAATTCGAGCCGAAAACTTTGAGGATTTTGGTAGCACTATCAACTACAAAGTCGCAACGAGTTATGCTTTCAGCGACGACCTCATGGAATTTCTTACACTTGATCCTGAGGTTGACTTGAGAGTGCGTGGCAGTTACAGCACCGGTTTCCGAGCGCCAACGCCAGGACAACAGAATGCCTTTAACGTCACAACGGAATTCGGTGAAAACAATACGTTGGTTAACAAAGGGACTATCCCTTCAACCCATGCTGCTGCAGAATTAGTAGGTGGTAAAGCGCTTGAACCGGAAAAGTCAAAAAACTTTACTGTTGGAACGGTTATCAGTGATGATGTCGTTAGTGTTACAATAGATTATTTCAATATCAAGGTTGAGGATCGGTTGGCACCCACCAAAGACTTCCAACGCGGCGAAGATATTACTGAGGAACAGATTCAGCAACTCGTTGATGAAGGCATCACGAGTGCTGGGAACTTGCAAGAATTCCGATTCTTTACCAACGAATTTGAAACAAGCACACAAGGTATTGATCTTGTTTTGACGGCACCTATTGCCAAAGGTGCCGTGAGTCTTGCATATAACTACACGACTACTGAAGTTACCAAACGCAACGCGGATATTTTAGACGATACGCGTGTTCGCCTCTTAGAAGAAGGGCTACCCAAACATCGTGGAAACGTGACGTTAACACAAAATATCGTAGGTAATTTAGGTGTTTTAGGACGTGTTAATTACTACGGCCCTTGGTATGAATACGCTGTGGGTGCACAAATATACGATGATGTGTTTTTGGTAGACCTTGAAATTAATTACCCATTTGCTGAAAATTTGGGAATTACAGTTGGTGTGAATAACGTTTTCAATGTGGAACCTAATAATGTTACTTGGTCAGACCCGAATATTGAAAACTTTACAGGTTCAATCGTTGGTAGACCCTTCGGTGAATATAGTCCCTACGGGTTTGGCGGTGCTTTCTGGTATACCAAAATCGGTTACAATTTCTAACGTTTTGTTTCTTGAAAGGGAGCGGCTTCAAACCGCTCCCTAATACGTCCAAAATTAAACAAAAGGAACTCACATATTTTCAAATGAACAGAACAATGTATAGTCGTATTCCATTTTTTGTCTCTCTTTTCACATTCTTCATAACAAGTATACTTTTTTCAGGTTGTGAGCGAATACCACGAACCGTCCTACCAGAAGATTTAGATACAACAGTCAAAATCGGTTTAATCTATAGTCCTACTGATCCGGGAACTACCCGCAACGGTGTTGAGTTAGCAGTTGCACTCGCGAATGAAGCGGGTGGAATCAACGGTGCGCAGATAGAACTTCTTTTTAGAGAAAGTAACAGAGAACCTTTACTCAGCGTCCAACATGCAAAAGAACTGATTGATACGGGAGTGTTAGTAATCTTAGGTCCAGATTACAGTGATGAAGCTGTAGAGGTAGGTATGGTTGCACAAGAACATGGTATCCCAATGATGACAACCTATCCCACGAATCCGAAGGTGACCAGAAACGGGAATTTCTCATTCCAGGGTGCTATTCGTGATCCCGACCAGGCAAGAATAATAGCTAAGTTTGCCGCACAAGAATTGAACGCAATGACTGCCGCTGTCCTCACAGAAACCGGTGATTCCTATTCAGAAGAACTGTCGGAGACGTTTATTGAAGACTTTGCAGCACAAGGTGGCACGATTGCTACGCATCAATTTTACGAAATGGGGACGATAGATTATACTGAACAATTGACAGCAATTAATACAGTGGATCCTGCTGTAGATATCATCTTTTTGGCAGGTTTGGGTTCTGAATTTCCATTAGCAGTAAAACAAGCCAAGTCTGTAGAGTTCGGTATTACAGCAACTTTTCTTGGTGGTGATGGCTGGGATCGTCCTGACTTAGTGGAAATCGGGGGAACAGCACTTGAAGGTAGTTTTTTTGCAAATCACTTTTCTCCTGATGCACAATTAAGTGAACTTGGGAATTTATTCGTTAACTTATATACCGAAAAATTCGGAATTGTTCCCAATGGACCTGCTGCCCTTGGATTTGATTCTACGAATATTGTAATTGAAGCAATGCGAAGAACGACAGATTTGACACCGACAGCAATCCGAGACGAAATAGAAGCAACACAGAACTATAACGGGGCAATGATAGTGTCTCATTTTGATCAAAATCGGTATGCAATCAAGAATTTAGTAATTAACACAGTTAAAGATGGAAAGATACAATTCCATCAGTCTATTACGCCATAATACTTCTTATTATATAATTATAGTGTGAGTTTTCAACACTTCACATACTTTTAAAAGGGGAGATAAACTGATATGAGCAATCAAAACAGAGATGCAGAATATACAATGGGTAGGAGCGAATCCGAAACTGACCGACTGATTGAGCAGTCCGTGCTTTATGACGATGTGACGCGGCGTTTTCTACTAAGGAGTGGTATTGCCAAAGGCATGAAAGTCCTTGATGTTGGCAGTGGAGCAGGTGACGTTGCGCTTACTCTTGCTGAATTTGTTGGGTCGGAAGGCACTGTTATTGGAGTAGATGTCAACGCTGATATCCTTGAAACAGCAAAAACACGCGCAGACGCTGCAGGATTTACAAACATTGAATTTATTGCAGGTGACACCCGAACACTTGAACTCCCAAACGATTTTGATGCCGTTGTTGGCAGACTCGTACTGATGTATATGTCGGACCCAGCAGATGCGCTCAAACATTTGGCAACGCACTTACGCCCCGGTGGAATTGCCGCTTTTCAAGAGGTTGATTTTTCACCTTACACTGTTGCTGTACATCCAGATACGCCTTTGATAAACGATTTAATTAAATGGGGACGCACCGTGTTTGAAAAATCAGGCGCGCATGTTGAGATGGGTATGGAACTCTACAAAGCCTTTGTTGATGCTGGTTTGCCCGAACCTGCACTACATTTTGAAGCACCCATGGGCGGCCCCGAAGATTGGCCCGGATTCGCATATCTTGAGAATAGTTTTCGCAGTATCCTGCCGTTGATCGAGGCTTACGAGATTGCAACTGCCGATGAAGTAGATATAGACACACTCGCAGCTCGGATACAAGCAGAAGTCGCTGCTTCAAAACGACCAATTATGTTGCCTCCACACGTCACAGCGCATGTATCCCTTCCAACTTAAAAAGTTCGTCCATGCCAGAAAACCATTCACAGAATTCGTCTGCATCAAATCGTGATGCTACCTACACCTTAGGGCGCACCTCACACGAAACAACACGTCTCATTGAACAATCAAAAATCTATGGGGAGTCAACAAGACTGTTTTGTGAACGCGCTGGCATTGAAACAGGAATGCGAGTCCTTGAGATCGGTAGTGGTGCAGGCGATGTCGCGCTCATGCTTGCCGAACTTGTTGGCACATCAGGACAGATCGTAGGAATTGATGTTAACTCTGCTATACTGCAAACAGCACGTCAACGCGCATCAGATGCAGGTATAAAAAACGTTGAATTCATTGCAGGTGACGCACGATCACTCGCTTTTGAAGACAAATTTGACGTGCTCGTTGGTCGGTTTGTGTTAATGTATATGGCAGACCCTGTAGATGCCCTCCAAAAACTCTTAACACATCTAAAACCGGGTGGGATCGTCGCGTTTCAGGAACCGGAATACACGCTCTATCCCGCGTACGCACATCCAGATACCCCCCTTATGAATCAACTTATCCAATGGATATTGGATGTATTCAAACATTCAGGCGCGCATCTCAATATGGGAATCGGGTTATATCCAACTTTTGTTAAGGTAGGTTTACCACCACCAGAGATACATCTCCATGCTCCTATCGGCGCAGCAGCAAATTGGACAGGGTACCGATATATGGTAACTATCTTTCAGAGTCTCCTGCCATTTATTGAAAAATACGGGATTGCCACAGCAGAACAAGTGGGTATAGATACATTAGGTGAAAGAATCCGTCAAGAAGTGCTTTTATCTAAACGTCCGTTCTTCTTGCCTTTACATGTAACAGCACATTCGTGTTTAACAGCGTAATGGCATTTCTAAGTGATTGTATCTCATTTGTTCGTAGGTCGGGTAGAACTTGCGAAATCTATAAATCAACGCTATGAATGCCTTTTGGCATTCAGCGGGTGTCAATTTGTGAGTGTAATGTCCGTTTAACATTGGATGGTAAGGTCTCAACTCACATTTCTTCTGTAGGAGCGACCTTCTGGTCGCGACCAGGAGGTCGCTCCTACAGAATGTAAGAGGAATCAACGCCAAATGCCACACGCGCATTGGCGTTGATTCGTAGTGAGTAATGATTATTGGTTTTCCATAAAAACGGTAGGCGCGATTTAAAATCGCGCCTACATGAAGATAATATTTTTCAGATTTTCCGATAAATTAACGATTAGAAGTCTTTAATCTTCCCCATGTAGTCGTCAATTTGCCACGCGCTTCGACAGCCAGAAGATCAGCCATGCTATTGTTCATAATGTTTTGAACTTCTTCATGTGTGAGTCCGCGCTTCCAGACATTTAAGTCATCCATGAGTCCAGTAAAAGGACGTTTATTGTCAATGTTAAACCCGACACGCGCGCCCTGACCCCAATCTCCTGCAATTGCATCTGGAAGACGTGCTTTTTCCTCACCAACTTTGACTCCGTTGATATAGAGGTGAGCCATTGCTGCTTCACGACTGAACGTACCAGCGTAATGTACCCATTCCTTTGCTTTGTTTGTGCCAGCACGGATATCAAATAGCGTTTTCCCTGGATTATGACCACGATTGAGCCAACGATAATTACCGTCCCCTCGCGCCTCTGGGTGTACAAGCCACGTGCCATCTCCTGCTCTCGCATTGAAAATAGCCATATCAGTGACAGACTCAACGTTGATCCACGCTAAAATGCTCATTCCCTCAGTCGGAATATGTTCAGGATCAACGTTAGGACCGTCTAAGTCCAGATAACTTGTTGCGGCAAATTGCCCCGCTTTTCCAAACTTACCATCGTCGGATTGTGTGACTTTTCCTATGATTTCACCATCATAACCATGCCCAGATTTTTCTAAAACATTTCCACCTTCAAAAACTTCGAAGTCAAAATAAAGTATTAAATCTGGATCTAACACATCAGCGGACAAACTGCTTATTTGAAATATCAATAGCAGACATACAAGAATCACTATACTGCGTTTCATTTGAGAGGCTCCTTTTGTAAAAAATTTAATGGTAGCAATCTCCTGATTGCTATTCCATTGTGTTAAGTATACCATTTATTTTTTATCTTTGCAATTAAAAAGCAATTAAAAATGCGCGAAGTTTTTTTCTTGATTATTAAGGCGTATTAAGATAAATTAAATTCAAGAACTTTGGAGAAACAAGAATGAATATTTCCCCTATTGATTGGGCAATTGTTGTCGGTTATATCCTTTTTGCGCTTGGACTCGGTGTTTATTTTTCTAAACGCGCTGGAAAAAATATTGACGAATTTTTCATCTCGGGCCGTAATCTCCCTTGGTGGTTAGCTGGCACCTCTATGGTGGCAACAACCTTTGCTGCAGATACACCGTTGGCAGTCACTGAGTTGGTTGTTGAAGATGGAATAGCAGGTAATTGGTTGTGGTGGAATATCGTTTTGAGCGGAATGTTAGCTACATTCCTGTTTGCCCGATTATGGCGGCGTTCTGAAATCATCACAGATGTAGAATTTACTGAACTCAGATACTCAGGACCTTCAGCAAGTTTCCTACGTGGTTTCCGGGCCCTGTATATCGGATTACCAATTAACTGTATTACGATGGGCTGGGTTATCCTCGCAATGCAGAAAATTGTTGTAATTACCTTTGACCTCCAGGATGATGCAACCACAAAGATATTGGTTGTCTTGGGATTTCTGCTAATTGCTGGCGTTTACTGCACGTTGTCAGGGTTCTGGGGTGTTGTTATGACGGACATTGTGCAGTTCGGGATGGCGATGGTAGGTTCAATTGCGCTTGCAATCATTGCTGTCAACAAGATTGGAGGTATTGGTGTACTAAAAGAAAAACTGGTTAATGTCTACGGAGCAGAACACAGTATACTGAATTTTACGCCCGATTTCAGCGCTGGCAAAATGGTTATCATAACGTTTGGGGTTTATCTTGGAGTGCAATGGTGGGCATCTAATGGTGTAGATGGAACTGGATATACTGCTCAACGGATGTTCGCAGCGAAGGATGAACGGCATTCACTCCTCGCTACCTTGTGGTTTAATATTGCACACTACACACTCCGGCCGTGGCCGTGGATACTCGTTGCATTAGTTGCAATGGTCGTTTACCCTGGCATTGGCGATCCTGGACATACTAACCCCACACTGCGAGACCCCGCAGCTGGTTATCCATTGATGATGCTTGATTATCTACCAGTCGGATTGCTGGGTCTCATGCTCACTGCATTTTTAGCGGCGTTTATGTCAACGATTGACACGCATCTGAACTGGGGAGCATCCTATCTTGTTAACGATTTTTATAAACGTTTTATTAAACCCGAAGCGACACCTGAACATTACGTTGCTATCTCACGCCTTTTTGTAATCCTGATTATGCTAATTGCAGGTGGGACGAGTTTCTTAATGAATTCCATTGCAGGTGCTTGGAAATTTCTCATCGCACTAAACGCAGGCATCGGACTCGTGCAGATTTTGCGATGGTATTGGTGGCGAATTAACGCGTGGTCAGAAATTTCTGCGATGTTAGCAGCACTGGTTGTTTCAATCGTTGTTTTCACCCTTCCACAAACAAAAGGCGAATTCGCACTACAAATGCTGATTATCGTGCCAATTTCTACTGTGGTCTGGATTGTGGTTACATTTTTAACAGAACCTGTTTCGACTGAAACGTTAACAAACTTCTATAACAGGGTTAGACCGAGTAAAAGAGGATGGACACTAATTGCAGGGGAGGCAAAAGAAGCACAAGACGGGACAAATAGACAAAACCCTCAAACAGATTCTAAAACTCCTGCTTTGGTTAATTGGGTCATAGGCGTAATCTTCATCTACTCATTTTTATTCAGCATTGGAAAACTGCTATTAGGTTTTACCGGAACTGGATTAATTTTTCTATTAATCGCAATTATTAGTGGGGCAATAATGTATAAAAATTTACCGCGCAAAGAGAGAAACAACATTTGAAAAGTGTAGGAATTATTCCAGCCCGATATGCCTCAAGCCGTTTTGAAGGAAAAGCGTTAGCAGATATTCTGGGAAGACCGATGATACAGCATGTATACGAACGTGCTTGTAAGTCAAAAATGCTAAGTCAGGTTATTGTCGCTACGGATGACCGACGTATTTATGATACTGTTAAAGGTTTTAGTGGAAACGTTCAGATGACAGGAGAATGTGCTACTGGAACTGACCGAGTCTCAGTCGTGGCGGAAAAATTGACATGTGATGTTATTGTTAATATACAAGGCGATGAACCTTTACTTGAGCCCCAACAGATAGATATGATGCTGCAGCCTTTCATTGAAAGACCATCTGTACAAGTCTGCACATTAAAAGAACGAATTCACACTATAGAGGATTTTCACAACCCGAACGTTGTTAAAGTTGTTACTAATCTTGAAGGCGATGCGTTGTACTTTTCAAGAGGTTCTATTCCCAGTACACCTGCAAACAAGCAGCCAATTTTCAATGAAAACGCTTTAGTATATAAGCATATCGGACTATATGCCTTTAGAAAAGAGCAACTACTCGCTTTCACATCTTGGAAGCGCACCCCTTATGAGATTGCTGAGGGTTTAGAACAGTTACGTTTTTTAGAACACGGCGTTCCTATCCATGTTGTTGAAACCGACATACCTCTTATAGGAGTTGATGTACCTGCAGACTTAGAACGGGTAAAACAGATTTTAGAAAAGGGAGGCCCTCATTTTTGAAGGGAAGAAAATGACAAAATATATCTTCGTAACAGGCGGCGTTATATCAGGAATAGGCAAAGGAATTACAACCGCAGCATTAGGCAGATTGCTCATTAATCGTGGCTTCAAAGTGAATGTCGTAAAAATTGATCCATATCTGAATGTTGATGCGGGGGTGATGAATCCCTTCCAACACGGTGAAGTTTTTGTAACGCATGATGGTGCTGAAACAGACTTAGACTTAGGAAATTATGAACGTTTTCTCGGTGTTGACCTGAATCAACATTCTAACTTTACCACTGGTTCTGTTTATAAGGAAGTAATTGAGAAAGAACGGCGTGGTGATTATCTCGGACAAACGGTTCAACTGATTCCACATATTACGGATGAAATCAAACGCCGTATCTATCAGATTGGAAAAGACAGCGATGTTGACATCGTCATTACAGAAATCGGTGGTACTATTGGGGATTTTGAAACACCTCCGTTTGTTGAAGCTATCCGACAAATGGCTGTTGAGGTCGGGCGCGAAAATACTCTATTCCTCCACGTTTCGCTTATCTACACCTTACCCAGCGGGGAAAGCAAAAGTAAACCTACTCAACACAGCATTAGGAAACTCCAAGAATTGGGTTTACATCCTGATTTGTTATTATGCCGCACGAGTCAACACATTGAAGAAAGCGTCCGTAGAAAGATTGCGCTTCTCTGCGGTATCAGTGAAGATTTTATTTTAGAAGGTTTAGATACAAAATGCGTAGACGAAATCCCACTCAATTTTGAAGAACAGGGTATGGGACATCTCGTCGCGAAGAAATTAGGTCTTGAGCGGCGCGCAACATTGGATGCTGAATGGGTAGCCATGGTGGAAAGACTTAAAAATCCTAAACACACGACTAACATCGCTATTGTAGGAAAATATACTACAGGGAACGATGCCTATATCAGTGTCCAAGAGGCTATTAAACATGGTGGCATTGCCAATGAAGCAGAGGTTCATATTGAATGGATAGAAGCTGAGTCGTTGACAGACCATTCTAATCTTGATAAACCGTTTGAAAACATTGACGGAATTTTAGTGCCCGGTGGATTCGGTGATCGTGGCATTGAAGGAATGATTACAGCGGTTAAATATGCACGTGAAAATCGTATCCCTTATTTTGGATTATGTCTCGGCATGCAATGTCTTGTGATTGAATTTGCACGGCACGTTGCGAACTTAAAAAATGCAAACAGCACCGAAGTTGATGAGAAAACTCCGTTCCCTGTCATAGATTTGATGTTAGAACAACGTTCAATAGCCGATAAAGGCGCTACCATGCGGCTCGGACATTATCCGTGTGTCCTCAAAGAAGATACCAAGAGTTATGAAGCGTATCAGCAACCTATTATTTTAGAACGGCATAGGCATCGCTATGAATTGAATAACGATTTCCGTACAGAATTAAAAGATGCAGGACTCAGCTTCAGTGGGGTGTCCCCTGATGGAAATCTTGTTGAAATTGCAGAGGTGGCTGATCACCCATGGATGGTCGGTTCACAATTCCATCCTGAATTTCAATCCAAACCTCTTGACCCGCACCCGCTATTCCGTGAATTTATTGCAGCGGTATTATCATATCAACAGGCAAAAAATGATTAGGGAGAGGAATCATGGGCAACGTTGCTACAGTTCGCTCCGGTGCTTGGCACGGAGATAACGAACTAACGCTGAATTTTCCAACCAACTGGGAAGTGGAGATGCTAAACCCTACGGACGCACTATCACTTTCTGACGCGCAAATTGAACAAGCATTCGCAGAACCAATCGGTACAAAACGCATCGCTGAACTCGCGAAAGGTAAAAAGAGCACTGCCATTATCGTTGATGACCTAAGCCGTCCTACTCCTGCATTTAAAGTTATTCCATTTCTGCTGCGCGAACTTTTCGCAGCAGGTGTACCAAAATCAGAAATCCGATTTGTTGTTGGTGTTGGCGCGCACCGTCCCATTTCCGAAGAAGAGATGGCAAAGAAAGTTGGTGCTGACATCGCAGCAGAATATGAGATTACCAACCATAATTTCCTGAGTAGTGATCTTCGTGCGTTGGGACACCTTGAAAACGGCACGCCTGTCTATATCAATCGAACTGTTGCAGACGCTGACTTTAAAATTTGTCTTGGAGGTATTTATCCTCACAGTTCGGTCGGTTTTAGTGGTGGAGCGAAACTTATTGTTCCCGGTACCGCTGGATTTTCCTCTATGTACTATTTCCATACCTTTCCAGAAGGACGTGGTCCCGCGGTGATTGAAGGACAAAGCAATGAACCAGATCGTCGCGATACTATTGAGATGGCAGCAGCTGTGCTTGGTCTTGACGCTATTGCGAATGTTGTTCTTAATAGCCGCCGTGAAATTTGTGGGTTGTTCGTGGGAGATTTCATTAAAGCACACCGTAAAGGCGCACATTTTGCTAAGGACATCTACAAAACGGAAATATCGGAATCAACCCGAACGGAAAGCGATCTTGTTGTGATTAACTGCTACCCGCTTGATGCTGATGCAATTCAACTTGATAAGGCACTTGCGGCTTTTTCCTATTTTGAAGATGCCTATACCATAGCCCTCTACCCCGCAACTGATGGCACTTGCTTTCACGGTCTGTTTGACAGACTTGATTATCCACGTTATCTTAAGCAGAAAGCAGAACACATACCCTCTAAACCATCACCTGTACTAAAACTTGGGAGACGATCTCAACTACATGTTTGGTCTGAGCATTTTGATAGAGATGATTTCTACAAGGAGTATCCTTCCTCGCTTCTCTTCCGTGACTTAGATCAGTTAATTCAATTGTTAACTGATGAACTCCCTGCACGTGCTAAAGTTGCTATCCTACCTGTGGCTGGAATTCAGGTATTAACCTCCAATTAATCCAATATAGAAAATCTGAAAAGTGTAGACACCCACTTGTATGCACGCCGAGCAAAGGTGTATTGTCATCATATCTAATTTGTTAATTTGATATGTTATAAGTTAGCAGCAAATTATCTTGACACGGGTTAATATTTTGATAAAATAAGATACATCTAAACTTATTCGTGGATTCAAGATTTAGAAATGGAGGACAACCATGAACAACACTGCAACAGTCCACTCCCGTGCTTGGTATGGCGATGAGGAACTGACACTGAATTTCCCAACGGGATGGGAAGTAGAAATGTTAGGACCAAAGGACGCGCCTGCACTTTCTAACAAGCAGATTGAGCATGCTTTTGCTGAACCAATCGGCACACCACGTATTGCTGAACTTGCAAAAGGCAAAAAGAGTGCTGCTATAGTCGTTGATGATCTGAGTCGTCCTACTCCTGCAGCCGAAATTATCCCGTTTCTACTCCATGAACTTACCTCAGCAGGTGTCCCGAAATCAGAAATCCGATTTGTCGTAGGCGGTGGCTCGCACAGACCTCTCACTGACGAGGAAGCAGCGAAAAAAGTCGGTATTGACATCGCGGCAGAATATGAGGTAACAAGTCATAACTTTATGAGCGGTGACCTGCGGGGATATGGAAGTCTCAAAAATGGGATGCCTATCTATATCAACAACGTTGTTGCAGATGCAGATTTCAAAATCTGTTTGGGAGGAATCTATCCGCACGGTTCCGTTGGATTTGGCGGTGGTGCAAAGTTGATTGTTCCTGGTATCTCTGGGTTTGCAACGATGTTTTATTTTCACTCCTTTTCACCGAGTCGTGGACACGCTGTTATTGAAAGAAAGAACAGCACACCTGATCATCGAGATTTTGCTGAAGAAGTTGCCAACGTCATCGGTCTTGATGTAATCGCAAATGTTGTGCTTAATTCTCGTCGTGAGATTTGCGGTTTGTTTGTCGGAGACTTTGTGCAGGCACATCGGGTTGGTGCGCATTTCGCTTTAGAAACCTACGGTACAGAGATACCGATGCAATCCCGAAAAGAAACCGATTTAGTTGTTCTAAATTGTTATCCGCTTGATAGCGACCCTATCCAAACAGGAAAAGCGTTGTGGGCAAGCGGCTATTTTGAGAATGCGTATAAGATGGCACTTAATCCTGCCAGTGATGGTATCTGTTACCATGGATTGTTTGATCAAGTTGATTATGCCCGCTTTCTTGAACAGAGAGCAGAAAGAATCCCGCCTGGACTCCCCGAACCCAAACTCGGAAATATTGACCAACTGCACGTCTGGTCGGAGCATTTTATGGTAGACGATTTTTACAAAAAGCACTCTGGTGCCATCCTTTTCCGTGATCTGGAACAACTGATTCAACTATTTGCTGAAAAACTTCCAAAGAAGGCGAAAGTTGCAGTGTTACCTTCAGCAGGAATTCAGGTATTAGCAGAGGATAAATAGCAACTTGTGCCAGTTAACTATCTGTTTTTGCTATTTTCACAAATATCGAATATTGTGACACATCGTCCCTACGGGACTAAAGAGGATGTTAATGATGCATTTCTATAAACATATCGTCCCTACCAAATCAACGCTATGAATGCCTTTGGTAGAATGCGCTTTTGGCATTCTACATGATTCAGCGGGACTGAAGAGCACTTAAAATGTTCCGAATATGCATAATAAAAAAATTACTCAATTAATAAATTAATTTTCATACGGGACTAAAGATCGTTCTAAATGTGAGAATTACTTATACTATTTCTGCTTATATGAAATATAATATTACAAATAGTTATTTATCGCAACTCGTAAAATAGTAAAAATTCAATGGAATCTCCTTTCAGAAACTATTTACAACGTATAAACGCCCTCCTCGGCAAAATTGAGACCGGTTTGTTATGCCTAATTGTCGCCATGATGATTGGGCTTGCAGTGCTTGAAATTGTCTTGCGTTACGGCTTCAAGATGAGTTCATTGTGGAAACACATCATGCTTCAGAATTTGACACTCTGGTTGTGCTTTCTTGGGGCTGCGCTTGCTTCAGCTGAAAGACGGCACATTAGCATTGATGTGCTGAGTCGAATTTTACCTAAAAACGCCCTCCTTTATAGTTCTTATATTATTGATGTGTTGAGTTTGATTGTCGTAAGCATTTTAGCCTATTTTGGTTTTGGCTTTCTGATAGCAGAACAGGAAAGCCATGCTACACTGATAGGATCTATCCCACTTTGGTGGGCAAAGACGATTATTCCGATAGGATTCGTTCTCATTGGGATTCACTTGGTGCTTCAAATTTGCATCCGTTTGACAGAACGTGAACACCATCAAGATGATGTTAGGGGAGAATCAAACGAATGGGATTAATCATCGGCATCGGATTAGTCGCTTTCGCACTTTTCGGTGGTGCACTTTTTGTTTTACTTGGTGGCGCATCAATTATTGGATATGCCACTGCAGGCGAACCGATTTCAACAATCCTGATTGACATCAATAAACTTGTAAAGAATACGACTATCCTGATAATCCCGCTTTTCACCTTTGCGGGATTTATCATTGCAGAAGGAAAAGCGCCGCAAAGGTTGGTAGCGTTTGCCCGTGCAAGTGTTGGCTGGCTACCGGGCGGGATTGCAGTGGTTGTGCTCGGTACTTGTGCTTTCTTTACGACTTTTACGGGGGCATCTGGTGTAACCATAATTGCTCTTGGCGGTTTGGTCTATCCTATTCTGCGCCAAACCTATAATGAGAAGTTCTCACTCGGTTTGATAACAGCCTCTGGGAGCATCGGTCTCCTTTTCCCCCCCAGTATTCCACTTGTACTTTATGCTATTGTTGCACAAGTCCCGATTGACGCAATGTTCTTTGCTGGAATTATTCCTGGGATACTTATTCTTATTATACTGAGCTGCTATTGCAGTGGATGGAGTGTCTTAAAACGTTCAGAAACAACTCCGTTTGACTTGTCGCTTTTTGCCCGAACCTTATGGGAAGCAAAATGGGAATTGATATTGCCATTTTTGGTATTAGGCGGTATTCTTTCAGGTTTTGTTACACTTGATGAAGTTGCAGCATTGACAGTTATATATGTCTGTATCGTAGAAATATACATCCATCGATCTATTTCTGTGAAAACATTACCGCGTCTTGTCAAAGAAAGCATGTTGCTTGTTGGTGCAATCCTTATCATCCTCGGCATTGCTTTAGGGTTAACTGGCTACCTCACCACATTGGAAGTTCCTTTCATAGTTCTTGATTGGATTCAGTCGATTACAGAAAACAAAATCATTACACTTATTGCCCTCAATATCTTTCTTCTTATTGTTGGATGTTTGATGGACATCTTTTCTGCGATAATCATCGTTGTTCCATTACTCATCCCGATCGCCGAAGAATTTGGTATTGACAAAGTACATCTTGGTATAATCGTCCTAACAAATCTTGAAATCGGTTATCTCACACCACCAATAGGATTAAATCTGTTTATATCAAGCATGAAGTTTGATAAATCGGTTGTGTTACTTTATAGGTCCGTGTTGCTGTTTATCGGTTTGTTGTTGATAGCCTTAATCCTTGTAACTTATATCCCGGACTTAAGTCTTTGGTTGCCGCGGGTGCTTGGGATAACATCGCAGCCGTTATTATTATGAACTACCGCCGTTATTATTATGAACTACCATAGACATTACTATAGTGGAGTGTCTACCGAAATTTTGCGGGTAAAGGTCGCGATTCGGAGATCGTTCCTACTTCAAAAGTTACCATTTGGCAACTTTTTTCATACCGTGGTAACTTTTTGAAATTCGCTATTAGCTCAGTATCTGTAAGGGTTTATAGACATTTTATTTAAGTTTTATATTTTTCATCTGCGTTGAGGAACACGGGTTTCCTTTGCTGGAGATATTTTGATAAGTTTTGCGTTGTCGTCTTTGCATTTAGAGAGTTACTTTCGCTTTTCGGTGTGTTTGGGGGTCGGTTTTCTCTTTTCATACTGATATTATACCAAGTTGTGTGGAGTGATCAGAGGTTTTTGTGGCGTTAGGCACAATAGATATCCAATATATTAACAATAAGTTTGCAGAAAAAGCGACAAAACACAATGATAGTCGGGAATCGGAATTCCCTCCTACAATACAATTAAAGGGAAAACTCGACAATTGAATGGCTCTGAGGTCTTAAAACTGTTTACTTGACAATACTTCAATAAGTCAGATATACTATTAAATAATATTCATAACCAGAAAATAGATAAATCCCGTAGGTTAGGTAGAACGGAAATCTACAATAAAAACAGACCTAAAGAGAAGTTGTTGCCCATTTGAGGTTGATATTTCTGAAAAAATGAGTGAAACCCAACTCTTTAGGACTGTCAAGGTGTTTGAATTGTTGGGTTTCGCTTCGCTCTACCCATAGGTGTCAACTTAAGAAGATGTCTACGTTTTGATGAATGCTTTTCAACCCTTATGGTGATTGAAACTGTCCCATATTTAGTCCCGTAGGGACGATATGTTTATAGAAAAAATGTTACCCACCGCCTCTTGAGTTCCGTAGGAACGACATATCTAACTGGTGGACTGAGGCGACAACATACCGCCCCTACGGGGCTCAAGAGAGGGATTATCCGTTTTCTATAAACATACCGCCCCTACGGGGCTCAAGAGGGTTTTCCATGTTTGAAAATTGCTTAAGTTGACACCCGGGGAATGCCTGATGGCATTCATACCGTTGATTTATGGGTTTCGCTACGCTCTACCCAACCTACATCTATACTCAATCTAATTATCAAACTCACGTTATTAAATAATATTCATAACCAGAAATAGACTCAATAAATTAGAGAGGGAACAGCGAATTGAAGACAGAAATAAATATCATAAAAATCAGTTGTATATTGATGTTGGTGTTAGTTGGCAGTGTTGATGCACAACAGAATCTGGCGCAAGAGGCTTATGCGATCTTTGAGCAATCCTGCCTAATCTGTCACGGGAAAAATGGATCATTCTCTGATGATCTTCTTATTGAATACACAGCACTTATTGAAGATAGATCAGTTGTTCCGGGAGACCCGGACGCTTCCGTATTCTATCAACGACTCATTGAAACAAACCCTGCCAAGCGGATGCCACTCGGACAACCCCAGCTTGATCCCGCAGCGATTGAAACGATCCGCCAATGGATTGCAGCAGGCGCACCAGATTGGAACGATATTCCCAGGCCAGAAACCGACTTCATTACGACTGATACAGTGCTTCAGACAATTGAAAACCACGTCAATTCTCTCCCATCACGTGACAAATTGTTTGCACGTTATTTTACGCTAACACATCTTTATAACGCAGGTGAGACGACTGAAGCACTAAACGCCTATCGGCGTGCACTCTCAAAACTGATAAATAGCCTCTCTTGGGGACGCCAAGTTGTTAAACCGCAGCCTATTGATGCGGAACAAACGCTTTTCTATATTGACCTACGCGATTACGAGTGGGATGTGAGAAACGATGCATGGACACAAATTGAAGAAGTATATCCCTACAAAATGACGTTTGATGCGCCGACACAAACACATTTCCGCGAAAAACTGACAACTTTACAGCAAGAGATGAACTGCGAAGTGCCGTTTGTCAATATAGATTGGTTTCTTGCGACTGCTTCACTACCCCCGCTCTACCATGACATTCTCGCGTTGCCCGAAACAGACCGCGAATTAGAAGCATCCCTTGAGGTGTTCGTTGCTGAAAACCTGAAAAATGCCCCCGGTAAACGCGTTTGGCGTGCCGGTTTCAATAATTCCCGTGTTTCCAGGCATAATCGCGTTCTTGAGCGGCATATATCCAGATATGGTGCGTATTGGAAAAGTTATGACTTTGCGGGAAGTTCGGAGTCACAAAGTGTCTTTACACATCCGCTTGATTTTTCACAAGATGGTGGTGAAATTATCTTCAATTTACCGAATGGTTTACAAGCATATTTTATTGTAGATAGGGAAGGCATCCGTATTGATGCGGCACCGATCAGCATCGTTTCGAATCCTGCTGTGGCGGATCCGACAGTGCGCACGGGTCTCTCCTGCATCGGATGCCACACAAAGGGGATGCAAACGTTTGAAGACGAGGTGCGTGCTGTTGTTGAACAAGCAGATAGCCCACCTTTTAACAAAGAACGGGCGTTAGAACTCTATGTTGAAAAGTCGGTAATGGATGAATTTGTAACGGAAGATATGAACCGTTTTCGTGTAGCACTTGAAGAAACAGGTGGGGTGTTTGGTGGTATTGAACCGGTCCAACGATTGCACGAGGCGTTTCAAGCACCTCTCAGTGCAGCACACGCTGCAGCTGCAGTCGGGTTAGAAACAGGAACGTTCCTTGAGAAAATTAGCAATAATGTGAGTTTACAAAACTTATTAGGAGCATTGGTATTAGAAAACGGTGTTATAAAACGAGACGCATGGACATCGGCTTTTCACGATGTGGTTGCTGCGTTGGATTCGCCTGATAGTGTCTTGCCTCCAGTTGTAGAGCGACCAGAGCGTATTCCCGGTGCTGGTATTTATATTCCAGATGTGAATCTCGGTGCTACAATTGCGGATGCACTTGGTAAAGCAGTAGATGATGTGATTACAGTTGAAGATATGGCAACATTAACAACCCTAAGAGCAAGTAACAAGGACATTAGGGATTTGACAGGTATTCAGTATGCAATAAATTTGGAAGAGTTGTGGATTTCAGGGAATCCTATAACGGATTTATCACCACTTGCAGGATTGAAAAACCTTATCGGTTTAGCTGCTTGGAATATGGCTATAGAAGATTTTTCGCCACTTGCAGCATTAACAAATCTAAAATGGTTAGAATTGTTTAATACGCCAATATCAGACATTTCACCACTGACACGTCTCACCAGCCTGATAAGATTGAGTCTCTATGGAACTGGAACAGAAAACCTGGCACCACTGGCAGGATTAACCAACCTAACACTATTGCAGATCGCTAACAATGAGACGCTATCGGATATTTCACCCTTGGCAGGCCTAATCAATTTAGAATGGTTGGACCTCCATGGTTGCGATTCACTATCGGATATTTCATCATTGGCAGGGTTAACCAAATTGGAGTATCTAAACCTTAACCATAGCAGAAGAGTGTACGATTATTCTTTGTCGCCATTATCGGGTTTAACAGGGTTAAGACGTTTACGACTTGCCGAGAATAGAATATCAGACGTGTCTTCACTTGCAGAGGTAATCAGCTTAGAACGGTTAGATTTACCACGGAACGAGATAGTTGATATATCACCATTGTCGAGTTTAACAGGATTAAGAGAACTGTACCTTCACGCAAACAGGATCTCAGACGTGTCTTCACTTGCAGGGTTGATCAACTTAGAATGGTTAGATTTACGTGTAAATCAAATAGCTGACATATCCGATTTGGATGGGTTAGCTGCGCGCACTCATATAAGTTGGGTTGAAAACCCTGGTGCCCCTATAGGAGGTCCGAAAATAGAAGGACCTTGGTTGTGGCTGCCAATCCCAGAAAAACAACTTGATAACAGAACAGATTTGCTATCAGAAGTGAGTGGAGGTTCTGTAACAGAACATCAGATTGCTACGAGAGGCGCAACCGAAGGAAAAGCAGTCGGAAACTATGAATGGGCTGCCCATAAAATTTCTCCTGTAGGTACTTATGGTGGGACTACAAATAATATGTCGGAAATGGTGCGTGCTTTTGGCTTACCCGAAGAGTATGAATGGAGTACAGAAGTTATTGTTATCTACGGTTCCGTAATATTAGATTCACCGCGGGAACAAAAAATAAATATGTTTGTGGGTAGTGCGGGTCGTAACAAGGTTTGGCTAAATGGTGAGTTAATCCACGAGCAGTTAATCAGACCTGCTGAATACGATTATTGGCGAGATGATGACAACGGCTTCAATCAGTATTTTCCTGTCACCTTGAAACAGGGACCAAATGTCTTGTTAGTCGCAGTTGGCAATGGCGGAACGATTACGGGACACTTCGGTTTTGAAGAAGGCACAGAATATACGCTGTTCCCCCCTTCAGAGATTGATATTCCTGACCTAAACCTCCGCGCCGCAATCGCAGAAGCACTGGACAAAGAGGATAATGTTCCGATTACGCGTGAAGAGATGTCAACATTAACAATCTTAAGAGCAAGCAACAGGGACATTAAGGATTTGACAGGCATTAAGTCCGCTGTAAATTTAGAAGAGTTATGGATTTCAGAAAATCCAATATCTGACCTCTCACCACTTGCGGGATTGAAAAACCTTATCGGTTTAGGAGTATGGGATACACCTAATATATCTGATTTATCGCCACTTGTCAAACTACCCAAACTGAAATGGTTAGACTTTGGTAGATTCCCAGCCCCTGACCTCTCTATTTTGGCAGACATAAAAAGTCTGAGAAGATTGACATTTCATAATGGGGGCATAGAAGACCTTTCACCGCTGGCAGGGTTAACACAGTTGACTATTCTTGACATTGCCTATAATTCCACGACACCAGATTTATCCCCCATTACAAAGTTAACAAACCTGGAGAAATTTGTAGCGAATTCCTGCAGTATATCAGATATAACGCCTCTGGCAGCATTGACGAAATTGGAACATGTGGATCTTCACAATAACCTAATATCGGACGTGTCTCCACTGGCAAAATTGGTAAATCTGGAAATGGTTAAACTTTATGGCAACTTAATATCAGACATTTCTCCGTTGGAAAGTTCCCCTATATTCCCTTATGTTTTTTGGCTTGAAAACCCAGGTTCTGCGAGGAGCGGACCGCAAATAGAGGGACCTTGGACGTGGCTAAAATTACCCGCTGAACATTTTGACACAGATTGGTTAGCTGAAGCGAGTGGCGGCACCGTGACAGAACAGCAAATCGCTACATACGGTGCAAAAGATGGACAACACGTCGGAGATAACGTGTGGAAATCTGCCAAAATTGACCAAGAACAAGAAGGTCGTAATATCTTTGAAATACTGTCTCTTGTCGGAAAGGAACACAAAAATAAATACCCCGGAAAACCCCCCTTAATTTATAGTGCTATCGCCTTGAATTCACCTCGTGAACAGAAAACAAAAATACTTGAAGGAAGTCAAGGCGTGTCTGTAAAAATCTGGCTCAATGGGGACTTGGTACATAAAGCCGTTAGAACACGTAGTGGTGCACGGCTTTATGATCGATTTTCCCCTGTTACACTCAAAAAAGGCGCAAATGTCCTGTTAGTTGCAACTCAAAACTTGCATGAAAGGTATTATAGTTTCTGCTCTATCGGGTTTGATGAGGGTACAGAGTATACGCTAATTCCTCCGGGTGCCGGCTTCACATTTTCTGCAACGGAAACAACTACACCCTCCGTTGGTGGTACATTTTCACTCAACCTCAACGCAGAAAACATCACCGATTTAGCAGGATGGCAAGCGGATATTGCCTTTGACCCGAATATGCTTGAAGCGGTTGAAGTTACCGAAGGCGATTTCCTAAAGTCAGAAGGTGGAGATACCTTCTTCCAAGGTGGCACGATTGACAACACAGCAGGTAAAATCACAAATCTGTTTTCGGCGCGGATAGCTGAAAGTGGTGTTAACGGTTCAGGCGGACTGTTGTCGGTGGCGTTCAAGGCAAAAGCAGATGGTAAAACACAAGTGACACTGGAAAAGTTTGAGTTCAGTTCTATCAGTGGTGCGATCATTCCTACTGTTCCACCTAATATTATTCTCAATGTGGGAGATTATCCTGCGTGGGATGTAAATCAGGATGGACGGGTTAGTATCGTGGATCTGGTTCTCGTGGCAAAGGATTTTGGCTCAAACGCGCCTGCCAACTTGCGAACGGACGTAAATCGTGATGGCGTTATCAATGTGCAAGACCTCATTCTTGTCGCGCGGCATTTTGGTGATTCAACGGACTCTGCCGCATCACCTTTACTTGCAGACAACAAGGAGCTCATGCCTGCTATGGTTCAAGCATGGATAAAACAGGCGCAAGCAGAAGATGACGGGTCTATTGCTTTCCGACAGGGGATAGAGAATCTTGAGAGGCTATTAGCATCGTTGCTTCCAGAAAAAACAGCACTGTTAGCGAATTACCCGAATCCTTTCAATCCTGAGACGTGGATACCGTATCATCTCGCAAAGTCTGCTGATGTTACCTTAACAATCTATGCCGCGAACGGTGCGGTTGTTCGGACATTGGCATTAGGACATCAGGCAGCGGGGATATATCACAGTCGGAGTCGTGCAGCGCATTGGGATGGCAGGAATGAAGTTCGTGAGTCTGTGGCAAGCGGAGTCTATTTCTATACGTTAGCTGCAGGTGACTTTACTGCTACACGGCGGATGTTGATTTTGAAGTCAGTCTTTTCTTGTAGGAGCGATCTCCGAATCGCGATGAAAACATTGGTATCGGGAATCGGAGTTCCCTCCTACAATATAATTAATTGAGAGTGTGCATAAATAATTTAACGCCAAATTTGCGTTTAAAAGTAGTAGGCACACTCCGTGTGCCGTACACAAGTTAGTTTATATTGTAGGTCGGGTTGAGTTTACGAAACCCGACATGATCACACTGCCACACTGAGATTGTCGGGTGTCGCTTCGCTCTACTCGACCTACAATTCGACTATAAAATATTAATGTATGTAATAAAATACACAGAAAAACCGAAAACTAAATAACCCTGAGAATCCACTATAATCCAATTGACTTGCACAGAAATTTTTGTTAGAATACCCAAAATTTTGTAAGGAAAAAAAGATGTCAACACAAGAAGAACTTTACGATGTTGCACTCACGCATTTCGCAGAAAATGACTTAGAAGCAGCCGTTAACGCTTTCAAACAACTCATTGAATCATATCCTGACTATATTGAGGGCTATCTCGGATTGGGGCATGCGTATGAACGGCTTAGCCAATACGATGAAGCCATTGAAGCAGTCCAAAAAGCGATTGAAATCAATCCGAATGACCCGCTCGTTTACACCAGTTTATCTATGTGTTACCAGCGTAAAGGCATGATTCAGGAAGCAGAGGATGCGATGGCGAAATCCCAACAGGTTCAGATGGAAACGTCCGGTTCAACCACATAGGAGATTTGACTATGGCAGAAGTTACGTTACTTGATCCTACCTCGCAAGGTGACGCAGCTGAGAAATTTTTGGCTCCACGACTTTATACCTTTGATGGAAAAGTGATGGGATTGTTAGACATTACCAAAAACGGCAGTGATATTTTTCTTGATCGCGTTGAAGAATTAATGCGTGAAAGGTTTGATATTTCTGAAGTTGTACGTGTCAAAAAACCGACATTCGCGCGTCCTGCACCAACTGAGTTGCTTGTTGACCTTGCGGAACGTGCAGATTTTGTCATTGAAGGACTTGCAGACTGAGGTTCCTGCATATCGTGCAGTATGCACGATGGAAGTGTTTTAGAGGAACGCGGCGTGCCAAGTCTCGCAATCTGTACAGAGGTATTTTTCGCTGCAGGAAAGGTTCAAGCGCGTGTACTTGGACATAATGAATTAGAACCGCTCACTGTCACGCATCCTATTCAGAGTCTTACACAGGAACAGATTCGTGGACGCGCTGAAGGCATTGTTGAAAAAATTGTTGAGCGGTTGATAAATAATATCGCTTAGGTTTTGACACGCTGATTAGATCTACATCCGTGAATCATCAATGTCCACCCTTACGTAAGTAGGAGGCATAACCGACTCGCTCAAAGAAAAGTGGGGAAGCCAATCCTTCAGCAAGACGTTGCTGGACAATCTCAAGGGCAGAGTCCCCGAACCAAATCCTGCCACTTTCCGGATCAATCCCAGCTGTCTGCCCAATTTGATCGGTAATATCATGGCGTTTCTGGTACTCTGCCCAGATATGCTTAGCTCTACGTGAATCGGCTTCTGTCCATTTTGGGTGTTCCACTGTTTTCTCCGTGAATTCAAGTATACGATAAAATACCATGAAATTTGGATAGATGTCAATCCATTCAATCTTTTTCCACACTGAAAACGAACTCCCCATCTACAAAATCAACAGCGATGGCATCCCCATCATGGAAGTTGCCTTCCAACATATTAATTGCCAATGGGTTAAGGATGTCCCGTTGGATTGTCCGTCGTAATGGTCGCGCACCGTATACAGCATCAAACCCACGTTTTACCAATTCTGCTTTCACCAATTCAGTTAATTTAAGTGTCATACCCTTTTCTGCGAATCGGACACTTAAATTGGAAAGTTCAAGCGTTACAATCTGCTTCAATTCCCCAATTCCAAGACGATCAAAAATGATTAGATCATCAACACGATTCAGAAATTCTGGTGGGAAATGTGCTTGCAAAGCGTCCATTACCTTACGCCGAATTTCTTCTGTAGCGAGATGTGTGTCGCTAATCCACTGGCTTCCGATGTTTGAAGTCATGATGACGACTGTATTCTTGAAATCCACCGTTCGTCCTTGCCCGTCCGTCATTCTTCCGTCATCAAGCATCTGGAGTAGGACATTGAATACTTCTGTATGTGCTTTTTCAACCTCGTCAAGAAGGATAACACAATAGGGATGTCGTCTAATTGCTTCGGTCAACTGTCCGCCTTCATCGTATCCAACGTATCCCGGCGGTGCACCGATAAGTCTGGAGACGGTATGTTTTTCCATGTATTCGCTCATATCAACGCGCACGATGGCATTAACATCGTCAAACAGAAATTCAGCAAGTGATTTTGCGAGGTGTGTTTTGCCGACACCGGTAGGTCCCATAAATAAAAAAGAACCGAGAGGTCGTTCCGGGTCGCCGAGACCAACACGGGAACGGCGAATCGCGTTGGAAACGGCCGAAACCGCTTCGTCTTGTCCGATGACTTGTTCACGTAACCTTTCTTCCATGTGAAGCAGTTTTTGTGTTTCACCTTCCATGAGTCGGTAAACTGGAATACCGGTCCATTTCGCTACAATCTCAGCAATATCTTCAGCACTCACGCGTTCTTTTAGCATTTGGGTGCCGTTAGTTTCCGTTTCAACCACCTCACGTAAGGTTTTGAGCTGCGCCTCAAGTGCAGGTATTTTGCCGTATTCAAGTTCTGATGCTGTAGCAAGGTCACCGGTGCGCTTCGCTTGTTCGGATTCAATGCGGAACGCCTCAATCTCTTCCATCACCTCGCGAATTTTTTCAAGATTTGCTTTTTCGTTTTGCCATGCTGCTTTGAGTGCATCTGACTTTTCCCTTAATTCCGCAAGTTCAACATTCAAGTTGTCCAAGCGTTGTTTTGAAACTTCATCTTCCTCTTTTTCCAATGCCTGTTGTTCAATTTGGAGTTGGATAATACGCCTTTCCACTTCATCAATTTGTTCTGGCACACTGTCAATTTCAATCCGCAACCGTGATGCTGCTTCATCTACCAAATCAACCGCTTTATCCGGTAGGAAGCGATCAGAAATATACCGTTTTGAGAGAGTTGCGGCAGCAACAATCGCATTATCTTGAATTTGAACGCCGTGATGTGTTTCGTACCTTTCCTTCAATCCACGAAGAATAGCAATCGTCCCTTCAACAGAAGGTTCTTGGACTTGGACAGGTTGGAACCGTCGCTCTAAAGCAGCATCTTTTTCAATGTGTTTACGGTATTCGTCAAGTGTTGTTGCACCGATGCAACGCAATTCACCGCGTGCTAAAGCAGGTTTTAACATATTAGATGCGTCCACCGCTCCTTCTGCGGCACCTGCCCCGACAATCGTATGAAGTTCATCAATGAAAAGAACAACTTGCCCTTCTGCTTGTTCAACATCTGCAAGAACTGCTTTCAGTCTGTCTTCAAATTCACCACGATATTTACTACCTGCGATGAGCGCGCCTAAATCAAGCGCGATGAGTCGTTTTTCCCGCAGGCTTTCGGGAACATCACCATCCGCGATACGTTGTGCCAATCCTTCTACAATCGCAGTTTTTCCAACCCCAGGTTCACCGATTAGGACCGGGTTGTTTTTGCGTCTACGTGATAGCACTTGCATCACCCGTCGGATTTCATCATCCCTGCCAATTACCGGATCAAGTTTACCGGACATCGCTTCTTGCGTGAGTTCTCTGCCAAAACGTGTCAGGGCTTGGTATTTGTCTTCAGGATTCTGATCCGTTATCCGTTGTGTACCGCGGATGTCCACGAGTGCTTTGAGGATTTTATCCTTTGTGATACCAACATCCCTTAGAATTTGCCCGACTTCGCTCTGTTTTGATTCTGCACAGGCGATAAGGAGGTGTTCTGTGCTAACATACTCATCTTTGAGTGTCGTTGCCTCTTTAAGAGCAGTCTCCAGAGCAGATTGTAAGGCTCTTGAGACGTGTAGTTCCGAACTTACTCCCTGTACTTTAGGTGCTTTTTGAACAACATTCTCAAGTGCTGATATAATTCCTTGAATATCTACACCTAATTTTTGAAAAATTGGAGCGACTATTCCGTCTGTCTGTTTAATGAGGGCAAACATGAGATGCTCAACACTAAGTTCTGGGTTTTGTGCTTCGCTTGCTAAAGTTTGTGCTGATTGTAGTGCTTCTTGTGCTTTAATTGTAAATTTATCCAATCTCATTTTTTATCTCCTTAGGCATTTCTATTTTATACCATTTCTAATTGACAAAGTATCATTCCGATTTTGAGTTCTTTGTAGGAGCGACCTCCCGGTCGCGACCCACCCCGAATACCCTACGCGTATTCGGTGTTGATTTGGACAAATGCCAAAGGCGCATTTGGCGTTGATTTGAGGTCGCTCCTACAGAAGAAAGTATTGCATTCTTCCAACCGATTTTCTAAATTTGGTATTATTATAGTGGGAGCAAAATCTGTGCCAACATCGGGTCTGAAAAAGGCAAAATAAATCGCTCTATTACAAACAGCATTATGGGAAAATGGCATAGATGGGACAAATGCGGCACGGATTGTGCCATTTTGGCAACGAACGTGTAAATTCAACAAATAAATAAAACAGCACGGTAGTGATAAAAACTACCGTGCTTCAGAACAATGTTAATATACGTTCATCTGTTTTCTATGGAAATATACTACACTATTACTGTCTTGTCCTTTGTGCTTTAAGCGTGCCCCACGTAGTTGTATATTTTCCTTGTGGTTCCACACTTGTGGTAGCCTTAATCACTTCTGCGTATTCAGCGAAATCATCAGCATCAAAAGCAGAGTTATAAACAATAACTTCATCAATGATTCCACCGAAAAAGTGAATGTCGGTGCCTGCCCCATCGTCATCATGGAAAACAGCGTTTTGATTGGTATGTGCAATGCCAGTGTTGTCGCCGTGTGCGAAGAGCTGCCCACCGGGTTCACTGGCGATCATTTCTCCATCAAGCCACATCTCAAATTTGTCATCTTCAACGGCATTGGATCCATCTCGGATGACCAGCGCAACGTGATACCATCTGTCAGATTCGACAGGGGCAGAGGGCCATGCACCAGCCCATTGATATTCTGCACGATTCCATGCCCCGACATAGACTTTGCCATCAAAGACATTGACGACAAAACCGCGGGTGCGTCCACCTTCATCAAAAATCGTCTGTTTATGGTCTGTTATACTGACATCAGAACAATTGAAGTAAGCAGCAATCGTTCGGTTTTGGAAGGGACCTCCTGTGTTAAGACCGTTTGAATCCGGTAGTTTAACACCATCGTCTACACCATCAAACTTTAATGCTTTGCCAACAATACCGTCGACAACTTCTGGTTCGCCAGCCAACGTTCCGTTTACATCGTGCCCGGAAGTGTCTGCGGCATCACCTTCATCAAAAGTCCAAATTGCTCTAACAGTTTCTTCGTCTCTCGCTGCATAGATTGATAATGCTATTAGCATGAGTAAAACACTTAAAATACAGATAAACCTTTTCATTTTATATTACTCCTTTATTATAAAAGCGGCACCTCGTCCGCTATGGAATGACAGGACTTAAGCAGTTTTGGAGATATGCGATAATACCGTCACAATCTGCAAATTTGCGCAAGTCCGAATTAGATTAATCTTGGGTGCGTTGGGCTTTCAGATTTGCCCAAGTTGTAGTAAATTTACCCTGTGGTTCAACACTTAAGGGTTGCGTGAGTTCCCCAAAATCTCCCTGATTGAAAGATGAACCGTAAATCACGACTTCATCAATTAAACCGCCGAAGAAGTCAATATTAGTACCCGCGCCACCTTCATCGTGGTAAACGGCATTCTGGTTGACAAAACCGATCCCGTTATCATCGCCGTGTGCATGAAGCTGACCACCATCGGCTTTTTCGATGAGTTTGCCATCTAACCACATTTCAAACTTATCTTTTTCCACCTTGCCAGCAGCATCGCGGATGACTAAACCAACATGATACCATCTGTCTGACTTTATGTCAGCGGATAGCCATTCACCGTTCCAGTTGTACTCAGCACGATTCCATCCACCAACGTAGACTTTACCATCGAACACATAGATAACTAATCCACGTGTCCGGCCACCTTCTTCAAAAATCACCTGTTTCTGATTTTTGTTAACATTATCACAGCTGAAAAGTGCTGCTACGGTTCGTTTAGGGAATGGACCGCCAATATTGATTCTGTTGGAATCAGGAATCTTTATACCGTCGCTTGTGCCGTCGAATTTTAAAGCTTTTTTTGCGATACCGTTAACAGATTCTGGTTTCCCGACAACAATACCATTTAATTTTTGGGGTGAAGTATCATTTGCCGTGCCATCATCAAAGGTCCAGATTCCGGCGACTGTCGCTTCATCACGTTGTGCATCTGCTGGCGTAACTGGTAAAAACGCTAATATCAACAAGCAGATACAAGAAAGAAGTATTACAAGTTTAAGATAGTTACCTTTCGTTAATACTCGAAACATATAGATAGATACCTCCTATAAAAACGTAGTTATCTTGGGTGAATTACTATTTTTAAATAGATGCGTTCCAATTTGGTTGCTCGTGTATTATGTCAAAATAACAAAATTTTGTCAAAAGTATTATAATTTACATCAGAGCGAAATTGTTATATCAGTTGTATGAGACAATAGAACAAATACAGGAAAAACTCACACAGATTTTGCGGAACTATTCTGAGTAAACTATTGCCAAAATTACTGTATACTCATATTTGAAAAATACTGCGAATGCACTATAAAATCTCAGAAATGGTTAGAATTCGACTTTTAACTCTAAGGATAAGTGGATTGTCGCTTACAACAAGGGAGCCAACTTGGTGGATTGAGATTTATACGTCTTTTTAATCAAACAAGTGCCACATTTGCACCGATGGCACAACTTGTGGCACTTATTTGTTCGATGTGGGTCGACTCTACTTTACAATAACGAGTCGCCGTGTTTGCTGGAAGGTTGGTGTCGTCAACTGGTAAAAATAGATACCACTCGCAACGCTTTCTCCTAAAGTATTTTTGCCATCCCAATAAGCAGCACGTTCCCGACTATTATAGAAACCTGCGGATTGAAAACCGAGCGAAAGCGAGCGTATCACCTTACCGGTTGTATCATAAATGGATAACGATACAGGACTGTCTTGTGAGAGTTGATATGGTATCCACGTCTCAGGATTAAACGGGTTCGGATAGTTCTGTAACAACTGATTCTGCGTCGGTTGCCAATACTATCAAGATTGACAGACAAAACCGCTTTTGAAAGGCTTTCAGGGGTCACTTTAAAGCTAAGGGTTTGTGATTCATAATTTCCACCCGGACCGATGACGCGCAATTCAACAACGTCTCCAACTTTGACAACGCTCCGCCGCGTTAAGTCGGCAGTTGCAGCAGCGAAGTAATCGCCTTGCACTGAGGCGGTTATTGTGCTGTTTGTTCTTAGGTTGTGGACGATGACTTGATAGCCGTCAAACGTTGATTTTCCTTCCAAGTACCCACTAACTACAAAAGCCCACGCTTCCGGCACCTTGGATATTGCAGGTGCTGCTGCCTCCGCTTGATTCTCCCATCGTGACCCGACGAAAGCAAAGCTGCGAGTTTGTGGAACATTGACGATATAGCCTTGTCCACCTTCAATTGGAAAGCCATCGTTAGGCGCGCCTGGTGTCCACCCTACAAAACGTTGATTTTCAGCATCAAGTGCTATTACCATAGTTGCTCCTGCAATCCCAGCCAGTGATTTTGCGGTCATCGGTTTTGGTGATGCTAAGGGCAATGAAAGCATGTTTAAACCTTTAGTCAACGTAACGTTGAAGATGTTGCCAAAACGATCACCCTCTGCTTTGGGAACGAGTCTGGCGATAAACCCGTGTCTGCGTCCATCGACTGAGTCATAATGCCCAACGACAGAACCGTCCTCATTGATATTCCAACCCTCTGTGCTAACAGCACCCGGAAACTGCAATTCTTTTAGATTGAGGGGGCTGCCGACGTATGTGCGCGGGACATCACCCACTGCTTTTGCTCGCCCAACGACAGTCCTTGTCCTGTTGAGACCGTGCAGAAAAAAGTATTCCAGATTTAATGCGTTTGGAAGGTCGATAGATAGAAATCTGCCCACCGAGCTACGCATGTATGCATGATATATGCCATCAGCATCTCTGTAGCTGCCCACGATATGACGTGTCCAACTCACAAAATCGGCGTAAGTTTCCGGTGCCCCAGGAAACTCAACTATTGTGTCTCCTGAAAACCCGCGGCGAACTCCAGAAGCATCTACAAAACTACCCGTCAGTGCTCCCGTCGAATCACTATACCCGTAGATCTCCGTTTGCACAGAACCCGGGAAATCGTATTGGCGCAACTCACCATTTTCTAAGATAACACCGTGAAAAAGACCTTCGCTATCTTTGTAGTGTCCGGCAGCGATCCCATTATTACCCAGCGCATAGAAATAGGTGCCCTGCGAGCCAGGGAAATCATGGGTCTTAAAAACGCCATCAATGAGCGTAAAGGCTATATCTTTTTCACCATCAGGCCCCCGCATGTTGCCAGCGTAATCAAAAAAGTCGCTACTCGCCGTCACTGCTAAAAAATCTACTCCCGGAACATCAATACTCTCAAACGTATAGCTGAGGTCAGGAGGTGGTCGCACAGTACTCTCCTGTATAGGTCTGGCGATAAATCCGTGTCTGTGTCCATCCGCTGTGTCGTAGTGTCCGACGACAGAACCGTCCTGATTGACATTCCAGCCTTCCGTGCTAACGCTGTCCGGAACCTTCAATTCTTGTAGCCTGAGGGGGTTACCGACAAAGGTGAGCGGGACACCATCCGCCCCTTTCGCTCTGCCAACGGCAACCAGTGCATCGTTGATACCGTGTAGAAAAAAGTATTCCTGATTTGGTATTTCTGGAATATCCAGAGTTGCGAAACTACCTCCAGGTCCACGCAGGTATGCATGATATGTACCTTCAGTATCTACGTAGCTACCCACGACATTGCCTATCGTGCTCACAAAATCGGCATAAGTTTCCGATGCTCCGGGGAACTCAATTATTGTCTCTCCTGAGAATCCACGGCGAACACCAGACACATCAGTGAAATTACCCGTCAATGCGCCCGTTGAATCACTATATCCGTAGATCTCCGTTTCGACAGAATTCGGAAAATCGTATTGACGCAACTCACCATCTTCTAAGATGACACCATGGAAAAGACCATCACTATCCTCATAGTGACCTGCAGCGACACCATTATTACCGAGTGCGTAGAAATAGGTGTTTTTCGAGCCGGGGAAATCGTGGGTCTCAAAAACACCGTCAATGAGGGTAAAACCGACCATTTTTTCACCATCAGCACTCGGCGTATTGCCGGCGTAATCCTCAAAGTCGCTGCTGGCAGACAGTGCTAAAAAATCTACACCCGGAACGTCAATTGTCTCGAATGTATAGTTGTCGCTTGCGGATGCAGTATTAACTTGTGCCGCAGTGTTCCCTATGAAAAAGGAATTAAAGCACATGAACAACGTAAATATGATAAACAAAAAACTGGTTTTGATCTGATTTTGCATAATGAGAAACTCCCCTAAATGTTCCCTTTAAAGATTTATAAAATATGTCAGATATCCCATTCCGTGGGACGATGCTTGTAGTTGAAGTATTACAAATTTGCGTTTAGCAAAGTGTAAAAGCGTAGATTGGACATTTCTGATAGATTCAGAAGTATTATGTAAAGTATGTAACAATTTCTCAAAAAAGGCAAGGGAAATCTCATCTGTTTTCTTAATTCTCTTATGTTGGATATCTAAACTTTAAGGCTAAGAAGATTGTCACTTATAGCAAGGAAGGCAATTCGGTAGATTTGGATTTGTACGTCTTTTTAGGCTTAAGGAAGTGTCACAGTTGCACCGATGGCGCAACTGTGACACCTGTAGATTCTATAGAGATGGTTTCTACTTTACAATGACGAGTCGTCGTGTTTGCTGGAAGGATGGTGTAGCCAACTGGTAAAAATAGATACCACTCGCAACACGTTCTCCAAGGGCATTACGCCCATCCCAATACGCGGCACGTCCCCGACTATTATAGAAGCCTGCGGATTGAAAACCGAGTGAAAGTGAGCGTATCACCTTACCGGTTGTATCATAAATGGAGACCGATACAGAACTGTCTTCAGAGAGTTGATATGGAATCCATGTCTCCGGGTTAAACGGATTCGGATAGTTCTGTAACAAGTGATTCTGCATCGGTTTACCAATACTATCAAGCTTGACAGACAGAACAGCGTTTGCCAAGTGTTCTGGGGTCACTTTAAAACTGCGGGTCTGTGATTCAAAGTTTCCATCAGTGCCGATGACGCGCAATTCAACGACATCACCAACTTGAACAACACTCCGCCGTGCCAAGTCGGCAGTTGTAGCAGCGAAGTAATCACCTTGAACCGAGGCAGTCACTGTGGTGTCTGTTCGCAGGTTCCGGACGATGACTTGGTAGCCGTCAAATGCTGTTTTTCCTTCCAAGTGCCCACTGACAACAAATGCCCATGCTTCTTTAGGTGTTTCAGCGGAAATGGCTGGTGCTGCAGCGACCTCCGTTTGATTCTCCCACCGTGATCCCACGAATGCAAAATTGCGAGTCTCTGGGACATTGACGATATAGCCTTGTCCGCCTTCAATTGGGAAGCCGTCATTAGGTGCGTCTGGTGTCCAACCGATGAAACGTTGGTTTTCAGCATCAAGTGCTATCACCATTGTCGCACCAATAATTCCAGCGAGTGATTTTGCAGTCATCGGTTTTGGTGATTCCAATGGTACAGAAAGCATGTTCAAGCCTTTAGACAGCTTGACGGTATAAAAGTTGCCATAATGACTGCTCTTCGCCTCATCAACGGGTCTGGCAATGAACCCATGTCTACGTCCATCCGCCGAGTCGTAGTGTCCAACGACAGAGCCGTCCTGATTGATATTCCAACCCTCCGTGCTAACGCTGCCCGGAACCTTAAGTTCCTGTAGCCCGTGCTGGAATGTGCCGACATAGGTGCGCGGGACACCACCCACCAGTCTGCCTTGTGCGACTATAACCCCTGCATCGCTGATACCGTGCACAAAAAGGTATTCAATCTTTGCAGCTTGTGGAAGGGGAAGGTCGAGAGAAATAAAACTACCATCTGGGGCACGCACGTATGAATGATATAGGCCATCAGCATCTACGTAGCTGCCCACCATACGACCGCTTGCGTTCACAAAATCGGCGTAAGTTTCCGGTGCCCCGGGGAATTCAACTATTACGTCCCCTGAGAATCCGCGGCGCACGCCAGAAGCATCGGTAAAATTACCTGTCAGTGCCCCCGTCGCATCAGAAATACCGTATATTTCCGTTTGGACAGCACCCGGAAAATCGTATTGGCGCAATTCACCATCTTCCAAGACGACACCGTGGTGCAGCCCCTCGCTATCCTCGTAGTGACCTGCAGCTTGCCCATTGTTACCGAGGGCATAGAAGTAAGTGTTCTGCGAGCCGGGGAAATCGTATGTCGTGAAAACGCCATCAATCAGCGTAAAGGCGACCATCTTTTGACCATCGGCACTTTTCGTGTAGCCCGCGTAGTCGTCAAAGTCACTACTCGCCGTCACCGCTAAAAACGCTACACCCGGAACATCAATGTTCTCAAAAGTATAGTTGAAGCTGGTGGGTGTGACAACGGGTTGCCCAGCGTCCGGTGCGAGTCTGGCGATAAACCCGTGTCTTCGCCCATCTGCTGTGTCATAGTACCCGACGATAGAACCGTCCTGATTAATATTCCAACCCTCCGTGCTAATGCTGCCCGGAACCTTAAGTCCCTGTAGCCCGTGCTGGAATGTGCCGACAGAGGTGCGCGGGACACTACCCACCAGTTTGGCTCGTGCGACTATAACCCCTGCATCGCTGATACCGTGAACAAAAAGGTATTCAATCTTTGCGGCTTGTGGAGGGGGACGGTCGAGAGAGACAAACCTGCCATCTGGGGTACGCATGTATACATGATATAGACCATCAGCATCTATGTAGCTGCCTACGATAACACCACCAGCGTTCACAAAATCGGCATAAGTTGCTGTTGCCTCGGGGTACTCAACGATTATCTCCCCTGAGAATCCGCGGCGCACACCAGACGCATCTGTAAAATTACCCGTCAGTGCCCCCGTCGCATCACTGATACCGTATATTTCCGTTTCGACGGCATCTGGAAAATCGTATTGGCGCAATTCACCATCTTCTAAGACGACACCGTGGTGTAGACCGTCGCTATCCTCGTAGTGACCTGCAGCAACCCTCTTATTATCCAGCGCATAGAAATAAGTGTTCTGCGAGCCGGGGAAATCGTAAGTCTTAAAAACGCCATCAATGAGTGTAAAACCGACCATCTTTTCGCCATCAGCACTTTTCGTGTAACCGGCGTAATCCTCAAAGTCGCTACTCGCCGTCACCGCTAAAAAATCTACATCCGGAACATCAATCGTCTCAAAAGTATAGTTGTCACTGGCGGATCCGATACCGGGTCCATCGCCGACTTGTGCAGCACTGTTTTTGAGAAAAAAGGAATTGAAGCACATAAACAATGTAAACGTATAAAACAAAAAACTAGCTCTAATGTGAGTATGCATAACGAAAACCTTTCTTAAATAGTATTCTCTCGAAAATAAAAACTAATCTAAGTTGCTACTTGAACAAAAATGCGAATTCAATCGCATAAATCTATTTTAAAACATAGTATTAACGACTTGTGCCGGTTAACTAATTGTATTTGTTGTTTTCACGGATTTTGGGTTTAGCACAACTCGTTAAAAAACTATGTTATAATCCATATAATTGTACTCAAATTCATCACATTAGTCAAATTAAACCGGATAATATAATAGAAAAATATCATCTGACCGCATGTTGTTTTTTTAGTAGCAACTCGGAATAAAAATAATGTGTTAGATACCCTGCCCTAACGTTGGATATCTAAATTTCTAAGGATCAACGGGTTGTAGCTTACTGCAACGGGAGGATTCGGTAGATTTGAATTTGTACGTCTTTTTTAGGCTTAAAGAAGTGTCACAGTTGCACCGATGGCGTAACTGTGACACTTGTTAGTTCGATATGGGTTGACTCTATTTTAGAATGACGAGTCGTCGTGTCTGCTGGAAGGAAGGTGTCGTCAACTGATAAAAATAGATACCACTCGCAACGCGTTCTCCAAGGGCATTACGCCCATCCCAATACGCGGCACGTCCCCGACTATTATAGAAGCCTGCGGATTGAAAACCGAGCGAAAGTGACCGTATCACCTTACCGGTTGTATCATAAATGGATACCGATACAGGACTGTCTTGTGAGAGTTGGTATGGAATCCATGTCTCTGGATTAAATGGGTTCGGATAATTCTGCAACAACTGATTCTGCATCGGTTTACCAATACTATCAAGTTTGACAGACAGAACCGCGTTTACCAAGTGTTCTGGGGTCACTGTAAAGCTGCGGGTCTGAGATTCAAAGTTTCCATCAGTGCCGATGACGCGTAATTCAATCACGTCTCCAACTTTGACAACGCTGCGCCGTGCCAAGTCGGCAGTTGCAGCAGCGAAGTAATCACCTTGCACTGCGGCTGTTATTGTGCTGTTTGTTCTTAGGTTGCGGACGATGACTTGGTAGCCGTCAAACGCTGATTTTCCTTCCAAATGCCCACTAACAACAAACGCCCATGCTTCCTGTGTTTCGGATATGGCAGGTGCTGCAGCGACCACAGGTCGATTCATCCAGTGTGATCCTACAAAGGCAAAATTTCGCATTTGTGGGACATTGACGATATATCCTTGTCCACCTTCAATTGAAAACCCGTCATTAGGTGCATTCGGGGTCCACCCTACAAAACGTTGGTTTTCAGCATCAAGTGCTATTACAACTGTCGAGCCAGCTAACCCTGCGAGAGATTTTGCAGTCATGGGTGTCCAAGGGGCCAGTGGCACAGAAAGCATGTTCAACCCTTTAGACAGCGTGACGGTGTAGGCATTGCTGAAAGTATCGCTCTCTTCCTCGGTACCGAGTCTGGCGATAAAGCCGTGTCTGCGTCCATCCGGGGAGTCATAGTGTCCAACGACAGAAGCGTCCTGATTGATATTGTACCCTTCCGTTGAAACGCTGCCTGGAACTTTCAATTCATGGAGCCCCCCAAGGAATGAACCGACATAAGTGCGGGGAACCTCACCTACGACTTTGCCTCGAGCAACGGAAATCTTTGTATCGGTTTGACCGTGCACATAAAAGAATTCATAAGTTTCTTCGGTTGGAAGGTCGAAAGATACAAACCTGCCATCCCCAGCACGTAGGTATGGCGTATATGTACCGTCGTCCCCTACATAGCTGCCGACCATACCCCCTGACGCATTGATAAAATCGGCATAAGTTTCCGCTGCCCCCGGATACTCAACGATAATGTCCCCTGTGAATCCGCGACGCACGCCCGAAGCATCTGTCCAATTACCCGTCAGATTCCCCGTCGCATCAGAAATACCGTATATTTCTGTTTCAACGGAGCCCGGAAAATCGTATTGGCGTAACTCGCCATCTTGTAGGACGATACCGCGGTGCTTACCCTCACTATCCTCGTAGTACCCGGCAGCATCGCCATTATTACCGAGTGCAAAGAAATAGGTGTTCTGTGAACCGGGAAAATTGTATGTCTTAAAAACACCATCGATGAGGGTAAAGGCGACCTCCTTTTCACCATCCGCACTTTTGGTGTAGCCCGCATAATCTTCAAAGTCAGAACTCGCTGTCAACGACAGAAAATCTACGCCCGGCACATCAATATTCTCATAAGTATAGTTGAAGCCACTGGTTGTGAAAACGGGTTTATCAACGACTTC
>JAPPIG010000059.1:0-616 GCA_028820635.1 Candidatus Poribacteria bacterium
TTCGTCTATTTCGCAGCAATATTGATAACCACTAAGAAAATGTAAACACTACGTAATAGATTGTACAAAACTTAAGCACTACGGATTTACCCAGAGCGAAGAAAGCATCCCAAGGATGAACGTGATAGAGCTTATTAAAGAGAAAACCCTCTGGTTAATTAGCGCGGTATTAGTTACTATCCCGTTGATGGCATGTTACCCGATCCTGCGGATTCTCGGTGTGTCTGAAAAAAGTGGGACGATTGTTACAGTTTGTCTATCAGGTGTCGCGTACATTTTGATGGTCACCCGTATCGAACCATTTTTACGCAAAATTCTACCGTTCATGCAATCCAAAGCACAGAATGAATTTAAGGAGAAACGCCAATGACAAAAACCATTGATAAAGTCTCAAGAACAACTACTCCCAATGAGGAGCGGCTCAACCAACTTAAGCAGCTCTTCCCCGAATGTCTTACCGAAGGCGAAGTGGATACAGCGAAGGTTATAGAGCAACTTAATGTTTGTAAAGTGGGGGGGCTCCTGATGAACAGCACGAACGTTACCGCTTCACCTGGGCCGGCAAAAATGATGCTATTCGCATCCTTAACATACCCACCGAGGCTACACTAAAGCC
>JAPPIG010000059.1:626-5892 GCA_028820635.1 Candidatus Poribacteria bacterium
ACACCTCCCAAAACCTCTTTATTGAGGGAGATAACCTTGAGGTTCTCAAGCTTCTCTATAAGCCCTATTTTGGTCGGGTCAAAGCCATTTATATCGATCCGCCCTATAATACCGGTGGCGATTTCGTCTATCCTGATAACTACACAAAGCCGTTAGATACTTACCTCCAATTAACCGGACAAATTGATACCGAGGGCAATCTCCAAACCAGCAATCCTGATACGAGCGGTCGCTACCATTCTACGTGGCTGTCTATGATGTATCCGCGCCTCTTTTTGGCACGTCAATTGCTTACGGAAGATGGCATCATCTTTGTGAGCATTGATGATCATGAAGTTTATAATCTTCGCTTGATGATGAATGAAATTTTTGGTGAGGAAAATTTCATCGGAGGGTTTGTTTGGCGGAAAAAGGCTGGGGCTGGGGCTGACTCAAAATTATTTTTCAGACAACACGAACATATTTTAATGTACGCACATACCAAAGGACAGATTGCTGAACTGTTCCAGCCGCTCACAAAGAAACAGCGTGATGAATATAAAAATCCAGATAATGATCCCCATGGTCCATGGGCCTCTACGGATCTAACAAGGACCGGGGATAATGATCCAGCGCGGATTTATGAGGTTATTTCACCGACGGGAAAAAAATTTACACATTGCTGGACCTATACCAAATCGAATTTTGAAAAATTAATTGACGATAATCTGATATGGTGGGGTAAAGATGGTAACTCAAAACCGAAAAGAAAACGTTTTCTGAAAGAGAAAGCAGGACTAACACCGCGGTCATGGATAGACATTGCTCTAACTGCAGATGGAACGTCCGACTTAAAAAAATTGGGACTTTCGGTTTTTGATTACCCAAAACCCGTGAAACTCCTCAAACTATTTTTACAGATAGCAACCAAGCCGAACGATTTAGTTTTGGACTTCTTCGCGGGTTCTGGTACGACAGCACAAGCTGTTATAGAACTCAATCAAGAGGATGGTGGCAATCGTCAATTTATCATGGTGCAACTTCCCGAACTCACACCTGAAAAATCGGTAGGGCGCAAGGCAGGGTTTGAGACTATCGCTGCTATCGGTAAAGAACGGATTCGGCGTGTCTGTCACAATTCCGCTGAGTCGCCCGGTTTTCGGGTCTTTAAACTCTCGCCGTCCAATTACGAGACAGAAAGTGTTCCTCAGACCGATGACTTGCAAATTCATATCAATGAGTTAGACGAGACTCTCGACCCTCTCAGAGAGGGATGGAGCGAAGAGGATGTCCTCTATGAAATTGCTATCAAGGAGGGATACCCACTGGATAGCACAATTGTCCCGATTGAAGGCCTTGCAACAAACACTGTTTTTCAGGTTACCGCGCCGGACGAGACACTGACATTTCACGTTTGTTTAGATGAGAAACTCACGGAAACGGATATAGAACGTTTAGGACTATCCAAGGATTCTGTGTTCGTCTGCCGTGATGTAGCGTTAGATGATACGCTCGCAGCGAACCTCGCTTTACAATGCCGCCTCAAAACAATCTGACTTTTTTATAGAAAGTTTTGGGAACCCGCAAGCTACGCCAAAAAGGGAAAAAATGAAATTTGAATTTGATGCTAATCAAGATTACCAACGTAATGCCATTGATGCCATTGTGGAATTGTTTGAAGGGCAAATCCCCGTTCAGAAAACCCTACAATTCAGTGGAGAATCTAACTTTACCGCGATACCCAACCACCTTGACTTGGATGCTGATCAAATAAGTGTTAATCTAAGAGCCATTCAAGGGGCGAACGGAATCGACGGAGATTTGTTTTCCACAGAGGGATTTCCAAACTTTTCCGTTGAGATGGAAACCGGCACAGGTAAAACCTACATCTACCTGCGTACAGCATTAGAACTTTTTCAACAGTATGGTATGCGCAAGTTTATTGTCGTCGTACCTTCCGTTGCAATTCGAGAGGGGGTCCTAAAAACGCTTCAAATAACAGAAGCGCATTTTAGAGAACTATATGACAACCTCCCGTATCGTTACTACGTTTACGATTCTACGAAATTATCATAAGTTCGGCAATTTGCCCTGTCAGACAGTGTTGAAATTATGGTAATGACGCTCGCATCATTCAACAAAGCCTCAAACGTCATTCGACAAAGCACAGAGCGGTTACAAGGCGAAAAACCTATTAATCTCATTAAAGCGGCGCGCCCTATTCTGATATTAGATGAACCGCAGCGAATGGAAAGTGACCTCAGCATTGAATCGCTCTCAAGTCTTTCACCGCTCTTCGCATTGCGATATAGTGCTACGCATCGAAACCTCTACAATTGCGTTTACCGCCTAACACCTTACGACGCGTATCGCGAAGGTTTAGTCAAACAGATAGAAGTTGCTGGTGTTGAGGAGAATGCAAATACAAATCTCGCCTTTGTTCAGGTAAAAAGTATTCAGAGCCAAAAAACGCGGGTGACAGCGAAACTTGCAGTGCATAAACTACAGAAGAACGGGACAGTAAAACAGACAACTCTCACTGTCAAAAAGGGGGACGATTTGGGAACGCCAAACAAGACCAATCTGCCTGAGTATGCGGGCTACCGTGTCAACGAAATTGATATGAGTTGGGGATATGTCCGATTTGACAACGGTGTGGAAGTGAAAACCAGTGAATCACACGGTGCAGATAAATCGGCTGTTTTTGAGGCACAAATTCGGTATACAATAGAGGAGCATTTTCGGAAACAGGAAAACCTCAAGGATCATCATATCAAAATACTTTCTCTCTTCTTCATTGATAAAGTAGACAACTATGCCACTGAAAATGGGATTATCCGTCAACTCTTTGACAAATGTTTCAATGAACTAAAGCAGCAAAACAGATATGCAGCGTGGAGAGAAAAACAGCCCGAGGATGTCCAAGCAGCCTACTTTGCACAAAGCCGAAAAAGGACTGGGGAAATCGTCTACGAAGACAGCAAAACTGGGGAAGCAGAAAGAGATAGCGAAGCGTATCAGCTGATTATGAAGGATAAAGAGCGGCTATTATCGTTTGAGGAACCAACCTGCTTTGTCTTTTCACACTCTGCACTCCGCGAAGGATGGGACAGTCCGAACGTCTTCCAGATATGCACACTGAATCAGACAGCCTCCGAAATGAAGAAACGACAGGAAATTGGTCGTGGTGTGCGTCTCGCTGTCAATCAGGAGGGCAAACGGGTGCACGACGGGAAACTCAATGTACTTACTGTGATTGCGAATGAAAGTTATAGGAATTATGTGAATCAATTACAAACCGAAGTCCTTGAGGAATTCGGAAATGCGACAAGCGCGCCTAAACCTAAGAATGCACGCGAGCGCGACATTGCTACACTCAAGAAAGCGATGATGCTTACACCGGAATTTGAGATACTCTGGGAGCAGATAAAACATAAGACTCGATATAAAGTTAACATTGACACTGATAAATTGATTACTGAGGTCGTCGAGGCATTAGATGAAACCGACATCCGGTTACCTGAAATAATAATTGAAAGGGGAAGACTGGTAGTCGATAAAAAAAACGAGTTTGAAGACCAACACATTGGAGAAGGCAGTTTTGAATATCGTCTGGCAGGCGGCGTCAATGTCTTGAAGTTAATTGAGCACCGTTTAGCGTATACCACACCCGCGATGAAATTGACCCGACGCACCCTTCTGGAAATTCTCAAGCGTACCCGAAATCAGCAGGCAGCGTTAGACAATCCGCCCGAATTCGCCAAGATTGTGGTTGACAAAATCAGACAGAAAATTATACATCAACTTATTGATGGCATAAAGTATGAAAAAATTGGCGAGGCGTATGAAATGAGTCAATTTGACTGTGAGTTGGAAAGCTGGAAGGACTGCATGGAACCTGCATCGCGTTCCATTTATGATCACGTGATTTGGGACTCGGATGTTGAAAAGCAATTTGTTAAAGGATTAGAGAGACGCGACGACATTATACTCTATGTGAAACTACCTGTTTTTTTCAGTGTACCAACTCCGATAGGAAACTACAATCCAGATTGGGCGATAGTCAAAGAAGACAGGGATGCACATGGCGAACCCACCGGTAAAGAAGGTCTCTATTTGGTTAGAGAAACGAAAAGCACAACTGATTCCGGGGAGCTTCGGCTCCGTGAAGAACACAAAATAAATTGTGGCACGCGGCATTTTCGGGATGCTCTCGGCGTTGACTACGAGGTTGTCACCTCAGCGGAGGAAGTATAGTAATATTTTTTGACAGGCGTGTTTTCAAATTTTTCGGAGATGTGATTCATGTAAATGGTAGATTATAAAACGTCAAAAAAGTTCAAATATTCAGGAGGAATTTCGGCAAGAAAACGGAGATAACTTTGGTCATAGAAATGTAATATTTGACTGTCATACTGTTCAATTGACATTTCCCATGAATTCTTCATCTGCTCCAGACTTACATCTTCACACTCCCACAGTTCCGATACTGCTGGATTTTGAAGTAGAGACGAAGTTGCACTTCGTTTTATTTCATATTCTTCAATAAATAGAAAATCCAAGGGTATATTGAGATATTGTGGATTTAAATTCGCTTCGCTGTTGGAAGCAATTTTTGCCGCCCGTTCATGTATTTTCAGTGCCATGTAGTAAGCGACGAGGGATATATGATAAGTTGATTCACATTCAAACATGTCGCGTAACCATTCCCAGCTTTCATAAGCCTTCATCAAATATTGCCAATTATCTGTGCAATTTACGGAGAGTGCTTGGGACCAACCCATAAGTGGAGAAATTCTCCACACCATATTGTGCTGTGATTCTGGACTTGCAACTATTGGCACCTTTAATCGTGCTAAATCAAGTGCCAGTGGCAATTGGTTTGTGTGAAGACTAATGCTCCCATGCAGACTATGGTACACATATCCAAGGAAATTGGGGATACCCTTCGCGTACTCCTGTCTAAAATTGATATGCCCGTTTATGCTCCTCAAACTATCAAGGACAGATGTTTGATTGTTAAAATGTTCATTCTGCGATTTGACTCCTGCCAGTGCTGTAGAAATAAGGGGTGAAGCAATATTAACCACTTTATCCGCTACTTCAATTCGTTGTTCGGTGTTTTCTAAGTTTCCCGTATGTAAATTTTCTGATCTTAACTGCCTTAATGAATTGAGCACATTTGGACGAATACGTCCAACAAGTTGTTGCCAACCAAGAGTATTCACTGCTCTAGTAGTGCATCAAGATTGAGTTTATGATAAGTAGGTGTTTTTGATAGGGTATT
>JAPPIG010000009.1 GCA_028820635.1 Candidatus Poribacteria bacterium
TCATTATAGCACAATCTTCCTTTAGGGAGTGGTCTAAAAAACCGCGGGCAGTACATATTCCGTTGGATTAATTGTGAAAGGGCATTTTTAATATCTTCGGATCTAAAACCAAGATCAACCATATCCATTTCATGTTGCCTGTTTGCGAATGCGAGCACCTCGGATGAATCAAAGAGTTGAAAAAGGAGGTCTACTCCATATTCGTCGCTCGTCAATAGGGTATTATCAATATTTTTTTCTTTCTGCCGCTGCGCTTCTGCTGTAAAGGTTTTGAATGGAACTTCTTTCTGTTTTAAGGTTAAATTTTGGGCAAGGTTTACAGTCTGCTTAGCCAAGGACTCAATTGCATCTTGATTGGCAGATGTCAACGGTCCTGACCTATTTATCAGTTTCCTCAATTTGTTGGCTATAGACTCTTCCGCGTTCTGTTCAGCACGAGTGCTTTTGGACAAGAGATCAAACATTGTCCTCCAATATGGATTCCTAAGTACCTCATACGCGAAGGTTAAATCACCGAAGAGATCGAGTACACCTTGAAGGTATTTCCCTTTGTCGGATGCCTCATAGAAATAGTATGGTGCAGTTGCTACCTGAGCACGTGGATCACTGTCTTCGTATACGAAGCGATTGTTGGAGTAAAACAGAGATGCTACTATCGACTCAGGATTCTCAAGTGTGAATCTTAATACTTTATCCCCTCTTTTCATCAAGATAGAAGGGGAGCCACTACCTCTGATTCTGCTGAATCTATTGAACATACCGCGTGCTAAATGATTTCGATTTGGTAATTCCCAGAGTCCAGAGTTTCGGTACATCCTTCTGATTACATCCTCGTGATTTCTGTTCGCTTCATGAGTGAACTCAATATAGAAGTCTGCCATCCAATGCCCATCTAAATCATGTTGAGCGAGTCCATTAGGTTCAGTTAATTCAAGAATATCTTGATTACCTTGTGTTCTGCAAGTTTCAATGCTGCTGTCTCTGGAGGAGAGTAGATTTTCGTCCGAGAAGAATGATAAATGTTCCGAAGCGAGGTTGGGTATTTGAGGCTCGTCATAATGCTTGATGTGAGTAAATGCTCTTAATGTTCTTTGGAATTTACTATCAATACTCCTAAGTTCCGATTCTTCAATACTGAAACTGACGAACTGGACTGTTTCAGGGTTATTACCTTGTTTCCACGCGTTCCTGTCAATCCAAGAGCATAAAGCATCTTCCATAGATGGATCGGTCGCCAAAACTGTGGGTAGCCACAATTGGTTCATATACTTGCGTCTCCATCTACCCAGCAGCCAGGGTCTGTTCCAAAAATAGACAATATCTTGTAAAGTGTCTCCTACAATAACTTCAAAGTGACTCTTCCATCCATTTTGGATTTCTTGTTCTGTGTTAGGAAAAGCACAGATCTGATCACGATATATTATATTTTGAATGTGAGCAAGTTCTAACAATGATTCAATGAGACTACTCCGATCAATTATCAAAAATACTTCTTTTTTGCTTTTGTCAAACTCATCACTAAAACATCGTGTTTCAGGAAAAACAAACAATCTGCCGTTTATATTCCGGGCGTAATGTCTCTGTTTATTTTTTTTATCCAGTAGTACCCAGCATTCTAATCGGTGTAGTGATTCTTTACTAATCACTTCATCGGAAAAAGATATATCGCTTTTCTCAAATCCCTCGCGAATTTCCGGAGGAACTATTCCTTGTGATAACGCGTCTACAAGTGATATAGGAACATTGAATCTACTACCCATATGATGTATCGTGCGTGTGCGTTCATATGTCCCGAAGTTACGGAGAAGAAACGTTTTGCCTATATCGTCATCCATTTCCTCCAAATCGAAAGTTCCGACCACTGGGTTCCCGTACCATCCTCTTGGATTAGTGAAGTTCAATGAATCCATGTGAATGCTTGCGGGGGTAATACGTGTATTGACCCATGTGCCTAAGTCTGGCTGCGTATCTTCCCTAAATTTTTCAATCACCAATGGAGAAAGGAATTTCTCAAACTTCTCTATAAGTTCAATGCTTAGAGGCACTAAAGGCTTGATAATGTCAGGGTCAACATCGCGCAAAAATTTCCACCACCTGCTTTCAATGGTACTTCCATCGGTTAAAATGATTGGATTGTATCTCCCGCCCCACAAACCTCGATTGTAACTTATGATTCGATCGACCGTTTCTATACTAGCTGGCGATGGATCTACGAGAAATGCAATCCGCAGCGGGCGTTTGTCTATGTAAATGGAATACGGATGAGTGAACATAAGTAGAGAATTCTTTCTGATGCTCAGTTAGTTAGCACGAACTTTGAGTAGAAAACAGTCGCGATAATTCTTGTGATAGCCCTAACTGAGGTCTAAGGCAAAAAAGGCAGCTCCTGCAAAATTTCTGATTATGGATGATTTTGCTTTGTTTCCGGGACGGCTCTAATTTTAAATATCCATTCTATTTCCTCTAATCTCAAAAATTTTGTTGTCTGGCGATCCGTGTACATACTGTATTTGGAAATATCCAGTATTTGCCTGCCAAAGTGCTTAGGTTCATAGGGACTGTTGGTGTCAAATAATAGTGAGTATTGTATATAACCATCAATGAGGTTTAGGGTATATGGATAAAGATCTTTTTTCTTAACAAGGTCGTGAGCCATAATGTGCCCTGTATAGTGCCCTTGACCATTGTTGTCCCAAAGTAGATGCACAAAGATTCGTAAATTATTAAAGTTATATCTTTTTTGTGGGTCTAGCACAAAATCAAAAAACTCAGGCTGTATGTTTCGGAGGTTGTCTTCTATTGAAGGGTTACCACTGTGATTTAAATAATCTACGGATATGAAACAACTCACAATTTGCTTTAAGAATCTCAGCGGGTTAAATGTAATTTTCCCTTTAATACTTTTGGAATTTTGATTTAAATAGGATTTTCTTATCTGATCCCATTGGTTTTTCCAGTCTATATATGCGTTTCCGTACCAAGATCCTGTGTTATTATTACATTTTTTACATAAACTATATACACTTTGCCCGCCTTGTTTATGTCTAACCAGCCCTTTTTTCTTTAGTTCTTTAAGGTTCATCGTTGACTGACCTTCTACTATAGGTGTGCTGATCGCATCGTTGAATAATGTGGCCTCGAATGGTAAATTATTGCAGCGGTTTCGTTTGGCCCCTGGAAAGATGTGCTCTTCTGTTAGTGTAACGTTTTTTGTATTGCAGAGGGCGCAAATGCCTGTTTTATTTTTTGGCATTTTTTCTTTCTCCTTAATCTTGTTATATTAGGGATTTGTGATAGATAGGCAAAAATCAGGAGTAGGTAGGTATTCTGAACCGTTTGTTCAGTAAGATTAAGGATCGCTGAAGCCATCATAGGGGAATCTCCAAATTCATTCCCCCTATCTCCATCCTGTGGATATTCTAATTCACCCACTCACTACGGTATTTCGCTTTGTTTCGTGTTTCATATTCTGTTGTTACTGTTAAGTAACTTTTAAGATATTTAATCACATTACTGCCTCCTTTTATTATAATTTCTGCAGCCTTTCCGGTGCAGATTGATGTTGGGAGGGTGGTGATGGCAACATTAAATGCCTTAAGAAGACCTTCGCCGTTAAACCAGGCCTCTTGCAGAAATATACCAAACGCGCATATAAGTACAAATTTCGCGAAATCCGTCACCGCTTCTTTGCGGCTGCGGTGGCTTTTGAGCGTCGGCGTTCTTCATCTTTCCCGCCGATATTCATGTATTAATGATATCATATTTTCCGTGCTTTTGCAAGGAAAAGTGACAAAAACTACTCAATTCCCGACACCACCTCAGAAGGCAGCCCCTCAATAATCCGCGCAGACTCTACGCTGACATAGATGATGCGTTCTATTGCTATGATGAGGTCGCGGGGGTTCTTAAACCAAGCATTTGCATCGTTGAGAATGCCGTTGTTCTTTTCAGGTGGTGTGATCTTGTAACGGTTGATAAACCATTCCAGTGGTGTCCTACCGTTGACAACGTACCCATGTGCTTCTTCTGGAATACCGGTTAATTGGACGTGCTCATTGATAATGAGCGTGTCTTTTGTGTTTTTATCAGCGAAACGCATCGCCCGCGTGCCCAGTAGGAAATCTGAGGGTTTTTCTTCCCAAAATAGGTCTTGTTTGCGAGGTTCTACCTTAAGGTTGGGATACTGATTACATGTCTCATAATTGAGGTGAAGTGTTGTGAGTGCTACCCCCGCTTCGGCAAAGGCGCGGAAGTCTGGAGCATACGGAATATGTGGTAGCATCTTCGACAAATCGTTTGCGAACTGTTCTCGGTAACTGGGTGCGTGCAGAATGCCATAAACATAGTTGAAAATGTCATCTTTGGTGATTGTCTCGTTGGGATAGCGTTTACGGAAGGCGCGCAATGCTGTGTCTGAAATGTTGTCAATACGCTTTGGTTCATATCCACTTGTTATCTGTTGCGCTGCTGGAGGTTTTGGATATCGCCATCGTGGGAAGCACTGGGTACCTGCATCGTTAAGATTAACGTCGGGCATTACATTCGTCATAAGGGCGGAAAACGACTTTTTACTTGAGATACCAGGGACACATATTACTCGGTTATCACTTGAACTATCAGGAAAAATCCGATCCATCTGGTATTTTCTCTGCGCGAAGATATAGTCGGTATAACAATTCGTGGCAACGAACGGTCGGTACACAACTTTTCGGATATAATTATCATCAAATTCGGTTTTTTTCTTCTGCCTCAGATTGCTCTTAAGATTACTATCCCATTTAATATTTGAGTTGTGTCGGATCGTCACCTCATTCACTGTAAGTTCTGAGTTCTGTTCAAGGTCAGAAAGCGCGGCGAGATAGTCCTGGATCATCCGATAGGCACTCTTGGAACAAACATCGCGTGAGAAATTATATATAGATGGATCTCTGCCAGTTTTATATCCGCCACTGAACAGCGCGAAGATTGCATCATCGGAGTTACCGGCTTTTGCTTCTTTCGTGCCGAGTGGATAGAATTCCGTAAACGAGTCACTGCGTTGATCAATCCAGTCATAATGCTTATTGGACGTGATTATCTGCCAATCGCTGAATCCTTTTACGGACATCGCTTTACTCAGCCTCTTTAACTTTTCATCGCGTTTTAGATAACCGCCAATTTCTCGGTAATGGATACGACAGACGTTATGCTCGGATTTTAGGTTCTTAACCAAAATCGTAACGGCAACTGGTGATTGAGTGGCATTACCAAAGACCCCTTCTCCTTGATAACGTCCGTCCTCTCCGTATATTCTTGCATTCCCCAATAGGTTCAGAGCGTAAATTGAACTAAATTCTTTTGGTAAAATTGCTCGAACACCTGCTTCAGTATTTCCATCAATCCAAGTAGCAGGAGTAACAAAAGCCACGATTCCTTGTTTCTCAGGCTCTTCTTTTTCCGGTTTCTGTTTCTGTAGTCTGTCGGTTGCCCATCGGATCGCCATCTTATACATGTCGTATAAACTTTGTTTATTCGTAACTGGAGAATACTTAGCATACGTTTTTTCGATGCGTCCTTCAAGTTCAGGGTATTCTACATTTGGGTTTTCGTCTGCTGCATCTTGTTGTTTCGCTGACCACGGTGGATTGCCAATGATAACTTGGATTGGAAGCTGCTGTTGGTGTTCGGCGCGCTCGTTATTGTCAGGCAGCCATTCTTCCTGGAGGAGGGACTGTTGTGCTTCCTCTTTGTTTTTGTTAAGGTTGAAGGTATCGGTCAGGATAATACCCTCAAAAGGTTCATATCCTTTGTCTTCTCCACGCTGCCCCCGGAAAGCTTCTTCAATAGGACTTACGCAGCGTTAAATTTGAGTGAGGGTGATTTGAGTTGCTGGCA
>JAPPIG010000073.1:0-2919 GCA_028820635.1 Candidatus Poribacteria bacterium
GCAGTGGACGTGTCCCGAATGTGGTTCACACCACGATAGAGACATCAACGCTGCGATAAACATTTTGCAGGCTGGGGTACCCGCGTAACAATGCGCGATAAAGCCGTTCGATCGCAACCTCGTGAGTGCGGCGGAGACGGAATAATAGCTTGCGGGTGGAGCGATAATAAGACGGTGGACTCTCAGAGAAAACCGCAGTCGCTACGAAGCCGAAGCCCACGCCTTTAGGCGTTGGGTGGTATCACTTCATCGTAGTTAAAAACTGGTTGCGTCATAATTGTGTTTTCACCTAATCCTTTTTTGATAAGCTGTGACGATGTAGGTGTTAGAGATCTGCGCGCTGTCTGAGCCCTCGCGAAACCTAAAAAGGACAATTGCGGTAATATGTGTATTATCCGCTGGTAAATCAGCAAAGGCACTGACGTAGCGATACTTTTGTGGGTTCAATGAATCCTGCTTCCGTGTCCTATACCGAATTGTTGCCTTTAGGTGTTCTTCATAATTTGCCATATCTGGGTGATTAATTGAAGCGATGATATGTTGCCAACGTTCATATGTTAGATAAATTTCATTTCTGTATCGATCGTGGGTAGACCAACGTATGCCGGTTACAGCCATATATTTCCTCTTCGCGCGCTAAAGTACTAACCTCAGTCTGGTTTTTATTATATCATACAAAATAAGTGAAAGCAAAATATGACTTTTCAAAAGGCGAACGTGGTAGATTTTATGATGCAAAAATCATTTTCAATATTCTCAATCCTCTCAAGGAGGACATAGGACAGAAGCAGATGCGACTGGATAACAAAGTAGTCATTGTCACAGGAGCTGGACGCGGTATCGGCAGAGCAGTTGCCCTTCGGTTCGCCGAAGAAGGAGCGAAAGTCGTTGTTGATGACGTGAACGATGCCCTCGGCACAGAAACCGTCGCTGCTATAATCGATGCGGGTGGTGAAGCACTCTTCATTAATGCCGATGTCTCCGATGCTGCCGATGCGGAAAGTCTGGTTACGAGAACTGTTGACACCCACGGCACGGTTGATATTTTGGTGAACAACGCTATCTGCTCGACGGCTGATGTGCTGAACAACAATTGGGAAGCAAACTTAGCAGTGGCACTTCAAGGCACCAGCCACTGTTCCAACGCTGTTATCCCCGTGATGCAAGCGGCTGGTGGCGGTAGCATCGTCAATATCGCTTCTGTCAATGGTCTCATCGGGTTACAGGCGATCCATGCGTATTCTGCTGCGAAAGGTGGTGTTATTGCTTTGACCCGTTCAATGGCAGTCGCACACGGTAAAGACAACATCCGTATCAACTGTATCTGTCCCGGAACGATTCAAACCGAAGTCTGGGAGCCGATGATGGAGCGGAACCCACAGATCTTGGACGAAATCACGCCGTGGTATCCGTTAGGACGGATTGGACAACCGGTTGACATTGCGAACACTGCACTCTTCTTGGCATCCGATGAAGCCAGTTTTGCAACAGGAGCGGTTTTCGTCATTGATGGTGGGTTGACTGCAGGCAATCACCAATTCCCGATTTAATGACAGTCCTAAAGTACAGAAACCCATCTATAGAAATGGCCTGTTTCTGCCTCCTTTCACCTTGACATTTCCCGACTATCAGGTATATAATAGCATCAATTTGATAGCAGGATCTATGTCCCTCCCGTCCGTCAGGCGTTAAAGAAACACAGCGGCTCGGTAGGGAACATCTGGATAATATAAAGAAGTGAAAAAGGAAATTAAAATGGAATTGACTGTTAAATTGACAACGCAACAGATTATTGATTTTATCCGACAAATGCCTGGAGAAGAAAGGTTAGCGGTTGTTCTTGCGCTTGCAAAAGAGTCTCTGCCGGGGCGCACTGAACGGATGAAGTCCCTTGAGTCAAATATTCAGAAAGTCTGTGCTGAACGGGGCTTGGATTGGAACACAATGACAGATGAGGAGCGCCAAGATTTCATCAATGATGTTGTCCATGAGGACCGTGAATGCGTCCAATAGTGGTTTACGATACAAATATCCTGATATCGGGTATGATTTGGGGAGGCACTCCTTATGACTCTATTGCGCTTGCACAACGAAATAGAGTTGAGGCGGTAACCTGTGCTGAAATACTTGATGAATTTTCGGAAAAGTTAACGACCAAATTTAATGCTTCTCCGTTGCAAGCAGCGGAAATGGTGGCTGAACTCCTCACCTTTCATCAATCCATCAAAATTGCGAACCAACTTAAGGGTGTCACTGCGGATCCTGATGACGACAAGGTGATAGAATGTGCTGTTGTGGGTGGTGCTACTCACATTGTTACGGGTGATAAGAAGCATCTGTTACCACTTGGGAATTATCGGGGTATTCTCATTGTAACAGCCGCGGATATGCTTGCACAGTTTCAGTGAAAATGAATTGCCAACCAGTTTTGCAACGGGGGCAATCTTGGTCATTGATGGTGGATTGACAGCGGGCAACCACCAATTTCCGATCTAAATTAAAGAAACGATAACGCCAATCGCTGCTAACATCCGCACAGAAAGGACATGAGCCTATGTCAAAAGCAAGTTTTGACAAAAAATTGATCAAACTGCTTGAATCCAATCGCGACTTTGTTGATGAAGTCGGAGAACTCCACCGCGCAAATGTTCGAGAACGCGCATGGAAACTGGACCACGACCTTATCAAATTGCTGCTGACCGACAAAGAGGTTGAAACTAAATTCTTTAAAGAAATTGAGGGGCGTTGGATTTTCGATAACAATACCTTCGTTGATTATATCACCGACAAAAACTTCTTTTCCGACTCCTACACCAAGTTTCGTAATAAAATCGGTTTGAACATTGATGAAAAATTTCTCAATGAACGCGGCGAAGTTGCACTTGTTTGGCCCTACAAGGATTGTGTTCTGGAGGGCGG
>JAPPIG010000073.1:2929-5820 GCA_028820635.1 Candidatus Poribacteria bacterium
AGGGCGGACAGACGAAGGAAAAGGAGAAAAACCGCAAAGAGATTTTCTTCAATGAGCTTCTTGCACCCGACGAAATTAACCGCATGTTTGATCCGAAAGTCCTCACTAACTGGAAACGCCACACCGTTACCGGTGAACAAGAGGTAACGGGCATCCAACGTGACGAGAGCGGTCTCATTCGCGAGAATCTCATCATTAAGGGCAACAATCTCATTGCACTTCATACCCTCAAAGAGCAGTTTCGCGAAAAAGTCAAACTGATTTACATTGATCCGCCTTATAACACGGGAAATGATTCATTTGGCTATAACGATAATTTTAACCATTCGACATGGCTAACGTTTGAAAAAAATCGACTTGAAGCAGCTAAATACTTTCTTTCAAATAGCGGTAGTATTTGGATTAGCATTGACGAACGAGAATTTGCATACTTGAAAGTTCTTTGCGATGAAATATTTGGGCGTGAAAACCACATTTCCACAGTAACGGTAAAGGTCAAGGACCCAGCAGGTGTTGGGCAACAAGCCCCTATCTTTGATATTTGTGAGTATCTGTTAGTATATGCCAAAAATGTTCAACAGTTTAAAGAAAACTTACCAGAGTTTGTTGATACTTCTCACTTTACTGAAAAAGCGAATGGTTATAGAAATTTAATCGTCGGATATGGACAGCCAAGGTTGGTTAAGGAAATAGAACGAAAAAATGTAGGTCTAGTGAAGATTTACGAATGTGAAGATTATGAGATTGCTAACGCAAACAAATTGCCTTTTGAGGAGTATGTTGAGAAACGTAAGTCAATAGCCGCCGACTATAACCCAAGTGGTGGAATGATACTCGCGATTCGAGGGCAACTTCCGGCAAAAGGATTATCATTTATTGAATATACGCCGACTAAAGGAAAGATGGCTGGTAGACAAAGTAGAGTCTATTTTATGAATCGCAGAATTTTATCATTTCTATCAGAGATATTGATAGAAATAGAGGGCGATGTGTATCGGAAATCAAAACTGACGAATTTGTGGAACATTCCAAATGCCAGTTTGCATCTTGAAGGTGGCGTTGAGTTCAAAAATGGCAAAAAACCCGAAGTGTTGCTTAAAAAAATACTTAGTTTCGGCACGGTTGAAGGCGATCTGATTATGGATTTTCACGTTGGGAGCGGTACAGCCGCCGCGGTTGCTCATAAGATGGGCAGGCAGTATATAGGCATTGAACAGATGGATTACGTGAAAACCATCACAATAGAACGCTTAACAAAGGTGGTTGCTGGCGAGTCGAGCGGCATCTCCAGATCTGTCAACTGGCAAGGTGGAGGTGACTTCATTTATTGTGAATTAATGCCCTACAACCAAGTTTTCATGGAACGAATCCAATCAGCAAGATCAAGTGAAGAACTTTTGGGCATCTATCGCGATATGTCAAAAGATTCCGTTCTGAATTGGTACATCAAACCTCAAAAACCCGAGGAGGCAGAAGAACACTTTATCGCTATCAACGACGCTGAGAAACAGAAACAACTGTTAGCGGAGCTGCTGGATAAGAACCAATTGTATGTCCATCTCTCGGAAATAGAGGACGAGACATTTGCGGTCAGTGAAGCAGATAAAGCATTAAACAGGGCATTTTATGCGGAATAAAAAAGTCGCAAAAGGAGCTCCTTCAATCCGTCACTATTTCGTAGATGAAGGCGGTGATGGTATCTTATTTTCACGTAAAGGAGAAATTCGCGTTGGGACAGAGGGGTGTTCTCGGTTTTTTATACTCGGTCTACTTGATGTATCGGATCCGTCGGTATTAAAGGAGCGTTTTGATGAACTGCGAGCCCGACTGATGCGTGATCCCTATTTCAGAGGTGTACCGTCTATGCAGCCGGACGAGCGAAAGACAGCAGTTGCATTCCACGCGAAAGATGATTTGCCTGAAGTCCGCAGGGATGTTTTTAGGATTTTACGTGACACTGAAGGATTACGTTTTTTCGCTGTCGTTGCTGACAAATTGAGCGTCCTTGAATACGTACGCCAACGCAACAAACGAGAACCTGATTATGGTTATCATCCTAACGAACTTTACGACTATTTGGCAGAATGTTTGTTGAAGGAACGATTAGGTCAGCATAGCAGCTATAATATTATTTTTTCAAAACATGGGAAATCTGACAGGCTCGACGTTTTGCAGAACCTTGTTGAAACTGCATCCGAACGACCATCACAACAACAGAATATCAGCACCGATTCTGTTCCGTATGTATCCGCTGCGACACCGACGGAACATGCAGGTTTGCAAGCAGTCGACTATTTTGTTTGGGCACTACAGAGACTCTATGAACGAGATGAGGAGCGATATCTGGCATATTTATGGAAGGCTTTTCGACTTATACACGATATTGATGATACACGGGAAACCATTAATGGCATTTATTATACCCAAAGGAATCCTTTGACAGCGGAGACCTTAAGGTGGAGAAAATAAGAAGTCAGGGATATAGGATTGTACGAACCGCAGCCCGACAATCACGTGGCATGGAGCCATTTCGTCCCTGACTTTCCAAAATTATAATACATTTAGTGCTAAATGTCAACATTTTTTTTAAAGATTTAGTATCAGTAAGGAAATAAGGCGTTTTATGGCGATTCTTGATAAATCGTCCTACATTGAGACGGAAAAAGAAAGGTAGATCGAGAGATGCTAATAGACGAGTTTAAGGCAACATATACCTTGCGTTCCAAAGCCGTTCATACCGGAGAACTTCCGCAAACAGTCAAGATTAGGAAAGGTGAGTCTATTCCTAACGTGAACTTGAAAATAAATTCGTAGGTGTTTTTGCTGGGGTGTTTCCTCTAGTAGTTCTTCAACTTTGAACTTAAGGGATATTTTTTCGTTTGTAGTAGGGC
>JAPPIG010000115.1 GCA_028820635.1 Candidatus Poribacteria bacterium
TTAGACTTGAAAAGTGTTTAGAGCAAACTCACATTTTATTATCAAACTCACGTTATAATAAGAATTCTTCATTTTTCTCAAGATTTCGTAGCACGGGGAATGCCATTGGCAGAATACACTTTTGGTATTCTGCATGATTCATACCGTTGATTTCACTGTCAGTTTGCGTCCTCACAGGCACAACCTAACTGATTATGCTACATAGGTGGCAACTTAGGTAAAACAATCCTATGGTTCAGCAAACTGCTCTTTGATAAGGATTGCCCCACTTTGGGGATCAGTTTCAAAAGACACTTTTTCTGACATTAAAGCGTTACTGTACTGCGTATACGCTGATTGTGCATCGGCAACATTAGGAAAACGGATAACGAAAACAATATAGGAATCTTCCGATTTTTTAGAACGGGTGGCTTTGTATTGTGCTAATACGCCGATTGTTTTATCCACTAATTGTGGAGTAATGTCAGGGGTAGACTTATAGACCTCGCGCAGCGCCCAATTCGTATAAAATAACTTTTCACTTCCACGAATGTGTTGGGTAGGTAGGAGTTCAAGTAGAGGGACTTTTTGCGGAGGATCCTGTATACGTTTTGCAGTAACGCGAGCGAGTGCTATCATACCCTCGCGAATCCCTGTTGCAATCCCATATCCCTCTATTTGAACGAAGTACTTCCCTTTCCAAAACCTGAGATATTTCCCGGAAATAATTGCTTTACATCCGATCCATTCATATTTGGGTTGCGGGTAACTGTGGACGCTAAAAATTCCGAATGCGTTTTCAGGAGTTCCCATATCAAATATTTCAAACAAGATATAAGGAACTGATCCAAATTTCGGGCTTTGATATTCCACTTCTGCCTGTTTTTGGAATCCATAATTACGGAATATTTCGGGGTATGTTTCACGAAACATGAATCGATCTACATAAAGCGTTTCGCTATTATACGTTGTTGGTTTACGGGAACGCACCCAATCTGTCACTTCACCATCCTTTGGTAAAAGGGTTTCTGGTGCAGCTGTCGTGGAATACGGTAGCGATTCATAAACTGTTGCTAATGCAGTAAGATGTTTAGATTCGCTATCATTTAATTTTATATTTTTTTGCTGTTGGGATTCTTTGTCCTGTGCGATTTTAGGGGATGATTGGATCTTGGAATGCGCTTGGATTCTTGCAGAAACATTTGCGATAACTTCTTTAGCACTTTTCGCTGTAGGCGCTTTCCACACACCGAAAATGTACGCATCCTCTTGGTTGACTGATGTTAAATTCTCCTGTTCTTGCTGGCATGAGAGGAGAACTATCATAAAAAAAGAGCAGCGCAAAACTGTGCTGAGGGGTTTCATAGGGTTACCACTGTTCTGCAAGTTGATTGTATAGGTCTTCAATCAGTTCTTCTACTATCAAATTCTTTGCTTGTTCTAATGTTTCTGGTGGCTCTCCCCGATTCTCTACACGATAAAAATCGTGTATCTGTATATGGTTATCTGTTTGAGCAATTCGATTGTTTCTGACCTTATCAATAAATTCATATTCAACTTGCAAACTCATCCGTAACATTTCAACATTACCGCTTGGTCCAAAGCCATGTTCTTTTAAATGGTAATCCTGTATCCGAATTGTAAGTTCGGAGTCGTTTCCGTCGCTCCATTTTCGATTAAACCTTTGGATTAATTTCTCATGAATCACTTCATCAAAAGGACGCTGCGAAACATTGTCGTAAAAGAAGTCAGGATCATCAATAGTAATAGGTGGGATATTAATCGTTCTGATATGCTCTAAGTAAGAAGAGGTAGAAACATATCCACACCCAACAATCAGGCTAAATGATGTGAAGAAACCAAAGAATAACGATGTGAAAACTACAAAGTTAAGGTATGATCGGGATCCCTTTTCAGTGTTCCATGTCTTTGGAGAGAATCGTAAAAAAAAGAGAAAGAATTTCCTGTTACAGTGTGTCCATTTAGTACACATGAGAATTTCCTTGTAGTGCAAATATAAAAAAATGGAAAGGATTTTGAAGTCTAACGGGAGCAACCTGCGGACGTTGAGGTTTTTGTTCTCTCCCATAAAGCATGATTCGGGCAAAGTTAACAATCTGTTTCTTGACTGCGGGGATTGATAGAATTACAAAGGCAACAATAAGTAGGATTAGAATGCACGCTAACAGATTAGTCATCCATTTCTGGGCGAGCAAATCCCCTTTGGCTTTTTGAATCTGTCGCTTTGCCTTGAGGTTGCGAGTTCTCATTAGGCTCACCTCCAATTAAATTGGTAATAAGCGGTGAATATGAAACCTACCAAGCACCGCTGTTTTTAGCAAATGAAAGGACAAAGCAGTTCTTGAATTTACCCGCCGAATGCTATATACGCATTCGGCGTTGAATATGGGTTGTCGTTCTTAAAACCGCCCCTTTGGGATACGCGGCGATTTTCGATTTCTGGAGTCACGTGAGTTATCCCGTTGGTCATATCTATTGTTCCGTCTATCACGATTGTCACGACTGTCGCGATTATTTCGTGATTCACGATAGGGACGATTCTCACGATAATTTGATCTGCCTTGCTCTCGCTGTTCGCGTTGTTCACGTTGATCCGGTTCCCAGTCTGAGTCTGAAGAGGTGTTAAGTTCTTCAAGAGGCACGCCGTTGGCAGCGATAAGAGACAAGTCAATTCTACCTTGTTCATCTATCGTCAAGATTCGCACGGTTACCTCATCTCCGACCTGCATGACATCTTCAGCTCTGCGGACATAACCGTCTCCCATCTGTGAGATGTGTACAAGACCATCTTTTCCAGGAAGTATTTCCACAAATGCGCCGAAGGAAGCGGTTCGGACAACTTTTCCGGTGTACTCTTTCCCGATTTCGGGCATAGCCGTAACCTGACGGACTTTTTCCTCAGCGATTTTGACATCTTCTGCGCTTGTTGAGGCTATTTCAACGGTACCATCGTCTTGAATGTTGATGGTCGTATTCGTTTCCTCTTGAATACCTTGAACAGTTTTACCTCGGGGACCGATGAGGTCTTTTATCTTTTCAGGTGCGATCTGGAGTGTGTAGATACGCGGTGCGTAAGGTGATAACTCTGCACGCGGTTGGTTAATAACAGCGTTCATTTGCTCAATAACAGCGATACGGGCTTCCCGTGCTTGGTGTATCGCGCGGCGCATGAGTTCAGGCGTGACTCCGTCAATTTTAATATCCATCTGCACCGCAGTAATGCCTTCTGTTGTGCCAGCGACTTTAAAATCCATATCACCGAGAAAATCTTCGGTTCCGAGCATATCTGTTAGAATAACTTCACGTTCGTCCTCTTTAATAAGTCCAACTCCGATACCAGCTACAGGTCTTTTTATTGGCACACCTGCATCTAAAAGAGCTAAGGTAGCACCACAGACGGTAGCCATTGAAGAAGAGGCGTTCGACTCCAAAATCTCGGATACGATGCGGATGGTATAGTTGAAATCCTCTTTACTTGGAATAACCGGTTCAAGTGCTTTTTGCGCGAGCGCACCGTGTCCGATTTCTCTACGTCCGGGCCCCATCATCCGTTTGACTTCACCAGTGCTAAATGGTGGGAAGTTGTAGTGTAAAAAGAACTGACGGCGGACTTCACCGTCTAATCCCCGCTGAACATCTTCATCACCGGAGGTGCCAAGCGTTGTGACACAGAGTGCTTGTGTTTGTCCTCGTGAAAAGAGCGCGGAACCGTGGGTTCGTGGAAGTAAAGCAACTTCACCAGAAATCGCACGAATATCCGTTACGCCGCGTCCGTCAACCCGTTTTCCTTCAACGAGAATAGCTTGCCGCATCTCTTCTTTTTCAATATCACTAAGGACAGAACGTGCGTCTTTTTCAGCGCTTGAATCAATTTCTTCTGGACCATCCTCTTGAATTTCGGAGAGGATATCTGATTGAATCTGTTCAAGATAATCTGCACGTAGTTGTTTGTCTGCCATCCCGATTGATTCACGGATTCGAGCGGTGGCAAGATCTCTAATGCGTGTGTTTAGTGTATCCTCTACAGTTTTTGCTTGATACTCCCGTTTTTGTTGGCTGCAGACAGCAACGATACCTTCTTGAAGTTTGATAATTTCTTTTATCTCTTCGTGTGCTGCGATGATAGTGTCAATTACTTCATCTTCTGGAGTCTCATGCCCACCACCTTCAACAGACATAACAGCATTGGAAGTGCCGCTTACAAAAAGTTCTATTTCAGATGTGTGTAATTCCTCATAAGTTGGATTAATAATCAATTTGCCATCTATCTTTCCGACGGTTACAGCGGCAACTGGACCGCTGAATGGAATATCAGAAACAGATAGCGCGGCGGATGTGCCGATTAGGGCAGGAACATCTGCGGGGTGGACACCGTCCGAAGACAAAACATTACATAAAACCTGTACTTCAGCCTTAAACTCCTTTGGAAAAAGTGGACGAATACAATGGTCAATCAGGCGTGCAATAAGTTGTTCTGATGTTCCGGGTCGTGGTTCACGCCTTCCATATACGGTTGGGATACGTCCGCCAGCGTAGGCTCTCTCTCTATAATCTACTGTCAAAGGGAAAAAATCTAAATCATTTTCGCTATTATCTGCGACTACTGTCACTAAGACAACTGTTCCACCGTATTGTACCCAAACGGCTCCATCTGCCTGCTTAGCAACTTTTCCCATTTCAATCGAAAGTTTCTCACTTCCGAGTTGCATTTCAACTTTCACTCAATTTCCTCCTCATACTCATACACAAAATGCTTACGGTGGAATATTTAACTTATCTGCGAACCGATCGTGTCGCGGATCCCGAGTTCATTTATTAAACGATAATACCGTGGGACATCCTTCTTATATAGATATTTTAACAAACGGCGTTGTTTTCCTACTAACCGAAAAAGTCCGTATCGGGAATGGTGATCTTTACTATGGGTCTGAAAATGTTCCGTCAATTCTTGAATGCGAGCATTCAAAACCGCGACTTGCGCCTCTGGCGAACCGGTGTCTCGATCATGTATTTGGTGCTTTTGAATCAATTCCTGTTTCTGTGCTGCATCAATTGCCAATCTCTCTCACCTCCTTTATTATGAGTATTCTTGTCGTATATATAAGATAAACCTCATCATACAATAAAAGCACGACGGTAACAGATTTGCCGTGCCTTAATTTCTTTTATGAGATAACTTCATACATATTGAGCATAATTATATCATGAATTGGAGCAGATTTCAAGTAATTTTAAGGTTGTTGCGTTTAGTTCTCTTGTTATGCTTATGTAGATTTTAGAATTAATTAGACATTATTCATCTGTAGGAAGGAACTCCGATTCCCGACTACGAGTGGCTTCGGTCGCGATTCGGAGATCGCTCCTACAAGTGAGATGTCCAATTATTCAATAATTCACCATTGTTGTCCAAAATGTTATCAATTTTCAGAAACTTTTGGTGGGCATTCTATCTTTTCTCTAAGTATTCCACTCCAAAACAACACCTGTATAAGTGTCAGGTTCATTAAGGAGACCATCGTAAGCCTGCTTAATATGCTCAGGTTTAAGGCGATGGGAAATTAACGGTTCAACGTGCAACTGCCCGCGTGTCATCCAGTCGAAAATGGTTTGTTGCTTGCTGAATTGCGAGGTATAGTTGCCTGTATCAGGATACATCGGAACACACCACTCCAACGCGCCGCGGATGGTTATCCATCGAAGGTGCGTATCGGAGAGAAGTTCTGTTAAATCACCTGTGACAGAAACGCGCGGTGAACCGAGTATAACAAGTTGTCCATAACTCGCGGTTGCGTGGAGCGCTTGCATCACAACACTACTGTGTCCAACCGCATCCACTGTGATATTGCCGAGTTCGCCGCTGGTACCTTCTTGAATCTGTGCTTGTACTTCGTCCGCATTTCCACCTATGGTATGTGTAATTCCACACCGTTCTGCTAATTTTCGCCTCGCTTCTACAGGGTCGACACCGATGACACGACACCCATGAATTTGGAACATCTGTGATGCGAGATTGCCAACTAATCCTAATCCGAACACAATGACGCGTGGATTAGTGTCGATCTCTGTGACAATGATGGAAGTCATCGCAACGCCTGCCATCCGTGAGGCAGCGACAACGCCTGGGTCTATTGTCTCTTGAACAGGCGCGATAAGTCTGTCTTGTGAATACCGAATTGTTGACGCGTGTCGTCCATAAGTAAAGACACGGTCTCCCGGTGCAGCGCGGGTAACGTTTGTGCCGACATCACGCACAATCCCGACATTCGCGTAGCCGGAACGCCACGGGTAAGCACACCACGCTCCTTTCTGAAAAACTTTCGGTTCTCTTCCAGTATAGTTTGCCAATTCGGTGCCGCTGCTAATGAACGTATATTCTGTATCTATCAATATGTCATTAGGTGCAAGTTTTAAATCGTCCATTTCAGTGGTTTGCAGTTCTACTTGGTTCTGACCAGTTACAACGACTTCTCTAATTTTCATGGTGAGTCTTCTCTCCTAATTCTTCTAATTCTTTCTGTTTAATCTTGCGAATCAGTGCTTGCATCTGTTTGTATCTGAAAAGTCCAACGAAGAAGGTCACAATTCCGACCAAGATGAAGATTATGCCGATCACCTCAACGATATGTGAGCTAAAGATTTCTTTGAGATGCACAAAGGATAAACCTGCAACGAATAGTGTTAAGGCAGTGCGGATATAGGCGAGGAAGGTTCGCTCATTTGCAAGAATCGTTCGGTCTGCCGCGAGATGATCGCGCAAAATGAGTTGACCTTTAATGTCCTGATAAGGCGTTTCTTTTTCTAACATTTTGTCCAACACGTTCCTCCCTAAATCAGATTTAATCCTGTAATGATTATCCCTATGGTCCAACCACAAAATATATTTATAAATCGTAGTTTTTTGGCTGTCTTTCGGTATTGCTTGGTATAGAGTGCTGGATGTTTGGAATATATCTGCACTCGCTCTGGTGTGGATAAATCAATTTTCGGTATTAAGAGATACACAAAAATAGATGCTATACCGAGTGCTAAAAGATTGATAAAGGGTAAAAAACTCAGGCAAATTCCTAAAATCCTCCAATGCCACTTTGAGACATTTTTTCGAGCATCAGTTTGTGCAGTTCTGATAATCTGTGTCGAAGATGTCCCAATTGTTTTTACCATGCGAATCTATTTTCCACCTCATCAACCATCGTAGCGGAGATTTTTACCATTGTCAGGTCCTCCTTGATGCCAAACCCAAACGTTACGAAAATATGCCTGTTTCTCAGGTGGTAATCCGTCAATTATGTGTTTTGGCACTGATGGTTTGTGGAATTGACACCCAACAAAATTATAACAATTAAAAACGGCGATTCGAGGACGATCAGGATTTTTCCATGTGTCCCCAGAATGACAGAGGTTTTCTGTGAAGATAATAGCGGAACCGGGAGGGCAGCTATATGTTTCAAAAAGTGGGGAATCAACCTTGCGATGTGTCTCTGGAATTTGGAAGTTGGCTTTGTGGCTTCCGGGCAGAAAGAGGGTTCCGCCCTCACCTGATTTGACTTCATTCAGTTCAAAGACAACTCGTGTTAAGGCTGAGTATATCTTCCCATTTGTGCACTGGTAGCTAAAATTGGGGTTGACATTTCGGACACCTCCGTGTGGGGGCGGTCCTCCGTTTCCCACAGAACGGTAGGTGAACCAACTCGATTCCATCCGAATTTCACCTAAAATCTCCTTGAGAATATCAATTATCACTGGGTGGTCAATTAACAACGAGGAGGTACCACCTGGAAATTGTCGCTCATGTGGAGGTAACGCTTCTGCGTTGGTTCGGATAGTGTCAATTTGGGACTTAATTTCATCTACTTCTGAGGTTGTCAGTACTTCTGGAATCAGTAGATATCCTTTTAGGTCAAAAATAAATTTCTGTTCTTCAGTCATGGGATTCCTTTTACGTAAACTATGTTTAGATTATATGGTAGATTGTATCAGAATTCTATTTTAATTGAAAATGAAAACGGTTATACGGTTCTCAGATTTTATTGAAACTTATCAATCTACATATTATTATTATTATTAACGAAAAATTGGGTGTGTAAAGTTTTTGTCACTAATTATTTTTTTGAAAATTTACTTGACAAACCAATATATTTATGTTAATATTATTATTACATAATCAAATAATACTCTCAATACACTCAAAATTTCTAATGAATAAAGAGAAGAAAAACAAAAAAGCTGAAAAATCACGTCACATTCCTTGTCCTGACTGGGTTTTCGCACGTCACTAGGACGTGCAAAACGTCCTAAATGTGACGTGTAACGTCCTAAATGTGACGTGCAAACGTCCTAAATGTGACGTGCAAACGTCCTATTGAAGGTGTCCATCGGGAAGGCGAAGCGAAACTCAACCAACAATATGTTTTGTACCAAAACTTTACACACCCCGAAAAATTCTATTTCTTGACATCAACACATTGATGTGCTATACTAACAAAACAGATTTTCAAGGATAGTTTGCAATTCCAACATTGTGATTTTACAAGTCCTAAGTTTAAAATAAATAAGGGAAATGGAGTGTTAATTTTATGGATTTCAAACAAGCATTAGATAGTAAAATTTCTGAGTATAATTTACTCGATCATCCATTCTATCAAGCGTGGAGTGCCGGTGAATTACCTGTTGATGCTTTGAAATGTTATGCGCGTGAATATGGTGCTTTCATTTCAACGTTGCCGAAAGGATGGGAAACATTAAACGATCCTGAGACAGCGGAAGAGGAGACAGAACACATTGACATGTGGGCAGATTTCGCGGACGGTCTCAACACTGAGGTTTCTGAAGCGCAAATTCCACAGGTAAAAACGCTATTAGAAACAGCAGAAAATCTTTTTTCTCAGAGTGAAACGGCATTAGGTGCGCTATACGCTTTTGAGGCACAGCAACCAGAAACAGCAAAGTCAAAATTGGCTGGCTTGAAGGAATTCTATCAACTACCTGAAAAGGTGGAACCGTATTTTGAAACGCATTCACATAATGAGCATGAAGCGGAAAAACTGCTTGAACATATCGGTGCGTTACCACTGGATTCTCAAGAGGCAGTAGTGCAAGCATGTGAACAGATGAGTAGTGCTTTGTGGGATGCGCTCACAGGAATTCACGATGCCGAATGCGCATGACACGGTGAAAGCATATTTTGACACACTTGTGGCAAGAGATGCTGAAGCCCTTATTGCGATGATGCTTCCTGCTGCACATTATGTGAAAATAGGCACGGATGCTGACGAAATCGTTGAAGGTGAGGCAGGAATTACGGCATATTACCGTAACCATGTCGCAAGTACTGAGGATTTCAGCATCACATTCATTTCCCTTGATGTACAAGAACGTGCGAATGTTGCTTGGTTTTACACGCGCCAAGTGTGGAAACTTAAGTGGGAAGGTATTGCAGAAGAATTCATGATGCGGATGACGGGTGTTTTAGAAAAGATTGATGAGTCGTGGAAGTTTGCGCAAATTCATGCTTCTATCGGTGTACCTACATCTTAGTTCTTATTGGGGGCGTTTTTGAATATTTCGGTTGTCTCTTTTGATGGCGATATGACTTTGTGGGATTTTCTGAAGGTGATGCGTCATTCGCTCCAACACACATTGGCGGAGCTGCAAAAACACGTTCCAACCCTGCGTGCTTTAAAACTTACAATTGACGAGATGATTGCGATTCGGAATCAATTTGCTGAAGAGGTAAAAGGTAAAATCTGGAGCCTTGAAGAAATTAGAAGGAGCGCGTTTGAACGCACACTTGAACATGTCGGACATCCAGATAAAGATCTCGCTGCACACCTGAACGCGATATACCTAAAGCACCGTTTTGAAGATATTGAACTGTATTCTGATGTGATACCGACTTTTGATGTTTTGGCACCGCATTACAAGTTGGGACTACTCTCAAATGGAAATACCTATCCGGAACGCTGCGGACTTGAAGATCGTTTTGCCTTTGTTGTCTTTTCCCAAGATGTGCAAGTTGAGAAGCCAGATCCAAAAATCTTTGAGATAACTGCCCAACGAGCGGGTTGTGAACTCAGACAGTTACTCCATGTAGGCGACTCACTTGAGAATGATGTTGCGGGGGCACAGAATGCCGGTGCACAGGCGGTCTGGCTCAACCGAGAAGGTGTGCCAAACGATACAGAAACCCGACCTGACTACGAAATAGGTTCGTTGACCGAAATTCCCACAATTTTAGGGTTGGATAGGAGAAAATTATGATTGCTCTTTCTGAAGAACTTCGACAGGCAGTTAAGGATTCCAAAGATAACCTTGTGCGGCTTGTGGATCCAGAAACCAATGCGGAGTATGTTGTATTACCCGCCGAAACATTCGCCCAGATGCAAGAGAAATTATACGATGATGGACCGCTAACACCTGAAGAAAAACGCGCGCTGCTTGTTCAAGCTGGTCTCCGTGCAGGGTGGGATGATCCGGAAATGGATGTTTACAATGAGTTGGATCCACGGAGAAAAAATGAAAGTTCAACGCGGTGACATTGTCCTTGTTGATTTTCCATATAGCGACCAAACAGGTGGGAAAATCCGTCCGGCACTGGTTGTGCAATCGGACATGTGGAATCAACGAATTGATGATACAATTCTTGCTGTAATCACCAGTAGTTCTCGGCGTAGGGTTGGCACTTCTACTCAGCATTTTATTGACATTTCAACTGTTGAAGGACAGCAAACAGGTCTTCACTTTAATTCCATTGTACAATGTGAAAATCTAATCACTCAAGATCAAGAGTTGATTCTTCAGGTTATCGGTAGACTGTCCGATTCTGCGATGCAACAGATAGATGCTTGCCTAAAATCCGCATTAGGCTTTCACTAAGTGGAATATCGAATTTGCAGGTAAAAGAGGCAATGCCAAAACGCGACTATTACGCAATTTTGAATGTACCCCGCGATGCCTCTGCAGATGAGATTAAGAAGGCTTACCGTCAACTCGCGCTCAAATACCATCCCGATAAGAATCCGAGTGATAAGGCAGCTGCAGTAACATTCCGAGCAGTGACGGAAGCGTACGAGGTGTTATGTGACGACGCGCAACGGGAACGCTATAACCAAGATTATCAACCTAAACCGAGTTTTGATGTAGTTTTTGGTCAAGATGGTGCCGAAATGGTGTTGATTCCTACTGGTGTATTTCTGATGGGAAGCAGCACCGGAGAGGTTGACGAAAGTCCTATCCATTCTGTCGACCTTGACGATTTTTACATGGACAGATACGCTGTCACTAATGCACAGTTTAAAGTATTTGTTGATGATAATCCGCAGTGGTGCAAGCGCAGTATCTCAAGAGAATACCATGATGGAAATTACTTAAAACTCTGGGATGAGGAAAATTGTTATCCGCAGGGGATGGGCAATCACCCCGTTGTTTCAGTAAGTTGGTATGCAGCAATGGCTTATGCACAATGGGCAGGGAAGCGGTTGCCAACGGAGGCGGAGTGGGAAAAAGCAGCACGTGGTGGATTAGTAGGAAAAACCTATCCGTGGGGAGATTCAATTGATAGACACAAAGCAAATTACGGGAAACGTTGGGATGGACGAAACGCTACTATTCGCATGACACCAGTTGGGAGTTATCCTCCAAACAGATACGGTTTGTGTGATATGGTAGGTAATATCCGTGAGTGGTGTCTTGATGCATATCAATCGGATTATTATAAGCACTCCGCACACCAGAATCCGATTGCTGGTGATAGCATTGAAACAGTTCTCTCCAATTTTTTGACAATAAAAAAATCGCGCGTGTTTCGTGGAGGGACATGGTATTATCCTGCTGAATACTTACGAGTTTCGCTTCGGGCGAGAGATATTCCCTCTTTTGCGGTTACCAGTGTTGGATTTCGATGTGTAAAAGCGAAATTGTAAATTTACAGAAAGCCCGGAGGATATAAGGAATTAGACAACTCTCGCGCTCTAATGTTTGTCCCTCGCTTAATTTCTCATGAAAATTACCGAAATTGAAGTGATTCCGTTACGCGTGCCTTATGAACAACGGATTCGCAAAAGATATTATCACTTTGCAATGACCGAAGCGGTCACCGTCTATAAATTCTATACTGATACCGGTCTCGTTGGTATCGGTGAAAACCCTGGGCCGCCTTTTGACCAAGAGGTGTTGGATACTTATATCAACACAAATCCGTTTGACCATGTTATGGGTGAAGGGCGTTTTAACCTTGACATGGCATGCTATGATCTAATGGGAAAACATCTCGGTTTGCCAGCGTGGAAGCTGATGGGACAGCAGGTAAGAAAATGGGTTCCAATGGGTTGGTGGATGCCATGCATGTCCCCCGAAGATACAGCAGGCGAGGTTCAAATAGCGGTTGAACGTGGGTACCGAGGTCTTAAATGTAAAGCCCGCGCTTTCTATGATGTTGTTGAGCAATCAAAGGCAATTGAGGAAGTCGCTCCTTCAGATTTTCGTGTGGAGTTTGATTTCAATGGTTCGTTGATCAATGTTGAAAAGGCACTGCCTATCCTACGAGAACTGGAGAAGATCTCCGTTGTTAAAGGCATTGAAGAGCCAATTTTCGCGTATGATATAGAGGGTTGGCGCAGATTACATCAAGAGATTCGGATTCCGTTCTACCTGCACGGTGTCGGTGTTATCCGAGAAGGCGCCTCACGCCAACCTTCTGGTCCTTGGATAGGACTCCGCGCGGGCGATTTTGATGGGGCTTTGTGTAGCCACGAAAGTGTCAAAAGTGCTCTGGCATCGGGTTGGGCTTTCACCGCTGCAAACACACCGATCCTGCTTCAGTATGTAGGCACAGGTATCACAACAGCATTTGCATGTCATTTGGGAGCGGTGATACCAACAGCAACACTTCCCGCCGTCACAGCAAGCCACGCTTATGAAGACGACCTAATTATTACTTCGCACAAAATCCAACGCGGATTTATGCAGGTGCCAGAAGATGCCGGTTTAGGGATTGAGTTAGATGAAGACGCTGTGGAACGTTACGCTCAAACACCAGAACCGAAATGGAATCGTCACATTTCCGTTGTTTCCTTTCCTGGTGGTATAAAGCATTATTACCGAAACCTGCAACAAGCAGAACGGCTTATGAAACAGGGAGTGGACGAGTCTTACGTCTCTGGGGTTCGCTTGGACGAATGGGAAGACGATGGCACCAAAACCTTTGATAAGCTTTTCAAGCAGTTACAGGAAAGTGATTGGCCTGTTTGGGAAACACCGTCATAGGTTGAACTGGATTGACTACAATTCTGAAGATCTTAAGTTGCTCTGAATTCGACCAATTGGATTCGTCTGGAGAGTTTTCAGTTCTACCTAATCTACGCAAATTGTATGTCAAGGAGTAAATTCTATGATGACCCCTGAACAACGTTATCTATTTGATGTTACTGGATATCTCCATCTGAAGAATGTTATGAGTGACGAAGAGTTGAAAGCAGCGCAAGAAGCAGCAAATGAATATATCAATACTCCCACCGAAGAACTCCCACCCGGATTTGACTCCAGTGCTAAAAACCTGCCAAACGGTTTTGCCTTTGCGAAACCCTTAGAAACTCTCACGATGCACCGATCCACATGGCCCATCATCAAGGAACTGACGAATAACAAACCGCAACTGTTTCGCGGCACAATGATTGCTGATCGGACGGGTATGTCGGAGTCGGAGGAAGGACTCCGCTTGCATTGTGCACGAGAGGATTTTGGATGGCACGCCAATCGGTATGAGGTGCGACACGGTCGAATCTTTTGCGACGATTTTGTCGTCTTTCCCTATCTGTATGATGTGTATCCGGGAGATGGTGGGTTATTGGTTGTTCCCGGCACCCACAAAACCGTTTTTGATCGTCCCGAACATCTCTATAACAATGGAAAGATCAAAGATGCGGATGATATTCCATTAGGGGTGATAAACATCACCCCTAATGCAGGAGATATGGTGATTATATCGGAACTCTTGACGCACGGTGCGCTGCCTTGGAAACCGAAAGACCGATATCGTTGTGTTCTAACTTTACGCTACAGACCACAGCATCGCGGTGAGAGCCGTGTTTCTGAGGAGGTAAGAGGACGGTTATCCCCAGAGACGTTGGAACTGATTTCTCGTGCAGATCATACGCATACGAAAGAGATTGTTAAGAAGGATATTGTCTCATTGTCTTAACTAACTTATATCGGTGACACATTAAAAGTCTTAACATCTAATCTTGTGTATCAGAATCAACAGGTTTTACACATCGAAAGCCGAGATCGTTAAACCCCTTTGTTGGTAAACTTGAGTTGCGTTGAAAAACTCGGACTTGGTTAGCATTGGATGCGTAGGAACCACCTCGATAAACACGGTGAGTAATTATGTTACTTGAATTTTCAACGGTATCAACAATACTTTCTCCTGAAATAGGATTATCGCTGGGAGAACTCGCGTAGAAATTCGAGTCGTATTCATCAAGACACCACTCCCACGCGTTTCCTGCCATGTCATGCAAACCATAAACATTGGCAGGAAAACTCCCCACGGATGCGTTGTGAACGTACCCATCATCAACATCTTCATCTGCCCAAGCAACGAGTTTTTCCTCTCCATCAAAATTCCATACTAAACCGACAGTATTTTTATCGGCATAATTACACTGTGTTCCATCCGGCGGATCGTTGCCCCAAGGGTACTTCTCTCCACTCAACCCTCCTCGCGCAGCCTTTTCCCATTCGGCTTCTGTGGGCAAACGTTTACCTATCCATTTTGCATAAGCCATTGCATCGTACCAACTTACGCCTACAACAGGAAACTGATCCGTTGGAGAACTATTATAAACCCAAGAAGGCAATGCGCTATGTCCTGTTTCCCGAACAAAACGTTTATACTCACCGACAGTCACTTCGTGAATGTCCATATAGAATGCATCGATATAGACCGTATGCGACGGTTTTTCATCGGATGAGGCATCTGGATCATCGCTTCCCATGAGGAATTCACCTTCAGGTATCAACACCATCCCTTTGGGGGTAGCAAGTCTCGCTAACTCAGTCGGATCAAGAGGTATTGACTCAACTTTGTAAGGATCACCTAACTCATACCGAATCAATTCATCATACGAAGATAGTCCAACACCCGTTAACGGGTAATCTGTCTGACTTTTCTCCCAGAAAGGTAAAATTGAAACTTCCCAAGCTACAGAACTATCAAGTCGCATAGTAAATGTCAGTGAAGCGGGACCTTTCGGAACTATTTTCCAACTGTGAAACGTCTCCTCCCCCTCAGCAATAAATTCAATTAAAACAGCCAAATCATCAGGACGCGGTTTCGCTTTTAGGACAAATTGTGCCACGTCTAAATCTTTGTAACCCACAAATTCAATAGTGACTACCGGTACCACCGGATCTTCGGTTTCACCACACCCTATCAGAAAACAAACCATTAACAGATAGAATACTCGTCGACATATCAAAGACATCAATTCTTCTCTCCAAGTATACAATCCATAGGACGTTTCTCACTCATTTTAGTATAAACATTTACAAGGAATTAATAGATATAGTGCTTGGCAATTCATAGCATCTCCACAAACGCCTCAACCTCAGTTGTAGGCGCTTGGCAAACATAATTTTCACAGACATAAGCAGTTGTCCCATTATCAATCTGCGGTTTATTTGCAAGAAGCGGTAACGTTGCTTCTTCAGCAGGTTCACTTAAGGCAACGATTTTGTTGGGCAGATACATGCCATGTAACGCAGCTAACATTGCATCCGTTTTCGTATCCCCTTTTTCTCCAACTATCGCGATTTCTTTCGGTGTTGACAGCAGACATGCTAACTCACAGAGCAGTTGACCTGAACCTGAAGGCATTACATCCATCTGATGGAAATAGAGTTTTAACGTCTCCACTGCTTTATCGTGGAATTCCGGTTTATCCAAGTGTTTGGCGAGGCGTAACAGACTATGAATTGCCATGGATGCCCCAGCGGGTGTAGCACCGTCATAGGCAGATTTGGATTGCACGATAAGCACCTCATGCGCTTTACCTGTAAAGAAAAATCCATCTCCTGACTCATCTCCAAACTGGTCAATCATGATATGTGCCAGGCGTTCTGCCTCAGATAGCCATTTCGGTTCAAAACTCGCTTCGTAGAGAGCAATTAAGCCAGCGATGAAATAGGAATAGTCTTCAAGATAGGCGTTGAGATGACTTTTGCCAGCACGGTAAGTACGTAACAAAAGTCCATCGTCTTGGGAAAGTGTCGTCAAAACAAACTCAGCAGATTTTTCGCAGGCGGTAAGGTATTCAGGTTTTCCAGTCAATTGGTATCCCATCGCCATGCCGCGTATCATGATGCCGTTCCAACTGGTTAGGATTTTGTCGTCTAAACCCGGTTTAATCCGCTTTTCCCTTTCTACAAATAACTTCTGTCTACCATCTGCCAGAAGCGACTCCAATGTATCTTGCTCTATATTTAATTTACGGGCAAAGACGTCTGGTGGTGTTTGGACATGGAGAATATTCTCACCTTCAAAATTGCCGTGTGGTGTAATGTCATAATACTCACAGAAAATTTCAGCGTTATCTTCCCCGACTATATCCTCCACTTCGGGAGGTTCCCAGACAAAAAATTTGCCTTCCACCCCTTCACTATCTGCATCTTGTGTGGAATAAAAACCACCACTTTCAACGTCATACATTTCGCGCAGCACATAATCTAACGTCTCTGTGGCGATGTCACGATAAAAAGCATTTTGCGTGGCTTGATATGCTTCCAAATAGGCGACAACAAGTTGGGCGTTATCATAAAGCATCTTTTCAAAATGTGGGACGAGCCAGTGAGCATCAGTGGAGTATCGATGGAAACCGCCTCCAAGTTGGTCGTACATACCACCGCGCGCCATCTTTTGCAACGTGAGTTCTACCATCTCTAAGGCATTCGCGTTTCCACTGTGATGCCAGTATCGCAGGAGAAAAGGTAACCCCATGCTTGGCGGAAATTTGGGGGCATTACCAAATCCACCGTATTGCGCGTCAAATTGGGAACGGTAATGTTGGAAGGCTTTTGTCATCAGTTCTTCCGTGAGTTCATGCTCGTGAGGATCAACAAGATTGCTCATCTGATTGAGCTGCGTCGTGATTTGGTCTGCTTGTTCCAGCACTTGTGCGTTTTTTTCGTTGAATGCCTCCGCAACAGCACTCATCACTTTTGGGAAACCGGGTCTGCCGTATCGATCTTCGGGCGGATAATAGGTGCCACCGTAAAAAGGTTTGAGATCGGGTGTGAGGAAAACAGTCATGGGCCAACCACCGTGGCGAGTCATGACTTGGACAGCGTTCATATAGATTTCATCTAAATCAGGGCGTTCCTCTCTGTCCACCTTGATGTTCACGAACAGCTCGTTCATGACTGCAGCGATTCCCTCATTTTCAAATGATTCGCGCTCCATTACGTGGCACCAGTGACAAGCAGAATAACCGATGCTGAGAAGAATCGGTTTCTGTTCTCGTTTGGCAAGTTCCAACGCTTCTTCACCCCACGGATACCAATCAACGGGGTTGTGTGCGTGTTGGAGTAGATAGGGGCTTGTTTCGTGAATTAGGCGGTTGGTGTGTTTGGGAGTATCGTGCATGTGTGCATTCTCCAGTGTGTAGGAGTCCAGGTTAAGAAGGATTGACGCGTTAAGATAACGGGCAGGTAGCATGCTCCCGCCCTTATAAATGAAAATACCGCTACGGGGATTCGAACCCCGGTTTGATGGCTGAGAACCATCCGTCCTGACCCCTAGACGATAGCGGCTTATGATATTGGGTTTCTTTACCAGTGTTGTTTTACTGCCTGATGTCTACGATTCGCTTTCAATTGTGAGTCTTCCTGCGTGTTCAATCATCTCACTTAACACATCAAGATTAACATCTTCCAAGTTCCGAAAACTGATGTTACTTTTTCCTGTCTTGACTTTGCCGAGTCGGGATTTGTAAATTTCAGCAAGATACTTTTTCCCTTCAACTGCATTAATATATACGCTGAAGTAATTTTTCTGCCGTGCTAACCCAACGAGAAACCATTCGACTCTCTTTTTATCAGAGCGCACGTAGGAAAAATTGCCGTAGCCGATGATTTGCTGTTCGCTGCCACCCCAGAAAACACCTTCCCATAGACAATAGTCTTGGTCTGGTAATGCTGTTTTGATCAACGTGTGAAGTTCCGCTAAAACCGTTCTAATTTCTGGTTCTTGACTTACGATATAATCTTCAGGTGAGGTTTCTACCCGTTCCATTTGTTTCCTTTCTGGTTGCAATATGACCGTGTTCAAGTAGTTAGTTTACCACAAAATGACTGCCCGGGAAGGACTCGAACCTTCACTACATGGTCCAGAGCCATGCGTCCTACCATTAGACGACCGGGCATTGACCTTAATGTTAAGTATACCCTAATGGATGGCACTTGTCAATCTATTTGCTGTTATTGAAGCGTGAACTTCTCTGAGAGGGAGTAGAAAATATTCAGAAGTCCGATGAGAAGTGTAGGGACAACAAAGACACTCAATAGGGCAAAAGTGCCTTTGGAAAAGGAGAAACGCTCTGTATCCTCGGCAGATTCAAAATACATTGCCTTAAGAATACGAGCGTAATAGTAGAGGGATACAACACTGTTCAGTAACCCGACAAAAGCAAGCCAATATAAATTTCCTTCAATAACCGCTGTAAACAGCACCCATTTTCCAAAGAAACCGGCAAAAATCGGAATCCCTATCAGCGAGGCAAGGAAAATCGCCATCGCACCAGCGACTAAAGGCGCGCGGGAGGAAAGCCCTCGGTAGCCTTCAATCATTTCAGTACCTGCCTCATTAGCAATCAGAACTACAACATAAAATGCACCCAAGTTCATAAAGAAGTAGACAATGAGATAAAAGATTATGGCACCGATTCCCTTATCAACAATTGCTGCGTCTCCGTTTGTCAACAGGACTGCACCCATCAATATGTAGCCGCCATGGGCAATACTTGAATATGCCAATAGACGTTTGACGTTACGCTGTGGTAGGGCAGCGAGGTTTCCAATTGTCATTGTGAGTGCGGAAACTATCGCTAACAATAAACCTAAGTCAATAGATTGCATAACTTCTGAATTGCCAAATCCTGAGAAGAAAAATCTAAGGAACAGCGCGAACCCCGCCGCTTTTGATGCAACAGATAGGAATGCCGTTATCGGAATAGGCGCACCTTCGTAGACATCGGGTGACCACATGTGGAAGGGGACAGAAGCAATTTTATAACCTATGCCCGCGAGAATAAAGGTTATTGCAATCAATATACCGAGTGTGGTTACTTGACCTTCAGCAAGCACTATAGGAAGCTGCTGACCGATTGCGGCAAGATCACCTGTTCCTGTCATGCCATAAATCAAGGACAATCCAAATAGCATTGTTCCAGATGCCACAGCACCATAAGTGATGTACTTGAACGCTGCTTCACTTGAACGTGGACTGTGTGTCAAAAACCCGGCGAGAATGTAAGAGGTAAGGCTAACCGTTTCCAATGAAATGAATATCATCAACAGATTTGTTGACGATGCCATCAGAAACATGCCGAAGGTAACGGCTAACAACAAGGCATAGTATTCGCCTTTCAGTCTTGCATCAAGCTCTTCGGAACGGAGAGAAAAAAGAATCGTAGCAGCAGTTGCCAGAAGCAGAAGAACCTTGAAAAATACAGCGAATCCATCTAACCGAATCATCCCAAAAAACAGGTTTTTCGATTCATCGGTGCCGAGAATGGAATTCGTGAGAAGAATAGCAACTAAAGAGCATCCGAGTCCGACAAGCGAGAGGTATGCTGTCTTTTCACTTTCTCGATTTTTTACGAGAAGATCAAGGATAATCACGGCAGCAGCGAACACGACAAGGACTATCTCTGGACTGAAATAGGCAAGGCTTTCAATATTTTCTAAGTAATCCACACTGTCCTCCTACAGACTCGCCTCAAGTGTGCCCATAATTTTTGTGGTGAGTTCCGTAACGGTTTCGCTGAACATTTCAATAGCAAAATGGGGCCAAATACCGAGGACAATGGTTAGGATTCCGAGTGGTACTAACGTTAAGATTTCACGCCGATTAATTTCTGGCAGTTCTTCATATTTGGGGTTGAGTGTTCCTAAGAAAACCCTTTGAAGTGTCCAGAGGAAATATGCCGCACCTACCACAATGCCAATTGTGGACAGAATAGCCAATGTTTGGAATCTCTCATAAGCACCAAGCAAGGAAAACGCTTCGCCTATAAATCCACTTAAACCGGGTAATCCTAAAGATGCCATAAATGCAAGGACTGTGATACCTGTATAGACAGGCATTCTATTTCCTAAACCACCGAAACCATCAATCTCACGATGATGTGCCCGGTCATAGAGAACGCCGACCAATAGGAATAGCATCGCACTGATGACACCGTGGTTGAACATCTGGAGAATTGCCCCAGTGACACCGGTTTCATTGCCAGCAGCGAGTCCTAAGATGACAAACCCCATGTGTCCGATACTGGAATAAGCGACTAACTTCTTAAAATCGGTTTGCGCTAACGCACAAAAAGATCCGTAAACAATGTTGATAAAGCCAAGCAGTGCAAGACTGTTACCTATAAACCCAACGCCATTAGTGAAAAACGCCATGCCCTCTGGTAACATATCCATGTTAATCCGCACCAGTCCGTAAGTTCCCATTTTTAAAAGGACACCTGCAAGGATAACACTAATCGCTGTCGGTGCTTCAACGTGTGCATCGGGCAACCATGTGTGGAAGGGGAAAATCGGCACCTTAACAGCAAAACCGATAAAGAAACCGGCGAATATCCAGCGCTGGAAGACTGGATCAGCAAGAGCGTGTCCTGGTGTCCCTGCTAATGTAATCAGTGTCGGAATATCAAATGTTCGATCATCTGGGATACCGCTGTTGAGATAAACCGCTATTATTGCCACCAACATCAACACACTGCCGAATAGGGTATATAGGAAGAATTTAATAGCAGCGTATTCTCGGCGCGGTCCACCCCACACACCAATTAGGAAATACATCGGTAGCAGCGTTAGTTCAAAGAATACAAAGAACAAGAACAGATCTAACGCGGCGAAAAAGCCTAACATTCCTGTTTCAAGCAACAGGAACAACGCCATATACGCTTTAATTCCCTTTTCAATATTGCGCCAAGAGGCAAGTACACAGATTGGTCCCAGGAGGGCTGTGAGGAGTATCAGTATTGCGCTTAAGCCATCAATGCCGACATGATACTGGATATTGAATGTATCAATCCAAGGAACATCTTGTTTCCAAAGATGTTCAAGATCAGGTTGGTTGTACGTCATGTATAAATATACTGCAAGTATCAGCGGGATAAGCGTAAATACAAGCGCAACGCGTTTTATGAGTTCTTCAGACTCGCGCGGTAGAAGTAAAACAACGATCATCCCAAGCAACGGGACAAAAATCATTAGAGACAATAGCATTTAGTGGGAATCCTCCTTATCCCATCAGGCAGTATTTTATATATTTCAACTACAATGCCCGGAAAATCAAAATTATCAACACTATCCCGCCAAGAACGACAAAGAGATAGGTTTGTATTGCTCCTGTTTGTATTCTGCGAATTCTGCCGCCAGCGGCCCACGTAACTTCTGCCACTCGGTTAACAATGCCATCAACAACACGGTTATCAAAAAAGCCGATGAATGCTGCAAATATTTGACGTGTTATCGTTGCAACACCGTTGACGATGCCATCAATGATAGAAAGGTCAAATTTGGCAAAAAGGCGAGACTTCCAAACCGTCAGTGCCACTAAGACACCATCGTAAAATTCGTCAAAATAATATTTGTTCCAAAAGAGGTTGTAGACCGGACGGAAAGTTGTTGCGACAGATTCGGCAGAGAACTTGCGTCTATGGTAAAACAGCCAAGATAGCAGTATTCCTAAACCTGCGATACAGATTGATAACACCATTGCGATATTATGTGAAAGTTTGTATATACGATATACGTCATTTGCCTTTTCTGTGTTTTTTCCACTCTCTTCTTCAGCTGCTTCTGCCTCGGAAATCCCGAAGAATGCGAAACCGGAGTTCGCATCGCCTGTTTTAGTGTCAGGTCCGAGCTGCGCATGTTGTGGTGCATGAATATGGGGTTGTGGCGGTGGCTTTACATAATCGTTAAACCAGATCGGATTCACGACAGGAAAACTGAGTACTGCTAAAACGAGAAGTGGCACTACCATCACCCAGGGGGATTCGTGTGCCATGTCGTGCATTTCTTGATTGCGCGGTTCACCGAAAAAGGTCATAAAGATTAGACGGAACATATAGAACGCTGTAATTCCCGCAGCAATAAGCGCCATCCCGAATAGAATGTAGTAATGTGGTGAATGTGATACCATTGCTTTTCCAAGCGCGCCGGCTAAAATCGCATCTTTACTCCAGAACCCTGAAAAGAAGAACGGCACGCCAGAAATAGACAAAGTTGCGACAAGCATAGTGCCAAAGGTCCAAGGCATTTTTCTCCGGAGTCCACCCATGTTCCGCATATCTTGGTCAGGTGGAATTTCAGAGCCGTGTGCATGAACTAAACCGTGGTTGTCGTGTTCATGTTCGTTGTCATCTGTATGTTCTTCATCATGATGTGCATGCATTGCGTGGAAGGCATGAATAACACTACCAGAACCGAGAAACAGCAGTGCCTTGAAAAATGCGTGCGTCGTAAGATGAAAGAGTCCTGCAACATAACTGCCAGCGCCAATTGCCAGCATCATGTATCCTAATTGGCTAACCGTAGAGTATGCCAAAACCCGCTTTATATCAAATCGGACAATAGCAATGGTCGCAGCGACAAGTGCAGTAATCCCACCAACATAAGCAATTACCAGAGACGAACTGGGTGTCAAAATCGGGAACATTCGCGCAGTGAGGTATACTCCTGCGGCAACCATCGTAGCAGCATGAATTAACGCGCTAACAGGTGTAGGACCTTCCATCGCATCGGGCAACCATGTATGCAGCGGCACTTGTGCTGATTTACCGATAGCACCACAAAAAATGAGAACACCAGCAATAGATAGCCAAAAGATACCGGATGCATCTGCTGTAAGGTATTCAGGGTTGGTAATCCGCGTAAAAATACCATTGTCACCGTAGAGTGAGAGTGTGTCAAATCTGGTAAACAACATCATCATGCCAATGAACATGCCAACATCACCGACGCGCGTTGTCAGGAACGCTTTCTTACACGCATTCGCAGCGGAGTCCTTTTCAAACCAAAAACCGATGAGCAGATAGGAGCATAGACCGACAAGTTCCCAACCGATATAGATGCCGAGTAGGTTATCCGAGACCACCAAAAACAGCATGGAAAATGAGAAAAGCGAAAGATAGGCAAAAAACCTTGGATACCTCGGATCCCCATGCATGTATCCTATTGAGAAGATATGTACAAGGCTACTGACAAGCGTGACAACAATCAGCATAATCACGGTAACGATGTCAAGGTAAAATCCCATTGAGAAAGTGATTTTACCGAGTGAAATCCAGTCAACAGTGTGTGGTTCCGGTTTGGGTACTACCTCTTTCAAGAGATAAAGGGAACAACCGAGCGCGATGAGCATCGCCGCGGTAGACAGCAAATCTTGTCGTGGGAAACTCCGTTTTGCTAAGCCTAATAGTGCAAAAATAGCAAAGGCAGCAAGTGGGCAGAGTAAAATGATACTAATTAATGGAACGACCATACTTTTAACCTTTCAAGGTATCCACTTCGTCAGGGCGTATGCTACCGAATTCACGGTAAATAGCGAGAATAATAGCGAGAAAAACAGCTGCTTCTGCTGCAGCAAGCACAATACCAAAGATTGCGATTATCTGACCATCAATGTTTTCAGGTGGTGTGACAAAACGTGAAAATGCAACAAAGTTCAGGTTACAGGAATTGAGAATAAGCTCAATGCCCATTAAAATACTGATAGCGTTCTTCCGAGTTAGCACTGCGAAAATACCGAGTGAAAATAGAATTGCACTGATTACCAAATAGTGTTGTAGACTCATTTTGTCAATCCTAAAGGCATAGCGGGATTACTCCCGGACCTCCTTGCGAGAAATAAGCGCGGCACCGATTAACGCAACTAACAGCAGCACAGAGGCAACCTCAAACGGCAGCAAAAAATGCTCTTTTAAAATCAGTACACCAATACGTTCAGTCGTCGGCGCAAATGCCGTTCCGTCATCGGTAAGATTTTCCCATTTAGGTGTGTTTGCGATGACAGTCAAAAGCAGCATCAGTAGTGCAAGAGAGATTCCTCCACCTAATAGCAGTTGACCACGCTCAATGTGGATACGCATCTCTAACCGTCCGCTTGTCATCATAACACCGAAAAGGATAAGCACCAGAATTCCACCGACATAGACAATCACCTGTGTTGCTGCGAGAAAATCTGCCTGTAGAAACACGTAAAGCCCCGCAACGCCAAACAGCGTCACCATCAGTGCAAAAGCCGCATGAACGATGTTTCGGACGGTTACCACAGCAAGTGCGGAGGCAATTGTCAAAAGTGCGAAACCGTAAAAAATAAATGTTTTGAGTGTAAATTCCATTTATAATTTTTTTAATCTGCAGCTTCTGTGTTTTCTGCTTCGCCTTTTTCGTACATTTCCTGCTTGTCAAAATTGAAGATTAAATCAGTGCGGTCAAAACTTGAGTACTCAATCCCTTCAAGTGAATCCTTCATAACAAGGCATTGTGTCGGGCAGACCTCTGTGCAAAGTCCGCAATACATGCAGAGGGACATATCAATATCAAACTGGTCAAGATAGAAAACAACGGGGTTACGCGTAACGACACGAGACACTTCGTCTGTGGTAAAGGTTTCAGTTCGGTTTTCATCCCCCGATGACTCCAAACGATCAATGACTTCTTGTGGTCCTAAACGAGTAGTGATATTTGTAATTGTCATTGAGTCTTCTGACATTATCTTTTTGTCGTCACCTTCTATGATACCGATAACTTCCCGGCCGTCCTTGAAGTGTACAACGTTCATGCTATCCCAGAGTTGTTCACCTTTAGGAAGTTTGTCGCCTGTAATCATAATACAATCTACAGGACAAATCAACTCACATTTTTTACACCCGATGCAATCTTCAATCCGATTGTAGAGTTGCCCACGATACCCTTTCGGAATCTCTCGGACGTTCTGTTTCTTTTCAAAATCGTGTTCATACGGATATTGATGAGTGACATTTGGCTCAAAGAACTGCCGAATCGTGACCCGCATTCCAACAAGGACGGTATAAACGCCTTTGTATATGTTTCGTATGTATTTGTCCATAACAAACGTTCCTTTTGATGTCTGTAGTAATTGTAGGTCGGGTAGAGTTTACGAAACCCGACAAAATTAAGTTATTTGTGCTTACATGTTGGGTTTCGCTTACGCTCTACCCAACCTACAAACTATTGCTACCTATTCAAATTTGGGTGTAAAGGCCGCTTCTATAGCATAGGTGATAACTAACTCGGTTGTGGCTCAGGTTTTCGTGCAAGATTTCTTCCAGCAATCGCATACGCGCTGATTAAACCAACATAGATAATGGCACAACTGATTCCGATACTCCACACATCATCTTTCTTAAAAATTAGTCCCCATATTCCTGTGCCTAAAATGTTAAAGAAGGATATAGGAATAAAATATTTCCAGCACAGATTCATAAGTTGATCAACACGTAACCGTGGTAGCGTCCATCTCAACCACATCATTAGAAAGACGAGACCTAATGTTTTGATAACAAAACCAGGAAAACCTCCGAGGAAATCGTAACCCGGCAAAACACCTTCATATCCACCAAGGAAAAGTGTAACGGCAATGGCACTCACCGCAAACATATTTGCGTATTCTGCAATAAAGAAGAGGGCAAAACGCATCCCACTATATTCGGTATGGAATCCTGCAACGATTTCGGATTCCGCTTCGGGCAGATCAAAAGGCGTTCGGTTGACTTCGGCAATAGAAGATATAAAGAATATGAAAAAAGCAATGAAGGTAAAAGGTGTCCGAAAAATGAGCCATGTGAAAATTCCGCCAGATTGACTGTTCACGATGTCCCGCATGCCTAAACTTTCAACCAACATAACAACAGTTAGAATAGAGAGACCGAGCGGGATTTCATAACTAACAATCTGTGCAGCGGAACGTAAAGAACCTAACAGTGACCACTTGCTATTTGAGGACCAGCCTGCCATAATTACGCCCATGACAATCACAGATGAGATCGCCATAATATAGAAAATGCCGATATTAAAGTCACTTACCAAGATGTTTTGCCCGAATGGAATGGCGGCGAATACAGCGAAAGAACATGCAAATATGATATAGGGAGCAAGCAGAAAAAGCAGTTTATCCCCTTGTGGTGGGATATAGTCCTCTTTGAAAATGAGTTTTATGCCATCTGCCAACGTTTGCAAAGTGCCCCAGGGTCCCACGCGCATGGGACCGGTGCGGTTCTGAAAACGTGCAGCGACTTTCCGCTCAGCAAGCACTAAGACCAATGGAAGTAACGGTACAACAGCAACGAAAATCCCCGCACACACTAACATCACCAGAACAGTCCCTAATTCCACGGAGAAGTGTCCAGCGACTGCTTCAGGCAATCGTGGAATGATAACATCTCGCACGAAATCTGTTGCCCAATTGGTTTCGTCTTGCAAATTCATATTGGGAAAGAAACCTTCAGAAAAAATTTCTGGCATCTAATCTCCTAATCGATTCAGAATATCTACTGTCTATAAATAAATCTTTACCTTCTTTAGGAATACTACCTATGCTATGCGGCAAACACAAATTTCCAAAGTTCTAAAACCGAGTTTATAGTTAGCAGAATCCCTGACAATGCGAATATCCACAAAAACACCTTGTTCTTAGGCAAGAGACTCGTTTGGTTTGGAAATATTTCACGTCCCGGTTCAGATCGAGCAACCGCTTCATACAGCAATATTGTACCAATAAGCAAGAGTGCCCCATCAAAATTGGTCAAGAACACTATTAACGCTGCAAAAACGGACATCACTGTGGCAGTCCAAAAAACTATCTTTGCTTGTGTCATAGTTGTGATTTTCATTTGTCTACTCCGTTTGGGTATTTACCGATCAACTTCTCCCATGACAATATCTATGCTACCAATAATTGCAATAATATCTGCTACCATCAAGCCACGACTCAGTTCTTGTAGCGCACTCAACGCACTGAAACAAGGGGAACGCCCCTTAAGGCGTACTGGCTTTGGTGTACCGTCACTGACAATGTAAAATCCGAGTTCACCGCGAGGGGCTTCACTACGGAAATAGATTTCTCCTTTTGGTGGACGCACAGCCTTTAAATCTGCCATGACAGGACCATCCGGCAGACCTTCCGCTAAAATTTGTCGGACTATTCGCACGGATTCCTTCATTTCATCCATGCGCACTTTATACCGACTCCAGCAGTCACCGACAACAGCACCCAACTCCGGAATATCCTTAGCCACAGGGACATCAAAATCAAATCGGTCATAAATGGAATACGGTTCATCCCGTCGCAAATCCCAATCAACACCTGAACCGCGAAGATTTGGACCAGTAGCACCGTAACTCAGTGCCATCTCTGCCGACATCACTGCGACACTCATAGTCCGCTCAGAGAAAATACTGTTTGATGTTAAAAGGTCGTTATATTCGTCAATTTTGGGTTCAAAATAGTCAAGAAAGTCTTTAATTTCGTCCAAAAAATTCTGCTCGTCAACAGAACCAGGTTCCATCGGGATAATTTCAGACACACCACCGATACGAATATAGTTATAGGTAAGCCGTGCACCGCAGATCTTCTCAAATAGCAAAAGAAGTCTTTCCCGATCTCGAAACGCATAGAGAAACGGAGTGAACGCCCCGATGTCCATACCATAAGTACCGAAAGAGAGCAGATGACTCGCAATCCGATTTAATTCACAGATAAGCACACGCAGATATTCAGCCCGTTCCGGCACTGCAAAATCTTTTGTTTCATCTGCTGCCATCAGTTTTTCAACAGCAAGACAAAACCCCCAATTCTGGTTCATTGCCGCCACATAATCCATGCGATCAGTGAAAGGTATAATTTGGGGGTAGGAGAGATTTTCTGAGTGTTTCTCAAAACAACGATGCAGATAACCGATATGTGGAATCGCTTCCCGCACTACCTCACCATCCAGTCTCAATTCCAGACGTAACACCCCGTGCGTGCTCGGATGTTGAGGTCCCATGTTCACTACCATTTCGTCGGTAAAAGGTTTTAACTCAATAATTTTTGATTCTGTTTGTTGTGTAGTTTCCATTGTACGGATTTAAAAATTAAGCTTATCTATTATGTCTATTTATTTTCATTTATTGCTTAGTAAGGCACGCGCATGCCACGATAGAAATCAGGTTCTTTATAATCTTTTCGTAGGGGATATCCTTCCCAATCATCGGGGAGTAGGATACGGCGGAGGTCAGTATGTCCTTCAAAGAAAAATCCGTAGAGGTCATAAGCTTCGCGCTCATGCCAGTCTGCAGTTTTCCAGATGTGTGAAACGCTCGGAAGGTGTGCATCAGTTTTCGGCACGGATGCTCTTAAAACCACACTATGCCGATGTTGCATGGAATAGATATGATAGACAATAGAGAGTTCTTCTTCCTTTGCCCCCAGATCGACACCGCTAAGACACATCAACGAATCAAACGCCAACGTGCCAGTTTCGGCGAGATATTGACACACGTCGGCGATAGCTGCAGGAGCGATTTGAATGTTTGGGTCACCAGCAAGTTCGGTCTCTAAACCGAGAACAGATTCACCAAACTTGTCAGATAAGATTTTATATATTTCTTCAGGGTTCACGTAATATCTACTCCAGATGAGATAGTGTTATTTTATTTAGTGGTTTCAGTGCTTTCAGCGCTTTCGTCTTCAGATGTTTCTGCTTCATCCGCCCCTTCAGTTTTTTCATGTTCGTACCATTCTGTTTTAGTAAATAGCCTTTTCAGGAACGGAACATTAGCACGTTTTGCGACGGTTTGGGTTTTAATTTTTTCCTGTAGTTTCAACAATCCTTCAATGAGCGCTTCTGGTCGTGGTGGACATCCAGGCACGTAAACGTCAACGGGGATTATCCGGTCAACCCCTTTCAGAACGTGGTATCCATGCTGCCAGTAGGGTCCGCCGCTGGTAGCGCAGCTACCCATAGAGATAACGTACTTGGGTTCAGGCATTTGTTCATAAAGGCGTTTGATACGCGTCGCCATTTTGAGTGTCACTGTGCCAGAGATCACCATCAAATCGGATTGGCGTGGTGTTGCACGAGGGACACCAGCTCCGAACCTGTCCAAGTCGTAGTTAGAAGCAGCAGTAGCCATAAATTCTATTGCGCAGCAAGCAAGCCCAAACGTCATCGGCCAGAGTGCGGAGGAACGTGCCCAGTTCGCAACGGCATCAACTGAAGTAACAATAACATTTTTGTCCAATTTCTCATCAATTATCATAACTTTCCTCCCTCTGGAAGGATTGTATCTCTAATTGTGTAGAACGTATCCATTCAAGATCGCCTTTTGCCCACACATAAGCAAGGCCGACTAATAGGATAGCGATGAAAACGAGCATTTCCAAAAAAGCAAAGAGTCCTAACTCACGGAAGACAACTGCCCACGGGAGAAGGAAGACGACTTCCACGTCAAAGATTAGAAAAATAAGTGCGATGACATAAAAACGGGTGTTAAATTTAATTCGTGTATCGCCAATCGGGTCTTCCCCGCATTCGTAAGGAATATATTTTTCGCCTGAAAATAATTTTGTATGTAGGAGACGAGAAACGGTAAGATTTAGGATGACAAATAGACAACCGACAATTATGAAAATCAGAACATTTGCAAAATTAAAAAGCATCTTTTTATCCTATTTTCGGACCGAAATTTCTATTAGTCTTGCGGTACTGTGTGCATTTTGTCCATTAAGTATATCTTAAATTAGGTGAAATGTGCAACAAAAAAATTTGAAACTCACGTGTTTCCGTTATCTTAAATGGCGAGGTGTTCTTGGAAAATTTATGTTTAGGGTTTATCGCTTCTGTAATTTTTTCTTGCAATACATCTAAAATTTTGTCATAATTCTATAGGAATGATAAAGTTTGAAGGAGCAGAAGATGTTTAGTTGTGATTACCATATTCATACGCAACTTTCCGGATGTGCGGACAACGAGTTCAGTATAGAGAAAATTATTCAGATTCAGCAGGAACGTGGTATTGAAGCAATCGGAATAACCGATCATGATTACAGTTATCAGTCCAAGGTGAAAAGGATTCAAGCAGCGCGAGAAGCAATAAAGGAGGCGGATCCCTCAATTGAAGTGCATTTTGGTGTGGAGTCACAGATGTTGGAGTATCAGGTTACCTCAATTAATATTCGTTTGGCATCATACTTCGATTATGTCCTGATGGCTCCGAATCACTATCATTTACGCGGCGTGGCACAGCCTCGGAGTTTCCGTGATCCACGCCGTGTAGCACTGCATGAAATCTATATGTTTGAGGCAGCGATTGCTTGTCCCATTACCGATGCAGTTGTTCATCCATTTCTTCTCTCCCCAGATGTTTTTCAGTTTTCCACTGATGAACTCACTGCTTTCGCACAGGAAATGATGCGTAATATTGAACAAAAGCGGTTGATTTATCAACTTGATCTTGCCTCCCAACGCGGATTAGGTATAGAGATCAGTCCTAAGATGGCACGTTATAATCAACACCATCTCATTGAATTCTATCAACTTTGCTTGGAACGGGATGTAAAACTGCTCATCGGGAGCGACGCGCATAACGCAAAACAGCTGGAAGAACTTTCACTGCTTACACCAATTTTGGAAGAATTAGGTATTACGGACGAACACCTCTGGCATCCGAGAGCATAGTTTGGTAGTAGAGATTCTGTCGTTCAGTTGTCGCATGCAGTGAAGGCGGCCTAAGAACTCATCAAACCCTTTATTCTATTGTTAGAGAAATACTATTAGATACAAGCGAAGCCTTTCCTCGTAGTGACTTGAGCGGCAGATAGATGTTTTGCAGCTTATCCTTATGCTTTTCTTTAATAAAATCAATTTGATCTTGCGTGTAACTAATTGCGTCCTTTTTTACCTCTGGGGTAAACTGTGGGTTTGTGCTATTCTGTATGTTCTGAATTTCACGTTGTAATTCAATCACTTCTGGAATCTGATCTTCCATGGACTCCCGATATACCTCTAATTCAATCACAACTTTTACGGTGTAACTACCGGGTTGAAGTTGATAATACGTCTGTAGATTTTCTAAAGAAACTGTCTGTGTCGTACCTGCTTTCATATCAAAGCCTTGAATACACCTAACAGATTTTCCATCCTTGTAGAGCGTTTTGAGGGTGCTGCCGAGTGGAACCCGTCTTTTCATCTTGATGACCTCACCATTGCTATCTATTACCGCAAGTAATTTGAAAGCACTTTGCGTTGACACGCTGGAAATTGGCACAAGCAGATCATACTTTCCATTTTGAATCGCCAGTTCCAACGGAATTGTTTCTTGTGCTGAATAAGTTGTTTTTGTCGTTGAAAGTTCAAGCGCCGCGAGAGCAGACTTTTCTGTTTCATCAGATGCAGTTTCCGTCTTAAGTGTCTGCTGGCTGCCAAGACAACCAATCAAACAGATTATCATAAGTAGATTAAGAAGTGTAAATAGTCTCATAAGTTGTATCCTAAAAGATTTTGTTTATAAGGATTTGAGTGATATACCAAGTCCTGATCGTGTTGAAAGTTTAATAAAACCGTCAATAATTTGTTCGGGTGGATCAACAAGTGTACTACGCCAATCTACTTCACCCCAAGCATATTCAAGGATGCCAAAGTTCGGCACGCTTGCCATGCATTGCACACTTGCAGCTGTGGCGACGGGACCACTTGGATTGTGAGGTGTTACTTTGACGTTCGTTGTCTCTGCAAGGATTGCTATCTTTTTTAAACCCAACAATCCACCAACATGTTTCACGTCCGGTAAAATATAGTCAACGCGTCCCCGTTTTAGCAGTCTATCAAAGTCAGTCAGTGTGCGTAGGCGTTCTCCTGTTGCAATCGGTATAGAGGTAGATTGACTTACATGTGCAACGGCATCCAAGTCAGTCAAAGGCACCGGATCTTCAATCCAAAAAAGGTTCAAATCATCTAACATTTTAGCTGTCTGAATGATAAGACCCGAATTGAACCGACTGTGACAATCTACCATTAAATCAATCTCAGGACCGATAGCAGCACGAATCGCACGGATTCGATCAATACCAAGTTGGATAGCAGATGTAAGCGTGCCTTTTGATACATCCAAAACCGCTACGCCATCAAAAGGCGCGCATTTTATAGCAGTAAATCCTTCAGCGACTGCTTGTTCAGCGTTACGCGCAAAACCGAGTGGATTACGATCTACCGTTGCGCGGTTTATATTTGCATACAGACGAATCCGATTGCGACACTTACCTCCCAGCAATTGGTAACTCGGTACTCCTAACGCCTTCCCTGCTAAGTCCCACATCGCTTGTTCAATTCCGCTAAACGCAGTGTGATAGGTGTGTCCCTCACTTTCACGGAAGAAACGGCGGCGGAACGCTTCTAATTCAAACACATTCACCCCGACAATATCTGGTTTGAGGGCGTCAATTAGGTGTTTGACACGTTCATCGTCTCTGCCGTGAGAAACTTCACCAATACCAGTTGTGCCATCTTTAGCGTGCAGCTTAACGAAAAGCCAATTGCCGCGATGGTTTACATGAATGATCTCGGTCTCTACAGATTTGATTTTTAGCGTATGCATTTTGCGGGATTTACGATGCGGCAGCCCATTTCACCCCTTGTGTAAGAAATTTCTGCATTCCGACACGTTCAAAGGTGCCTGGACCGTGTCCCAACGTGGTATAAAATACTCTTCCTGAACCGTAGGGTTTAACCCATGCCATCGGATGTGCCTTGCCGAACCATTCCGCAGTTGCTAATACATGGATGTGCGGATCGTGCGCTGAAATGTATATCTCATCTTCAACGTCAAAATCCGAAACGCCTTGTGTCGAGGGGTGTTCAGTATCCTCAATATGCACAGTGAAGGTTGAACCTGGGGGATGCCAGTTTGCGTGCCCACCGATGAGATCAACGGCGCGCCCACCAATCCACCACGCGGTACCATGAATGCCGACTAATCCTTTGCCACCGTCTACAAACTGAAACAGACCATCTTCCTGTGCAGCGGTCAAATCTGGAACGCGCTTGGAAGTACCATCTTCCTGACGCTCTGAGCGGGTGAAGCCAGTACCGAAAACACACGCATCATAAGTATTTAAATCCTTAGACGCTAAAATATCTTTATCATCGGTTAATGTTGCTGAAATCTCTGCATCTGCATCCAGAAAACTGTGAATTACATTTGCACTTGCGTTAAAACGATGGTTTTCACCAGATAGCACGAGAATTTTTGACATAATTGCCTCCTTTGGAATAACGTTAAAGTTTTTTCATAAAAATTGAACGCTAAGCCTATCCTTCATGTCATAAGTTTAGTTGAAAACTGAAATTATGTCAATAAGACAATTGCATGAGGATACGCTTTACGCGATTTCCCACAAGCGCACCGTACCATCCTCACTGCCACTTGCGAGTTTTGTTCCGTCAGGACTGAACACTACACTCTTGACAGACCCTGTATGTCCTGTGATAGTTTTAAGATGTTCCGCTGTGTTAACATCCCATAGGCGGATTGTCTTGTCCGCACTACCACTCGCGAGAGTTTGTCTATCCGGACTAAAAGTAACACTCCAGACAGTGTTCGTATGCCCAGCGAGTATTTTTAGTTCTTTTTTTGTCACAGTATTCCACAAACGGACGGTTTTGTCCCAACTGCCACTTGCGAGTGTTTCTCCATCTGGACTGAACGCGACACTAAATACCCAATTTGTGTGTCCTTCAAGTGTCGCGTAGTTTTCACCCGAAGCAATATCCCATAAACGGATAGTGTTGCCAGCATTCCCACTTGCGATTGTTTTTCCATCTGGACTGAACGCTACGCTAAAGATATTCTCTGCATCTTCAGTTAGCGCTTTGAGTTTTTCACCTGTTGCTACATCCCACAAGTAGAGATTGCCATCCTCACTACCACTTGCGAGTATCTTACTATCTGCACTAAATGCAACGGTATTGACCCAATGTAATGCTTTACTTCTCCTCTCCCGTAATGTTTTGATTTGTTCCTCTGTTTCCATATCCCAAAGGCAAATCGTCTCACTTTCGTTAACTCCACCAGCGATAATTTGCCCATCCGGACTGAATGCGATACTTCTAACAGTCCTTGTGTGATTCTCTCCGATATCTACCCAAAACATCTTTTTTTCTTGTCCTGTGGCGACATCCCAGAAACGGATAGTGTTATCCTTGTCACCAGCGAGTGTTTTTCCATCCGGACTGAACGCGACACTATAGACCCCCTGCTTGTGTCCCTTAATTATTAGGTGATGTATATGTTGGTTAGTCGTTATTCTCATAATGGTATCCCCTTATTTGAAAATCAATATTTAGACGTTGCCGATGAAGGACGTTCCTGCACCACAGGAATCACGTAACTACGTATCCTCACATTTCCCTCTGTTTCTGATTCAACGAGCGGTGTTGGGTTCTCGCGATGATCAAAGACAACATAGTAACCTTCTACTGCTTGTTCTAATTTGAGATATGCCATGAGCTGCTGTTTACCTGCTTGATAACGTTTTTCACCTTCCCATATCTTTGTTTCAACAATATATTTTCGTCCACTGTGGAAAATGACGAGATCAATCCTACCACGTCCTGTTTGCACTTCAAGATACATAGCACCGCGTACAATTCTGACGAACTGGTCAAGATAGGTGTACAGAAGGTCCTGCCCGACGAATTCTTGTGGTGTATCCGGTACTTGAAGTATCCGAAAGCCTACTCGGGAGATAAAATCGCGGAAATTATCAAGAAGTCGTTCTAAATCAATATATCCTGAGGGAGTAAGGTAATCCTCAAAATCGGTGTCTTCCAGAAAATAATCGTGTTCAAACCCGTTAATTAACGGGCTGAATGCTTGCATGATACGGTGTTGGTAAATCGGATTAATAACCTCACACATGCCATCAGTGCCTCTGACAATGACACCGTAAATGGCAAGCTCATTAATAATCTGATTATCCAAACTGAATTTCATACCTCTTTCATAAGAGATAATTTTCATCAGAATCCTTTTAAAGTTTGGATTTCTACGTATATTGGTAAGCAAATGTGTTATATTGGTATTCTGTTCTTCCAACATTTGTGCATGTGCTGTTAGAAAGTGTTCCATGCGAATCGTTTCAGTTTTCGGGATATCCGATTCCTCTGTAAGAATCTGTGCGAACCGATTAACGAGAAAGGGTTGCCCGCCTGTCTGTCTATGCAACATTTCAATTACTTTCGGGGTAAAAGTTTGTCCAGTTTCTTCGGTATACTGGGACAAGAGTTCGTGCACCTGCTCAAGTGTAAAGTTAGGTAGACTGAAGTCATCTTGGATATTGAATGGGGAGATGGATCTGTCGTAGTTTAGCTGCGCAATGCTCTTGACACCAACAATGCCAACGCTATACGGGCAATGAAGCTCATCAGAGAGATAGATATGACGAAGTGCATTAAGAAAACCGCTGACAGCATCTCGGGGTATACCATCAAACTCGTCTATGATGAGAAGTACTTTTCGGTTTTTCAGAAATCTCTCAAATTTATTAAAGAACCTTCTCATGGAGAAAGGATTAGTGAGTTTGGTGTCATCTAAAAAATTTTTCAATGCCTTGGAGGGAACGTTGTCCTGTCGTTGAAAAGTATTCTCAATTTCCTCGCGAAGATCTTCATAGAGGCTACCGTAAAAATCCGACAAAGAGAGGTCAGCATACGTGTCAAAATTCAATTGGATAAAGAAGTAGTCTGGAGTTTCCGTTGCTAAGGTGTTAAGTGCGCTTTTAAAAAAAGTGGTTTTGCCAGTCTGACGCGGCGCAAAAAGAACGATATATCTGCCATTTTTGATGCGTTCGATGAAATCAGCGGTTTCTTCTGATCGTGAAACGACATAATTCTTCTGTGGATTGACGGGCCCCCGGGTTTCAAAATATCTCATTTTCTCTCCTGACCATCGGCATTTCTTGCAACCATTGTACCAAATCCAAAAGTGTAAATCAAGATTGAATTCGTTGTCTACTTAACAATCAATATCGACGAGTGAATTCAGAATAGGGAGCAATGTGCCCATCGTAGGGACATCGCGAAAGATAAAACCGAACTGTGAGAAATACGTAGATGCAGCTAATGCGTCCGCAATTATCGGTTTTTTCTCTAATTCCTTTGAAACACCAAGTATTAGAGGAGTAGCGGTCTGTTCCGCAAGCGTGTTAAGACGTGCAAGAAGATGTCCTTGATGCCATGGATGAAATAATTCAATTGCTACTTCTACACCGCTGGTATGGCTCAAGTGATAATCTGGAAAGCAGTAGAAATCTCCCTGTAAAGGGAGAAATTGACTTCCTGGACGGATCTTCCATTCATTCGTTTTGTTGCGAAGCATTTCCTGAAAGAGTTGAATATCTTCTGGGATGTAGGCAAGAAATTGTTGGGAAATCGGTTTGATTCCACACGATTCATTGAGATATAATCGCAAACTCCGTTTATTTCGGAGTTGAATGTCAGCCGTCAATTCCCATTTCGGTTGATGTAACACAGCGACGAAAAAGTTGGCAAGATTCATCCCGTACCGCTTCGTTTTGTAGAATAGATTGAGCGGTCCATCTACCGTAATCTGAAACATATCCACGTTTTCAGATTTCTCTTTCCGAATCGTTGAGAGGAGTTGATTGAATCTTAGATACTTGAACAGTTGGCGCAGTTCGGCAGTCATGGAATCGGTGAGATTTAAGGTGAGAGTGTTACAATGGAGGAGCAATCCTTGCACCTGCGCGGCGTTGTAGCGATGCAGTAAATGCTCAGCAGAAAGTGTTTTGAAAGATAAAATCGGTTGGCAACTTGGCAGATCAGCGTAAAGTCTCTCCCCTAACTCCGCCTCGGGTTGCGATTCGTTTCCTGCTATCTGTCCAACTTTTTGCTGGTAGTCGGCATAATCCTGAAACTGCTCTTGTGAAAGCAGCTGGCTTGTTTCTGTGAAAAGTTTTTGCCGAAATGCGATTAATTCTTCGTTAGGGGCAGTGTCAAACTCAGTTCTATCTAACAGAAGTTTTTCAAGTCCACGTTTGACTATAAGCGTCCCTGGTGTACTATCAATAACATGTTTGCTTGCCTCTAATAACGTTGACCGTGCTTTGTCAGGTGATTCTTCAAAGACAGTGATTAATTGATCAGCAATTGTCAGTAATTTGTTATCGGTGGGATTAACAAATTGAGGATAGATTTGCCCGTTCTGAGTTTTGTATCGGAGCAGGTCTTTGGTAAGCATGGTCTACTAACTCTATACTGTAGGAGGGGTTTTCAACCCCGATACTGTGTATACTACCTTGTTTGGTATGCGTGGTGTTGTCTTCGCCGCTTGTTAACAAACTGTTCGCTGGTCTGTTTGGAAATGAGTTCGTAAAGTACAGCCTGTTTGCCTTCTCGTTTGCGGAGAATACGTCCTAACCGCTGCACATGTTCTCGCACACTGCCACTCCCTGAAACAATTACAGCGACATTCGCTTCTGGCACATCCACCCCCTCATTTAGCACTTTGGAAGTTACAAGGATAGAATAAGTGCCATCGCGAAATCCGTTCAGAAAATTATTTCGCTCTTTCAGTTTGGTTTGATGCGTTAGCACAGGCAAAAAGAAACGCGTTCCTATTTGGTATGCCGTATCGTTATCCTGCGTAAAAATAAGGATTCGGTCCCCTTGATGCCGTTGAATGAGTTTCCACACCCACTCCTGTTTTGCAGCGGAGGCGAAGCTTAGCTGCTTCTGTGTGAGATACGCTTTGAAAGCAGTCCGTCCCTCTTCGGATTGTGAGGATTTCCACAGAAATGTTTGCCATCCACGAGATGTACCCATATTAATTCTCGCTTTTTTAAGGAAGTTCAGATAGGTGCGTCGCGCTTCCTCATATTGAACCCGCTCCGTGTCCTCCATATCAACTGCAATCGTAACGACACGATATTCGGAAAGCGTTTTCCCAGAAAGTTCCTGTACTTGCGCTTCATAACAACATTCACCCACGAGCGCATAGAGCCTGCTCTCTTTTCCATCAACACGTTCGGGGGTAGCCGTCAATCCTAAACGGAAAGGGGCAATGCTGCTGATTGCTGCGTATTGATATTGGTCTCCCGGTAGGTGGTGGCATTCGTCAAAAATAGCAAAACCGAACCGATTGCCGTAGTGAGGTGCATGCATAACAGCAGATTGATAGGTTGTCACGGTTAAATCTTGTAATTCATGTTGTCCGCCACCATAAAGCCCTATCTCCTGTCCAAAATGTTCTTTTAGCACTTCATACCACTGGTGCATTAAATCGATTGTCGGTACATGCACAAGCGTCGGGCGTTGCGTATCCGCAATGAGCAAAATAGCGATGAAGGTTTTACCTGCACCTGTTGGGAGACTTATAACACCGCGCTTATTATTTGCATGCCAAGCATCAATTGCTTCACTCTGATATGGGTAGGGGGATACGATTTTTTGGTTGGTGAAGGTTTTGACTGTGAATTGTCGTGCTGTATCGTCATAAGGGATATTGTGTGCCCGCAGCTGCGAGATAATATGACGATAACGGTAGGCAGGGGCGCGGAAGGTCAAGGTGCGCTCGTCCCATCGGATATCTGGCAACTGCGATTGGAGTTCCTCTGGGACATTTTGTAGGATGAGAGTACCTTTGTCAAAATCAATTTTTAAAGGTGCCATTTGCCTTCACTTACTCTGGTGTATTGTGTTGACCCATTACGCGAACGCACCAATAACTTCCGTTTCTATCCTGATTCTCGGGCCTGTTGAATCTCTTTGAGAATCATTTTGATGTCTTGTTCAGGTAGTTTATGTCGGTCAATAGTGTAATCACTTTTACCACTTTTGTCCTTAAGGATTTTATCTAAAAGTGCATGAAGTTCCGGATCACTATGCCGTAGTTCTTCCATCTTTTTATTTAGTATTGCTTGGATGTTCATTTTTAAGAACCTCCTGTAACCATGTGTAAGGGTTTTCAACCTGAACGGAAAGTTTATTACGAGCTTGAACACTTTTCGTTTTTCGGACTAACTTGTCATCTGTTGTCAAGAATACATCAGCATTGCCTCGCTCTGCACATGCAAGATGCAAAGCGTCTTCAATCTTGAAACTCAATAATTCAAAATGTATGGCTTTCAGAACTTCTTGTTCGCTTACATAAACAGTGTGATGTGCGTAATTTAGAAGATCTTTTATCATATTACGTTGATTTGAATTAGGATTCTTTAATACTTCCACCATCAAAAAATCGCTAATCACCCATTGCCAGTTTGTTGCAAAGAAACCTATTATTGCTGCTATAGCTTGGGTTTCCTGCTGAATTCGCTCCTGTGTTTGATTATCAAAGAGACGACTTAAACAACAGGTGTCAAGATAGATTTTCAAATTTTGAAATTGATTTTGCAATCGCTGATCCTATAACAATTCACTAATCTCTTATAAATTTTCATTTGAATTATACCATACTTTCCGTTAATATAAAAGAAATTTGGTTAACAGCAAAAATAGCAAGAAAGGAAGAATCTATGCCGAAACTCATAATAACACCGCCACAGAACGCGGAATTACAAGCGTGGGCAGAACGTATACGAAACGAAGTGCCCACATACAATATCGTCTTGCCAAAAACAGAAGAAGATGTAAACACACATCTTCCCGATGCAGATGCTGTTTACGGTTGGGTATCTCCTGAACAATTGCCGTTAGCAAAAAACCTACGATGGCTACAAAGTCCTGCCGCTGGTCCTTCTCCCGGCTACTATTACCCAGCACTGATAGAGCATTCAGTCGTTGTCTGCAACCCACGTGGTATCTATAATGACCACATTGCGCAACATATCATGATGTTCGTATTAGCACTTGCTCGCGGATTGCCCTACTATATGGACGCACAACGTGAAGGTGTCTGGGATAAAGATGCACGCAAAAGTGGATATATTGACCTTGCGAGAGCGACTGCACTGATTGTCGGTGTAGGCGGTATCGGGCACGAAACAGCACGACTATGTTCAGAATTCGGCATGAAGGTGATCGGTGTTGACGCAAGATGGGAATATGCTGTACCGTTTGTGGAAAAGCATGAACCCGCGGAATTAGACACACTCCTTCCGCTTGCCGACTTTGTGGTAGTTACCACCCCACATACTCCGGAAACAGAGGGAATGTGGCACAAGAACCGCTTCGCACTAATGAAAAAGACTGCTTACTTTATCAACATTGGTCGTGGTAAAACGACAAAACTTGCCGACCTCGTTGAAGTACTTGAGCAGGGTACTATTGCTGGGTGTGGATTAGATGTATTTGAAGTTGAACCGTTGCCTGCTGAAAGTCCACTATGGCAAATGCCGAATGTGTTGATAACGCCCCATATTGCTGTTAAGGATGCCGAAAATATCTCGGAACGCCACTTTGAGATTCTTTTAGAAAACGCGCATCGGTTTGCTGAAGGTGAACCGTTACAGAATGTTGTTGATAAAGCGGCATGGTATTAGGATATTTTGAAAGAATCGCTAATCTTAGAGAAAGTACGCAATTGCCAAATTGTGCGGTTGAACAATGATAGGACTATCTCAAAGTTGCTGTCCTGAGAATAACCCGATCCTCTATCCAATTGTCCCGATACCAAGTGCAAGCCTCAAAGGTATCGTTGAGTGCATCCATACGTTGTTTTAACACCTGTCGGAAACCATCTCGGAGCGTTGCCGATGCAGGATCATCAGCCAAATTACGGGTTTGGAACGGATCAGCCACATTGTCAAAAAGTTTTTCGCTTCCATCAGGCCGGTGAACAGCATAAGTATGCTGCTTCGTTCGGAGTGCCCGCCACTCATAGCCGTCTTCCCACTTCGCTGTACACCCCATCCCTTGCATAAATGCAGCCTTTGGTTCATCAAACGGTTGATTAAACGCTGCTTGACTTAGGTCAGAACCTTCAACATTTTCAGGTATCGGTAGATCCATCATTGAAAGTAGTGTTGGCATAATATCTGGTGTATTTAAACAAGCATCTGCGACATGCTCCCCTGGAACTTGATTAGACCATCGGACGAGAAATGGAACACGCACCGCTTCTTCATAAAAGATATTTTTCGCACGACGTCCCTGTGCACCGAACATCTCGCCATGGTCAGAAGTAAAAACAAAGATGGTGTCATCTCGTAATCCGAGTTCATCTATGGCGTGTAGCAACCTACCGATATTCCAATCCAAATTAGTCGTCATAGCGTAATAGACACGCATCCATTCAGGAGTTTTAGCACGGTTTTCCGCGGACATCATTGCCCACGTATCGCCATAAGGGTCGTTTTCTTCTTTATAATTCGGTGGCAACGGAAAGTCAACATTTCGGAACATCTCATAATAATCGCTTGGAACGTTGTTCTGTGTCCACGGGTCATGCGGCGTACCGATTGAGAGGAAAAGCGCGAAGGGATCGTCATCTTTTGATGCGCGTTGCAGGTATTCTATCGCTAAATCTGTTTGTCCATCCGGTTCATAGCCGGGAATCGTAATCTTTTCTGGACTGTCTTTATGATAATATGTGTCAAAATAGGTATGATGGAAATTGTATGCGGACCATTCCCCATCAAAACCGAGTCGATGTGGTCCTGGCGGAATGTAGGAATTCTGAGGGTCGTGGTGTTTTCCCAACTGATTTGCCCACAAGTGCCACTTTCCGATGTAACTTGTCTGATAGCCGTTGCGATGTAAAACATGTCCAAAGCAGTCATGGTTAGGGTTCATACGTAGTTCATTGATTGCCATGCCGGTGCTGCTCGCGTATTTGCCGGTGAAAAGCGAGGCACGATACGGCGCACACATCGGACTGCCAGAGACAGCATTGCAGAAATTTGCTCCCTCTGTGGCAAGTCGGTCAATGTTCGGCGTACGCGCACGGGTATCCCCTGCGTAACCACATGACTGATAGCGAAGTTGATCTGCGAAGACATAAATGAGATTACGTTTTTTATTTAATGATGCCATGTTAATACCTTGTGTTTTGTGGTGTTTTAGATTATGCAGGTTTTCTCCATTGCCCACTCGTGACTTTATCAATCAGTATACGTGCCTTTTGACTCTCTCGCACTTGTTTCTCAATCTCAACCGGATCCCATTCTGTTAATAGTTGTGCTTGCAGTTCGTTGCAGATTTTCTGATATTCAGATTCATTGGCAAGGTTGCGGAATTCACATGGGTCTTCGGTTATATCGTAAAGTTCAGGTGGGTCGCCGAGGCTATAGTTGAATTTGTATCTCCCCTTCCGCAACATTGCCATCGGACGTTCAACGCCATGGGCGAGATATTCGGAGAAAGCAAAATCTTTCCAATCGGTTGCTGTGCCTTGTATCAAAGGAATCAGACTATCGCCATCAAATTGACTAAAGGAATGTCCATTTGCAATATCAACCAGTGTTGCTGTCAAGTCAACAAGTGAAACGATTTGGTCAATGCGTTTACCTGCGGACATCTGATCGGGGAACATAATCTGTAGCGGCACGCGAGCAGATGCCTCGTAGAAGTTTGACTTGCGCCACATGCCGTGTTCACCGTTCATCTCACCGTGGTCGCTGGTATAGATGACAACGGTATTTTCCAATTGTCCTGTTTCTTCAAGTGTCTGCAGCAGATTCCCAATCTTTTCATCAAGGTAGGTAATTAATCCGTAATACCCTGCACGTGCACGGCGGACCAAATCCTCTGGAAAATCTACACATCCGAACATACGTCTCATCCGTTGATAGACAGGGTGCTGATTTTCAAGGTGTCCTTCTGGAATATCGGGTAAGTCAATCTTATCAAGTGGATAGAGATCCCAAAACCTTTGTGGTACAACAAGTGGAAAATGCGGCGCGATGAACGAGACGTTAAGTGCCCACGGTTGTTCTTGTCTTGCAGGATCGCGGAGATATGTCAGTGCCTCTGACTCAGCAAGGTCATCAACTTTAATTTCCACCGTTGTTCCGGGACCGGCTTGTGCAGGTCCTTGCCATGGACGGGATGCTGCTGGTGTGCCGTTATCCCAATCCGTCAGTCCGTGTTGTCTTTCTGCGTGTAAGTCTCGGGCAAGTTGCGCACGAAACCCATGCAATTGATCCATCCCGCCAAAATGCTGTTTGCCTGAAAGCACGACATCATAACCTACATCTCGTAAGATGTGTGCCCATGTGATAGCATCTGGACGTAACGGCGCTGCGTTGTCCCATGCGCCAATGTGATGGATATACCGACCTGTCATAAAAGACATCCGCGATGGCATGCAGAGCGGTGAATTGCAGTAGGCATTTGTGAAGGTGATGCCATCTTGAGCGAGACTGTCCATGTGCGGGGTTTGGACAAGGGGATGTCCGTACGGTCCGCTGAACATTGGGGCATGTTCGTCGGACATGATGAGGAGGATATTGGGAAGTTGGTTTGTGGGCATAGTGTTCTTATTTTAGATATTTGAGCAGTAGAATGTTGTGCTGGGGATGATCTATATCTCTTGGCAATCTATGTCATCAATTAATTCACAAATAGGTTAAGAGGTGTTGGACTTGAAGACTGCAGCAAGTTAATTGGTATGAATGAGGTTTGGCTTGCTTGTTGTGGTAACATTGCCGCGATATCTTCAAATGAGAACACTTCTGTCCTGCTTTGAAAATCAAAAAACTTCTCCTCCATAGATGGTGCAGTAATTTGTTCATCTTGTTGTGTTAACATTGCAACGATGTCTTCCGGCAATTCAATACCTGTTTTCTTTTTAAAACCCATTATGCTTTGATACTCGTTAAGAAATACAGTTACAATATCTACACCTTTTTCCTTAGCAACAGTCAGGTTTGTCCTTGCTTCCTTCCACTCTTTCAAATGTAACCAAGCAAAGGCACGGATGCAATAGGCAGGTGCGTATTCAGGTTTCAATTCTATCACTCTCGTATAGTCTTTAATAGACTCGTCTGAGTTTCCTTTGATGAAGTAAGCAAAAGCACGATTTAGATAAGTTTGAGTATTTTCAGATTCTAATTCTATTGCTTTCGTATAATCTTTGATGGCTTCATCAAAATTGTCTTTGAGTGAGTAAGCAAAACCTCGATTACCGTATGCTTCAGCAATATTCGGGTTTAGTTCTATTGATCGATTTAAGTTTTCAAAGGCAAGCTCTGTCTCACCTTTCAGTCCGTAAGCAATTCCACGATCACAATATGCTTTTGCAAAATCGGGTTTAAGTTGGATGGCAGTGGTACAGTCAGCAATTGCAGCGTTAAACTCTCCAGCGTTAAGATAAGCATTGCCACGGTTACAGTACGGAACGGCAAACCTTGGGTTGTGTTCAATCACTATGGTATAATCCGCTATAGCTCTATCAAATTCGCCTTTAAGACCAAAGGCTACACCACGATTAATATAGGCATAGACATTATTGGGGTTGAGTCGTATAACTATAGAAAAATCATTGATTGCTAGATCCAATTCTTCATTTCTCGCGTAGGCGACACCACGATCACTATAAAACTCGGGACGATAGGGTTCTAACTCTATCGCCATTGTATATTCCTTGATAGCTTTATCAAATTCACTTTTACTCTTGTAGGCGTTGCCGCGTTCATAATATGCATTGAAGTAATTGGGTTGTAATTCTATTGCCTTTGAACAATCTGCAATAGTTAAGTCAAAATCACCTTTATTACTATAAGCAATACCACGAATTAGGTAGGCATCGGCAGCATTCGGATTACGTTTTATTGCGCTTTCACAGTCTTCAATAGCAGCCTCAAAGTCACCTCGAAGGCTATAAACAGTGGCACGAGTAATATAAGGTCCGGCAGCATTAGGAACAAATTCTATCACTCTCTTACAGTCTTCAATAGCAGCCTCAAAGTCCTCTTTTAGTACGTAAATGTGTCCGCGAATCACATAAACATCAACATAATTCGGTTTTAGCTCTAATGCCTTCGTATAATCTGCAATTGCTAAATCAAACTCACGTTTGCTATTATAAGCGTTACCACGGGCGACATAAGCATTAGTAAAATAAGGCTTAATTCGTATTGCCTTACTGTAATCCAAAATGGCTAAATCTGATTCACCTTTGCTGCTGTAAGCGTTACCGCGAACCAAATAGGCATCAACAAGATCAGGGTTAAGCTGTATTGCCTTATCACAGTCTTCAATTGCAAGATCAAATTCATCTTTAATGACATAAGAATTCCCCCGATGAAAATATGCCTCTGCGTAGTCAGGTTCGTGTTGAATCGCCTTCGTGAAGTCCTCAATTGATTTGTCAATATCACCTTTAGCACCATGTGCCATACCACGACCGTAATAAGCCTCAGCTGGTTGTTGAGTCAATTTGATCGCCGTGGAATAATCATCAATTGCTTCGTCAAATTTGCCCATGCTACGATAAACATCGCCGCGATAAAGGTAGGGCACAACAAAAGTCGGGTCCAGGTCAATGGCTCTGCTAAAGTGTTTGACAGATTCTTCATAGTGTGCCATTTTAGTTTGATTTGCCATTCTCTGAATCTCCTTGCTGTTTATGAATTAATCCCATATAAATTGCCTTGTAGAGTTCTGGATAGAGGCGTTGGTGTCTAATAAATCCATGAGTGTCATTGTAGACAGTTTCGGAAGATATATCATGACACCTTTCCAGGTGCTCACGTATCGGTTTTTTAAGATCTGCTGGAATGTTTATAACATCGTCTTTATTAGGTTGTATAAACCCATCAGGATGTCTAACAAATACGCTTTTCTGAGCGATAACTCGATTTATCGGTTCATGGGGGACCTCAATATAAGGTTTTACTAATTCAATTTTTTGGAAAATAATCCTGCCACATCTGCCACAGGATTCTTGAGATGCCATGAAGAGTGCAATGAGAAAATCTGTCGTGAAATCAATGAGGTTGGTTTTGCCTCCATAATGTTGAATTTCCGCGAGATGTTCAAGTTCACTAACTGGTTTCCGGGAAAATTTGTTGGCAGCAAGCAACATTGTTTTTTGAAATTCCTCTATATCGAACTGTTCTGCCTCAACGTCAAAATCACTATCTTTCAGGAATTCTCGGTAAAAATTTGAAGATACTTTACCCAAATAAGGTTCTTTCTCATAATGTTGTGGTTCGCCGCGGTATAGATATATTCCGGTGTTCGCTTTCTTCTCTATCTTTCGGAGTATCCCATCAACTGTATTCGATTCGTTCTGATTCGACTTATCCATCCATTTTCCTTAATTTTACTGCCTTTGCTTATTTCAAATGATACCATATTTGGCAAAAAATCACAACGATATTGCGAACGCAAACATCACACTTCAATATCCTCTTCCAACTCATCCTCATGCATGATTTCTTGTAGCCCTGTTGCGATGCGGAAAGCGACAAGGCAGATGCCAAAACAAACCGCAAACAACCACCGATAACCGATAAGTTTTACCAGGAGTCCTCCTAATGTTGGTGCGAAACTGGCGGGTAGGAGCAGCGTATTCATAAATCCGATGTAACTCGGACGACTGCGCGGCGGCGCGATGTTTAGCATGTATGCCATGAATCCAACCATCATACCGTTTGTCAAGATACCGCCAATTGTGAAGATTACCAGATAGGCAGGCACGCGCAAGGAAACGGGTAACATTCCAGAAAAGAACGCTATTATCGGTGGGAACAACATTAACCCAGCTGTGATAATCAGCACCCACCGCACCCCATATTTTTCACCGATATAACCCCAAAATGCGTTTGAAACGACACCGCTCAATGCGGAACATACGATGAAAAAACCGATTGTCGCCTCAGAAACGCCTAATTCGAACAAGGCGTACGTTGCGTAGAACGGGGTTGCCATACTGGAAAAATGCAATCCGATGCGAAAAAAGATAAATCTCCGATAATTTGGGTCTGTCCGTATAAAATGTGGTCCTTGCTTTAGATGTTGCCATATAGGTCGGCGGCGGGAATTAACAGGATGAATAGGTTCGCGTACAGCTAAGAAACTAATAAACGAGAAAAAAGCAGTACTCACCGAGCAGATAAAAAGAAAAGCATAATTAGACGGAAATCCGAGTTCAGTCTCTATCTGACAGACAGAAGTGATGAAAAACAATGTGAACGTTTTAAAAGCCTGCGTAATCCATCCAAGGATGCCAGTGAATTCATCCTCATTTCCGAGCATTGCACGTACCCAAAAACCAACCCAAATTCCAAAAAAGCCTCCGAATATTTGACGTAAACTAAAAAAGCGCGCACGCCGATTCGGTGCTATAGATTTAGAGATGATGTCCATGTAGGGCAACGTTGAAACACCCATGGCAGAGGAGGATAAAAAATAAAACCCTAAGAAACAGGCAGCGAGTAAGATAGGATTTTCTGCACCAATGTTGATGGTGCAAAAAAAGATGGCAAGCCATGCGAACACGCGGATACTCATCCCAACAGCGTAATACGGCATTTTGCGCTGGCGATGTTCCAACAGATTTGAAACTAACAACTGCGGCCACATCCAACCTGCTGTCATCATTGAACCGGTCAAGCCTACCATCATCTCGGATCCGGTGAGTTTATGGATAAAAGCAGAAAGCACCGTCGATGCATCTACAAAAGCGAGGTTGATTCGCATGAAGGTGCCTTGAAGCAGCGCAAACCCGAAGTTTCGCCGTTGGTTGTCTCTTTTTTTATACATCCTCTTTTTTGTCTTTCATTAGGAAGGAGAAAAATTAGTGCGTTAATCTCTATTTGTGTGTTGTTTTTTGACAGAATTTTGACAATTAGGTTGAGTTAAAAACAGAATTCAGCAGCATCATTCGGTTTTCATGTTTTCCCAAAATTTTAGAAAAGTCGCGAGTTGGAACTCGTTCCCGTCAAATGCCATAAGCGCATTTGGCGTTGATTCACAGAAGAGGTTTAGAGAAAAGGAAGAAAATACTGGAGAATTGAATGGTTCTGTTTGCCCGAGATTTTTCTTTACAGAGAAGGTAGAGTTATGCTAAATTTATGCAAACTTTTATATTCTTGCAGACGCGCTTTGAAAGCGCACAAAGGAAATAATATGGAACCTCTTCGAATTGGATTTCTGGGTGCTGGTGGATTCGCGAGGCATACGATTTATCCCGCTTTACATTTGGCACCAGTAGCATTGCAGGCGGTCTGCGATGCAGACGAAAATAGAGCCAAAGCCGCCGCTGGAAAATTTGGCACAGGCAGATATTACTTAGATCGACACGAAATGTTTGAAAAAGAGGATTTGGAAGCAGTAATAATTAGTATGGGACCGGATCCAAGGCAACCGTTGGTGCTTGAGACACTTGCGGCAGGGTATCATGTTTTTACGCCGAAACCACCCGCCCCGTCGCTTGAAGAAACTATCACTTTGGCAGAGACGGCTGAAAAGCATGGCAAAACGTTGATGGTTAACTTTCAACGTCGGTTTAGCCTCGGTGTGCGGGAGGCGCGGCGAATCATGCAGACCGAATCTTTCGGTCAACTCACACAACTTTTCTGCTCATTCTGTAGTGGCCCGTACGGATCAATCAAACATTATCTACTTGATTTTGCTATCCATCACTTTGATTTAGCACGGCACATCGCTGGTGCTGATGTTAATGAACTTAGCGTTTTTCACAATGAGGTTGACGGGCAAGGTTCATTCGCTGTGGCCGTAGAGTATACCAACGGAGCTGTTGGGACTTTGCAGCTCAGCAGCCAACGTTTATGGGCACGCAACTATGACCACATTGAAATAACCGGACAGCATGAATATATCGTATTAGAAGGACTATGGGGTTTTGAACATTATACAGGAGATGGTAATACATTCTCGTCTAACTTTTCGGATCAACGCAATGGTGAGTTGACAGGTGATGGTATCAGTCTCACTGAGTTTGCTAATGCCATTCGTGAGGACAGAGAACCTGTATCAAGTATCCAAGATTGCGTTGGCACGATGCGGTTCTATGATGCCGTGCTGCAACGTAAGAAAGGTGTTATTTCGCTTGCTGGTTAGTTATGAATAATTCTTAATACGCTCCAATCTTTTTAGGCGTGCTTTGTATGCGCGCCTTTTCTTTTACGCGTTCTGCGAATTGATACTTTCTAATATCTCAAGACATGTTTTCCCATTAACTAACTGATGATAATAGTGTGCAACGCGCCTGCAAAAATCCTGATTCTGACTTAAGGCATTTTCAGGTATTGCGTTCTGTGGGGCCCATAGGGTTGCGTTTGAGAAAATGGTTTGGATTCGGTTTTCCACGTCAGTTAGGCTCGCGCCAAACGCACCATTCAACACATTTTGTATTGTTCGGTCAGGATCGCGGATTTCGTACTCTGTGTCTGTGTCTTTGATGCCTCGATAGTCGTCGCCCGATATTGTGTGCGGTGTCAGAAATCGGAGTACCGTTGCGAAGGAATAGGCGAAATCGGATTTAAAAAGTTCCGTGCTACCATGATAATTTGGCGATCTCACTATGTCAGCGGCGCGTTCACGGAGTTTCACTGTCTCAATGATGTTAATCCGTGCGTTATCATCTTTGACACGGCGGATGCGATCAATGAATTCCAATGTATATGCTTCAGCACTTTTCCCATCTATCGGAATATCTGCCTCAACTATTTCAGCATATCCACGCATCAATCGTTCCAGATGCGGTGCGAATATTGGGTGCGATGCTGCTTCGTTCACATAGTCTATTCCTGAGAGCATGCCTTTGTGTGTGATTCCGGGCACATGCACGGAATTCACGAGTAGCAATTTCCAATCGTGATAAGGTTCAATGCTATCTTGACTTACTACAACGCCATAGTCATCAAGTTCGCCGAAGGGAACACGTAATCTGTTCTCCAAGTCTTCCAGAATCAGCGATGTCGCGGGCATTTGCTCTGCGTAGGTTATCAATTCATCTGAAATGTCAATCTGTGCTTGTGCTGCTTCCTTGATTTCATCGGGGACAGCGTGAACCTGCGGCACAAGTCTGTCTCCCATTTCGTTGAGAAAACCGACTCTTGTTTTTAACCATCCCATATAATCATCGCTACGTTTCGGATACTCGTTAATAAGAATATCTCGTATAATATCGCCATTGTTTCGGAGATTATCGGTGTTGATAACACATAAGTCCGCATCTGCCCCGTGATGACTAAAATAACGATAGAGCGTCTCATCTAAAACATCCATTGCCAGTTCACCTTTGGCGATGCCTGCTTCGGTTACGCCTATCAGAAGGAGGTCTAACGGATTTTCGGCTTGTGCATAGAACTGTTCACACCCTGCTTCAGTTGAAAGCGTTGTAGCACCGACTACACTTGAAATCTGTTGGATGTCATGGATACCGTCTAAGTCAAACGTGACGACATGATATACGCCTTCCTGTCGGTTGAAGGCATCGGCTTTCTCAGTGCCTGTGGGTTGTCCGATAAAGATACCACCGTTGTATAGATTTCGTTGATTGAGGATATGGACAAATTGATGTGTTAAGGCGCGTTGTAGACCGCCCGCACCGATAGCAAGTATTTTTATTGGCAGCATGTGTCTATTTGTTTCTCCTTTTCATAAAATCAAAGACCGGGAGAATCGTTCCTACAAGAAGGTCGCGATTCGGTGATCGTTCCTACAAAGAGGGTCGCGATTCGGTGATCGTTCCTACAGAAGACGATTACATCGCGACCAAAGGTCGCTCCTACAAAGAGGGTCGCGATTCGGTGATCGTTCCTACAGAGGACGATTACATCGCGACCAAAGGTCGCTCCTACAAAGAGGGTCGCGTTTCGGAGATCGCTCCTACAAAAGAATGTCTTCATAAAGTGCAAGATATGTGTCAGCGATGTTTTTCCAATCGTAAGGTTTTACCTTTTCAGTGCTTACTTTTCCCATCTCAACGCGCGTTTCACCCGCGTTGATGAGTTGAATAAGACAACTTGCGAGTCCGTCAACATCGCCAGGGTCAAACAATGCACCGTTAACATCCTCTGCCACGAGTTCATCGATACCTTGCACACGACTGGCGATAATCGGCAGACCTGTTCCCATTGCCTCCAAAACGACAAGCGGCATACCTTCTGCTAATGAGGGTAAAATGAAGATATCTGCCTCACGGTACTTTTGCGGTAATTCTGAATACGGCACCGTGCCAGCAAAACGAACATAAGAAGTTACGTCAAGATTTTCTACTAACTTAACCAGCGTTTCTCGGTGAGGCCCATCACCGACAATCTCTATCTCAAAATTATGCTGAACTTTGTCCAGAATTTGTGGAAGTGCACGAATGAGAAATTGAAACCCTTTACGCGGAATGAGTCTGCCTATAGCAAGACATCGGACTGTTTTCGGATTCGCCTTCCGTTGTGCCGATTCAAAACTTGCTAAATCTAAGCCGTCAGGAATAACATCAATCTTTAAGTCTGTATCTGTCGCACAAGCAAGATCACGTAATCCATCGCTGCATGCAACAACGGCAGCAGCGTTGTCCCAAATCGCTCGGATAATCGGTTTTAGCAACATGTATAACCAGCGATAGTAAGGCGGATCGGGATTAGGACGCGGCACGTCTCGTCCACCTAAAAACACAACGTACGGCACATTATTGAATTTTTGTAGCAGGTATGCACCGCCACCTGCAGGAATACCGAAAAAGACTTGGACAATATCTGGTTTAAACTTTTTCGCAAATCTCAATCCGTAAATGCTTGAACTTACGGAATAGGTCAACATCTCATGAACTGCACACACATTCGGATTTTTCCGAAGTGCGCGGACACGATGTACGTGAATTCCTGCTATCTCTTCCGTCTTTGCACAATCACGGAACTGTGAGGTAATCAGATGTACATCGTGTCCCGCTGCGGCATAGTGTTTTCCTAAGAAATAACTCACCTGACCACCGCCGCCACCTATCGGTGGAAACTCGTGGTTGAACATCAAAATTTTTCGCTGATGAGAAGCCAATTAGTTACATATTCCTTTTGTGATTTTCTGCTAATTGCACAGCATATTCTATCATAACCTTCGCAATATCTATTTTGGTGACCGACTCCAGTTCCTCAAACCCTGGTGACGGGTTAACTTCTAATATCACGGGACCATTTTTTGTTTGAAGTAGATCAACACCAGCGATACCCAATTTCAATGCATTCGCTGCGTCAGTTGCGATGCGACTGTATTCATCTGTGAGGGTTATCGCTTCTCCGTTTGCCCCTTGATGGATGTTCGCTCGGAATTCACCGGGGACTGCACATCTTTTCATTGCAGCGATTACATTGCCACCTACTACAAGAATGCGTATGTCAACACCCGCCGCTTCCGCAATAAAGGATTGAATTATATAATCCCGATGCAGGTCGCACATTGTCTCTACCGCTGACGTAAGGGAAGTTGGCGTATCCAATAACATGACACCAATTCCGTGGGTGCCGTAAAAAGGTTTAAAAATGAACGGATAATCTCCTATTTCAGGTGTGGCATCCTCTAAAAACGTGGCGGAACCGACTGTGAGACTTGGCGGAATGGGCAATCCGTGCCGTGCGAGGATCCGTAGAGAACGAAACTTGTGACGGGCATCCGCTATGGCATTTGCGGAATTTACCGCAGGGATACCGAGCCATTCAAAGTGTAACACCACCTCTCCACCGTATCTCGCTGTTGCACCGCTGAGTCGTGGGATAACGACATCAAAATCTTCTGAGGGGGCACCGTCATAGGTGATGCGGTGTCCAGTTCCACCGATTTGGAGATAGAATCCGAATGGGTCTCGGACTTTGACGGTGTGTCCTGCTTTTTCTGCGGCTTCAACGAGGCGGCAGGTTGAGTGGTTTTCGGGTCCACGGGAAAGGATGGCGATGTTCATAGGCTGGATAGTTTTCAGTTTTTGGTTATCAGTTTTCAGTGGGCATCATAATGATTGATCGGCTATGTTGTCAGAATCGCGGATTTTCGCAGATTTATCGGATTTCGCGGATTTGTAAGAGTCTCGTATCGGAACACCAATGATATAAGTGCGTCAATAAATGCCACAAGTTTAGTAATGTCGGGTTTGGTAAACTTTACCCATAAATCAACGCTATGAATGCGCTTTTGGCATTCAGCGGGCGTCAATTTAGAGTAACGTTTGTGTATCTGATACACCTTTCGCCCCTCTGGGGCTTGCTTCCTGACGGGATTAACTTTCCTATACACCTTTCGCCTCTCCGAGGCTATGGTCAATCATCTCTCAGCACCAGCGGTGCGGAATGTGTATAGAAACCATACCACCCCAAAACCAAAACACCAGCGGTGCGAAAGGTGTGTGGCTAAAATCGGGGTTAGAAACCCCTCCAACAAGAGGTGATTTCCTTAAATTGACGGCTATGGGTTTCGTAAACTCTACCCGACCTACGATAATGTTTGCTAATAACCACTCACAATTAAAGCGTTATAATGTTTAATGTTTTACTTATTTTGGTACGTTTCCTTCAGAAAAGCGTCTAACTCTTCAAATGTATCAAAAATCTTATCACATAAGTTTTCAAAGAAGATGCTCCGAGTCTCGTTGTAGACAGCGTATACCGGCTTATTATGACGGGTGGCGTAGTTCATCTCGCTGAGAACACCCGGCGACAATTTGTCCGTAGGATAAAGCACAACAACGAAATCGCTTTGGTGAACAAACTGGTAATCCCGCGAAATGGTTCGCGTTTTTATCTGTTCAATTACGTCATCGTCCAATTCGCTCATCGTTTCAGGCACATTCAACATCTCGTCATCAGCCTCCGCTTTTGAGAAGGTGACGAGTGCCATATCCTTAATCGCCAGCGGATCAAAGACAATGAAAGAATGACGGAGTTTCTCTCCGAGTTTGCGGATTCTCTCAATCTCCTCTGGCGTGTCTCTTAGCAGTGTAATCGGATAACTGAGATAAAATTTCGGTTTGTCTGAAAAGAGGAGTTCATAGAAATTTGCAAGTTCGTGTTGCCGTGCGACGGTGTAGTGCGGTTTTTCTGTGAGATGCGCTATCTGTCTTGTCAGAAATTCTTCCTCGTCTAACCAGACATTGAGTGCTGCTTTTTTGATACCCGCCCATTGCGTGCTTTTTTCCATCCGTGCGTAGATGTCCGCGATGTTGTCTACTACGTTGATAAACATATCGGGTGGAATAATATCAATGTCTTTAAATGAGAATCCTTCAAGCAGACTGCCACGCCATCGGAAGCAGGCGTGTAAGCCTATGATGGCGTGTTGGTATGATTTGGCATCCCGTGCAATTTCGTAGAAGGCGGTGCGCCGTGCTAACGATAAAACGGCTGGGTCTGAGTCGAGAACCTTTTCTGTGAAATGGACACGCGCTTCTGCGGCAACTCGGTGCATGTAATCGCCAACATTGAAAAAGCCGATGTTGAGTTCTCTTTGCACGCAGAGTGCTTCAAAGTCCGCGATTAACTCTTTGCGTCCTGAACAACTGATGCCTGTGCAGAAGATATTCATTGTTTGGTAACCTTTGCTTGTTCTGAAACTCCGCTTATATACTATGGAGTATAACACGATTGCTGTGTGAATTCAAGGAATTTGCGTATCAAAGAGTGTGTAAGGTTTTTGGCAAAAGGGTAAAATCTGCTATTGCTATACACCTGTCGCCCCGCTGGGGCTTATGAGGCGGGTTTATCACGTCCTATACACATTCCGCCCCGCTGGGGCTTCCATAAAGCAATGCAAACAGATAACATGCATGTCCGAGACGCAATAAATTGCGCGACTACAAACGCACCGACTGAAAGAAAATGTTCAGCATCCTTATTCCATGCCAAAAACTTTACATGCCCCGTATCAAAAACGATTTGCGATTTGGACTTGATGTCCGTTATAATTTAGAGACATAAGTATAATGAACATTCGTTTTTATCACAATCCAGAAATGGCATACCGACGAAGGAGAACAGACGATGGCGCAGAATAAATTTCCGCCTGGGTGGAATGAAGCACGCGTACAAAGTGTCATTGCACATTACGAGCAACAGACAGAGGATGAAGCTGTCGCTGAAGATGAGGCTGCATTTCAGGATGAGTCCAGTACGTTGATGGCGATTCCTACAGAATTGGTGCCCGCCGTGCTTGAACTGATTGACAAACATATTGCTATGCAACAACATCAAAAAGATTGAAAAAGTCGATGTTCAGTTCTCTTTGTACGCAGCGTGCTTCAAAGTCTGCGATTAACTCTTTGCGTCCTGAACAACTGATGCCAGTACAGAAGATATTCATTGTTTGGTAACCGTGTTTAATCTGTTTCAGCAATCAAATCATCAACTGATGCCTTCCAAGTATCTTCAAACAACAATCGAAATGATATTGTTTTGGCGTTGGGTAACTGTGCGGTGAATTCTCCATGATCTGTTGAATTATTGTAGGCTGCCTCTAAGGTTTTAAATAATTTTTCCTTATAAGTTGTATCGGTGTTGCCCGCAAGATGCAGTCCTTTGGTTTCAAATACGACAAGCCGTTTCTGGTCCGTTCCATCTCGTTCGAGACAGGCAACAAAATCTGGGTAGACGCGGTCACGCCGCCAACCCTGTAAAAAATAATCTTGTTTTGCAGCAACACGATGCCACCACTGAAACGCTTCCTTTTTATCAAGATAAACTGCAAAATTTTCTTCCAAGTTGTTAAACTCACCTTTAAACACTTTTTCAAATAAATTGTGTTCCATAAGATCGCCTACATCATCTGTTAGCGGTGATGGATCAGAAGGGATTTTAACTTCAATTGCATTTCCAATTTGGTAATTCAACGTCAAATCGCTATCAAGTCTAAACCTAATTTGGTCAGTTATAATTTTTCTTAAAAATGCTTCCTCAGCAAGTTTTTCAATCTGGTTACGCACTTTGTTATTTATATCTTCAGAAACATCAACCTGTCGCGCGGATAACGTCTTATTATCAACGCCTATTTCCTTGTAAGCCTTAAACGTGTCTTTCACTATACGTGCAGCGTGCCAGGGGTTGGGAATTATATCGCTTAGACGTCTTATAAAATAACCCACATCTAAATTGTTAGACAGAAAGATTTGTCGGTTATGTTCTGAAACCAAACCTTCTTGTTGCAAATCAATCATAGCATCGGTTTGGTATTGTTCCTCTACCTCCCAGTTAACAGGTTCAACAGCTTCAAGTTTATGCCAATCAATAGCACCGAGTATGTCTCGGTCATAATCAAGAGCATCCCATTTCTTCCCGCGCTTATGCAATACTTTCGGTAGAAAAATCTGAATTTCAAGGTATTGTTTCTTACGCTCAATGGTAAGTGACTTGGTTTTTTCATCAGTGCTAATGTCCTTAACAAAGTCATCAAGCCCAGTTAAACCGACCGACTCTAAGCCTTCCTTTACTTTCTCAATAGATTTCTTGACATCTTGATTATAGCAATAGATATAACAACTATTCAGTTCGGGGTAATTTGTGGTATGTGCGTGGGGTTGACGCAAAACTCTACCAACCATTTGCGTCATAGCTGTTTGTGCTGTCGTAGTATCCAAAAGCGCGAGAATATAAGCGAATGGGCAGTCCCATCCTTCTTTCAGTGCATCTTTTGTGATGATATAACGGACAGGACACTTATCACTCATCAGGTCAATGCCCGCAAGTTCATCTTGTGTTGAGGACTTTACTTTGATTTCTTCTTCTGGCACTTTCAAAATATTAATTAACTCCTTGCGAACATCCTCCACATGAACCATATTCTTATCTTGCTGGTTTTTGCCTGTCAATTGGACACGAATTAGCGCAATTGGACGGATATAGCGGTTTTCCTCTTTCCGATACTGTTCTGCTACTTGCTCGAGTTTGTCCCGTTGTTCTTTTGTCTTAGCTAAAGTAAACTTCCATCCATTAGGAAAGTTGCGGAGTTGAATAGGAAGTTTTATCATTTCCTCCGATTTTAGGGCAAGTCCCGAAGTATTAACAAGGATGTTGCTGATGCCGACTTTTGGTGTGGCAGTGAGTTCAAGCACAAAACGCGGATTGAAGCGATTCACTGTCTCTGCACATTTTTGGTGGCTTGCTCTACTCGTAACACCATACGCTTTGTGTGCCTCATCCAAAATCACTACTGGACGTAGCATTTTAATAACATTATGAAGACTCCGTGTGACCTGAACATTTTCTGAACCTGTAAAGTTGTCGGACTGTCGCTGTTGATCCACTTCATAAGTATCAAGGTCGGGGAATTTTTCCAATAACTCCTGATATGTCTCTATATCGTCTTCAACAGGGAAAAAGGACGCATCCGCACTGTTATTACGAAAAATTTTGAGAAATTCATTACCTTTTTCTTTTTTTCTATTTGCTGCGTGTAGACTCAAAACCATCACACACAGATTTTGTTGAACGTCTTGTAATGTAAAATTATCTTGTTTCTGTAGTAGTTTGATGTGTCCGCTCGATGCATGTGTGAGAACTTGCCGATACGGATGGTCTTTATCGCGAAATGTGTCCCATGTTTGTCTATAAATTGCATTCGTAGGCACAATCCACAACACTAAACCGGTTTTGATTTTCAAATGACGTAATGTCTCTACACCTAACAACGTTTTTCCACCACCAGTTGGTATCTTCATACAGACATGTGGTATTTGCTTACCGGATGCACTCTTTCGACGAATATGTTCTGGAATTCCATTCTTTCCTCTTTTATTTGGAATACTCGGCAATGTTCCTACATTGCGTAATAATTTCCACGCTTTCTTTGGATTATCATGCCCTTTTTTGCGCGATGTTTCCAGTGCTTCTAAATAACGATCTAATGCCTCTAATGCTTCTTGCTGATAACTTTTCAATTCCATAGAGGGTTACTCCTTGATACGATAGATGTTGTATGGCAGTTGGCAGAAAGTGATTTGCATGTCAGTTAAATCTTTCTGGCTGATATTTTTATGTGATGCATATACGTACGCTTTTTTATCAGCATTCTTACAAGCACTTTCTATTTTTCTTGCAAGTTCATAGTTTAAAGCGGATTCTCTACTCTGCATAAACTCTAAAGAGGGTTCATAGATAAGATAAAAAAGGATATTTTCAGTTTCACCAAAACAGTAGTTTTTGCTTTTTTTTACAGGCGTAAATTCGCGTTTCCCTGTTGCGACAAAAGCGATGTAATTAGCGACCGTTTCGTAATCAGGGAGTGTTTCACCTGTAAGCATGCTTATTTCATCAATTGTATCACCGAGGGTACAGTAGGTAAACGAACCGCCAAGTCCTTCCTTTAGGTTTTTGTCTTTGGTATTCTCGACTCCATTTATGACGCGACGAACGCGTTGTGCTGTGATGTCGTTTGCGTAGTTTTCTCGTTCTACCAAGATAAACTTTCGGTTCCCGCCATCTTCTTTATTGAGGGCAAGGACAGCTTGGGCAGTGGTGCCGCTGCCCGCGAATGAATCGAGAATAATATCGTTTGAATTACTCGACAGTTTTAGCAAGTACAAGACAAGTTCAACTGGCTTAGAAGTCTCAAATCCGCAGTTGCCTAATATATTAGTTAGATCTTTTTCAGCACTATCACTGCTACCGCAACTATCTGGCAAATATGTTGGGTGGGCAGAAGTAGTATCTTTGTCTTCAAAATCGTAAATCTTTTTCTTAACAAGTCCATTGTGTATAATAAACCGATTCTTCGCTTCTAATTCTCTTGCTGTTTTCTCACCAATCTGCCATCTTTTGCCTTCACGAGGGTGCTTACCTAAAATCTGGAATTGCATTGTCTTCCTTTCAGACGTGCCAGTATTCTTCTTTTCAATTATCTCCATTCTGTAATTACCTTGTTCATCCTGTTCGGGGTATTTCCTTGTTTCTTTCGGTGTTATTCTTGGAGTAATTGATCCCACAGCAGATTTTCGATAACATACTTGATAATCAGCTATTGGACTTACGGTTGCCCCTTCAGTATTAGTTGATGTCCCCTTTTTCTTCCAGAGGAAAGTTCCTAAAAAATTTTTTTCTCCAAAAATCTCATCCATCAACATTCGCAGGTGATGTTGTTCGTTGTCGTCAATTGAGATAAAAATTATTCCTTCATCTGAAAGCAACTCATGCAATATGTTTAGCCGAGGCCACATCATACACAACCATTTATCGTGGCGTTCCAAATCTTCAGTATCAACATATTTATTTAACCACGCTTTAAACTGAGGACTATTGACGTTGTCATTATATTTCCAATCTTTGTTGCCGGTATTGTAGGGCGGATCAATATAGATACATTTAATACTATTTGCGTATCTTGGCAGGAGTGCTTTTAGTCCTTCCAGATTGTCTCCGTATATAATCAGGTTATCGTCAAGTGATGGGCCGGATTCGTCAGTAAAAGATTTTTCTTCGTCTATCTCTAACGTCTTGATGGGCACGGTCAAGTGATGTCCTCTGATAAATTGTTTGCCGTTAAAATCAAGTGTTGGCATTGTTAGTCCTTTTTGTGTTTATTTATGTATTATTTCAAGGGTTCCACCGAGATATAGTTAGTTCATGGAGTTATTTCAGAAGTTCTTTTGAGGATGGTGTTTGATAATTCTTTGGCGGTTTACTTTGTGAGTAATCCCATTCCAAATCTTTATCTACACAATTACTAAATTTTTCACTTGCTCCAATTTGTTTATGTGTATGTATATGGAATATTAGCCACCATATCTCTGATCTTTGCTCATTTGTTTCCGCATGATAAAGTGCTTTTTTACAGAACTTCAAGGCTTTTGTCAATTGATTGCCAGATTGTATAAAATCTGATGCTTTATCTTTGTAATGGTAGAATGTCATTGCTTTACTTTTTTGCCGTAATATAATAATGGTAACTATAACTGAGGCAGAGGTAATAATAATTGAAATAATTGTAATAAAAAGTGACCATGAACTCATTATTTACTACCTAATAAATTTGCTATATTAAACACTTATAATCTTCAAACTTCTTTATAGATTTTCCTAATCTGGTAACAAAATACGCTGGACTAGAATATATACTATGGATTGTGCTTAAACTGCTTGGTCTTGTTGCTACAAAACATGCACTTACTAAATATTGCCAGGCTTCCATTAGAGCAAAAATAACATCATCATGTAGTTCTTTTGGGTACACATCAGATAAATCCCTTTTTTGATATAATGCATTTGACATTGAACGATGTCCTATGAGTTCATCAGGCTTTATTAAATCATCATTTTCTAAGGACAATAGGACATGTCCAGCTAGTTCCTTTGGCTCCATATCTAATAAATGATTTGCACTTGGAACATATTCAAATAGATTCATAAAAAATTTTGACATAATCTTTCCTTTTTAATATCGACTGTTTAACGTTTCTCTGTGGTATGTAAGCGGTACAATGAATTACGCCTCTTTTGTTTACGGCACGGGGAGCGTGCCTACTACTATGCATGTCGGGTTTCGCAAGCTCTACCCGACCTACGAGTTTTTGGTTTTATTAGACCTATAACCACTTAGAATTAAAACGTTACAATATCTATTCACTCAGTGTCCGCTGTATCCTCAAGATTAGTTAAGTCTTCAACATCAGCAATATCCGCCAACATTCGAGAATATTTACGTAATTCTTCTTGTAGTGCAGCTAATTCGTCGCGGAAAACGGTACGTTCTGTTTCGTCCTCAAAGACTCCTGCTATACTTTTTCGGTGCCACTTTGCGGTAAAAGGACGAATTACTTGGTTAAGAACAACGATTGCGATTTTTGTAAAGTTAATACACTCCGGTCCATATTCTCTGATAACTTCTCTTGTGGTTGCGAAGAGTGAATAGACACTATCCAAAGCTGCTTTTTCATCGCCGTGTTCAATGGGCAATGGTCGTGTGGTAATCCGTGTAAGCAATTCAATATAGAGTGCCCAAGCGGCATTTTTATCCGCAGCCTTTGGAGTCCACTCCATTTGCAGAAAAGGAGGTGTGATTTTCAATGATTCCATTCCCCATTTTTCAAGCCAGTTTGAGAAATTCATTTGTGCCATCTCTCACCAGAACAATTATTAACAAATCTATTTCGGTAATTCATCCAGAAATGGTATAATTTCACAGGATTTTACCTCAAAATCATACCGTACGGTATGATTTTTCATACCGTGGTATGTTTTTGAAAATTGCCTCTAACCCAGTCTGCGTATGGGTTTATCGGTGTTTTTTGTAGAATTATTAATTTTAAATTTTTTCATTTTTGGTAACTTTTGATATTTTGTGGGAATTGCTGTTTTTTTTGCGGTATTTCAGGGACGTTTTCAATAGTCCTCTGAATGTTGGTATTTTGAAATGTTGACATAATTGGGACACCTTACAGATAAAACTTTATGCAATATTAATTATTACATAAAGTTAATGGTGTTTGTCAAGTTAAAATTTACATTTTATCAGCGGCATTCAATTTTTGGGTTTGTTAACCCGTTTGGTCTAATGGTCGCGATTCGGAGATCGCTCCTACAAGAAGAGAAGAGGCACAATGAATTGCGCTACGTTATAGTGTACGGCACACGGAGTGTGCCTACTACTTTTAATATGCTATTGCCTATCTGCTGCTAAGGATTTGAGTTTTGCGAGTGCCTCCTGCTCCTCTTTTATCCACGGACGGTCTGCGGGTTCTTCCAATTTCTGAGGTGGACCACTGAAGACAAGGATATAAGCCCTACGTGTTTGCGCAGTGCTATTCGGCGCAGAATAGTGTAAAGTCCGACAGTGATGGAATGTAGCACCGCCTGCCGGTATTGGACATGCAACCGCTTCCGAGACATCCACATCATCGGTTACCAAGCCATGCACAAGCGGATCGTCGTTGATATGCCGATGCCAACGCACCTCGCCTTTATGAGATTTCGGAATAAATTGGAGACATCCACTTTCAAGCGTTGCTTTGTCAAGCGGAAGCCAAACGCTTAGACTATGCGGCAAGACTTCGGGATTCCAGTACGCCTCATCCTGATGCCACGGCGTTTCGTTGCCGTAGTGTGCGGGTTTCAAAATCATGTGTCCGCCACCACCAACCTTTTCCTTTTGGACACTGAGCAGTTTCGCAGCGAGTCGTTGTGCGTTTTGGAAATAGATAGATTCGCGGAGTTCGGGGAACTGTGCTTCTGGACCCAGCACCTGCGGCAATGTCTCTTGTCCAGTATGTGCACGGGGACCCGCTAAATCAAAATAGCGTCCCTGTTCCTCACCTGTGCGTTCAGTGAAGAGTTCATCGTAAATGCCCTTGAGCCATTCAATTTCGTCATCTGTTGTGATGCGCGGAATGCTCAGATATCCGTTCTCTTGAAAAAAGGTAACCTGTTCGTCAGTTATATCAACGTGAAAGTCATTGGTATTCATAAAATCACCGAATTAAAATATCAAAAGGTAAGGCTGTGACCACTCGCTCGTTTTCAAATAGGGTTAACCATGTGATTATCTTATGCCATTGTGCGTTTAGCTTAGAGATTGCTGGATGCTGTTGTGCTAATTGTAAAGGTAATGGCGTTGAAATGCCCGCTTCCTCTTCAAGCATGCTTTCTAAGAATTGTTCAAAAAAGGGTTTTTGCTCTGGCAGGACGATGATGTCAACTCTATCTTCATCGGTGAGTCCCACATCTTTTTTTGCGATAGCAAGTGCGGTCTCAAGTCCACCGAGTTCATCAACAAGACCGAGTTCTTTTGCCTGTTTTCCTGTCCAGATTCTCCCTTGTGCGACCGCATCAATTTCGTCAAAAGTCGTCTGCCTACCGTCAGCTGCTTTCGTGACAAAATCTTCATAGATAGTCTTCATCATTTTTTTAACGCGTTCGCGTTCTGTCTCCGTAAAACTGCCGTAATCTGAATAGAGCGTTGCGTTTTGTCCGTGTGTGATAATCTCTTTTGTTAAACCGACCTTGTTATAGAGTCCTTTGAGATTGAGTTTGCCACCGAAAACCCCGATTGAACCTGTAAGTGTGCCGGGTTGTGCGACGATTGTTCCTGCTGCCATTGAAATATAATAACCGCCAGAGGCGGCGTAATTTGCCATAGATACGATAACAGGTTTTTCGCGTTGTGTTCGCACTACCTCACGCCAAATCAGGTCAGATGCGATTGCAGAACCACCCGGACTATCTACGCGTAGGACGACTGCTTTAATGGCATTGTCGGAGCGCGCTTTTTCAAAAGCCTTCTTTAACGTTTTTGGCGTAATCATAGACGTTGTGGGAAAAGGCGAGTCAAGATCGGGTAAGATGGGACCGCTGGCATAGATAAGCGCAAGCTGATTTTCTGCAGGACGCGCCTTTGCGCGCTGCGGCGGATTCAATATTTTGAACAACTCCATCATTCCCATGAAACTATTCATATCCGGTACTTTTCGCTTCGTTTTGTCGTCCTGTTTAGCGACCTCTGTGTTTGGTGTTTCATTGATTGCATTTAAAAGTTCATCGTAGTATTGTAGCGTGTCAACGAGTTTTGCTTCCTCTGCTTCCTTCGCCGTGAAGGGACCCCGGTCTATCAACTCGGATGCAATTTCTGGGGTAATCTCGTCTCTACCATCGGCAATCTTTTCCAACATCTGCACATATAGGTCATCAAGCAAACCGGTCATTGACTCACGGAAGGCGTCGGACATGCTGTCGCGCGTGAAGGGTTCAATGCCAGATTTGAATTCCCCCATTGCGAGCATATCTGCCTCAACGTCCAGTTTTTCCAGAAGCCCTTTATAGAAAAGAATTTCTGAGCGCAAACCGATTAGATTGAGGTTTCCAGCGGGCATTAGAACAATTTTGTCCATCGCAGTAGCAAGAAGATATTGGGCATTGCCACCGCTTTCAAGATAAGCGATCATCTCTTTTTCAGCGTCTTGGAATTCGTCTAATTTATTTCGGAGTTCCTGCAGGCTTGCCCATCCTATGCCGATATTCCCGATTTTGAAGATAACGCCAGCGATTTCATCGTCATTTTTGAGCGCGTCCAGTTTCTTGAGAAGTCCGCGCAAAGTCTTCGTTGAAGAAGTGCCGAAAAAACTAAGTTCTTTTGTATCGGTATAGGTGCCGCTCAATGTGAATTCAACGTATTTTTTAACTGGGGGTGGTGTCTCTTCTTCGGATTGTTCCTCAGCAGACACTGGCAATAGAAAAAAAATAATTAGGAACAATGGTATCGCTGTCTGCCAAAAGGTTTTTAATGGTTTCATTTTGTCTCCTTACGGACGGGCGTGATGGCACCGCCGCTGTGATTTTTGTTTTTATTTTACAATATAATAGGGGTTGTGTCAATCAAAAAGTGGGAGTATTAAGGCATTGAATATAGCTAATAGCAGGTAGACAATTTACTGGGCCAGAAAACGCTATTAACCAACCATTTTTCTCAAGATTAACAAAAATTCTGACTTCATGCCATCAGGGTTTTTATTTTTTCGCACGCCGAACAGTTGCCGTGTTTTTATTCTATCTTCATAGACTTTTTCAAACCTGTAACCGCGTTCCGTAAAGTATTCTGTCAGGATTCGCCACAACTCAACTGTTATTCCATCAATGCGGGGATTGCCGACAAAAATACAGGCGGCAGCGTTCGGTTTCAATCGGTTCATTGTGTTTTCAAGGGCGTTTATCGTATGGCAAAAATAGGAGTCAAGCCGATTGCAAAGGTCTTTACGTGTAAGTCTATCTCTAACTTTATCTAATGTTGGTGTCCGAATGACACGGTCAGCTTTCCGATACGGGATTTCAAGACGTGATAATTCCTTTATTTCCTCATCGGTGTGTCCTAACCAATAGAGGTCCATCTTTGTAGATCGGATATATTCCTGTGCTTGTAGATAGGGCGGCGATGTGATTAATGCATCACATTCGCGCGGCACAGCAATATAGGAGGAATCAACGCCTCCCTGAAACTCAACCTGATTTTGATGATGCTGTGTGTGCATCACAAAGTCGTTAATGTTTTCCAACGTTTTCAAGGCGTGGTCGTAAACGATCTCTATTAATTGGTCTTTCCAATTTTCTTGGAGCAGTTCTTCAATCGCTGCTAATTTTCGTTTGGATCTGGCTAATTTTGGAGTTCGGTGTTCGGTGTAAGAGAAACGTTTGCTCACCTTCAACAGTGCTAATTTTATGATAGCGGAATAGACGTTATCTTCTTTGCTGTAGATAAACCCCCAGTATTGTGATAGTAACTCTAAGATTTCAGGTGCGTACCAGTATTGGACATTGGACCAGGCGGGAATAAAACGGTGCTTTTCATTTTCTTGTAGGCTGTCCAGCAGTTTACACAAAGGTTCTTTACGCAATTGTTCTTTTCCACGATATACCTTGAGTGGCATGATGTGATTTAAAAGTAGATTGAGATCAAGTAGGACGGTATTGCGTTTACATAGGTACGCCTCAACGCCCACGGTTCCTGAACCTGCGAATGGATCAATAATCCAATCTCCTTTCTTTGTGTAGGTGTTGATTGCATATCTGACGACTTGTGGTATGAATTTCGCAGGATAGGATACGATGGCGTGAGTCAGGTAGCCAGTATCGGTTATTTCAGGCACTAACTCTCGGAATGAGACCAATTCCGTCCCGTCCGATGTTGCATTCTCTTTTGGGACTTCAAACTCGGTATCTATGGGAAAAAGCGTGAATTGTTCTTCAACATTGCGGTTTTTCATCATTGATTATGGGTAACATAACCTAATACCATTTCTAAATAATAATATTACATTATTTCATAAATCGGTTGTAAGAATACAACACTCTCTTCTGTAGGAGCGACCTCGAATCAACGCCAAATGCGCCTTTGGCATTTGGCGGGTCGCGACCGGGAGGTCGCTCCTACAGAAGAGGCTCAAAAATAGAAATGATACTTTGTCAATTAGAAATGGTATAACACAGAGATCACTCAGATTATAGTGGATTTTACAATTAACTTGGCATTTTGATAGGTAGGAAGGAACTCCGATTCCCGATTACTAACGGCTTAGTCGCTATTCGGAGATCGCTCCTACAGAAGATGTGTCAACATATTTCTATAATTCACTATATAAGAATATCTACGTAAGAACCATTAGAGACCTTCTAATGCACTTATGATGGTGGAAGCAGAAGTCCTTGAATACGCAGAATCAAGAGATTTCCATCCAATCGTCCCATCCGTCTTAATGATAAAGACTGAAGGTCGGGGAAAATTGGTGTTACTTTGATCAACAACGTTGTAATGAGAGGTTGTGCTTAGTCCGCTATCAGATAGCACAGTGAACGTAAGGCTAAGATCATCAACAGTATTTTTGGTTTCAGTGACGGTATCGCCACCAATAGCAATGAGCGAGCCACCTGCTTCAGAGATTTCATCTGAATTTTCTTGCAACTCACTGAGTTGCGAACGACAAAACGGTCACCAGTTGCCCCTAAAAAACACGATGACTATATTACTGCTACCGATGCTGTCCGAAAGGGTGTAGTTGTTTCCATTACCGTCAGGTAACGTAAAATCTGGTGCTGCGGTGCCGATACTTAAGCCTTCGCCTGGATCCAGTGTCTCAGGCGGAGGGGGTGGTGCAGGAGCTGATTCGGTTGTGAAGGTGATGCTCACTTCCGTTTCGTTACCAGCACTGTCTCTGGCAGTACCCGATATTTCATACGTAGTTTCGTGGCTGAGTTCTCGGCCAGCATTCGCTGTGAGCGTGATTGTATTCCCTGAAATGCTGGCGGTCCAACCGACATCTACTCCGTTTTTCAACAACTTCAGACTTCCACTGCTAATCGGTTCGCTGAAGGTGATTGTGATGCCACTTTCAAACACTGTTTCTGGGTCAACGTCTTCAGCACCGTCTGACAGACTACTGGTAGTGACCTCAGGCGAGGTGGTATCTCCTGCCATGACGTTGTAGCTGAGCGTGTGGCTTCCGTCCCCATTCGTCCAAGTAATCGTCAGGGTAAGCGAACCAACAGAGAAAGGTCCACTGATAGTCCGAGAACTACCAGAACCTGAAATTGTGCCTATGCTTGCTGTAACACTGCCTGGGTTGTTGTCAAAGTTGATGGTGATACTATCGTTCTCTGATATATCTCCGCTTGCAGGTGACGCACTTACAAACGTTGCGACTGGGGTTTGAGGTACAACAGGTGTACCCTCCATTGAGTCCTCAATGTCATCAGAGGTATCCCCTTTTGAAGTTTCTTCTTCAGTGGAAGGTTCTTTCTTCTGATCCTCCGTGGTTTCATCAGTTTTGTCCTCCTGCGGTGCTTTGACGTCAGCAAGGGTGTCCTCAATAGTTACCTCAGTCTCAACAGGGGTCTCCTCCTTCGAAGCATCGTCATCAAGCATCGTCATAGGTTTCATAACCTGATTTTGCATTTCGTCACATCCAGTAGCGAATACAATTAAAACTGAGATTGATATTATAGACAAAAATTTCATCATATATTCTTTCCATTTACGTTACATTGTTTATTGAACATAATGTGGTTGATTAGGTGTGTGAAGTTTAGGCAAACCATTGAACTGAGGAAAAAGACTACTGCGAGTCTTCTCCCACTTCTCTCGCTCCTTCAATTTCTTCCTCAGTCAATTGGAAGTCAAACACATCTTCCTCTTCGTCAATATCTGTTGTTTCTGTATCAGGCGGGGTGACCTGCTGTACCTCATCTGCGGGTTGTGCTTCCTCCTGCGTTTCAAGTTTTGGCGCGGTTGCACCGAGGATTGTTAATCCTACAATCGTCACAACACAAATACTTGTGACCGTCATTGCAATCGGGCGTTTCCAGAGAACCTTGCGCTCACTTCTATCTAAGAAGGGGAGGAATAGCAGTAGCAACATGCCGACTGTCGGGATGACAAACGTCCCAAGAATTTCAAAGGGTCCTTGGAAGTATTTGAGCAGTTGAAACAAGAAAAGGAAATACCATTCAGGACGTGGATCGTAATCCGCATTGGTTGGATCTGCCACATCTTCAAGCGGAACAGGTGCAAACAGCGCAGCACAGGCGAGTATAACAAAGAGGATTAGCATGCCGACAACATCTTCAAATACCTGATCCGGATAAAAAGGTTTTCCCGTTTCCATATCCTCGGGTGTGTTCTTTGGTGTGCCAGAAGAGCCGTAGAATCGGACAAGGAAAAGATGCAGACCGACTAAACCGAAAGCCAACCACGGCAACCAAATCGTGTGCAGTGCGTAAAACCGTGACAGTGTTACCGCGCCGACCTCAGCACCACCGCGCATAATCTTTGCGACTACATCGCCTAACACAGGCGCGGCACTTGAGATTTCAATCCCGACAACCGTTGCCCAATACGCTTTTTCGTCCCACGGTAGCAGATATCCTGTAAATCCGAAACCGAGCGTGACCAATAACAGCAAAACACCAACGACCCATGTGAGTTCACGCGGTGCCTTGTAGGAACCGTAAAGCACAACGCGGAGTATATGCAGAAAGACGATGATGACCATCGCGCTGGCACCCCAATGGTGCAAACCGCGCACGAACTTACCAAACGGAACTTCGTCATTGATGTAATTCACAGCATTATAGGCGTGGTCTGGTGAAGGAGAATAGGATAACGCCAAAAATGCCCCCGTTGCTGCTTGAAGTAGCAGCAGAAACATCGCCAAACTGCCGAGCGAAAAAAGCAGATTGATATGTTTCGGCAGTGGTTTGCGCAGATGCGCCATCACACCGTCTAATAGGAGGCGATCATTGAGGAATTGCTTCATTTACGCCTCCTTGACATATAAAAGTCCATTTTCTACTTTGACTTCAAGTTTCTGCAACGGTCTGGGTGGTGGACCAGCAACAACGGCTCCTGTCTTATCAAACACAGCACCGTGGCACGGGCAGAGGAACGATTCCTTGCTCTCGTCCCATCGCACAAGGCAACCGAGATGTGAGCATGTCCGTGAAAAGACGCTCCATGCTCCGTTACCGGCATCCGTCACGTAAACAGAACGTTTTTTTGTGGCTTTCACCCAACCATCTTTGGCTGTGAACGTATAATTGACCTTTTTGAAGCGGCTGTTTTTGAGACGGTCTACCGTGCCAACATCAACCCATTGCGATTCGCCTTTTTTCCATGCGGGGGAAATGGCAAATCCGATTAACGGGATACCAGCGGCTAAACTCATTAATCCACCAATGCAGGCGATGGCGATTTGTAAAAAAGAGCGTCTACCCTCTTTTGACATCCTAATTCTCCTCTATTACAATATAATCGGATTTCAGAGTGTGAAAACCGTCAACAATCGGGGTTGAAAACCCCTCCTACAAGAAAGAAACGCATTATCTCTTACGGGTTTGTCCTTCAAACGGGGTACGTAGGTCATATTTACCTTCTTCCAAGACAGGAAGCGTGCCATCGTTAACCATTAACTCCAGCGGTAATTCTTTGGTTTCCAAAGGCATATTAACAACGTCTTTAATACGTAAGGATTCATAAATTGCCATCATAATTTCGATGGTGTATCTGGCTTGTTCGCCTCTGCCACGGTGAGTTGGGATTTTACCTTCTATCCACTCAATTAATTCTTGGAATTGGTTTTTGGGTTCTGGGGGTGGTGTAATTGTCTGCCAACCTTGTGCATCTCCGTTTTGGAGCAGCACTGTTCCGTTATCACCGTTGCGAATTTGTCCCTCTGTGCCAGCGATTCTGGGCATGGAAACTCCGGGATCAGGCAAGTCACCTTCATAGATAGCGCGTGCACCACCTTCAAAGCAGACTAATCCCATACAGAGGTCTTCGCAAATTGTGCGGCGTTCCCACCGATCAGTTGTGCGAGATGTTGTCCCGATAACCCATAACGTCTCTGGATCGGACAACAGGTAACGCCAACCATCAATTGCGTGTGTGCCGGTGTTGAGTAGACCTGCGTGTGCTTTTGCTCGGTGATGAAGTGTTGTCGGTTGCCCAATTGCGCCTGCAGCGACAAGACGACGTATTTCTGTGTTCTGTGCGTTGTATCTGCCTTGGTGTCCGATAACAAGTTTGACGTTGTTCTGTTCACATGCAGAAATCATGTCATCTGCCTGCCCCAACGAAGCAGACATCGGTTTTTCACCGATAATGCCTTTTACACCAGCATTCGCTGCAGCAACTGTGGCTTCAGCACGCGGTCCCTGCCACGTTGTGATGCTAACGATGTCTAAATCCTCTTTTGCTAACATTTCATCAACATCGGTGTAGATAGCAGGGATACCGTGTTCATCTGCGGTTCGTTTTGCGGATTCTTCGTAGATATCCATCGCTGCTACGACTTCAGCATTCTCTTGTTTCTGCCATGCTCTTGAATGGGACCTACCCATGCCGCCGCACCCAATGACTCCAATACGATATGTTTGATCCGTTGCCATAATTTAATCTCCTTAGATGATTTGGTTGAGCATTCGGTCATATAAGTTAATGTATCAATTTCTGTTGTTTTCGTCAACAAATTTCATGTTTACCACAAAGCCATTCAGATTTCGGTTTTTCTTGACATTTCTGCATGGTCGCGATGGAGCTCGCTCCTAACAAGAAAAGATATATGAAAAGGTTGACAAACTATAGGAATTATGGAAAACTAAGAGCATCACATAGAAATGGTATAATAAGTTAAAACAATATCCTCGGAAAAGGATGATGCCCTCATGCAAAAAACACTGCTATTAATTTTAGCGATGTGTATTATTTCACAAAACATCACCGCACAAGACGCACAGGATTTACACAAACGCTACCTACCTAAAGGCGCAAAAGCACGGCTCGGTAAAGGTAGGATAACAGGAAATATAACCTTTTCCCCTGATGGAAAATATTTGGCGGTGGCGTGTAGCACCGGCATTTGGCTCTACGATGCACACACAGACGTACCTCTCCACTTACTCACTGGACATACAGATATAGTCTTGAGGGTGGCCTTCAGTTCGGATAGCATACTCTTGGCAAGTGGGAGTTATGATAAAACCGTGCGGCTGTGGGATGCGCGCACTGGCACAGAACTACGGACGATGAAGGGGCATAACCGCGCTGTTGAAGGCATTGCGTTCAGTCCGGACGGCACGCTTTTGGCAAGTGGGTCACATGACTCCACCGTCAGCCTATGGGATGTGCAGACAGGCGAAAAACTTAGGATAATGGATGGGCATACAAAGAGCGTCATTAGTGTTGCGTTTAGCCCAGACGGTGCATTACTGGCGAGTTCCAGCGATGACAGGACGTTGCGGCTGTGGAATGTTCAGACGGGCGCATTAGTGCGAAAGATCGGCGTGTACGATACAGATCAAATAAAAAGCATTACATTTAGTCCAGATGGCAAGACGATAGCGAGTGCCAGTAATCACAGCACCGCTCATCTGTGGGACACACAGACAGGTGCCTTACAACACATATTGGAAGGAGATAATGCTGATATTAATGCTATTATTTTCAGTCCAGATGGGAAGATGTTGGCAACTGCAAGCGAGGACTACACCGCACGTCTATGGGACGCACAGACGGGGGCACATCGCCTCGTGCTGAGGGGACACGCATCTGATGTTTCAAGCATCGCGTTTAGTCCGGATGGAAAAACGTTGCGGACTGGCGGTTTAGACGGCACGCTCCGCCTGTGGATACCGAAAACCGGTCTGCAGTATCGGACAATAAGAGGACACACGAGTGTGGTCTATAGTGTGGCATTTAGCCCGGACGGTAAGACGTTGGCAAGCGGTAGCACAGACAACACCGTTCATTTATGGGACGCGAAGACAGGCGAATCGTTGCGGGAACTAAGAGGACATAAGGGACGTATCAATGGCGTAGTCTACAGTCCGGATGGAAACACGGTAGCGGATGTCGGTGAAAACAATACTATTCGGTTGTGGGATGTCCGCACGGGTGAACATCTGCGTGTTTTTAAAGGGTATCTGCAGCGTATCACAAGTTTAGCGTTTAGTCCAGATGGCACGAAACTCGTGAGTGCAAGCTGGGACGGCACCGTGTGTATATGGGATGTGCAGACACGTAAATCACAACGTTTTTCGATGGAACCGACACGTGCGGTGAATAGCGTTGCGTTTAGTCCGGACGGAGAGACGTTAGCACTTGGAAGCAGGGATGGCACCGTGTATTTGCGGGATATGCAAACAGGTGAACTCGCTTTTGCGCTAATGGGACATACAAATGCGGTGAAAGCGATAGCGTATAGTCCGGATGGCGGGTTGTTAGCCAGTGCGGCTCATGATGGCACCGTGCGGCTGTGGAATCCGCAGACAGGCGAGTCTGTCGGCACGCTCAAGACGCAGGATGGAGGTAATCTTTGCGTAGCGTTCAGTCCAGATAGCAAAATGTTGGCAAGTGGCGGTTGGGGCAAATCCGTTGAGCTCTGGGATGTCCGCACCGGCACCCCTATTATTGAGTTGAAGGGGCATACGTATTGGGTGAATAGCATCGCATTCAGTCCTGATGGTTCTATGTTGGCGAGTGGCAGTGGTGATGGCACCGTGCTGTTGTGGAATCTCACTTCTGATGATGTGGATTAGGTTGTGCGTCTCTTACATTAAGTCGACACCTATAGGTAAAACGGAGCGAAACCCATAAATCAACGCTATGAATGCGCGTATGACATTCAGCGGTGTCAATTTATAGTGAACTTTGAAATTAAAGAGACACATTTTCTGTAGGAGCGATCTCCGAATCGCGATGCACCTCACTGATAGTCGGGAATCCAAATCAAGAAATCAACGGTATGAACGCCTGTAGGCGTTCCCCGGGTATGAATGCCTTTTGGCATTCCCCGGAGTTCCCTCCTACAACTCAAAATGTTCAGTTAATTCTAAAGGTTACTATAGTGAGTGGCGTTTATGTATCTGATACACCTTTCGCCCCTCTGGGGCTTGCTTTAGCGGGTCAACGTTTGCTATACACCTATCGCCTCTCCGAGGCTTTAGTAAATCGCATCTCAGCACCAGCGGTGCGAAAGGTATATAGCATGAAATCGGGATTACAAATCCCTCCTACAAAGAGGAACGATCTTAAATTGACACCTATGAGGTAGGACGGAGCGAAACCCGATCTACAAGTAATTTATACAGAAAACCGATATGATATTTTTCCAATTAGATATGGTATAAAATACAAAAAAGAAAGGAGATTATTGTAATGGCAGACTATGAAGATAAAGGTTCACAGATTCGAGTGACAAATCTTGAGGCTTACCCGATGGGTGAGAAGGCGTACGTCAAGATTGAAACTAACATGGACGTTACCGGGTGGGGCGAGATCAACAATATGGAGACAAACGTCACCTGTGAATTGGCACGTTCCTTGTCCACAATGATTATCGGGGAAAACCCGACACGTATTGAACATCACTGGCAACGGCTGTTTCGTGCCCATCGCAATATCCGTGGCGGCGGATTGATGGTGCATACGATTTCCGCAATTGATATGGCGTTGTGGGATATTGCAGGGAAACTCTGGGGCGTACCCGTTTATCGTCTACTGGGTGGTCCTTGTCGTGATAAAATTTGGAAGTATCCAAGTCCAAAGGCAATAAAAATCGGTCCGGGTGGTGCTAAAACTTTCGCTGGTACGCTCGATGAGGTCGAGAATATGGTGCAGCGGGTTCGCGATGCCCAAGAGAAAGTCGGTCCAGGTGGTGCAGTGATGGTTGATGCACATAGTGGCTTGCCGCCACCTGTGGTTAAACAATTTGCAGGCCGTCTCAAATCCGATGATCTGCTTTTCCTTGAAGAGGCATGGGTGCCGGGCAACATTGAAGTCATGCGAAAGATCCGAGAATCTGTCTCAGTGCCGTTAGCAACTGGTGAACGCGACCGTACAATATGGGAAGTGCGGGAAATCCTTGAAGCACAAGTAATTGACATTCTCCAACCCGATGTTGGACATGGTGGTGGCATCACGCAGGTCAAGAAAGTTGCCGCACTTGCAGAGGCACACTACGTGCCAATAGCACCGCACTGCACAATGTCTTATCTCGGCCTCACTGCGAGTTTTCACCTATCTGCCTCGGTGCCGTTTTTCCTTATTCATGAAGGCTATGAGAGCAACCTACCTGCACACAAGACGTGGGAGATGGACGATGAAGGTTACGTCTCACTACCTGAAGGTCCGGGTTTGGGTGTTGAAGTGGATGAGGCAAAGGTTATTGAGATTAGTAATTCGGGAAGAAGGTTTAATTGGCCCAACGCTCGTTTAGCAGATGGTTCTGTCGCTGATTATTAATTGTATATGATAGATTTCTGAATTATTTGGACACTTTGCACCAGCGAGGTTGGGAAGAAATCAACGGTATGAACGCCTGTAGGCGTTCCCCGCCTCGCCTACCGTGGGTGAAAGTGTCCTTTTTTAATTCACCGATAATGCATTTTATGCAACCTTTCCTCCCTAAAAACACGACTATAGACTTTAAGGTAATTTGTTTGGAGGATTGGGATGAAAAATGACGATGTTGATCTGATTCAACGCATCTTGTCAGGGGATGAGTACGCTTTCACAGCACTTGTGCAAAAGCATCGAAAGTGGGTTCACTCTCTTGCATGGCAAGAAATCGGTGACTTCCATGCAGCGCAAGAAGTTACGCAGGACACCTTTATCCATGCTTTTAACTCCCTGCCAACGTTACGAGACCCTAAACGTTTTTTAGGGTGGCTGCGCGTAATAGCAAAACGTCGGTGTGTAGAGTGGATACGAAAAAAGCCAATTGCCATGCAGTCTATAGATGCGATGCCGAAATCAGAATTGGAGCGTCTGTTCTACGTGAGCTATCTTGAAGAAGAACATTCGCAAGCGTCAACAGATAGATTGCGCGAAGTCGTGGAAAATCTCCTCCAAAAACTGCCAAAGTCTGAACGTTCCGTAATGGTCCTACATTATTTCAAAGGTTTGACGTGTGAAGAGGTGAGTACGCGTTTAGACGTATCGTTAAACACGGTAAAAAGTCGGCTATATCGTGCGCGGAAGAGGTTGGAGAAGGAGGAGTCAATGATTCGCGAAAATTTGAGTCCGAATTTATTGAGAAGCGAACCACGATACATCAGCATTCAAGCGACTGCGGTGACGGAAAACGATGAACATTTGGCAGAAGGCGGTTTTAGGCTCAGACGAACCGACAAGTTTTTTACATCTTACGGTATTGGCACGAGAGGGCAAGATGGTGGTGATCCATCACCGATGTATATGTTATTACACTATATCAATCACGGCAAGATTAACCTTTTTAGGTTTCCTGTTACTATCGGAAAAAATTGGGAGCAAGAAGGTGCTTGGAAATCAAAGGCAAGAACGACTTTGGAGGGATATGAAAAGGTTGAAGTGTCGGCAGGAATTTTCCACAGATGTCTGAAACATAAAACCGTTTTCACGGATGCTGACTTAGAAGATGCCAATGCTGAATTACGAAACGCACTTGTGAACGGTACCCGTTATTTATGGTTCGCGAAGGGTGTCGGACTCGTAAAGATGCGATATGAACACGCCAACGGAGTCACAACCGAAGCCGAATTGTTTAAATACCATGTTCCGCTTGAGGGTGGAGAATACCTCCCTGTGCAAGTTGGGGCGCTATGGACATACAAATGGCAAAATAGCTATCGTGACGAGGCGGTTTTTGAGGAATGGCACGTTATTAGGAATTTCAGTAAACCCGCGGACATCGAAAACCCGTTGGAACTTGCATCGGTAAGATATGAAGTCACAATAGATGCTGATGAGCCACGCGTAGCAAAAGTCAAATGTATCCTAAGACCGAAAATTGGCAGTGGTGCTGAAAGCGGTAGAAAACATTTGATGTTATCCATGAGCCGCTTTCTTACTGGATGGTTGTATGATGGGTATGCTCGCTATCTTCGCGACTTAACAGTCACCGATGCAAACGGAGAAACGTTGCCTATTGAAGAGATTGACAAAACACAATGGATTGTTGAAACGCAAGGTGACTCGCCTGTGACGTTGCGCTATAAAGCGTTGTTGAACCATGATAAGCGAGATTGGCCTACAGGTAGGGATGAAGTGCCATACACCCAGGAAGATTGCATCTTCTGGACCGGATATGCGCTGTTTGTGGTGGGTAAAGTGAAAGATATTGAATTGCAAGTAAACGTTCCTGATAATTGGCATGTCTCAACGGCATGGGAGCGGATTGAACCTGGAAAACACCGTTTCGTTTGCAAAGATCAGAATGACTTGATGAATGCGTATCTTGTGTTTGGTGAACACTGTGAACGACTGGCAAAATCCGGTGATGCAGAGATCGTGCTTGCCATTGGTGGACGGTTTAAAGCGTCTATGGATAGGATTCAGCGTGCTATTGAGGCAATTCTGCGAGCGTATACAGAAGTATTTGGGGGCACCCCGAAAGATAAGATGCTGTTTGTCGTTAATCCTTATGGCGCGGAGGGGTATCGTAGCGGCGGCGCATCAGGACGGAGCATTACTGCTCTGATTGGAGGCGAATTAGATGAAACCAATAGTAGTTTTTGGGCAACTTTGGTGGCAGGCGTAGTTTGCTATATGTGGAATGGAAAAGCTATATATTATGCTAAGCAGGAATATTGGTTTACTGAGGGGTTCACTTCGTATTATGCAAATGTTGTTTGTACTCGACTTGGACTTATTTCTGAATACGATTTTCTAATAAATCTTAAACGTTCATGGGAATCTTATGTATCAGAACAAGGAACACGTTCTATGCGAGAGGCTGGCAAAAACAAATTTGCGAACCGTGAACTTGTTTATGACGGTGGAAGTCTCGTTGCGATGGCTTTAGACTTACAGATTCGCGCGCTAACGCAAAATCGGAGTAGCTTAGACCATGTGATGAAGCAAATGTATAAGGAGTTTGGACTTACCCAAAACAGGTTTGCAATTAACGATGTCATCAGGATTGTCAGCCAAATTGCAGGTGAAGATTTTGAGCCATTCTTCAATAAATACGTAACAGGCACAGAGCGATTGCCTTTAGAAGAATACCTTAAAAATGCAGGAATAGATGCTCAGATAGAATCTGACGAAAAACTACCAAACCTCAGGTATATCCTCAATGAGATGCTGTCCATTTTTTTTCTCAGGAATACGAAGGTGGGTAGTCTGATTATCTTCCGATCACCCAAGTATCAAGATGGTGACAAACTTGTTGCGATCAACGGCACGTCTGTGAAGGTGTTTGACGATATCAGGAGGATGGCAAAAGACTGGAAATCGGGTGATGTCGTAAGGTTAACTCTTGAGCGAAAAGGGGAAAAAATTATCCTGCCAATTACGTTAGGCGGCATGTCCGGAAAACCACCGCTTGAGGCAGCGAGTATAAATATCACCATTACCCAAAAACCTGATATTACGGAGACGCAACGTGCTATTTGGACAGGAATATTAGGAAACAGTCCATAATTCGCTTCCTTACCTACCGAACATAAATTTCCCAAATTTCATTTTATGCAACCTTTTTCCTTTAATACGCGACTTAATGACACAAGGCAATTTTAGTGTTAAAATTCTTTCCAAAATACATACAAGAGGAGAAGTAACTATGAATTTTCCAAGTTTCAAACAATACTCTGCAATTCCCGCAATTATTCTTGTTCTCGTTGGTTTTCTGGCACTTCTTGTGGCTTCGTCCCACAATATTGCACAAAAGCATACAAGTACTCTCTCTGGTCAAGTTGTGAATATGGAAGGCGATCCAATTCCCGGATTCCAGTTAGCCATTCATCCAATTGACATTGTGGATGGTGAAATGTGGCACGTTCCAACTCCAGCACATCAATTGAAAACTGATGCTGCTGGACACTTCCAAATTAGCGATATTCTCCCTGGGCATGCACAATTCGTGGTATCTCCTGAAACAGACGCCTCTGAAGCAGACACCGAGATTCACTCCGTTGATGTCGCGGGCTTAAGTTTTTTGCCAATTGATGCCCCAAAGTTGAAAATATCACATCACCCGAATCCTCCGATTTTTGGGGCAAGGTTTGTTGAATCAAAGAAACTGTCGTCTGTAGGTGGTATTCCGTTTTACATCAAATCAGGATTAGACATCAAAGACATCACAATAAAAGTGCGTCCGCGTATGCGTATACGGGGTAAAGTACTTTTAGCGGACGGAACGCCATTAGTCAAAGCTGCAGTGACGTTTAATATCAACTATCGGAGTTTTGATGGAGTTAATAGTGGAAATGGAAGTATTACGCCAACGTATACTGACTCGGAGGGTTACTTTGTAAAATACGTGAATTTACCCATATTTGCCACAGTATCTGTGGAGTATAACGGCAGCATGGCAACATCCAAAACGGTCAAAATATCAGCGGAGCAACGCCGCCATGATTTGGTTTTGCGACTGAGTGACATGCCAATTCCAGATGTTACCACTCCTATTCCAGGGGATGTCCAAATAGCACCGCCAACTTCAACGATTCAGGACCGTTAGATGCTAAATAGGCGCGTTTACTGTAGGAACGATCTCCGAATCGCGACGGAACGTATAAATTGAAATGTTGATTTATTGTACCATAGAAATTCTCTTTCTACTGAAACTTATTTCTTATACCGCACTCACGTTAACTCGTAAAATATCACCAAAAGAGGAGGAGTCGTAATGAAAAGGCTATTGTTTCTTTTAACACTCACGGTGTTTAGCATTACCTTGTCTATCCATGCACATGCTGCAACAATTGTCACAGATGGATTAGTAGGTTATTGGACTTTCGATCTACATGAAACTAAAGATAGAATTGCTGAAGATGTGTGGGGCGAAAACCATGTAACAATTAAGGGGAATCCAAAAATAGTCGATGGGTATTTAAGACAAGGACTCAAATTTGATGGTGTTGGGGATTATGTAATTTTGGATAACCTTGAAAATTTTCAAAATCAACTTGGACCCTCTACTATTGAATTTTGGATCAACACCAGTTATAAAGAAGGTTGGCATACCCTCTTTAGAGTAGTTGAACCACCTTGTCATAAAATAAATTGGGGATGGGGGATACTGCTCAACGTATCACGGGATTTTCCTAAATTTCCACTTCCCCCGAATTTTAATGATGATATAATTTTTAAAGAGAATTCCATTCATATTCAAAAAAGTAATAAAGCTGGGGCAATTGAATGTAATTCCAGCATCTCAAGTTTTCCCCTTCCAATAGCAGATGGAGAATGGCATCACTTTGTTTATGTTACTGGTATACCGATTATTGATGAATCAGGTAAGGAGTGGACAGAAAATTTTCTTTATTTAGATGGCGAACGTAGGTCGTTAGGCAGATATCATCACCCAAATCCAGAGCGTTTTCTTCCCTATACAGAACCTGTCTATCTCGGTGCTATTAACGATAACGGTAAGGCAAAGGGGTATTTTCGTGGTATGTTGGATGAAGTCCGTGTTTACAATCGCACGCTCACTGATGAGGAAGTGATTCGTAATTATAATTCTGATATCGGTCTTAGTGTTGAACCTACCGAGAAGTTGCCAACGGTCTGGGGGGCACTGAAGACAAGACGTTAGTATGTAAAAAGTCAACCGAAATATCTTTGAAAATAAAGAGTATGCACGCTATCAACATCAAGTTTGCGTCTTTAATTAATAGGAAATAATGTCCACACTTTGGCTGATTATCCAACGAGAATTTACCTCAAATATTTTAACATCCCGATTCATGATTGGGATTATTGTATGTCTGCTTTCAATTGCTGTCGCCGTATTTGTTCAGGTAGACGACTACGAAAAACGTTTGACGGGATATAATACCGCAGTCCGGGAAGCGAAGGCAGAAGCAGAGGCGTGGGAACTCTATTCCAAAATCAAACCGAAGGCACACCGTAAACCGAATCCGTTGGGTATCTTTAACGTGGGGACAGAGAACTCCGGAGCTAACACAGTTACCGTTGAGTTGGGAAAGCCTATTTTTGAATTTAACTTTCCTATTTGGGCGGCACCAACGCAAAAACGGGGTTCGGATAATCCGTTCTTGGCGATGTTCCTGACCGTAGATGTGGTTTTCATCTTCAAATTTGTGCTCAGCGCGTTAGCGATTCTGTTTGCTTACAACACGATTTCAGGGGAACGAGAAGATGGCACGTTAAAACTTGTGTTATCCAATGCGATACCGAGAGATACGATAGTGTTTGGTAAATATCTGGGTGGCATGTTGTCTCTGTTTCCAATCGTTTTGATGAGTTTGATTGTGGCACTGCTGATCGCGTTTTCTTCGCCAGTTATCGCCTTTGATGGAAACGACATATTGCACATCGTGGCGATGTTCGGTGTTTCATTGTTATATGTGTCAACGTGGTATCTTTTAGGACTTGTCTTGTCTGTTTGGACAAAGCAAGCCGCAACAACGCTAATCCTTTCCATGTTTATTTGGGTGATCCTCACAAGTGTTCATTCAAATGTGGTGGCATTTGCAGTGGAAAAATTTCCTCCGCATCCAGTGAAATCTGAAATGACGCTTATCCAACCTGCTGCTGATGTATGGGAGCAATTTAAAAAAGAGCGGGATGCCTATCGAAGACAGAGAGGTTACGAAGATTTGCAAAAGTCAATTATTTGGGAACCTGGGGCATCTTCAAGAGGAGTGGGCAGTGGTTCTTGGTCAGGAGGTTATTTTTTTACAGAGAGTTATAGCGTCATAAATGTCGCCCAAGCAGATACCTCTATTTTCCAAGAGATTTTAGACTATCAGGAGCAGCTTCGGGTTGAATATACGGATAAGGCAGAAGAAATTCTCAAAGAACCCGCTGAGGCACGAGAGAAGAATTCCAAGTTCGCAGATGCTCTCTCTCGTATCTCCTTTGCAGATACATATCACTTCGCCGTTGGCGCAATAGCAGGGACAGACCGGCAGCGTTATAACGATTTTATTAAAAGTTCCAGAGACTATAAACGTCAAATTGTTGAGTATTTGAAAGATAAAAAGGCGTTTTCTTCGCGCGCGTGGTTTTCTAATGACAAGGGAAATGCGGCGTTGACCGATCTGCCCGTTTTCCAACATCAGCGACTTTCCCTTTCCGAAAGTTTATCGCGTGCGTCCATGGATATTTTGATTTTATTAGCATGGAATATCGTTCTATTCCTGGCGGCTTATGTCTCTTTCCTACGATATGATTTGAGTTGAGAAAAGGAGTCGAAACAGATGGTTTGGCACATTGCAAAGAAAGAGATATACCACAACCTCACGACGCTCCGATTCTCCTTGATGATAATCCTTCTACCTGTGCTGTTTTTGGCGAATGCACTAATATATAGTCTTGGCGGCGATGGTTACACAACGCAAATCAACACTTATAACCGCCATGTAGAAAATAGTAGAGATTATATCAAAGAACAAGCGGGTAAGGGTTTGGCAGAATTAGCACTCATAGGACCTGGTGAGATTCTAAGACGCCCTACGCGGTTGACATTCTGTGCCGATGGGACAGATACATTAATACCGCGTTCTGTCAAAATGCAGAATACCGGAACAGCCAGTCGCAGTGGTTATGAGGAATTTGAAGATTTTGCTTGGAGAGCGCCGTGGACATTAGAGTACCCTTTGCAAAATACGGGCGGTCCCGGGATGTCACAGATCAAAATAGACTGGGTTTTTATCGGTATCCTGATGAGTTTCTTCGCAATTTTGTTCACTTTTGATGCCATTGCTGGGGAACGTTCAAGCGGCACACTGAGCTTAATCATGTCCAATACAGTCGCGCGCGGACAGGTGTTGCTGGGGAAATACATCGGCGCGTTTTTGACACTCATGGTACCGCTTTTAATTGGTATCCTGATGAATTTATTGGTTATCCTCATTTCAGGAAATATTCCGTTTGAGTTGGAGAATTGGCTATGTATTTTGGGAATGGTAGGCTTGTTTGCATTACATATCTCTATTTTTATTTTTCTTGGTCTGTTTTTCTCAAGTCGTGTTTCAAACCCAATTACGAGTTTGGTATGGCTCTTGTTAACATGGGTCTGCTTAGCGTTTGTGTTTCCGAGTCTACTTGGCACTTTTGTCGGCAACATAAATCCGATTCCCTCTGTTGATGAAGTTTCTATGCAGAGAGAGGCACAATTAAAGCAGCTGGGAAATGAATACCATCCTTTTGGTAGGTCAGGAGATATACCCACTAAGTTAAGCAAGGCAGCATCTGCCGAGAATCCCGAAGCAACGCTTCTTTGGGCAACCTACCTCACGAAAGAAATGGAGACGAAAACACGGTTTAATGATGGACATATTGATCAGCAGTTTAGGCAAGTCCAACTCGCTCGTGACCTTACCCAAATCTCTCCGATAGCGACTTTCCAATATGCGATGGAAGGGTTGGCAAATACAGGTATTACCAGTTATATGAATTTTGTTAAACAGGCACGCCGTTATCGGCAAACGTATGTTGACTTCGTAAAAACAGAAGATCAGAGCGACCCAGAAAGTCTACACATCTATCCTGTAAAAGAAGGATTGTCTCAGAAAACGGTGAATCCAGATACCGTGCCAGTCTTTACAGAGTACATCTCTTACCGTAGCGTGTTATCTCAAGTCGGTTTGCTGGTACTGTTCAATCTACTGTTCTTAATTATGGCGCAGGTTTCATTTCTCAAAAGTGATATAAAATAGACGCGAGGGTTCACAGCGGAACATCTGTCCAGATACCTTGCAATGTATATCAGAAATAGTTTATAATTAACATGAGTTCAGCAAAAGCCGTAGGTTAGGTTAAGCGGTAACAGGCTAACACTACAATATTTCCACAAAGACTTCTGTTTTCCAATGACTATTGTTATAGGTGGAAAATCCAACCTAAACCAAAATCCTTATATTGAACTCACGTTCCTGATTATGTAATTTATTGTGCCTCTTTTGAACGAAGTTTTTGCGTTCTATGTCCCGTTGTTAAAACCGTTTCTGCTTGTTTGTTGCAAAGCAGTTAAAAAAAATAAATTGTTGGATGTTCCAAAGGTGCATCCGAAAATGCGTATAAGCGATAAAACTAAAGAATCACAACATAGCTAAACGCTGGATATCCATCATTGATCGGTATAAGCGTCATTTCAAAGGTGAAAAGTGTATTTAAAATTTGAAATAGAGTTAAAGTTTAGAGATAAAATATATGGTGGCCTTCCAAAAGATAAAGATGTTTTAAAAAATTACGTCAAGAATAAATTTAGCAGTGAGGATACCTCGCCAACTGCCGATGATCTTGACCTTACCGAGGAGATTGAAAAACGTACCGTCGGTTTTAAACGCGACGATCGCGGCATATACATCGGAAGTTATCAAATTAAGGCGATGCTTGCACAAGCAGCATCGTTATTAGAACTCACAATTACAAAGCGCGGCAGTAAACAGACGATGCGTGAGGGACTTATAATCAAAGGACAAGATGAAGATGACACCTTTACCGGTGAAAAGATTTATCTGCTTCCACGCATAATGGAACCTACAGGTATCGAATCACATGCTGGTAATGTCTCAACACCGCAAGGCAGTAGATCGATTCTTAAAACCCTTGAATATGTATTAGAACCCACAGTCAAATTTCAATTGTGGTTGCTCAAAAACCGAATAGGCGAGGATAACCGCAGCAAAAAACTTGTAATAAAAGATATAAAGAAATGTTTTCTGTACGGGATGGAGCTGGGTCTCGGTTCACACAGAAAATATGAGGCAGGGAAATTCGACGTGGTTCGGTTTGAAGAATTACCTTACGAGGAATCTGAAGAAATTAATTTTGAAATTCCATTACCGAAAACCGAATAGTTCAGTAGTCGCGTACACGCCAAGCCAAGCATATTCTTTCCATTGCGACAATCCATAACGGATTCGGTTCTAACCCAAAATCAAGATGACGAATCAAGTCTCAAAGATTTACCTCGGTGATACTCTCGCCGAGGTAAATCTTTTATAATACCATTTCTATATGATGATAGAACATTATCTGGTAGGTCGGTAGAGTTTACGAAACCCATAAATGTCAATTTAGCGGTTCACCACCCGGTAGGCGTGTTTTGTAAACGCGCCGAACCATAAATAATACTATTTCTAATTGACAAGTTTCATTCCGATTTTTGAGTTTCTTTGTAGGAGCGACCTCCTGGTCGCGACCAGGAGGTCGCTCCTACAGAAGAGAGTGTTGCATTCTTCCAACCAATTTATGAATAATGTAATATCATTAGAACGCGCCTACCATGATGGCGGACCGCTAATCTGAAAAATTAAATGGCACTGCTCTGGCAAAGTAGGTTTGAGTTATCCGTAATGCGCATGATATACTATATGTTCAGTAATCTATTATACATGTAGAGATGTGAAAATGCTCAAAACACTCATTCGCCGAGAACTGCTTGATAATTTAATGACATTCCGTTTCGCTGCAGCAGTCTTCATTATGTTGTTACTTGTGGTTGCAAATACCGCTGTGCTTATTAAGGATCATGAGCGACGTTTAGAATCTTACAATACAGCACTGAAAAATTACCATGAGAATACACAGGAAAGAAAAACGTATACGTCAATGCCATTGGACGTTGCCCGTCCACCAAATCCGTTGAGTATCTTCAATGTGGGATTGGACAAACGGTTAGGGAACGAAATTTGGATATTTCATGGGTTAGTTCCCACGCTATGGGATGCTCGGATGCATGGTATAACGAATCCGCTTCTCAAACTTTTCGCTTCCATTGATATTGTGTTTATTTTTGAAGTGGTGCTGAGTCTCATGGCATTAATTTTCGCCTATGATGCGCTTGCGGGCGAACGCGAGCGCGGCACATTACGTCTGGTGCTAACGCATCCGGTCAGTCGGGGTCAAATCCTGCTGGCGAAATACATCAGTGCGATGATATGTCTGCTGGTGCCACTGCTGATAAGCCTAATTCTCGCTGTGATTTTGCTGACGACATCTACCAGTATATCACTGAGCGCAGGCGATTTTTTCCGTATCGGTGGCATTATTTTGAGTTCAGTTGCGTATCTGTCGGTATTTTACCTCGTCGGCATGTTGATTTCAGCAGCAACCCGCAGAACCGGCACCGCGCTGATGCTCGCCATGTTTGTCTGGGGATTTTGGGTGTTGGTATATCCGAATGTGATCCTTGCTACGATTGCATCCCCCGATACCTCTCAGGCGAGTGCAGAATCCGCTAAAAACCAGATTCAACAGATATGGGAAGAATTAGATAGAGAACGAAAAAAGTTCCTTGCGAATGACGCTGTGCCAGGGGGAAGTCCGCGTTTCGGCATTCGCATAGAATCTGGTTTCAACTATTATGAATACCCTATCATAGATTCCTCAGTCCTCAAACATACCCTCGTCTCTGGTGCCAACATTCTAAAACTACATTCGGAATCTGAACCGATGGTGCCGCATGCACAGAACTATTATCGCTACCTCGGACCACAGATTATTGATGCCGCAGAACGCACGTGGCTTATCCGAAAACCGGCACTCGAAACCATCTTTGTTCAACCAGCGAGGCTGGATCGCATTCTATTGCGGTTCTCGCCTGTCGGCATATACGACGCTGCAACGCAAGCGTGGGCAGGCACAGACCTGTCCGGACTCAAAGATTTCTTTACTGCCGCACGGAAGCATCGCCGGGTTATGATTGATTTTTACTATGATAAAAAAGCGTTCGGTTCTCGTCAATGGTTTGCCGCGGATAAAGGCGCGGTAGAGTGGGAGAGTTTGCCTCAGTTTTCTTTTCAGAGAAGCAGTACCCAAACAAACGCTGCGCGAGCGTTACCAGATTTACTCCTGCTGCTCATGATGAACATTTTTCTCTTTATGTTCATATTTCTGATTTTTATCAGGAGTGAAGTGTAGAATAGTTATCAGTTATCAGTTGTCAGTTAAGAGGTTATCGTTTAACAAACCTTTTTAACCGAAAACTGATAACTGAAAACCGAAAACTATTCTTCTGAAAACTGATAGCCGATACCTGACAACTAATAACTGATAGCCGACAACCACGAGGAACATAAAAAAATGATATGGCATATCACAAAACGCGAACTCTACGACAACCTCATTAGCCTTCGATTTGCGCTGGCAACATTCCTTCTGTTTGGTTTAATGCTGACCAATGCTGTTGTCTATCTCCGCGAACATCCTGAGCGGATGCAGAAATATCACGATGATGTTACAGAAGCACAAAATGAGTTAAGTACTCGGACACATTTATATGACATTGCGGTTCATGGCCCTGGTAGTCTTTACAAAAAGCCGTCCGTTCTCCAATTCTGTGCTGAGGGAGGTGACGTTTTTCTATCAGATAGAGTTTTCGGTGGATTTTTACATTGGCAAGATGGCAACTTAACAGGTTTCTGGAGCACACTTTATCACTACCCGAATCCGGATTCAAAAAATATCCGTCCAGACACTATTAAAGTAGATTGGGGATTTGTGATTGGATATGTCTTAAGTCTCATCGCTATTCTGTTCACCTTTGATTCAATTTCCGGTGATAGAGAACATGGTACGCTTCGTTTAACTTTGGCAAACGCCATCCCGCGCCATACTGTGTTGATTGGCAAATTTTTAGGCGCATTGGTTAGTATAAGTGTGCCTTTTACACTTGCGGTGTTGGCAAACCTATTGATAATTTCCACGTCCAGTGCCGTCCAACTTAGCACCGACGCGTGGAGCCGTTTAGCGATTATTTTCTGTATCGCAATTCTGTACCTGTGTCTATTTCTTGCGTTAGGGTTATTGGTTTCATCACTTGTGCAGCGGAATGCGGCGAGCCTTGTGATTCTTCTATTGACGTGGGTTGTTTTTGTCGTTTTTATGCCGAGCACACTTGCGCCTATTACAAGCGGATTTTCTAAACCGATGGGACACTATGAATACACACAGCGTCGTTCTAAACTTCACGAGCAACTCAAGAGTGAATACGAGGCGCGCGTGCAAAACATGGATGCGTTTCCATCTAAAAAGATGGAGTTAGCAGGTGAGTTTGTAATGAACGATGTCGCACAACGGATAAATTTAGGTCAAGAATACGTAAGTCAGCAGCATGCCCAAATTCAACTGATGCGTTCTGTCACGCGCATTTCACCTGTTGCGATTGTCCAACATCTTTTTGAATCTTTTGCTGGCAGTGGGTTTGAGCGGCATCGACATTTTGTGGAGAATGTGCAGCGTTACGCGCGTGAATACCGAGAATTCGTCATGGATATGGATAGATCTGATCCCGATAGTCCGCATATTATTGGAGTTCGTGAGGGTATGTCGCAGAAGCCAGTGAACCCGGAGTCTATTCCGATATTTGAAGACAGACTCAGTCTCAGTCATGATTTTAACGCTGCGGCGATAGATTTGTTCCTGTTGGTGCTGTTTTTGGTGGTGCTGCTTTCAGGTGCGTATCTTGCGTTTGTCCGCATTGATGTTTAATTTAAAATGCTTAAAACACTCATTCGCAGGGAACTGCTCAACAATCTCATGACCTTCCGCTTTGCCGCTGTGATGCTTATTACGTTGCTGCTTGTTGTGGCGAACACCGCTGTGCTTATACAGGATTACGAACAGCGTGTGGAAAGTTATAATGACGCTGTCAAAATACATTATGAAGGATTACGGAAAGTAAAAACGTATTCTACGATGTACCTGTTTGTGGATCGCGCGCCAAATCCGTTGAGTATTTTCAACGTCGGATTAGATAAACGCTTGGGGAACCTTATCGGTATCTGGCACGGGTTCGTGCCTACGCTGTGGGATACCGAAATGCACGGAACGGATAACCCATTTATTGCATTTTTCTCTTCCATTGATATCGTCTTTATCTTTGAAGTTGTCTTAAGTTTAATGGGACTGATATTTGCATACGATGCGATTGCGGGGGAACGCGAGCGTGGTACGTTACGGCTTGTTTTAGCACAACCTGTCCGACGCGGACAAATTTTGCTTGCCAAGTATATCAGTGCAATGCTGTGTCTATTAGTGCCACTGATTTTAAGTCTGCTATTGGCACTACTGTTGTTAATCCGATCAATTCCGTTGTCACCTGCTGACTTCTTCCGTATCGGCAGCATTGTTTTCGCATCGTTTGCGTATCTATCGCTGTTTTATCTCATTGGAATGTTAATATCAGTTGCGACGCGTAGAACCGGCACAGCCTTAATGCTCGCTATGTTCGTCTGGGGGTTTCTAATACTGGTATACCCGAACCTGATTCGGGCAACGATCAATCCAGGTGGCAATATACAAGAACGTGTAAATACCGTGAATAATCAAGTCCAACGAATTGTAGATGAGTATGAAAGAGATCGGAAAAAGTTCCTTGAAAATGAGGGCATCGCGGAGGGGTCGCGGTTTCACGAGGTGTTAGGACTCTATACGCAAGCGTCCGTAGATTCAGCAAATATGATGTCTTACATTGAAAATTTGACTAACATTTCAGAGATACCTCCGGATTTTGAAAGATACGTTTCTGTTGCGAAAAGATATTTTGACTTTGTTGAACCGCTCACTATCCGTACCACTGAGAGAGTTTGGTTCATCCGTAAGCAGGCACTTGATGACATTTTTGTTCGGCAGGCGACAATGGACAGAATACTATTGAGACTCTCACCGGTGGGTATGTATGATGCTGCAACGCAGACGTTGGCGGGTACAGACCTACTGGGACTCAGAGATTTTTTTGAGGCGACGCGACGGTACCGCAAAATTGTGATTGATTATTTTTACGCAAAAAGGGCATTCGGATCACGGGAATGGTTTGCCGCTGACAAAGGGGCAGTCGATTGGAGCACATTTCCAGAGTTTGTTTTTGAGAGAAGCGATTTCTCGGTCAATGCAGCACGGGCATTACCAGATTTGTTTCTTCTGATTATCTGCAACCTCGTCTTGTTCATGGGTATACTTCTCATTTTCACCAAAAGTGAAGTGTAGGTTAGTTATCAGTTGTCGGTTATCGGTTGTCAGTTAAGAGATAGTTACATAACAATTAATCTTCCATTGGAGTGTTTTTAAGACAGGGTAAATTATTGTGAAAACCTCTTCACTGACTGCTAACTGCTGACAACTGAAAACTGACAACTATAAAATGATTTGGCATATAACAAAACGCGAAATATACGATAATCTCAATAGCCTACGTTTTGCATTAACAGCAGTTTTGCTGCTGGCGTTGCTGCTGATCAATGCTATTGTCTATCTGCGTGGACATCCTAATCGGACACAGGCATATCACGATGCTACTGCCGAAGCAGTAAAGAAACTTGAAGAACGTAGCACAAGTTTATATCGCCTCGCGACAGAGGGACCTGGACTTCTGTATAAAGCACACTCGTCACTCCGTTTTTGTGCGGAGGGTGATGAAGTGTTTTTGCCAACGCACGTCAATGGCGAAAACTACTTTAGCGATATTGCCAAGGTGAGACCTCTCTGGAGATTGTCGCACCCACAAGAAACTCCAAATATCTACAATATCCGTCCTGATTTTACCACAATGGATTGGGCGTTTATTGTCAGCTATGTGCTGAGTTTTGTGGCAATTCTTTTTACCTTTGATTCAGTCTCTGGTGAACTGGAACGAGGCACATTGCGATTGATATTAGCAAATCCTATCCCGCGACACACTGTAATGGTTGGAAAGTTTTTAGGAGCATTCATCAGCATTAACATTCCTTTTGTGATTGCGGTTTTAATGAACCTACTTCTGATTTCCATCTCAGATTCAGTGCAACTCAATGCCGAGTTGTGGGGCCGTTTAGGTATCTTGTACGGGATTACAATTCTTTATACCTGTATCTTCATTGCTCTGGGGCTTCTCGTTTCCGCTGCGGTACGGGAGAGCGGGGTGAGTCTTGTTGTTCTGTTGTTAATCTGGGTGAGTTTTGTGGTTTTTATGCCGAATACATTAGCCTCTATCGGTAGTCGCACGTCGGTGCCAATGGCATATATGGAATTTTGGAGCGAGAGAAACAGACTTGATCGTGAGACTCGTAAGGCATACGAAGATAAATATGGAGACTCACAATCTACGCCACCAGTTCACGTAATTGCTGAGTATCTCACTGTAGATGCAGAACAGAATGAACGTTTTACCGAAAAGTATCTAAACCAGCAGATTACACAGGGAAAACGGGCGCGTGCGATAACCCGTATCTCACCTGCGGCGATTGTCCAACACCTCTTTGAATCTTTTGCAGGGACAGGGTTAGAACGGCATCTGCAATTTATTGAGAACACAAAACGGTATGCCCGCGAATATCGAGATTTTGTGATTGATGCTGACAGGGCGGATCCGATGAGTCTTCATGCTATTGGAGTGCCTGAGGGTATGTCGCAAAAGCGTGTCAGTCCAGAGGCAATTCCCAAGTTTAAAGACACACTCAGTCTCAATCGTGATTTCAACGCTGCGGTGATGGATTTGTTCTTGTTAGTGTTATTTTTGGTTGTGCTGCTTGCAGGGGCATTCCTTGCCTTTGTGCGTATTGACATTTGAAAATAGTTGGACTGAACGCCTCACATGGCACGAGGGACGGCACGCGGAGCGTGCCTACTACCTTTAAGCACATATTAAATCGGCTATTTATGAACTACCCTCAATTAATTTCGTGCGATTTTCCGTTTTTTACTATCTTTTCGTTCGTTGCAGACTCTATCTTGCAACACAACAATAATAGGAGAAATTAAAATGATAACCACATTGATTATTGTGACTGGAATAGCAGTCACAACACTTGGGATCGTCTGGATGGGGATATCTTTCGTTACAAATTTAACTGGGACAGGAAAAGGGGCAACCAAACGTGAAATAGAGGCACTACAAGAACATGTTAATCACATTCAGGAAGAAATAATCTCACTAAAAAAAGAGGTTAGACAGCTTATCCAGATTGCTAAAGGTAGTGAGTAAAAGGAGGGAATAGTATGCTATTTCTAATACTGACATTACTTGGGGTGCTGCTCTTTTTGATATTCAAATACGTCGCTGTACTGTCCACTATTACGGCGGTTCTTATTAGTGGCATAGCAGTTGCTGTGCTTGTAGGTATATGGCAAGGAACATCATATTTCTTGAGACAATCTTCGAATCAAACCTATGAGCAAGTTGAATCGAATTTGAAGCAGATAGGTGTAGATTTGCAGGAGATCCGTTCTCAGTTAGCGGACGTTGAGCCACACCTGCGGAATCTGGAATTTTTAAAGTACGCTCCACAGAATACCGAAACTAAGAAAAGCGAAACATAGGTCTGAGCTGTAGGAGGGACTCCGATTCCCACTACAAACGGGTCGCGATTCGGAGATCGCTCCTACAAAGTAAAAGACGGGTCGCGATTCGGAAATCGCTCCTACAAAGGTAAAAGACTACTGCTGAAAACCAACCTACTCTATCCAAGCCATTGTTTCCCGTAGTTTTTCCTTTGCTTTCGCGTAATCTCGGCGTGCTTGATAAAAAACCCGCTGTGCCCCCGTGAATTGCGCTTGCGCCTGAAAAGCATCGTTGAGAGTCAACCCGCGATAACCTTGTATTTCAACAGTGCCTTCTTCAAGGACCCGTTCTATTGCCCGAAGGTGTTCCCTAAAAATATCCACACGTTTTTGCTCAATTTCCATCCGTTCTTTCGCATTTGCCACTTCCCGATAATCACGTCGCACCGCCACCTTGATGAGTTTCGTTTTTTCGACGTATTCTAATTGGAGTCTGTCCAGTTCAGCGAGTTCTGCGGAACGAAGATTTTCTGTCTTTTTCCCATCGTATAACGGAATATTGAGGTTGAAACGCAGCTCCCATCCGTTTTGTGTTCGCGGATTTGTTTCAAAAATGTTCGCGGCATCCCGTTCTCGGTCAAGTATTATCGGATCATAAAGTGCCTTTGCATCCCAAGTTCTGTTTTGTTGATGCTGTTGCAATAGCAGATGCAGATCTTTGTAGCGTGCTTCAGCAGAGATTTCAGGAAAACGATTCCACACTGTTTCCACGACCAGACGTTCTTGACGCGCAATATCACCTTGTAAGTCGCGTAGGTCCAACCGATTAGCAAGTGCAAGTTCAACAGCAGCCGCCAAGGTTACATCGTCATCAGGGAGGGATTGTGAGAGAACAACTTGTGCCAGTGGATCAAGTCCGGTAAGACGGATGAGTTCTGCTGTGTCCACATCAAGTCGTCGTTGGAGTTTGTTAAGGTCAAGTTGCTGTTCGGACAATTCAAGTTCCGTATTGAGGCGGATGAGATAAGGAATCCGTTTTTTTTCGTGCTTGGTCTGTGTACTCTTCAGTTTTTTCTGGAGTTCTACCTCAATCGCTCGGCGTTGCTTAATTTCCTCTTGTGTGAGCGTGATATCGTGCCAAAGATTCCTAACAGCATGAACGGTTTCTTTTCTCACACGTTCGTATTCAATCTCTGCCTTGCGCACTTCTTCCTGTGCGGTATCAAGCCCTCTCGGAATTTCACCGAATTGGGCGAGGATAACACTCATCTGTGCACGGGTGAGATAGTCTTTTTCATCAAAATCACCGTTTTTTTGGCGTTGATATTGACTCGTGACCCCTACTTGTGGTAGATATACTGCTTTAGATACGCGCAGGTTTGCTTTTGCACGTTCTACTACTTTTTCCGCTTTTTTCACCGCCTCGTTGTTCTGCAAAGCGAGTTCTATTGCACGAGTTGACCGAAGTGAGACAAGTTCCTGTGCAGATACAGTACCAACTCCTTTAAATAACAAACCTTGGCTTACAAACAACAGAAAAATAAAACATAGGCAGGCTGCCAGCGGCGTCAAACTTTTATTCATTTCAATCTCCAAAAATTGTAGGACTTACGCAATTTTCACGATTCTTGCAATAATTATGGCTAAAATGATGTAATTTCAGCAGAATTTTGAATTATCAGCGCGTTTACAAAACGCGCCTACCGTTTGTGGGTAAGTCCTAAATTGTTTTCTACCGTCGGCTAATGCGGATTGTGACAATAACAATACCGATCATAAGGAGTATCAACGCACCAAATAATAGCGTCGTTACCGACATTTGTGATTTTGATTCAACTAGTACTGTAATAGAACGGTCGCGTGCAGGAAATTTTCGGTTGTCAACCGTTACTTCCGCGCTGAGTTTCGCTTGATATTCTCCTACCGTAATGTCAGCAGGCGGATTGAGTGTGAGTTGTATTTCCGTTTCTTCGTTTCGTCCGAGTGATGCGATGACTTCTGGTGAAACCGTATATTTCCAATCTGGATTGACATCAACCAGCATGCGGATATCAACGAGATCACGAGTGCCGATATTTTTTAATTTTGCGGTCATATTAACTTGCTCATCAATCTTAATAGTTTGGAACGCATTTTGGACAGAAACTTCAATTTCCGGTACACCCTTTGGAATCAGTTCAAACCGCTCTACACCACCTTGTATGCTGGCGATTCTCTCAGCGGGTAAATCCAATCGATTGTTTGTTCCTCCGAGTTCGTTTGCCTCGGTTTCATCAAGTACGGCAACATAGAACTCAAGTGTGCTATCAAGATAGGATGCATCCAATTCTTCCGGTAGATAAACAATTAACGATAAATTCCGCTTTGACTGTTCCTGCGTAAACTTGACCTGTGACTGCCGCGACTGTGTATCCGGGTCTTGGAATTCAAAGGAAAGGCGATTTAACAGGTTAATGACACGCAATTGGAACGTATTTTCGGTCTCTGCCAACCTATCCAACGTTATATCGTAGGTGACACTGCTGCCTAAATTACCTTCCTGTGAAAAACGCAGCGAACTGACATTTACTACATCTAATGCGGATTCTTTTTGAAGATAGATCAAGCGGGTGTCTGGTTCAGGAAGTTCGGGATATTTCATTGATACCTTGAGGCTATCAACATCTTTCTGGAGTTGAAACGTTAAATTCACAGTTTCATTGTAACCGAGAACAGCAATCTTTTCTTCATACGGTTTAACGATATTTGTGCTATCTACGGCATCAAGTAAAGAGACATAAATTGCGCGAATTTCGTTTGCTGCTGCGATTTCTTCGGGAGTCGCATTGATCGGCATTGCTTCTGTCGTTGATGTGTTCTTTAGTTGAATTGTCACCATCATCTGGTTGTCAACGCGAAATTTTTTCGCACTCAAAATAGAGATATGGCGTGTGTCCTCTTCAAGATGGATTTTATATAGATATTCCTTGTCTAGGTATCGGAGATTAACCGTGAGACTATCTACATTCCGTCTTAGTTCAAAATCGAGTGTTTTCTCCTGCCCATCCTTTAAAGTTGGAATGCGGAACTCGTAAGGCGACCCGATAATCGCATCGGTTTCGTCTTTGATGGAGACATAGACATTGTTGATCTCTTGTGCTGTGTTAACTTTAGTGTTTTTTGCCTCTTCCTCTTCCACTGCACCATACTTGATAACAAGTTCCAGACGTCTCCGATCACCCTCCTTATAACGCCTTGCGGATACAACAGAAATGTAAGGGTCTACCTGTTTCAGGTGAATGTGGCGTTCATCTGGGGTATCAAGATAGTTCAAGTGAACGACAACATCACGGACATCCTCTTTAATGAGTTCAAATTCCAAAGTGACAGTTTCGTTCTCTTTGAGTGTTTCAATACGGCGTTCGTAAGGTTCCGCAATAATTGCCCCGTCTGAACCGAAACCCGCCTTCTCCTTAATTGATACAAAGATGTCATCAATCTGCGCGCTGATGGTAATGTCTCGTCCCATTACTTTGGAACTCTCAACCAATTTGACAGGCAAGGAACTATTCTGCAATGTAATGGAAAACATCTCACGACCGTCACGTGATTCGTATAAACGTGTACTTTCAACCGTGATGTGCCAAGCATCTTTGAGTGAATCAAGTTCTACCTTCTGTAGATTGAGTTTTGATTTCTCATATTCTGAGGCAGCGCTCTCATATTCCTCCTCAGCTTTATTTACCTCCGAGACTGTGACAATGTTGTTTTCCTCTTCTATCATCGCTTGTAAGTTCTCAAGTTCAATCTGTTTCTTTTTCATTAGGTTTTTCGCCAATTCCATCTCTAAACGTGCGGTCTCTATCAGGATTTGACGACTCTGCTCATCTCTGGTTTTTGTGGTGTCAGCAGCATCGGTGGGAGGTGTTTCTTCATGCTCTGCTGCCAGCACAACTTTCAGAGACATCCCCGTCATGATGATGCAAACCAGCATAAGTATTTTAATTTGCACGGTTTTCCTCTGTTGGTATATATTTCGTTTTATAGAAAACAATTATTGAGACACGTTAATAGCGCGCTTACAAAGCGCGCTACAAAAAATATCTACAACCTATCTCATAAATCATTGTAGGACGAGGTCTCCGGGGAATGCCAAAAGGCATTCATACCGTTGATTTGGTGCCTCGCCATGTCTTAAGGATGGGACAACGGGCGGGCACAGAGACCCGCCCCTACAATTAAATTATACAATAACTTAATCAATAAATGCACTGTGTTTTTACTCACTCGCGTCTTCTTCGGGTTCATATCCAGCGACATAGTGCAAATACAATTCCTCAAGGTTTTCATTTTGAATCTCTTCGCGGGTTAATTCTCGCTCGAGGTTGCCTTGCACAAGGATTCCGATTCTGTCAGCGATCTCCTTTGCGCGGAAGATGTCGTGAGTAGACATAAAGATGGCTTTTCCTTCCTCTTTGAGTTGACGCAAAAGGTTCAAGAAATCAGCACCACCCTTCGGATCAAGCCCGGAAGTTGGTTCGTCAAGCAGAACAGCCTGTGCATCTTTCATAATCGCAATTGCAATGCCGAGGCGTTGCCGCATCCCTTTAGAGAAAGTTTTGACACGACGTGTAAACGCCTCCTCGGCTAAACCGACTCTGCCGAGTGTCTCATCCAGTTCCGCGTTTGATACTTTCTTCCTGCCGCCAAGTTTCGCGAAAAAGGATAGGTTTTGTCGCGCTGTAAAGTTCCGATAGAGTTCAACGTTTTCAGAAACGTAGGCGAGATGTTTCTTTGCTTCCAATGGAAACTTTGGAATCTCAATATCCCCGACAAGTGCGGTGCCGCTTGTCGGTTCAATGAAGTTAAGCAGCATAGATATAGTTGTGCTTTTGCCTGCACCGTTCGCACCGAGAACGACATAGATTTCGCCATCTTCCACTTTTAAGTTTAATTCGTTGACAGCTAAAACGTTCTCATTATAGACTTTCGTTAGTTCACGGGTTTCTAACATTTTGTGCCTCCTTGTAAGCTTGCGTTTCTATTCTGGACATTCAAGCAACATTGGCTTATGTTGCATAGACGCGTTTTAAGGGTGTAAAGGTTGCATATTTTTATTAATCGATTGACAAGTTAACGGTTTCTAAATGATTATAAAGCATTATTTTGTAAGTCGGGTTGAGTTTGCGAAACCCGACCAAATGCCAAAAAGCGCATTTGGCGTTGATTTGGACACGTATGACTTTTATATAGGGTTCTATGTCGGGTTTCGCTTCGCTCTACCCGACCTACAGTTTATTATGACAATTCGTCAATTAGAAATGGTATTATAAGGTTTCCAATCTGAATTCTTGTGGTAGCCAGGTTTTTAAGACATCTAATAAGTTACACACACTTTTCTGTGAAAAGTTCAACAAAAACGGTAGGACCAGAAATGTCACTGTGTGAAGAATGTCAAATTATTGAGAGTCCTTACCTATAACGATTTCATTATCATGATTAGACCTCAACGCGAATAAACCTAAGATAAGTACCTGACATAAGAACGACAAAAAACAGAATCAACAAGAACAAATCAATAGTTGCAGTGTTGAAATCACGACTGAGACTGATCGTATCTTCAAAGGTCGGAATTGATTCTGGACTGATAGGCTTCTTCGACATTCCCTCACGAACTCCAATAATATGGAGACTATCAGGATCTGCTCTATCCATATCCACGACGAATTCTCGATATTCGCGTGCATAACGCTGCACATTCTCTAAAAATTGTTGATGCCGTTCAAACCCTGTTCCGACAAAAACCTCAAGAAGATGCTGCATAAGCGTAACAGGTGAAATACGGGTGACGGAACGTGCCAGTTGAATTTGGGCAATCTGTTGAGTTAACTGTTCTTGGGCCAAACGTTCCTCTTGTTCAGTGCCTTTGGCGACATACTCACTATCTATCTGTATCTTTTTATTTGGCAACCCGCGCGTCTCTTGCAAAAGAGCAACGTATTCTTCCGTGAGGTCTTTTATGTCTTGGTTTCGGCGTTTGAAGTATTCATCATAAGTCATTGGGTTTGAGAAACCACTTGCAATAGAAGCGAGAGTACTCGGTACAAATACGACAAAAACACACCACGTCAATAAGAGGATCACAAGGCTCGCAACACTGTTCTGCACAGATGACGAAACGAACAAACCTAACGCAATAAACAGGCATAGGTACAAAATCGAAATAATGAAAATAATACATAAACGTATCCACACATCTGTACCAAGATCAATGTCTCTGGACATAGAAATTACCAATAGATTCATCAATATCGCAAGAGTAAACGGAATGCTAATACTTACTAATGCACCTAAAAATTTGCCAATCAATACAGTGTGTCGTGGCACTGAATTCGCCAACATCAATCGGAGCGTACCGCGTTCACGTTCACTGGAAATAGAATCAAAGGTGAACAGAATTGCTATCAGACTCAGAACATACCCGATTACAAATCCCCAGTCTACTTTGACAGTATCCGGACGTATATTGAATACATTAGGAAACGCTCCGGGATAATACAACGACCAGAAAGCCCTTAAATTATTGGCGATCTGAACCCTAGATATGCCGTAGGCATAATCTGGCAAAAAGATGTCACCCCCTTCTTCACAAAAATAGAGTGAAGACGGCTTTTTGTAAAGATTTCCTGGTCCTTCTTGCGCAATGCCAAATAAATCCGTCCGAGATCTTAAGGCACTCACAGATGCTGTGGTAGCATCGTGATATTTCTGCATACGCTCAGGATGTTCTTGGACATGGATAACTGCATTAATCAACATCAAAACGAAAAGCAACACAGTCGTAAGTGCAAATCGGAGGCTATTAAGATTGTCATACAGTTCGCGTTTTGTGATATGCCATATCATTTCTTATATTCCTCGTGGTTGTCGGTTATCAGTTGTCAGTTATCGGCTATCAGTTTTCAGAAGAATAGTTTTCGGTTAAAAAGGTTTGTTAAACGATAACCTCTTAACTGACAACTGATAACTGATAACTGATAACTATTCTACACTTCACTCCTGTGGAAAACAAAAAATATTCCCCAAAAAAGAATTAAGTTCACCATGAGCATCAGCAGTAAATCCGGTAGTGCTCGCTTTGCACTTACATGCACATCACTTCTCTGAAAAGAAAACTGAGGAGAACTATCCCAATCCACTGCCCCTTTGTCAGAAGAAAACCATTTTCTATCCCCAAATGCGTTTTTGTCATAAAGATAGTCAATCAAAGTCCTTCGGTACTTTCGCGTCGCCTCGTAAAAATCTCTAAGTCCGAACAGGTCTGTACCTGCCCACGCTTGCGTCGCAGCGTCATACATCCCGACTGGCGAGAACCTCAAAAAGATCCGATCAACTATCGCTGGTCGAAAGAAAACAGATTCAAGTGCCTGTTTTCGCACGAGCCACGCTCGCTCTGCAGCGTCAATGGTCTTCGGTACGATCGTACGGTAATAGTTCTGAACATGCGGCACCCGAGGTTCAAATTCATCATCAAGTTTATTTACGTATGAAATAGCCAAATAGGTGTATAGAAGTGTTGACTTCGCTTTATGCCATATCTCGTCAAAACCTGAGCCACCTGCCACGCCAAGATGTGAATCCTCTCCAGGAATAGGATCATTGGCAAGGTAGTCCTTACGTTCTCTGTCGAATTCTTCCCATATCTGTTCAATTTGATTAAAAGCAGGGACCAAACGCTCTTGAGAAGACTCCGCGGACGTAATCGCAACAAGGATCACATTCGGATATACCAGCACCAAAAAACCCCAGACAAACATCGCAAGCATTAAAGCAGTGCTTGTTCTGCGGGTGATTACTGAAATCAACAGGCCGATGAGATAAAATATCGACAAATACGCGATTGAACTTAAGACAATTCCACCGATCCGAAGAAAATCATCAACCTTTAGTGATACAATAGGAGATGTCGTTAGCAAAATCACAACTAAGAGAAAACTCATCAAAAGTGGTACCAGCAAACACATCATTGCACTAATGTATTTCGCCAATAAGATTTTAGCACGACTCACCGGATGTGTTAGGACAAGACGCAACGTGCCGCGCTCACGTTCTCCCGCAAGTGCATCGTAGGCAAAAATAAGTGCCATAAGACTCAGAACTACCTCAAAGATAAAAACAATATCTATCGATGAGAAGAGATTCAGAAGCGGATTCGTTGATCCATGCACCTGACCATCCCACAGTGTAGGCACAAAACCGTAAAATACAAATATTTCGTTACTCAACCGTTTATCCAAACCAACATTGAATATACTCAATAGATTTGGTGGACGGACAACATCCCAACTTATACTTACACTCGAATAGGTTGTTCTTTCCTGCATTCGCTCATGATTCGCATTAACAGCAGCATTATAACTTGCTAACCGTCGGTCATAATCCTTAATCAGCACAAATGTATTGGCAACAACAAGCAACAACATAATAACAACCGTCGCTATAAATCGGAACGTCATCAGATTATCAAGAAGTTCTCGACGGATAAGTGTTGATAACATCACGTATTCCTCTCAACAAACAATTTTTTGTTGTGTTGCAAGATAGAGTCTGCAACGAACGAAAAGATAGTAAAAATAGAAAATCGCACGAGATTATTTGTTTCAACATCTACTACAAATGAAGCCAATAAAAGTTGCATCTTTTCACGTTAAGTATTTGGAAATTGCTACGGTTTACCGCAATTTACTGTATCAGATATCGGAACGGAAGAATTTCAGGAATGCCACAGTTGTCAACACCACCGCAAAGAAACAGAGCATCAGCACATCCACTGCCGATTGGCGAAATGTCTCTCCTAAGGTTGGGGTTTCTAAAGATGATGGCTGCCTGATTTTGACGATGTCTCTCTCTGGGTGGAACGTTCTCATATTAGCATGATCTACAATTTTACTGAACACATCCGTATGAAGCGCATCATAGTAACGCTCACCTGCTTGAAAATAGGCATTTCTCTTTCGTTTTCCAGTTTGTGTTAAATTTGTAGCGAGATAGGTTAGGGAGGATGTCGGTGTGATTCGTGAAAGCGTTTCACCGACCTGCTCTTGACGCTTTTTTTCTCGCTGATAGTTTCGATCTATTACATCAGTGTGCTCTCTGAATTTCTGCCGAAATTCCTCTTCAAGAGGTTTCATCTGTTCATCCACCTCGTCTCCGCTTGCGAACTTTTCTTCTAAGGAAGGTTGCGGACGATTCTTCCAGACTTCTTTGTGTATTTCCCTTTTTTTCTCTTCAAGTTCTGCGTTGAAATTCTCACGGAGAGCCGTCTTTTCCAGATAGACACTCTGTGATGTTCGCGTTGGCGCGATAAATTTCGCCGCGATAAATCCGACGCGCGGCGTAATCAGCACGGCAAACACCCAAACCGTAAAGGCGACGATGAGTGCAGTCTTGGAATTATCTAAGTAAGTTGAAATGACTGTCCCTATCGCAAAGAAGACCGCAATATAGAGCAGCGAGGCGAGAGTTAGACTGAACACACGTGGAAAAATTTTAGGTTCACCGAGGGGGAAACCTTGCCAAACAAGTACCAATAAACCGAATAGAAGGGACACCAAAAACGGCACCACGAACACTATATATCCGCCAATTAATTTACTCCACAGAAAGAGGTCACGCGGCAGAGAATTCGCTAAGGTGATCCGAAGGGTACCCGCTTCTCGCTCTCCGGCAACTGCATCAAAGGTAAATAGCAGCGCGAGCAAGCTGAAAACAGTGCCTACAAGAAAAAGAAAGTCAAGATGTCCTAAAAGATAGGAGAGGGAATCCGAAACCAAAGCTGGAGCTCCTTGAATAATTCCATTACGGGTCATGCCAAGGTAGCTTGGCAGCGCGTCTCCTAATCCATTTGCAAACACACTCAAAGGTGTCGGTTTGAGAAAGAGTTTAGAAATCTCAATCTCCGGTTCCAGTGCCAACTTCGGGTTTACTGTCTTCTCTTCAATATTTGCGAGTTTAACTGCTTCTCGATAGTCAACGAGGTTTTGGAGGTAATTTTGATAATTGATAGAAAGGGTGAGTGGAACAAGTAACAGACACATCAAAAGTAAGACAATAAATCGAACGCTCAAAATATGATGCGTTATCTCTTTTCGAATTAGCGTTAGTAGCATTTTGCATTCTCCATATATCAGGTATAACTACAGTCTATCTCATAAATTGTTATACACGGTTCTCGCCAGAAAATTTAACTTTATCGTAGGGGCGGGTCTCTGTGCCCGTCCGTTGCTTGGCACGTTCTATGCAGTGGCGAGGCACAGAGACCTCGCCCTACATAAGATTTATGAGATACGCTCTATCCTCAGGATTTACAAACCTGTATTTGTGGGTGCTATTAAAATAACTCAAGTTGCTACGGACAAGGTTTTATATGTGCCAACGCCGCTTTTAATGCGGGGTCGGCAGTTTCCTCATCTTTATGCTTCTGTGCATCTTGTTCTCTAACCTCTTTCTCATTGGCAATAATCTTCCTGATAAAAGTCGTTTTATACTTGTTCCACTCATCTTGAGCGGGTATACCGAAAAAATCTACTTTTTGAAAGTCTGGGTTGTCTTCTAAAAAAGCCAAAATATGCCGCTTAGACAAACAAGATGCATAATGCATAAAGTTTTCTATGGTAAGTCCATTATCTAAAATTAATTGAAGCCACTTTGTCCGTGGATACCGTTTATCAATCTCATTAATTGTGAGTTCGCTTGATTTGCCTCCAACTATACCCACTTTGATTTTTATAACGTAACAGTCAAACTCCGTGTCAAAGGTGCTCATCAATGCTTCCACGGTTTGCGGTCCGGTATACTCTGTATCCTCGTCTTCAAAATATGGTGTGCCCGCTTTGAATTCCATGCTATCACAAAATACATGGCCGGTTAAGTCAATAGGTGGCTGGATGCTACCAAGAGTTTCGCAAATCATCAGTTCTTCCTCCTTCAAACGTTGTCGTGCGCGTCTGAGTCTACTCTTAATCGTGTTGATAGATACGCTCAGAAGTTTGCTAATTGCTTCGGATGTCATTTCATGAAGATAATAGAGCACTACCACTGTCCGTTGGTTCTCAGGTAGTTTTTCCAAAAGGTTATTAACAATTTCGCGGTACTGCTCTGCTGCTTTATCTTCACGTTGTTCTGCAACATAGTTTGCAAAAGCGAATTTCTCCAAGTCTGCTTTATCGGTGGCGTCTAAAGATAGCATTGCAGGCTTTTCTCTTTGGAGCCAGCGTGTACAACGCCGCTTGGCAATTACATAAAGCCATCTTACAAACTTATTCGGGTCTTTTAGCGTAGACAGTTTCTCATAAGCCTGTAGGAAGACATCTTGGGTAATTTCTTCAGCAATGTGAAAATCTCCAATTCTCTGCCACGCCATCGCGTGAACATTCTTTTGGTATTTTTCGACTAAAGTATTGAACGCTGTGTCGTCGCCAGACAAAATGTTGTGAACTAATTCAACATCGTCTTTTTCCATCAGATTCCTCCACAATAAATTGGTTTACGACTATACATGATACAATTTGAAGGGGAAAAGGGTGCATAACGTGAAAAAAATGTGAAATTCTAAATTAACGTGAGTTTGATAAATCCCGTAGGTTGGTTGAACCGAAGGTGAAACCCAACATTTCCAGTCTGTAAAATCGTTTGATGTTCAAATCAACGCAGCGTGCGCCAAATCAACGGTATGAATGCCATTTGGCATTCCAGTATGGTATTCGGTGGGTCGCGAGCTGGAGCTCGCTCCTACAGAAGAGGGTGTTGCATTCGGACAACCGATTTATGAAATAATGTCCTATCATTATTTAGAAATGGTATTATTACTTCTAAGACATTCAACATCAGTTATTTATACATGTCCTTGCTCACTTAGATGTGGCATTAACAACTTTATATTGACGTGGCACTTTAAGATCAATGTTAACCGTCAACCACTTTAATCCCGCTTTCCAATGCTGTTTTCCGCGTTTGAATTTAACGTCAATCCGTACATCTGGTGGGTCGCGTTTAATTTTAACTTCCAAATCTTTGAGCATATCCTTAATCCATTGCTTCGAATTCGGTTGAAACATCATCCCCGATTTCCACTCCTTTTTGATATCAACGTCAATTTGATCCGTGAGGCGATCCGTTTTCTCAATAGAAACCTCACCAATCTCCGCATTAACGATTAATTGCCCTTTCGGATCAACTTTGTAGTGGTTATGTGTCATGTCCACGATATTTATTTCATCTGTTACGATCCTGGTGCAGCTAACCACTGTAATAATAAGGAAAACGGTAATGAGAATGATAACGCGTTTATATTTTTTCATATTATGCTCCTTTTTGTGAGTTTGTGGGCCTCTTTGAGTTCTATGACCCGTTGGTTGTACTTACTACTGCTATTCCATATAAATTGTCTAAAAGTCGCGAGCTGGAGCTCGCTCCTACAAGAAAGGCGTGCTGAAAATAGCAGAATTTATGATTCATATTATTTTATCTGCAATTTAAAAGTGGATAAGCATTACTTTTGGGCATATTTTACTTAGATGTGGGATTTAAAATGACCTCGTATTCACGCGGCACCTTAAGCTGTACGTGAACCGTCAACCATTCTAATCCGTCCTGCCAATGTTCTCGCCCACGTTTGAATTTACCTTCAATTCGGATATTTGGAGGTTCTTCTGTAATTGTGAACTCTAAATCCTTGAGCATTTCCTTAATCCATTTAGTCGGTTTCGGTTGAAACATAAGCCATCTTGATTTCCATTTTTCTCTGATATTGATTTCAACCAGAGACCGATCTGTGAACTCAATCTTAATTGTGCCGATCTCAATGTCAACTGTTAAATGTCCGTTAGGATCAGCGGGGGGACTTTTTTTTATAATTTCTGAGAATCCTATTTCTCCTTTGACTAAAATGAAGATTATCAATGATATAGACAACAGGAGGATAATCAGAAATATGATTGATCGGTTAGACTTTATCATTATAAATTCCTTTCATTGTTTCGTTTTATCAACTCGAAATGTGAGAGTATGTGATGCCGATTAGTTTATAGCAATCAGACCTCCGTGCGTAAAAAGACAAGAAACGCTCCAGAGAAAAATACTACGAGAAGTAAGACGAGTAAAAGCAGATCCAGAGTCGCGGAGTTGAACGTATCCTTGAAAGTGATTTTATCTTCAAATTTCGGGATCGTTTCAATCGTTACCGTCTTCTTAGACATGCCTTCAGGAATACCGATAAGGTGGAGGCTTTCGTTGTCTGTTCTATCAATGTCAACAATAAATTGCCGAAATTGTTTCTTGTAAAGATGCACGTTGTCTAAGAATTGTAAGTGACGATTAAAACCAGTGCCAGCCATTGATTCAAGCGCATATTGGACAATCGCTGCAGGAGAAAACCGGGTTGCTGCTCTTGCACTCTGAATCTGAGCGGTTTGTGCGTCTAAATGAGATCGATTAAAACGTTCTCGGATTTCTACATCTTTTTTAATAAATTCTGACTTGATTTGTAATTCTTCATTTCCATCTTTCTGCCATACTGAATTATATTCTTCTTGAGCGGCTTTAATATCTTCAGGGGACACATTTTCGCGTGGCATTTTCGCCAGTTGCTGAAGTTTACTTTGCGCGCCAGAAAGTTTCTTCTCTTTGACTTTCTTTATTTGCTCGTCGTAATCTGTGTTATTCTCGTCAATCGCTAACTTTTTCTCCGCTTGAAATTGATCGTTTGTTTGTAAAGGTGGCATCCACTTTGTAGAAAGAGTTCCAAGAGTTGATGGAACAAAAACCACTACTGTTACCCAGATCAACAAAACGACGATCAAACTGAGCCGAGGTTCTCGAGTCCCCGCTGAAATCATTAAACCTAATCCAATGAAGATACCTGCATAACTTACTGCAATGAGCAGGATTATTCCCAAACGTCCCCAGTCCATTGTACTTAGTTGTGTCCAACTATCTGTGGAAATCACAGCAAGATTCACCAACACAGCAAAAACGAAAGGAATGAGAATGGCTATCAAGGTCCCCAAGAATTTACCGGCTAATAAGGTAGGACGCGAAATTGGGTTTGCCAGACACAAGCGCAGGGTGCCTCGTTCGCGTTCACCAGAAAACGAGTCGAATGTAAACAGGAGTGGGATAAGAGAGAGTAGATAGGTGATAATAAATACCCAATCTATCTTTGTTGCTTGTGGACGGAGGTCTTTCGCATCTGGATTCACACTGCCATAACTGATCCACCAATTGCTTCTGACTCTACCACCAAAACCTGATTTTGACCAAGACCCCGGACTGTATATATTACTCGGTAAGTAAGCATCATCTCCATCGGCGATGAAGGACAGTGAAGCAGGACTTTTGTAGAGATTGCCTGGTCCCTTTCTTATCAGCGTGTACAACTCTGCGCGATCTTTCAATTGGTCAAGGTTTCTGGTGATATTGTTGGAATATCTACGCACATTTTCAGGGTGTGTTTTTATATGCACCCAAGCGTTTGTAAACATTAAGACTAAAAGTATTACCGTCGTTAAGACAAATCGCAGGCTATTGATGTGGTCAAAAAGTTCTCGTTTGATAATATGTAATATCATTCAGTGTCTCCTTTAGAATGCTGTTTGTTTAGTAAACGCGAGTTCGTAATTCGGCATTTCTTACATTCTGTAGGAGCGACCTCCTGGTCGCGATCAGTCTTAATCAGTCTTAATATGTCGCGAGCTGGAGCTCGCTCCTACAAGAAGAGAATTGGACAGACAAGTCTCCTTCCAACAAGAGTTCGTAGGTTGCGTAGAACAACGCGAAACCCATAGGCGTCAATTTAAGGACATATCCTATTGTTGGAGGGGTTTTCAACCCCGATTTAACGGATTAGGTCACAAAATCGGGCTTACAAAGCCCTCCAACAAGAGATAATCCGCAATTTTGTTCTAAAATTAACATTTATAGGTTTCACTGCGTTCTAACTAACCTACGCAGACTATGCATTCAGCTAAACTTCAATTTTAACAAAAAGCAGAAATGCCACTGTGAACAAAACCGTATTGATAAGTAGCAGCAAAAATAATTCGGGAAATGCTCGCGTTGCGTTTTCCCAAACATCTGCCCGTTCATAACGGAATTGCGGTAAATCCCACCAATCTACTTCACCCTTGCTCGTGTCAAACCATTGCCGACTACCGAATGCCTTTTTCTCATGAAAATAGTCTATGATGGAACGCCGATACTGCTGTGCAGCATCAACATAATCAAACATACCATCCAGATCAGTACCCGCCCACGCGGAAGCCGCAAATGTATACAAACCTGCTGGACTGAGTTTCATCAAATGTTCATGCCATCTTGCTTCTCGGAAGGTTGTTTTATCTAAATTCTGTTTTCGTATTAAAGCGGTCTGTTCCGCCAAACGGATACGTAAAGCTTCCATCGTTTGATGGTATTTTTGGACGTGAGGAACTAAATGCTCAGATTTCGCTTTCACTTTGGAGGTAAGCATTTGTCGCCCATCACCGTAGCTGCGACCCTGTTCATGATAACTCAGATTAAACCACGGTGGGTCCTCCTCAAGCGGGCTGTTTGCTATAAATCGCTGTTCTTCCCTGTCGACCTCTTCCCAAATCTGATTCACATGTTCTTCAGTAGATGTTCTTTCTGCTTGTGTATCGCCCACCGGATCAATGGTAAATCGGCTCCAGTTGGGATAAACGAGAACTGAAATGACCCATACAAACATACAGAGCATCAGCGAGGTGGCTGTTCGGCGCGTCATCGTAGAAATCAACAATCCAATTAGGTAAAATACAGACAGATAGATGCTTGTTGTCAGGACTATTCCACCTATCCGCACAAAATCCTGCCCGCTTAGTTGAATTGAACCGCTAATAGATAACAGCAACATCACCATCAGCAGACTCATCAGCACGGGGAGTAACAGGCAGATCATCGCGCTAATATATTTTGCAAGCAGAATACTGCCGCGCCGCACAGGATGGGAAACAACCAAACGCAAGGTGCCTGCCTCCCGATCACCTGCTATAGCATCGTAAGCAAAAAGCAGTGCTATCAAACTTAGCACCACTTGGAAAATAAAGACGAGGTCAATCTTTGAAAAGAGGTTTAGAAATGGATTATCAAGGCTACGCGCCGAAGCATTCGAAATCATCGGGACAGAACCGTGATAAATTTCAAGGGTGCCCCCAAGTCGCTTGTCCAATCCTGAACTAAAGAGACCTAAGGGGTTAGGAGGGCGTTCAACATAAAGTTTTAAAAATGAATAGGTTTTTGCTTCTTGTGCTTTTTCACGATGCACATTTTCTTGATGGCTATATCTGTCCAATCGGCGTTCATAATCTTCAAGAAGAACGACAGCATTCGCGACAACAAGCAGGAGCGTAATGATGACAGCAGCGAAAAAACGGGCACTCATCAGATGTGCAAGAAGTTCTTGTCTAATAATTGTTCGTAGCATAACAGCTCCTTATAAGTTTGGGTTTGTCTATTAGAGATGTTTCAGATAATTAAGATAGTTAAAACTGTGCGGGATAGAGGGTAGGTAGGTTACGTTATCTGTAACCCGCGCAGTAGAGGAAATAATACCATTTCTAATTGACAAAGTATCATCCCGATTTTTGAGTTTCTTTGTAGGAGCGACCTCCTGGTCGCGACCAGGAGGTCGCTCCTACAGAAGAGAGTGTTGCAATTTTACAACCGATTTATGAAACAATGTCCTATCATTATTTAGGAATGGTATAAGTTAAATATCAGAACGGAAGAATTTTAGAAACGCCACAGTTGTCAACACAACTGCGAAGAAGCAGAGCAGCAGCACATCTACTAAGGATTGACGAAATGTCTCTCCTAAAGTCGGGGTTTCCACAAGGGGTGGCGGTGTTAGTTGGATATTATCCTTCGGGTTCATTATTCTCACAGGGATATAGTCTCTAATTTTACTAAACAATTCCGCATGTAGTGAATTGAAATATCGTTCTCCTGCTTCAAAGTAGTTCGTTCGCTTTGCTTTCCCTGTCCGCGTTAAATTTGTCGTGAGATAGATGAGCGAAGATGTCGGTGAGATTCGGGAAAGCGTTTCAGCCACACTTTCTTGTCTGGCTTGCTCACGATTATAACGGCGGTCAATCTCATTGGCACTGTCATTGTATTTCTGCCGATACTCCGCTTCGACCGGTGCAAGCTGTTTATCTATTTCCGAGGACGCATTCACCTGTTCCTGTATAGAAGGTGACGGACGGTCTTTCCAGTATTCTGTTTGTATCTCACCCCGCTTTTCTCTAACTTCATCGTTGAAATTCTCACGAATGGCAGTCTTTTCCAGATAGATGCTCTGTGAAGTTTGTGTCGGTGCGATGAACTTTGCCGTGATAAATCCAACGCGAGGTATAATCAGAACAGCGAATACCCACACGGTGAATGCGATGATAAGTGCTGTCTTGGAATTATCCAAATAGGTGGAAATCACCGTCCCGATCAGAAAAAAGACTGCAATATAGATCATTGAAACAAGTGTAAGACTCAGGACTCTTGGAAAAATATCTGATTCACCTAACGGAAATCCTTGCGATACCAGTAGCAGTAAGCCGAACAGGAATGACACCAGAAAGGGGATGATGAACACAATGTATCCGCCAATCAATTTGCTCCAGAGAAACAGGTCTCGCGGGAGCGCGTTTGCCAAAGTGATACGGAGTGTGCCTGCCTCTCGCTCACCGGCAACTGCATCGAATGTGAACAGCAGCGCGAGTAAACTAAATACAGTGCCAACAAGAAATAGAAAGTCAAGATGTCCCAAAAGATAAAAGAGTGAAGTGGAAACCAACGCAGGCGGACCTTGTGTTATACCGTTGCGTGTCATACCAAGATAACTTGGCAGTGCATCTCCTAATCCGTTCGCGAATACACCTAAGGGTGTAGGTTTGAGGTAAAGTTTAGAGAATTCCAACTCCGGTTTCAGTTCCATGTTCGTGTTTACAGTGATTTCTTCGGAGTTGTCAAGTTTCACCGTTTCCTGATAGTCGATAAGGTTTTGGCGATAGCTGCGATAATTGATTGTCAAGGTAAGTGGAATCAGTAAGAGACACATCAGAAGCAGTACAATAAACCGCACACTGAGAATATGATGCATCATCTCTTTTTGGATCAATGTCATTAACATGTTGAATTTCCTTTATTTTTGCAGGTGGTTAACTCGTGTGACCTCATATAATAGGGCTGTTTCAACATGTAACTACAAATGATTTCGCTAAAAGTTGCATCTGTTTCACATCAAGCATTTAAAAAATTGCTACGGTTTACCACAATTTTCTGTATCAAATATCAGAACGGAAGAATTTCAGGAATGCCACAGTTGTCAACACAACTGCGAAGAAGCAAAGTAGCAGCACATCTACCATCGATTGACGGAGTGTTTCTCCTAATGTTGAAGTCTCTAAAGGTGGTGGTTGTGTAATTTTGACAGTATCCTCTGATGTAAATACTCTTGCTGAAGCATGATCCGAAATTTTGCTGAACAAATCTGTATGGAGCATATCGTAATAACGATCTCCCACTTGAAAATAGATGCTTCTTGCCCCTTTTCCTGTCTGTGTTAGGTTCGTAGCGAGATAGGTGAGAGAAGATGTCGGTGTGATTCGGGAAAGCATCTCACCGATCTGCTCTTGTCGTTCGGTTTCACGTTTGTAATCGCGATCGAGTTTGTCAGCGTAGTCTTGGAATTTCGCTCGATATTTCTCTTCAAGAGGTTTCACGCGTTCATCAACTTTTTTAGCATTTTCTCCTCCTACTATTACATTACCGTTTTCATCTGGAGGGAGTTCCCTTATGGCTTTCCATTTTTCTTCATCGACTACCGCGTTGAAATCATCTCGCATGGCTGTTTTTTCCATATAGACGCTTTGTGAGGTTCGTGTTGGCGCAATAAGTTTGGCAGCGATAAACCCAACGCGTGGAGTAATCAACACTGCAAACACCCAGACGGTAAAGGCGAGGATGAGTGCCGTTTTAGAATTGTCTAAGTAGGTGGAAATCACTGTGCCGATTGCGAAAAAGACACCAATATAGAGCAACGAGATGAGGGTTAAACCCAAGACTCTCGGAAAAATTCCATGTTCACCGAGCGGGAAACCCTGCCAGACAAGTATCAGTAAACCGAACAGCAACGACACCAAGAACGGGACGACAAACACCACGTATCCGCCTATCAATTTGCTCCATAAAAATAGGTCGCGCGGCAGGGCGTTTGACAAAGTTATACGGAGTGTGCCTGCCTCTCGCTCACCAGCAACCGCATCAAATGTGAACAACAGTGCGAGGAGACTGAAGACAGTACCTACCACAAATAGAAAGTCAAGGTATCCAAAAAGCTGGGAGAGAGAGGAGACCAGGGCGGGTGCTCCTTGTGTAATCCCATTACGTGTCATGCCAAGATAACTCGGCAATGAATCCGATAATCCGTTTGCGAATACGCTCAATGGGGTCGGTTTGAGGATAAGTTTGGAAACCTCCTGCTCTGGTTCCAATGGCAGCTTCGGGTTTACTGTGGTTTCTTCGATGTTTACGAGTTTAACGGCTTCTTGGTAATCTACTAAGCTCTGGCGATAATTTCGGTAATTGGTAGAAAGTGTGAGCGGGACGAGAAGGAGACACATCACAAGGAGCGCGACGAAACGGACACTCAGAATATGATGCATTATTTCTTTGCGAATTAGCGTTAGTAACATTTGGTATTCTCCATATATGATGGCAAAAAAACCCCCTAAGACTACACAAATCACGTTTTTTACCGCTCCAAATTAACTGGATGTTGGTAAAAGATGTGTTGTGTAAGTTTACAGTAATTAAACGTGAACAGGATAGTCCGTAGGAGTCTATCGCGTTATCTTTATGTTATATTTGAATAGTGGAAGGTTTCTTTTTCATATTTTGGTTTGGACTCTGAGGAGGCATTGATTTTTTAAGGCGTTCTAAAGTTTCGCGTAAACGCTCAATCTGTTCCTTGGCGTTTTCAATCTGTTTTCTAACGTTCTCCAGTTGTTGTGAATTGAACTTATTCTTTAAGCGTTCAGCCCGTTCCTTGGTTTGTTCAGCCAAGTTTTTAACGCGCTCAGCTTGTTCTTTGGCTTGTTCAGCCCGTTCTGCTGTTTTCCGAATCTTCTTAAGATGTTTGTTTACCAACTTATCAAAATAAGCGGCTTTATAAGTTTCCCAATCATCCGTCACGGGCATATCAGAAAGGACGGTCATACCATGAAACCCTGTTTTCCAAAAATCTGGATTATCTTCCAGAAACGCCAAAATATGCCTTTTTGATAAACAATATGCATAGTTGCGGAAATTTTGTATAGTGAAACCTTTGTCCAACAAGGTTTTAAGCCACTCACTCCGCGGATATCGTGCATCTATCTCTTCATTTGTAAACTTGCTGGATTGGCTATGTTTATCTGCAGATATAGTTATCGTGGTCCTCAAATGGACCCGGTTGTACTGGGCATCAAAGATATTCATCAATGCCTGCACTGTTTGCGGACCAGAATATTCTTCGGGGAGGTCTGGTGGTATCTGCTTGAATTCCGTCGTTTCGCCGAATGAGAAAGTGAAAGAATCGGCTTGAGACGCGAAAAAGAAAGCAAATCCCATAACTATCAAAAGTGTGAACATTGGCATAACAATTTTCCGTTTCATTTTATCTCCTTCGTTCTATAGTGGATTCTACAATTAACTTATATCTGAACTGTGAATCAACGCTGAATGCGCTTTTGGCATTCAGCGGGAGGGAACTCCGATTCCCGACTAACAGTGGTTTCGTCGCGATTCGGAAATCGGAATCAACGCCAAATGCGCTTTTGGCATTTGTCGCCTACAGAATATATGTGAACTTATTTACAGAATTTACTATAAATTGTAGATGTGGATCTCTGTTTGTAAACCTGCGTTTGTCCATCAATCCTTTGCTAATTTCTATACCCTCAACTCCCAGAAAAGTTGCAGAAATTATGTGTGGGTGTAGGTACCACAAGTCTCAATGATGAAAATAGAATTACCCACAAGGAATCTATAGCGTTACCATTCATGCTATATCTGGATAGTAGAAGGCTTCTTTTTGATCTTCTGGTTTGGCTCCTGAGGCGGCATCGATTTTTGAAGGCGTTCCAAAGTTTTTCGTAAGTGTTCAATCTGTCTTTTGACATTTTCAAGTTGTTGTGAATTGAACTTATTCTTTACGCGTTCAGCTTGTGCTTTGGCTTGCTCAGCCAGCCTCTTTGCGTTTTCAACCCGTTCCTTGGCTTGTTCTACTACCACCTGTGCGTGCTCAACTCGTTCTTTGGCTCGTTCAACCTGTTCGGCAGCTTTTTGAAGCTTAGCGTGCTCGTTTGCCAACTTATCAATATAGGCGGCTTTATAGGTTTCCCAATTATCCGTTGGTAGAATGTCGAGAATCACCGCATTGCGAAGATTGGGGTTATCTTTCAGAAAAGCCAAAGTGTGCCGTTTTGACAGGTAGGACGCATACTCTCCGAAATGTCCTATGGTGATACCTTTGTCTAAAAGCATCTGAAGCCATGCTGCTCGCGGATATCGTGCATCAATTTCCTCGTTTGTAAACTGGCTGACGTGTCTTTTTCCGTCAACGCTATCAATTATATGGGATAAGTTTATTTTTCCCTCACCGGAAAGTTTTATAGAGGCACCATCATTCAGACGCATCTTAAGCCAATCTATCTGTTGATGTTGCGTATCAATTTCCTCGTTTGTAAACTGGCTGACGTGTCTTTTTTTCCCAACACTATCAATCTTATGGGAGAGGTTTACTTCACTCGTTGTTAGTACAGAAGCACTGACTGTTCCACCATCGGTTTTACGATATATAACCACCGCGGTTTTTAAATGGTTGCGATTGTAGGTTTCGTCAAACGCTTCCATCAGTGCTTGCACGGTTTGTGGTCCATTATATTCTTCAGCGTTACTTAGCGCGTCTTTCGTTAATTTTGTCATTTCAACCATACTGAACCCTCCTGGATTATCTGCTATTTCTGGGTTCGCTTGCGATCCAAAAAAGATGGCTATACCCAGCACTGTCAAAATCGAAAAAAATCGTATAGTGTGTTTACGTTGCATAATGTCTCCTTCATTAATTAAAACTGTGAGGTGATCTCCCTGTTTGTAAACCTGCGTTGTCTGCTAATCCTTGCTAATTTCTATACACTTGACTCTCAGAAAAGTTTCAGAAGATATATAGGTGTCAGTATTATAGTATCAATGATGAAACAGAATATCTTACCAGGAATCTATAGCGTTTTATTCATGCTATATTTGGATAGTAGAAGGCTTCTTTTTCATCTTCTTGTTTGAATCCTGAGGAAGCATTGACTCTTTAAGACGTTCTAAAGTCTCCCGCAAGTGTTCAATCTGTTTCCTAACGTTCTCAAACTGTTGTAAATTGAGTTTATTCTTCGCGCGTTCAATTTGTTCCTTGGTTCGTTCAACTTGCGCTTTGGCGCGTTCAATCTGTGCCATTACTTGTTTAGCTTGTTCCTTACCCTGTTCAACTTTTTCTTTTTTCCGTTCAATCTTCTCTGCTGCTTCCCGTATCTTCTCGATATGTCTATTTACCAACTTATAAATAAAAGCGGCTTTATAACGTTCCCAATCATTTCCCTTAATTATCCGTTGGTAAGTTTCCCAATCATCCGTTGGTGGAATGTGGATCATCACCGGATTGCGAAGATTGGGATTGTCTTTCAGAAAAGCCAAAGTGTATCGCTTTGACAAATAGGAGGTATAATCTCCGAAATTTTCTATGGTGATACCGTTGTCTAAAAGCAGCTGAAGCCATGTTTCACGAGGATATTGTGCATCAATCTCCGCGATTGTAAACTGGCTGATGTGCGTTTTTCCGTTTTTTAGAATAGTTCCGCTATCGGTTTTACGGTGTACAATCACTGTCACTGTGGTTGCTAAATGGTTGTGATTGTAGATTTTATCAAATGTATCTATCAATGCTTGCGCGGTTTGCGGCCCAGTATGGTCTTTAGCGGTACTTAGAACATTTTTCGTTAGTTTTGTGGTTTCAATCAAACTGAACCTTCCTGAATTGTTCGTTGCTTCTGTCTTTTCAATCGAAGTGAACCCTTCTGAATTTTTCTTTTTGATGGAAGTGAACCCTTCTGAATTCCCTGGTGTTTCTGAGTTCACTTGCAATCCGAAAAAGATAGCAATACCCAGCACTGCTAAAAGTGAAAATATCCGCATAGCGATTTTACCGTTCATAATGTCTCCTTTGTTAGAGTAAATTGGTGAGGTAATTCCTCTTTTGTAAGGTGCGTTTTTGTGCCATCAATCCTTTGTTAATTGTTTTACACACGATTTCTTCAGAAAAGTTGCAAAAAAAAAAGTAATTGTGAAAATTCACATCTTATTTGTCCAAAAGTTCAGCTTTATATTCCTCTACAATCTCATTCAGAACAGATTCAGGAATATCCTCTAATTGTGATGCTAACTCTTCTTCGACGTTAACCATTAGGCTGTGATCGAACGTTTCGCGCTCGGCGCATGGATCAAAGGATTCACCCTGTGCTTCCAACAAAACCGCTAAACGGGCAGGAGTCAACCCCGCAGAAATACCGTGTAAATCCCATGCAGTGCCACGGTAACCTCTTTCATAATCACTACCGAGGTATTTCTGTAGGATCTCTTCTCTTTCGGCACCTTGTGCGCCGCTATTTTCAAGTTCTTCTGCAGCAGCGATTGCTCGCGAATCCAATTCTATTTGGAATGCGGTTGAAGCATCTGCTGCCGCAACTGGATAGATTTTATAAGTTTCCATTTTTCCTCACAAATTAGGTAATAGTCGGGAATCGGAGTTCCCTCCTACCGTTAGGAGGTAATAGTCGGGAATCCAAATCAAGAAATCAACGGTATGAATACCTTTTTGGTATTCACCGGGTATGAATGCCATTAAGGCATTCCCCGGAGTTCCCTCCTACCGTAGGAGCGACCTTACTCACGATATTTAGATGGACACAACATTAAGATAATCGGGTATCAACGAAGAAATTGCTTGTGGAACTGCCTGTAGTACATCGCCTGCAATAAGCCCATGCATCCCTAACTTTTCAGCGGCGATGTTTCCTGCTAATCCGTGTAGGTAAACGCCAAGCACCGCTGCTGTTTCGCTTGACATGTTTTGCGCCATCAATCCCGCAATTATGCCTGTTAACACGTCCCCCATCCCCGCTGTTGCCATGCCGGGATTCCCTGTTGAATTGATCCAAATTTCACCGCTTGGATTTGAAGTGACGGTAGGTGCACCTTTAAGTACAAGCGTTACACCGTATTGATTTGCGAATTCTTCGGCAGTACCAATTCTGTTTGATTCTAATGTTGAGATAGGGATATTCGTTAGCCGTGCCATCTCACCCGGATGTGGTGTGAGAACTGTTTCTGTCCCAAGTAATGAGATAAGGTCTGTTGCTTGTGCTAAAGCATTTAATCCATCTGCATCTATGACCATCCGTAAGCCAAGTCCCTGTTCCTTATTTTCCTTAACTAATTGATGAACAAGTTTCACAGTTTGCGGATGTTGAGAAAGACCAGGTCCGATGGCAAGAACAGATTTCGTCTTTTTTGCGTATTCAAGGATGGTTGAGGTTGATGATTCTGCTAAACTTCCTGCTTCTGTTTCCGGCAGGGGCAACGTCATCACCTCAGACAACTTAACTTCTAAAATTGGATTTAGGCTTTTTGGAATAGTGAGCGTTACCAAACCAGCACCTACACGGAAAGCTGCTTCGCTTGCAAGTGCCGCTGCGCCCGTCATCCCCGTTGACCCCGCAACCACAAGCACACGTCCGTAACTCCCCTTGTAAGATGCCGGCGAACGAACCGGTATCCATGCTGCAGCGTCTTTTTCAGTTGTCCAATTCACCTTAATATTTTGCGCGTCAATAATCTGCTGTGGAAAACCGATGTCAACGACTTCTATTTTACCTGCAAACTCGGCACCCGGATGCACCAACAACCCTCTTTTCGGCAAACCTATTGTTATTGTTCTATCCGCTTGCACACAAGTGCCTAAAGGAGTACCAGAATCTGCGTCTAAACCGGAAGGTAAATCAACTGCAAGAATGGGTATAGGGAGGTCATTTATAGCATTGATTATGTTTGCAACGGGTTCGCGCACAGCACCCCGCAATCCTGTGCCAAAAATCGCATCTACAAGCAACTCACATCCGAGAATGTCAATAGATGTGTCTGTCAGAATTTCCTCAATCTGCAACACAAGATTTTTGGCAATATCCAAATTGGTGCGTGCTTCTCCAGTAAAACTTTCTGCTGGGGAAACAAGAAAGATTTGCACTTCACGTCCAGCATGTGCGAGTTGTCGGGCAATAACCAGTCCATCACCGCCGTTATTCCCTTTGCCGACAAAAACACCAACACGTTGTGCAGTCGGATAATGTTGTTCAATCGCGCGGACGATTTCACTTCCCGCAGTTTCCATGAGAACAATGCCGGGAATGCCGATGCCTTCAATCGTGTTTTTGTCAATCTGGCGCATTTCGGCTGCAGTTACTACTTTCATGCAGTTTCGCCTTGTAATTTTTCTTAAAGTGGTTGATTTATCATTATAGCGGCAGTGATATTGGTTCACATGCATGACGAGTCAGGTATTCAAGAACTTCCTCTTGCATTTTTTCTATCTCTGCTCGATACCCGCTTGTAACCAACGAAAATTCTTCCGGTGTGGCTTTAACACGTAATTGCAAGAGTATTTCTTGAAAGTGCGCTATGCGTTGTTGAGTTGTTTTAAGTTCTGTGTCATCTTGAATCATTTCCTCACCTCTATGATGCCTCTGCGAGTTCCATCACGTTTGACTTGCCAACCTGCTATAAACTCGTCAAGGGTCTCTAAAAACAGTAATGATGGACGTATCCAGAAAATACTGGCTCCGAATTCCTCCGCTGCTTGTTGATGGTTCAAAATATTTTTGACTTCTTCACTGCAAACTGCCATGTCAAAATCGTCATCAAAGATAATTACGACATCAATATCATTCGGTTCTGGCTTTGCCGTGATATAACTCCCAAAAATAAGTATTCGCTCAAGATGGTCTGTGCTTTTTGCAAGCTGATAGATACGTTGCAAACGCTGAGTCACAGTCATCCGTTGCGGGGTTCCACTACCAAATTGCGCAATGACTTCATCAATCGTTGCCGTGTGTATTCCTTCAGGCAACTCACCCGCAAGATTTAAATTAGGGAGCGTCATTCAACTTATTCTCTGTTAAGATTTAATTTATCAGCAAATTCTAACAACTGAACTTCCATTTTTTGAGCTGCCTGTTCTAAACTCTCCTGCACTATCTGAATTTCCTGCACTCGTTCATCTTGGTGAGTTTTCAGGCAGAACGTCAAATTCATACGGAGGTCAAACAAACTTTGTTGAATATGATCTTCAAAGGAACCCTTTGGGTACATCCACCGCCTGCCGCGCGTTTGCCGCAGGTTGAAGTGGCAATGTCCATTGTCTCCGCCAAAGCAATCAAACCTCATAACCTCATCGTCATAAATATATAGGGATGCTGCGGGACCGCGTCCACCAACATCGTCTCGCCAATATGCCTGTAACACGACATTATCTTGGATAGGATATTCGACTAAATCATGTTTTTGGTTCGCCATCTGTAGTCCTCCTTTTCTCATAAAAGGGATCTGTGGGCAGAATTTAGTGTCGCGCACTGAATAAAAAGTGTCTTGAGTTTCAACTTGAGATGTGATAAATTATAGCATTGTTAAAAATAGTGGTCAACATGTAACTTGTGTTATAGCCTTAAAGTAGTGGAGAACTAACTTGCAGATTTCCATTGATGCGGCGCGCCAACTCGCTGAAACTTTCTTGATGACAAGTGGTATGTCCGCGACAGATGCCGCTGTTATTGCGGATATCCTGTTAGAAGCGGAGCTGCGTGGACGAAAAACACATGGTTTTATCAGATTACCCGGAATCAGAAGTCGTTATGAACAGGGCAAACGGTCTAAAATCCAAGTTGACAAAGAAGAAGGGCAGTGCATCCGGGTTGATGGTGGAAACCAACCGGGTTATCTCGTTGCTTACCGTGCAATGGAATTAGCGATTGAAAGGGCAAAGCAAACTGGGGCAAGCATTTGTGGCGTTTACAACACATCACACTGTGGCATGGCAGGTTATTATATAGATATGGCGCGGAAGAAAGATCTCATTGGGATTTTATTTGCTGACTGTTTGCCGCGGATTACACCAGAAGGTGGAACCGAAGCAATTTTGGGTACAAACCCCATCGCTGTTGGAATTCCTTCCAACAAAGTTCCACTTCTGTTTGATATGTCTACTGCAGCAATTACCAACGGAGACTTGCTTGTAGCGATGCGGGAGAATATATCAATTCCTGAAGGTCTCGCGTTTACCCCTGAAGGTGAACCGACAACGGATGCAGAACAAGCCTTAAAGGGAAGTGTCCGTCCTTTCGGTGGACATAAAGGTTTTGGACTTGCCCTCATCACACAAATTCTTGCAGGGGCACTTGTGAACGCTGCAACTATCCCGCCTCCAGGGACAAATTACGGTTTGCTCCTAATTGTTCTTGACCCATCGGTTTTTGTTCCCATAGAACAATTCAAAACTGAAGTAGACAGTTTGATTGATCATATTAAGGCAAATCGGCGGGAAGCAGGCGTTAAAGAAATACTTATCCCTGGCGAACGCGCATATCGTCAACGGGAAATATATCTTAAGTCAGGGATAGACTTAGACGATACACTTGTAAATCAATTAAAGTAACACATTATAATGAACTTTGAAAATAAAGATACACGTTTTTTGTAGGAGCGATCTCCGAATCGCGACGAACCTCGCTGATAGTCGGGAATCGGAGTTCCCTCCTACGGCTTAAAATGTTTCGTTAATTCTAAAGTTCACTATAACAAAGCGATCTTTGGGTCGTAATGAAAGGAAATTATATGGCAACTTTTAAAGCAGGTATTATTGGTTGTGGTGGACGCGGGCGTGCGCATGCACAGGGGTATCAGGCATCGGAAGATGTTGAGATTGTCGCATGTTCAGACCCCGTTGAAGGTGCGCGTAACAAATTTGCAGAACAATTTGATGTGCCACGAACCTATGAAGATTATCATGAGATGCTTGAAAAGGAAGAACTTGATTTTGTCAGCGTCTGTACGTGGATTGCACTGCATAGGGATATGGTTATCGCTGCTGCTAATAGTGGTATCAAAGCCATTCATTCTGAGAAACCGATGGCACCCACATGGGGAGATGCGAAAGCACTTTATCAGGCATGTGTGGATAACGATGTCGTCATAACGTTCTGCCATCAACGTCGTTTTGGTGCACAGTTTATCAAGGCAAAACAGCTGGCAAACGATGGAACTATCGGTGAAATTCGACGAATGGAAGGTTCATGTTCCAATTTGCTTGATTGGGGAACACATTGGTTTGATATGTTCCAATTTTATAATAATGACGAACCAATTGACTGGGTTATCGGTCAAATAGATGTGACTGAGGAAAGAATAGTTTTCGGCACTCAGGTTGAAACGAGTGGTTTAACGTGGTACCGATGGAAAAACGGCGTAGAAGGTTTGCTGACAACAGGTAGTGTCTCTTTAAAAGGATTCGCAAATCGTATCATCGGCACTAAAGGCATCATTGATGTTGGGGGTGGTGCGCCAGTTCGCGTACTGCGAGAAGGGTCCAGCGAATGGGAGCAACCCGATCTGAGCGATGTCACACCAAAAGGGAACGACACAACCCTTTCTATGCTTGATCTAATTGACAGTGTTAAGACAGGTCGTGAACCAGAACTTAGTGGACGCAAGGCACTCCAGTCAACTGAGCTAATTTTTGCAACGTATCACTCAAGTCGAGAACGGGCAAAAATTACTTTGCCGCTGACTGCTGATGACTCAGCATTATTAACGATGATTGAGAATGGTGATATTGGTTGATTATTAAAGTTGTAGGTTCACTCCACATGTTGTAAACAAATATATGGGCAGGTTGCGGACCTGCCCACGAAAAAATCAGTCATGCAGGTACTAATGAGTAGGTTTTAATCAACCTAATTAAAAATATTGCGTCTAATATATCAGTTAAATAATCACCTTATCTGTTATAAATCTCAAAAACATAGATATAGGGACGTGCCAACACTGTGAAACATCGCATCATTGTGCTATTGGATTGATGCGAGTCAATGTTGTGTTGAATGTTATCTGTGCTAATAAGAAATTAATACTTGTGAATTCCATGCGAAGTTAAATAGACTAAACTTCGCGGTAGCGGGGGAATACGCGTGTCAAAAATTAAAAATAGTTTATCTGCTCTATGTTATAAGAAAAAGAATACTAAATTGTCGTTCGGTTTTCGTTGGACAACCTTTCTCATTTTTCAATTGTTTGTTGCACTGTTATTTATACAACCTGCCGCTTGGGCAGGTCTTTTAAGCCTCTCCGTAGATGCAAACGGAGATACAGTATTTAACGGTGAAGAGGAAAAGTTGGAGATCACCTTTGAAACCGGCGATGATGGTGCTGTTGGCCAAACTTATGCATATAAGATTTTAGCGAATGGTCAAACAATTTTCACCGGTCCTGGACCAGATAGTCAATTAACGAAAAATCAGACTGTACGGGTAGAATGGGATGGGAGAGTCGGAAGTGGTGACCAGCGTAAAAAACTTGCAGATGGAGAATACACGATCAAAGTTGAGCTGACGCAATCTAATGGTTTACCTGTTCCAGCTCCGGAAAGAGGAGAATTAGAGGTAAATGCAACATTAGACACTACTGCCCCAAAGATTACAATAGGTATTGGGGATAATGCGTTTTCGCCGGTGTTAGGCACTATTCCTGTTTACTACAGTTTAAGCGAGAATGCTACCAGGGCACAGTTGGAATTCCAGAGAGCCCCCGGAGATGCCACAATTGGCCGTCCTATTCAAGTGAGCAGCGAGCGTGGAAATCATACTTACAATTGGAATGGTGCAGATAGTACCGCCAACCGATTTGCCGATGGGCAATACACGTTGAAACTATGGGTAAAAGACAATGGGGGAAATGAAGCAACTACTGCTAAAACAGAAACTATTACAATTGACTCAACTGAACCTCGTATCACAGGTATATTCCTAAGCGATTCAATATCACTTATAGATGGTATGTTTGTGAACGCGTCAATTCCGACGGTCAGTTTCACTGCAGACGATGGAGAAGGCACGGGTATTGACCTCACTGGCAGCGATACAGAAATACAGATTAAGCGTGTTAATGGTACAGACGTAAACGGCACATTAACCTACGGAAACAGAGCCACGTTTTCACTAAGTAATTCCATTGACGCATTAACAGAAAATGGAAGTTATGAAGTTTCCGTTTCTATAGCCGATAACGTAGGAAACGTCACCTCAAGGCAGGCTAAATTTACCTTTGATAACGCTGCACCAACCTTAAAAAGTGTGGCAACCAATAAAGGTGAGTTTGTTTCCGGTAGTGGTCTCAAGGGATTGACTGATTTTGTTGAAGCAGCGTTAGAAGATAATATTGAACTTAACTTGGATGATTCAACAATACATCTGAGGGGGCCTGATGGAAATGTCATACTCGGGCAGCAGACTCGCCCTGGCAATAATAAAATACGGTGGCGCTTGTTCTCGCCCTTGTCAGCAAAAGATGGAATCCAAGATGGTCAATATACTGTTGAGATTGTCGGAACAGATAAAGCAGGAAATAGCACCTCACCAATTCAAATCTCGTTTCTATTTGATAATCTGGCACCGGAACTCGTCTCACTCAAACCGGTACAGGATGGTGAACCTTTTTCTATCTTAGGGAATACTGTTTATCATAATCTTCCCCTCAATCAGTTTATTGCGACCTTCAATGATGGTGAATTTGGAACTGGCGTTGTCTTTTCAGGTGACCAGGAACCTACTCGTATTGTTTTTGGCACACCTAATCCAGATGGCAGTATTAATGCTATCTCCGGTCAATCATTTCCAGACAGAAATAACAACGAACTAACTTACATTTTGGATTCGCCGATCCTGAAAACAGATGGAAGCCAAGACGGGAACTATATACTTAATGTCAAGGCAACAGATTCTCTCGGGAATACCAAAACCTACACGTACCAAGTTATCTACGACACACAACTTCCAACACTTAATACGACAGTTCCTGCCGCTAATCAGACTGTTTCTAATTTATCTGAAGTTACGATCAAACTTAATGAAACAACCAGTGGTATTGATTTCAGGCGTAGTACATTCCGACTAATACGTGGTGCTGAAGGGAATCAAGTTGAAATTCCTGTGAATATTTCAAATAACGGCACTGATACTGCTACGCTCAGACTTTTGCAGCCGATCGCGTTGGACGGTTCAGATGATGGCACTTACACAATTGAAGTAACTCCGACTGACCTTGCGGGAAATATCGGGGCAGTTGTCCGACGCCAATTCTATCTGGTTAGCCAGACACAACCACGAGTGCAATTAGTAACTCCAGAAACTGGAACTGTCAGTAATTTGAGTAATATTACAGTAGAAATTGTTAATTATATAGGTTCAGGTATCAACTTTGATGCCTCAACAATCACCGTCAGAAATGCACAAGGGCTGATTGTTCCACAATCAAAAGTTGAAGTTGACGCAGCAAGCAATCAGTTAACTTGGAGTACCGAAGCAACAATTCCACGAAACGGCACCGCAGATGGCGAATATACCATGACCGCAACCTTCGTGGATTTTTCTGGAAATCAATTTACACAGAGTTTCCCCTTTATATTGGATACCCAATTCCCGGCAATTGACACGGTTAAAGTTGGCACTGACCCACAATTCCAACTTTCACTTGACAGTGCTACAGACGTTATAGAATCGTTCTCTCAGATAACCGTTGCATTCGATGAAACTGATGTTGACTTTGAGAACACAGCAGTCTCTTTAACGGGACCAGACGGGACTGAAATCGCCCTTCACCGAAGTAATGACGGTGCAGGCTTATTGACGCTTAATTTCCAAAACCTTGCGAAACTCGGAACATATATCCTTACAGTTACACCAAGAGACAATATAGGTAATGTTTCCGAAACTCCGTTTATCTATAGGTTCCATTTGGACATCGCCGTACCTGTTGTTACATCGGTTTTAATTGGTGGCCAGAGTGGAGCTGTTGTCTATGTGAACGGTAGCACTGGGGAGATTATAGCAACGTTAGCAGATACCACAGGAATTGGTATAGCGGTAGGAGAAGACGAATCCAACATCGTTGTAACGAGTGCCAGTGGACTACCGGTGCCTGGAGTCATAACAACCAAAGGCAATAATCAACTAATTTGGCGACCGATAGCACTTCCAACTGACGGGAGTGCTGATGGAAGCTACACTGTTGCTGTCACACCAGTAGATAAAGCGGGACGTACAGGGGACGTTGCGTATCGAGCATTTATATTTGATACACAGGAACCCCGAATTACGGCTGCTACACGCGTAACGTTGCATCAACCGATCTCTTATATCGGAGAAAGTTTGACGGGGTTACAACTCACCGTTGAAGATGTTGGGCCAGCATCGCTCGAACTTGACGATCAGACAATTGAACTCAAAAAGAAAGATGGTGAAGTAGTTCAAGGACAAATAACACATGACGGTATAAACCAACTCTTCTTTACTCTTTCTGTACCTTTACCGACCGATGGTAGTGCTGATGGAGAATACACTTTGACGGTTAGCCTCGTTGACAAAGCAGGTAATCCGTATCGGGTTGAACACGACATTTTTTATGATTCTCAAGTGCCGCACTTATCTGCAGTCACGTTGAATACCGAAACTCCCGTAAACCTAACACCTTATCAACTTACGGATGTATCTGAATCTATCAACAAACTTACGCTAAATTTTGTAGAGGCGACCCGTGTTGACTTTGAAAATACGGTGATTAGTCTAAGAGGTCCAAATACCACTGTGATTCCGCTCGCCTTAGAAAACAACGGTGTTGACCAAGTGACAGCAAGTTTTGTCTCTCTCACACAGGGTGGTTTGTATACATTGTCAGTAACACCTCGGGATATAGCAGGCAATACCGCACAAGGTGCAGTGTCCTACCCGTTCCAACTTCAGTTTGAAGTGCCTGGACTATCTTCTGTGAAAGCAAACACAATAGATACTTCGGTAGAACTTCTCCAACATGAAATTGTTGAGATTTCTGCACCTATTGACAGCCTGACACTTGACTTCACGGATGCTACACAGATTGACTCCGAAAATACCAGAGTAGTGTTGACAGGACCAGATGCACAAGAAATTTCCATCACCCAAGAAAACAATGAAAACTTGCAGTTAATAGTCCATTTTATTTCTTTAACACAAAGCGGTCTCTACACTCTTTCTGTCACACCACAGGATAAATCGGGTAATATCGCCCAGAGTGCCACTCAATACCGGTTTCGACTTGACATCGTCCTGCCAGCAGTTAGTTCAGTCCTAATTGATGGCAAACTCGGTGCACCTATATACGTCAATAATGTTGATGTTGAGATCGTCGCTACATTCACAGAACCAACCGGAGTCGGGTTAGCATTAGGTAATGACGGATCAACCATTGTCGTCAGTAATGCAGAAGGGCTTCCGATATCCGGGACTACGACTTCCAATGGGACAAATCAGTTGACTTGGACTCCTACAGCACTTCCAATTGACGGCAGTGCTGATGGAAAATCTACTGTTGCTGTCACACCAGTAGATAAAGCCGGTCGTACGGGTGATGTTGCATATCGCTCATTCATATATGATACGCAGGAACCCCGCATAACGGCGGCTACACCTATAACACTTCATCAACCGATCTCCTATATTGGTAGTTTGACGCAATTCCAGCTTACCGTTGAAGATGTTGGTCCAGCATCGCTTGAACTGGACGATCAAACAATTGAACTACAAAACAAAGATGGTGAAGCGGTGCAAGGGCAAATAACACATGATGGAGTAAACCAACTCTTTTTCACACTCTCCGCTCCTTTACCAACAGATGGCAGTGCTGATGGAGAATACACGCTGGCGGTTAACCTCGTTGATAAAGCTGGTAATCCACATCAGGCAGTTCACAACATTTTTTATGATTCACAAGTGCCGAGATTATCTTCAGTCACTTTAAATACCGAGACACCTTTAGACCTAACACCTTATCAAGTTACGGATCTATCTGAGTCTATCAACCAACTCACCTTAAATTTTGTAGAGGCGACCCAAGTTGACTTTGAAAATACGGTGATTAGTCTAAGAGGTCCGGATGACGCTGCGATTCCGCTTACTTTAGAAAATAACGGTGTTGATCAAGTGACAGCGAGTTTCGTCTCTCTCACACACGGCGGCTTGTATACACTTTTCGTAACACCACAAGATAAAGCGGGGAATGCTGCACAAGGTGCAGTGTCCTACCCATTCCGCCTTGAGTTTGAAGTGCCGGGTCTATCGTCCGTGAAAGCAGACACAGCAGATACTTCCGTAGAACTCACACCTTACGAGACTACCGAAATCTCTGAATCTATCAGCAGCTTCACGCTTCAGTTCACAGATGCAACGCGGATTGACTTTGAAAATACAAGAGTAACACTAACTGGACCAGATGAACAGCAGATACCTGTCACGCAAGAAAACAACGAAAACGCTCAGTTAGTGGTTCGTTTTGTTTCCTTGATACAAAGTGGACTCTATACACTTACTGTCACACCACAAGATAGAGCAGGCAATACGGCACAAAGTGCGGTTCCCTACCCATTCCGACTTGAGTTTGAAGTGCCGGGTCTATCATCTGTGAAAGCAAATACAGTAGATACTGCGGTAGAACTTACACCTTATGAGGTTACTAAGATTTCTGAATCTATCAGCAGCTTCACGGTTGAGTTCACTGATGCCACGCGCACTGACTTTGAAAATAGCAGAGTTGTGTTGACAGGACCAAACGATCAACAAATAGCTGTCACACAAGAAAATACTGAAGACTCTCAGTTAATAGTTCGTTTTGTTTCCCTGACACAAAGTGGTGAGTATACATTGTCCATAACGCCTCAAGATATAGCGGGCAATACAGCACAAAGTGCGGTTCCTTATCCATTCCGTCTTGAGTTTGAAGTGCCGGGTCTATCATCTGTGAAAGCAAATACAGTAGATACTGCGGTAGAACTTACACCTTATGAGGTTACTAAGATTTCTGAATCTATCAGCAGCTTCACGGTTGAGTTCACTGATGCCACGCGCACTGACTTTGAAAATAGCAGAGTTGTGTTGACAGGACCAAACGATCAACAAATAGCTGTCACACAAGAAAATACTGAAGACTCTCAGTTAATAGTTCGTTTTGTTTCCCTGACACAAAGTAGCGATTATACATTGTCCATAACGCCTCAAGATATAGCGGGCAATACAGCACAAGGTGCGGTTCCTTATCCATTCCGTCTTGAGTTTGAAGTGCCGGGGCTATTGTCTGTAAAAGCGAACACAGCAGACGCTTCGGTAGAACTTATCCGGCACGAGATTATTGAGATTTCTGAATCCGTCAGCAGTCTCACACTTGAATTCACCGATGCATCGGTCGACTTCGAAAATACCAGCGTGAGACTGACAGGAGCAAATGGACAAGAGATACCTATCACCCTTGAAGACAATGACGGTTCTGAGTTAATGGTCCGTTTTGTTTCCCTGACACAAAGTGGTGTTTACACACTTGCCGTTATACCGCAAGATAAGGCAGGAAACGTTGCTCAAAGTGAGACTCAATACCAATTTAGACTTGACACTGCACTCCCAACAGTCAGTTCAGTCCTTGTTGATGGAAGACCAGGATCATCTGTATACGTACGCAATTCTGTTCTCAGAGTAGTTGCAACGATTACTGATCCTATCGGTGTCGGTGTGTCATTAGGAGATGGTGGCTCAACTATTGTCGTTACTAATGCGGAAGACTTTCCAGTATCCGGCACAACGACCTCCAATGGAACAAACCGATTGACATGGACCTCCACACCACTGCCAACAGACGGTACTGCCGATGGACAATTCACCGTCGCTATAACACCGATGGATAAATCCGGACGTGTTGGCAAAGTTGTCAACCGCCAGTTTATCTATGATACACAAGCACCCCGTATAACAGTTGCTACACCATTGGAACTGCATGCACCTGTATCTTATATTGGGAGGGGATTAGATGAGTTCGTTCTCACGATTGAAGATGTGGGACCTGCAGGTCTCGAATTAGCCTCTCAAGTTGTAGCCTTAATGGATGCTGAAAGAAACCCTGTTTCCGCTGCATTGAAGTACGATGAACTCACAAGCCAGTTATATCTGACGCTTTTAAAACCGTTCGCCAATGATGGAAGTGTGGACGGCACCTATTCGCTAAATGTTCTCCTAATTGACAGGGCGGGCAATCGCTTGAACTCTCAATTTTCACTTGTTTACGATTCTAAAGCACCGCAAGTTTCATCCGTTGAGGTAAATACTGCTGGGACTCCTATGAAACTGGCGGCGAACGAAATTGTCGAACTTTCTGAATCTATCAGTACTATCACGATTAAGTTTGCTGAAGCAACGCTTGTTGATTTTGAAAATACGCAAGTATTATTGCTTGATCCAGACGGTCAAACAATTCCGATCACCCAAGAAGATGACGGTGTTTCTCAACTTACATTAAGTTTTGCTGAGTTGACACAAATCGGTCAGTATACATTATCAGTGACACCACAAGACAAAGCGGGAAATGCTGCACAAAGTCCAATACAATTCTCGTTTAATCTTGAGTTCATTCTTCCAGGTGTTGAGTCTGTTCGTATTGGGGATACTGTCACATTAGGAAGCGCAGACATTGCTTATGTCAATGCAAACAATCTGTTTATTGCTGCAACCTTACTTGACCGGTCAGGAGCAGGCTTATCTTTTGATAGCACCGGATCAGACATTCTTGTGGCTCTTGGTAATGAAATTGTCCCAGGAACAATAAGCACGAACGGTACTGACCTGATTGTTTGGGAATCGGCAACGCTCTCCGCTGATGGAAGTTCCGACGGTAGATACGCTGTATATGTTACACCTGTTGATAAGAAAGGGCGTGAGGGAAATACTATCTATCGCGAGTTCATTTATGACACACAAGAACCCGAAATCACGGCGGCTGAACCGATTAATTTAAGTCAACCGGTTTCATATATTAGTGAGAGTTTAACGCAATTTCAATTCACGCTGCAAGATGTTGGTCCAGCAGACTTAACGCTTGAAGACCAGAAAATTAGCCTCCGCAATCAAAACGGAACTATTATTCCGACAAAATTAACAAATGATTCTAATAATCAACTGTTTCTTACGCTTGACGAACCATTACCGCTTGATGGTAGTAGAGATGGAGAATACACCGTCGTAATTGCGTTTTCTGATAAAGCTGGGAATGTCCTTTCTGTTGAACATCCGATTATATATGACACACAAGCACCGACCCTTGTCAGCACAGTGCCCGCTGATAATGCGCGGCTCACTGAAGATATAACGCAAATACAGGTAAATTTGAATGATAAGGGCGGAAGCGGTATAGATTGGGATGTGACAACAGTAACATTGGTTGACCCAAACGGCATAGAAATCTCTGGTGAACTTACCAGTAATGGTAAGACGCAGTTGATACTTAATACGAATCAACTTGTGGCAGATGGACGATATACTATTCGTGTTCAAGCGGTAGACAGAGCAGGGAACGGAAGTAAGTCTGTTTTTGAAACGGATTTCTTACTATCCAGACTCTTACCAGCTGTCGTTTCTACATCACCAAACACTGCGCCTGAAGATGAAGCGTACACAAATGAGAAAATTGAAGAAATTGAGGTGATGCTTGAAACAGCAGATGAAAATCACCTTTCGACGCTTCGCTTGCTGAATTCTGAAAATCAAGAGATCGCAGGGCAGCAGCATCTACAGGCCAACAAGTTGATCTATAGATTGGTTCGTCCACTCGCAACAGATGGGTCTGAAGATGGTGTCTATACAATTCAGTTTACGCCAATTAGTGCATCAGGTCGGGAAGGTGAAGTCCAAAACTTGACCTTTACGTATGATACGCAAATACCTGAAGTTGAACCTGATGCGGTTAACTTGATTGTGGCTGAACCCGAGGTTAATAACTCATTGACAGAAATTCGTGTAATTCTTACCGATAACCAAGCCGGAATTGATTGGGAAAACCTTGATGAAGAATGGTTAGCATTTGAACGTATTTCACCGAATGCGGCTGAAATCGATGGTCGTCTGTCTTATGAGTCTGGGGAACAGGACACCCTTATTTTTCGACTCACCGTTCCACTTGCAGATGACGGTTCCGCAGATGGGGACTACCGCGTTACGGTTACTCCGTTAGACAAAGCAGGAAATGGTGAGGAAACTTACAAAGAGGAATTTACCTACGATACGAGTCCTCCAGTGATTGATCCAAACTCGCTGCTTATTAATGATGCTCCACTGCTCACAGACATTAACGCAGAAGATTACCCGAGCGCAGTTTCCACAACTGGTGGTGTTGTTATCCAAGCGAATGTCTCTGATGCGGGGTTAGGTGTCAACCTATCACGTTCGCAGATCGTTGTTAGAAATCCTAATGGTCAAGAAATTTCCGGGACCACTCGACAGAACGGTGTGGATGCCATTAGTTTCAAATCGGATGGATTGAATGTTGAAGGTCCATATCAAGTAACGATTACAGGTATTGGGAATGACTCTGAGCTGCTCGGATTTGTACCTAAAGGTTCAATCACAACAGAATTCCTCTATGAAACCACAGCACCAACTGCTGTTGTAACCAACGATGGTGGAAAAAGTGAATTTACCGATGAAGCAGTGCCTTTTGAAGGAACAGCTGCTGACCCACGAGGTTCACGGCCACGCCCACAAGGTGAAGGTGAAATCCCTATCCCCGCATCCGGTGTATGGCTTGTGGAGATCATTGGAACGGGTCCCGATGGACAACCTATTGAACCTGTCCCCGCTGAGGATGAAAGTAATGCGCAAGAAGAACCCTGGAGCCGCTGGTCGGCAGACTTCTTACCTGCACGATCAGGAGAATACGACTTAGACCTCCGTGTAACCGACAAGGCAGGCAACTATGCTGTTTACGATGTCGGTGAGGTTACGATGTCGGTTTCCTTCTCTTTCAAGGGAAATACTTTCGGATGGCCAAACCCTTTACGGCATTCCAAAGACGATGTCGCATTCTTCTCCTTTGATCTGAATGCCGCTGCGGAAGAAAGAGTGGACTTGACACTCTACATCTATGATTGGGGCGGTGATATGGTTTACTCGAAGAAGTATTCCAATATTACACCAGGCGAACGGAATGATACACAGGTTAAATGGAATTTAGAAAATCAATCTGGAACCGCTGTAGCGCGCGGCCTTTACGTGTTCCGTTTAGAAGCAGTCAATGGAGCAGGAAATAGCGCCAACGCTGTAGGCAAAATACTTGTCGTTGACTAAGACTTCAAAAAACGGTAAAAACGAAAAAGGAGATAGATAATGCACAAAAGTGTAGTTGTAGCAGTTGTAATCTTAACCTTACTGATGAGTGTTCCGCAAAGTTTCGCAGCTGATATCCATGACAGTGCTGGAACTGCTGGCGCCGCATTTCTCAAAATTGAACCGGGAAGCAGACCTGTGGGAATGGGTGGTGCGTTCGCAGGACTCGCCAACGATATTAACACTATTTTCTGGAATCCTGCAGGGTTAACTTCTGTGCATACACGGGAACTTACGGCTATGCAACACTTCTCGTTTGTTGATATCAACAATCAATCAATTGGATACGCTCAGCGTGCGAAACAATTTGTGTGGGGTGCAAGTTTTCTCGGGAGTTTCACTGAAATTGAACGCCGTATAGGTCCGACAGAAACCCCGGATAGCACTGTGACAGTAGGCGGGTTTGCTACAGGTTTATCTCTTGCTTACCCACTTGGGAAAACCGCTTCTATTGGTGGTACTGCAAAGTTAGTATCGCAGCAATTGGATATTCAAAATATCTACGGCGCCGCAGCCGATCTGGGTGTAATCTTGCGTTTGGTAGACAATCATCTTGGTATTGGACTTACCGTACAAAATGCGGGTGTACTCAGTGGTGGGGAAAATCTTCCGATTTCACTACGTGCTGGACTTGCTTATAGAACATGGAATGAAATCCAAACTGCATCAGACGCGGAAGAATCAGAAGTTAAAAAGATGATGCCTCCACGCGAATTATGGGCTTTTGTGGCTGACGCACATCTTCCACTCATTGACGCTAACCCCAGCTTCCATGTCGGCGTTGAAAGGTGGTTTTACGATGTTATCGCTGCGCGTGTCGGCTATCGTATTGGTTTAAATGAAAATCCAAGTGATGGCTTATCAATCGGTATTGGTGTGCGTAGAGGTGGGTTGGACTCATTAGCAAATATTGATTTCCAATTCGATTATGCTTTTGTTCCTGATAATGATCTTGGCGATTCACATCGTATTTCTTTCATCACAAGGTTTTAGAACATAGATTGTTGACCTACTACAGTCTATTCTCTACTATTCCCCTCAAAAATCAAAAAAGTAGGCGCGGTTTAAAACCGCGCCTATCATAAAGTCAGATTTTACTAAAAACCGAATTTGTTTTTATACGCTTGCTTCAAGCATACGCTCAATTGGCAAGCGAGCTTTGTTAATCACTTCGGGGTCCAACGTAACTTCATATTCGTTGAGGTCTTCACCACTGTCAATCGCTTCTAAGATGTTCGCAATTTTATCCAGTCGGACTTTTGCCATGTGTGAACATCGGACAGAACACGCTGTCCAAAATTCTACTTTTGGAAATTCTTGTGCCAAATTGGAGGTTAATTCACATTCCGAGGCAACAAATGCCCGTTCTAACTGATCGTCTGCTACGCGTGCTGCTATGTCCTTCATTATTTGGCTGGTACTACCGTAAAAATCGGCTTCTTTCAAGACGTTTGGACGGCATTCCCAATGCGCATATAATTTTCGTTTTGAATGTCCTTTTGGAATCTCAAAAGATTCGCGTATCGCAAGTAGGTCTGAGAGTGTAAATCTTTCGTGAACTTCACAAACTGCACCGCGTGCTGTGTTATCTTTACCGGGATAAACTACATTTTTTTCACCCTTCAACTCTTCTTCTAAATTTTGTGCGAAGAAGATATCAGGAACGAAAATTATTGTATCTCCGGGCATAGTTTTGGCAATGTGTGCAGCATTGGCAGACGTACAACAGATATCGGATTCCGCTTTAGCGTCTGCATAACTATTCACATAAATCATGACGGGGGCACCTGGGTAAAGTTCTTTTAACTTTCGGACATCTTCAGCACCGAAGTTATCAGCAAGTGAACACCCCGCTGTTTTATCTGCTACTAATACAGTTTTGTCTGGACTCAGGATTTTTGCCGTTTCTGCCATGAACGGCACACCGTTAAAGATGAGATACGGTGCTTCTGTCTTTGCAGCAAACATGCTCAGTCCCAACGAGTCACCTTGTTCCTCTTTTTCGGATAATCCGAAAACTAACGGCTCCATGTAGTTGTGACCTAACATCACAACATCATGTTTTTTCTTCAACGTTCTTATCTTGTGTATGGTTTTGGCATGTACCTCTATATCAAGAGATGTTAAACTCGGGTGATGTCGATTATACAACTCGTTTTTAACGTCTTCAAACGTTAGTTCCTTACTACCATTCAGCGCATTTTCTACTGGAGGACTTTTTCCTGTAGGATGCATGCTAATCACGCTCCAAACTATTTACTAATAAATGGGTAAATGTCTATAAACCCATTTTTAGTAGGACTTCTTTATTCTTATTAGGATACCCACAAATTCTTTTTTTGTCAAGTTTAACACACAAAAACGCTAAATATTTGCCAAATTTTAGTATGAACATAAAAAAATCGCTTTGTCTTATTCTTATTACGTGTTTAATTTTGAATTTGAGTTTAGCTGCGGAGGGTTTTTCGGTTAAACTTAGGGGAAAACTTGCTCTTGCCGGAATTCTCTCAGGAGTAGCATATCTTACATACACGTTTGTTAAACGCGATATGCATGCTGCGGAAGATTTACAGACACAACTCGGTCCTCCCGAACGTATCATCCAATTTGAACGTGGATTTGACCAGTGGGATGTCCATTACTACCGTGAACATTCATATTTTTTTCTAAACAACCGCTTTATAAGGAAAAAGACTCATAAAGCCTTTTTCCTCAATCAAGCATCTCCAGACTTAGCGTTAATGGGACAAGGTTTTTTCCTTCACAGAACAGGACGATCAGATAATCCAATTTCTCTTACTTATAAGCCTTTTTCAATGAACCCCAGGTTGTTGTCACTTTACCCTTTGCATCAACGGCGAGCCCCTCAACCTGTCTCTTTCTATCCTCGTCTGTTGGAAGACGGACGTTTGCCTGTCCTGCTGCAGCGGCACCCGTTTTTGAAGTAACAAAAATTGCATCTAACTTTGTAGCATCTTCACGGACTGCTATGCGCAGAATTGTCTCGCCAGCTTTATCAAACTTCCATTCCCTGTCAAAAGTTCCGGCATCTAACCAGTGATTGATTCGGTCCCAGTGCCATATATTTTTTGTGCCGATACTCCATCGGTACTCAGTATTTTTTGTTACCTGAGCATTTTCGTTTGGGTCAGCAGGTTGCCATGTCACCCAGAAAGAATCACTGTTACCATCCCACGCGAAAACATGACCCCATAGTGCATACTTCCCGCTTTCAGGAATGTTGATAATGAATTCTACCCAACCTTTGTCGCCACCACCAGTCAACGGTGCACCTTCCATCCAGACATATTTTCCATCGGATGCCAGTTCATCATCTGCAATAACCATTGGTTCTTGGAGGACATTTGCTAATTCTGCTTCAAGTGCAATTTCAAAATCAGCACCATGTCCCACAGATGTTAACAAAAATACTGGAACTATAAGCATTGAAAAAAGAATACCGTATTTCATTAAAAACTCCTTTCTGTTCAAGATATGTTAGAAAAAGAGGTTGAGATAACCTAAAAGATTGTCTCAACCTATGGCTGCTATCTTTGCGCTTTAATTTTTCCCCACGTTGTTGTGAGTTTATCTTGCGGTTCAACGGGGGTAATTTTATCTTCCGGACCAGGAAAACGCGGGTTGACATCTGCCGCATCTGCAGAGAGGTTGTCGGTGACAAAGACGACATCTAATTTCGCTCCGTCTTCTCGGACAGCAATACGTAGGGTTGTTTCTCCAGCGGGGAGTTCCCATTCTCTGTCAAAGGTTCCACCATCCAACCAGTGATTGATACGGTCCCAGTGCCATGCGTTTTTTGTGCCAATACTCCATCGGAATTCGGTATTTTTTGTTACTTGCGCGTCTTCATCTGGATCGGCAGGTTGCCACGTCACCCAGAACGAGTCGCTGTTGCCATCCCACACAAAGACATGAGCCCACAATGCATAGGTGCCTGCTTTTGGGATATTGATTACGTATTCTGCCCAACCTTTGTCGCCACCACCCGTTAAAGGTTCACCTTCCATCCAGATATATCTTTCGCCAGACGCTTCACCATCTTCGGCAACTACCATCGGTGCTTCAAGTGTGTTCGCCATTTCAGCCTCAATTGCCCGATCATAACTGTAACTGATACCATTTGCCAGCAGTAAACCGACTATGAAAAGCATACAAAAAAACAACATATTGTAACGCATAAATATCTCCTTTATATTTTAAATTCGGCACAAAATATGTGCCACTTGTTTGCCGTCATTTCATATAGACGGCGATCCTATTGGGCTTTAAGTTTGCCCCATTGTTGATATTGCAAAGGCAAAGGTTCTATTGATAACCTGGTAGAACTACGCTGCCATTTTGGTTGTGCTGCCCAAGCACCGTTGTCAATTAGTTCACGGCGTTCGCTTCCGTCAGCATTCATCAGATGGATTACCCATCTCCCATCCTGTTCAGATTGAAAAGCGATTAAACTGCCATCTGGCGACCACGCTGGAACCGCTTCATCTAACGGAGTGTCAGTTAGAGACTTCTTGTTCCCGCCGTCCACAGCGTCCATTAGGTAAAGGTCAAAGTCTGCTTGATCAACGTCCTGTCGCATTGAGGAATACACAATATGTTTCCCATCAGGCGACCACGTAGGATATGTATCCATCAAAGGTTGATGTGTTAATCGTTGTTCCTTACGGGTCGTTATGTTAATGGTGTAGATGTCCCAATTCAACTGACGTTTTGAGTGGAAAACCAAACTGTTTCCATCAGGTGACCAAGACGGAATCTCATCTTCAAACGAGTTTGCAGTAAGGTTTTTCACAATGCCACCTTCCAATACTAAAATATAAATATCAAAATGACCTTTGCGATTTGAGATAAAAGCAAGGCGTTTACCATCTGGTGACCATGAAGGTGCTTTATCTGTTGCCGGGTGGTATGTCAACCTTCTCTGATGCGTGCCATCAGCGTGCATAACATAAATTTCGTGATTGTCATCGCGCTGTGAGAAAAAAGCAATCTCTGTTCCGTCTGGCGACCACATTGGATAGTAATCCGCTGCAGGGTTAAGCGTCAGATTCACAGGTGACTTTCCGAGAGAATTTGTCAAATAAATCTCCCAATTTCCACTGATATCCGAAGCAAACGCAATTGGCACAGCATGTGGTTGACTGAATGCACTATCTGTTCTAAATAAGAGTGCCAACATCAGAAAATTTACAATTAATATGCTAATAGGATTCGCATTTTTTGTCAATACTTTATTTTCCATTTGGTATATTAAAATTTACCGTCGCGCACATCAAAATGGGTCGGTTTTTGCAGTGTCCTCCCACCTATCCGAACCCATTCTGCCACCCACTCAATCATTTGACCTAAAGGCACGCACGGATACCCAAACAATTGATGACATAGTGAAGCATTGCTCAGCAGTGCTGTTTCTGCCTCTTCTCCCTCAAAACGGACAGGTTTATTGAGAATTTCACCGAAACGTATCGCTGTATATCTTATAGAAACAGTCTCCGGTCCCGTCACGTTTAGTGTTAAAGGTGGACTTTGGCAGTGTGTGAAAGAACGTAATGCTATAGCGTTTGCATCTCTTTGCCATATTACATTTACATTTCCCATCTCAAGAGATATTGGTTCTCCAGTGTAAACCTTTTGTGCTATATCAAGTAGTATTCCATATCGGAGTTCAATTGCGTAATTCAATCGGAGAATCGCCATCGGCGTTCCGAATTGTTCCGAGAAATAGCAACATATCCGCTCCCTACCGAGACACGACTGGGCGTATTCACCTATTGGCGCAACGGTAGAACTTTCTGTCGCACCGCCCTGTGAAATAGGTGTCAACGGATAGACATTGCCTGTTGAAAAGAAACCAATCGGGAGTCCCGAAACTTTTCTGCAACACGTCCTGGCATGTAAGTGTTTAACGCCCAGGTCAAATCCTCATTCTCGGTTGAACCGAACTTTCTGCCTGCCATAAAAATCACATTTTGAACATTGGGCAGGTTTTGCAGACTGTTTTCTGAAAGTAGGTTCGCGACAATTGTTTCAATTCCGGCTTCATGCAGGGAGTCTTGTATACCGGGGTTTGAAAAACGGGATACACCGATAACCTTTTTAGCGACACCTGCACAATCAATAGCACGTTTTGCCAGTGCTGCAAGCGACGGTCCCATCTTCCCGCCAACACCAAGAATAAGGATATCACCCTCTAAAGAAGCGATTGCAGATATTACCTCGGTTGTTGGTTCTGATAAATATGATTCTAACTGCGATTCTGTTTTTATCAAAGCGATACAAAAGTTAAGAGGTTAAATTTCGGAAAACGGTCAAAAAAGGCAACAACATAACACATCGTATCAACATCATTAATTATTGTCAAGGAAAAGGCAGAGTCAGTCAGGGGGTGTAAAGTTTTGGGATGAATACTCTTTTTTCTTGTAGGAGTAAATCAACGCTATGAATGCCTTTGGTAGAATGCGCTTGGCAGAATACGCCAAATCAAGAAATCAACGGTATGAACGCCTATAGGCGTTCCCCGGGTATGAATGCCATTTAGGCATTCCCCGTATGGTATTCTGCATGATTCTACATGATTCAGCCAAATCAACGGAAAGAAAAAGGCAGATATCTGAAAGATACCTGCCTGTAAAATGAAAAGTAAGGTTGCCTTGCTATTCCGCGTCTTTTTTCAACTCGGATAACACAGCATCGGCAAAGTCTTTGTCAAAATTCGCGGTGACCAACTCACGCGCGAGTTTGCTTTTTTGTGCCTTTGTCGCATTCGGTATCTCGGAGACAACTTCGCGTATCTTTGAGACCACCGCTCTTTGCATCTCGGAGGTGCGAGACTTCAGATTTTCTCGTTCCTGTTCGGTCGGGAAAAACTTATCAAGTTCTTCGGCATGTAAAGACTGCGACACAACCACATCAAAATAATCCACATCTAATTCAGCACGCCAAGGTTCCAGGTTTTGTTGTGCTGTGGTTAGAGATCGGACAGGATCGTACGGCACATTTGAAGACGGCGATGCAGATCGTCCCTGTTGTTCTTGAGAGTTCACAGAAACAGATGCAGTATCAAGGGGCGTTTCTTTGGGATACCATGAAATCACTTCCAATCTGCCGTCAATTTCCTCAATGTGCGCAATATCGCTAAAAGCTTCTATAATTGTGCTTTTCAACTGTGCCAAGTCAGCTTCAAACGCTTCTTGCTGTTGCTGATATTCAGCATCAGATTTTAACTGTAGGGGCTGTTCCCTATGCTTGTTCTCTATATCCTTAAGAAATGTTTCTGCTTGCCGACTTAACTTTTTCATGCGAGAAGCGGTTGCCTTGTCCAAAACACCTAACCGTTGTGTGTGGCTGTGTATTTCCATCATCAATTGATCAATTTCCTCATTCAATAGATTCTGTGCATCAAGGCTCAGTTCCTCTGTAGAAACCCGATCCAACAGTTTTTGTAGGTGTGCGTTTAGCGACATTAACAAGGTTGATTCCTGTAGTTCGGTTTCAAGTTCATGGATATACTCCTTATCATAACCACGTTCCTTTGCCACACTTATATCGTTTTCTAACAGTTGAATTAGATCGTCATCACTAATTTGTGTTGTTAAACGAAATAGTTCTTCTGGTGTCATTTCGTCCTCTAACGCCCAGCGTTCTTCCTCCGTCATTTGAAGAAAATCATCAATACTTATTTTGTGTGATGCAAGGTGAGACGCATAAGTCGTTTGCGGTATATTTTCAGTTCTACGATGCGACTGCGGCACATCGGACTTAATACGCATCACAGAATTTTCAACTCCTGTTGACACTTTCACATCATCAGAAGACTCCTCAATAACGGTCATAGGCAGCGGCATATCATTTTGCCGAGAGAATATCCATATAAAAATACCGGTTACCATTAATATGAAACAAACAGAAAAAGTAAAAATTATCGTTTTCATTAGATGACTCCTGATCTAATAGCTTACATCCTCAGAAATAACTTCAGGGATCGGGTTTGCCTCAATCCATTTGTCAAAATCAAAATCAGGCTGCCTGCGCGCAATCATCAGCGAAAGCATATAACTCTGGATGGTTGGTATATTATCATGCAACCTTTTCAGACGCTCTTTCTCTTCTCTTTTTGCCGTCAACTCTTTGTTTTTGTTACTTATTGATATGGTGGTGGCGATAAACTCACCTTCTAATTGGCCAAGAGCACGCTTCCAATATCTATAACTTCGCCAATACCTAAACCACTTGTCATAAGCAGGCATAAACTCCTTTTTCGCGTTATCCCACGCTCGCTTAGCAGTTTTCCGCTTTTTCACCCAAGACTGCCAACTACTATGCAAGCTACTCCCCTCGCTACACATCTGAGACCCGCGACAGTAATCACAACTGGCTGTATGGTTCATGTACTTTGTGAGATAAAAGTCCTCCCAATAAGTAGCTTTATTATAATCAGATTTGGCTGATGCTATTTTCTCGTTTACAGCATCTAAATCCGATTGTGCATTCTCATACTCTTTCTTTGCGAGCTCATAGATTTTAGTCCGCTTGAGTATCCGCTGTGAAAGTTTGGCAGACGACACCTCCAAATTTTGTATCTCCGCCTCAAGTGCCGCAATAGCTTCATCAAGTTCTTTAAAGTCAAGTACGTCTATCCCCGTTGCTACATTGAGTGTAACATCCAGGGCCTTGTATAAGTCGTCCGCCTTATCCGCAAATGTAATAGCAACTATTATAGATAACAGGGCAACGAAAATAACAACAGATTTTCTGTGTCCTGATTGCTGTGTTCTCAGTCTGTCCATTTTCTACTCCTTTAGTTTGACATTGGTTGTCAAAGTATCTGATGTGCATCCCTCTATACGAATTGCGTATAGAGGTCTTTCTGATTTTGACAGACCCTAAAGGAGATGTTGGCAGGAAAGAAAGAAAAGTTGCTGTCAACTGTTCCCTTTCGGGCTCGCTGGTTTTCATATTTCCATAGCAACAAGCGTAATACTTGTGTTAAAATGAAAACCAGCCCTGTCATAGGTACGTTATGGCATGGCTACGCGCTGATTGTGCTTTTGTAAGAGTTAGCACTCTCTGCGCGCCCCCACTCGGGGGTTAGCGTGCCCAGGTGTAACACACACTTTCTGTGCATTCCTAACACCTTTTGTAAAGTCTACACGACTTTACAAAAAATGTCCACTACTTTTTCAAGTAATTTTTGACATTTTAAATATTATACACCTTTTACGTTTTTAATGCAACAATTTTTTACTTTTTAGACAGAATTATTTAGTTTTTAAGTATTATCAGTTTAATAATTTACTGAAAGTTTATATTGTAAGTTGGGTTGAGGAACGAAATCCGCAGCGTGCCAAACGCTCACACTGCGTTGATTCACTTCAACAAGAAGAAATATCCTTAAGTTGACACCTATGGGTTCTTGGCAAAATCAAATTATAGGTGTCAATTTAAGAATACGAATCGGTTTTTTAGAAGTTAGGTGTTGTGTTGTTTGAACCAAGATTGACAGGATTTCCAGGATTGTGCGTCTCTGCACAAATTAGGGGGAACACCTATTCCCGGCGAGGTCTCGATTTGGCAATCGCTCCTACCGCTGCGTTTCTAAGTCAATATCGTCAAGGGTTGCAGCATTGTACACCTGTTCAAAGAGTGTGTCAAGGCGTGAAAGGTCATTGATCTCAGTAATCTGCTTGATGACAACAGCGTCTGAAACATCGGGGAACTGTAAACGCAGTAATGTGAGGATAGAATCCTGTTTTGCCCGGATCTCACCTTCAGCTTTTCCTTCAGCTTTTCCCTGTTCAATGCCTTGTTCAATGCCTTCAGCTTTTCCCTGTTCAATAAGCACTTCTGCACTTGTCAAGACCATGTTTCTAACCTCCTCGTTGTGTGTATGTGTGTTCACCAATTCTAAAAAATCGTGGCGTTCATTTTCGGGTCGTCTAAAAAATATAAGATGACACAAATAGAGTATCGCATTGCGATATTGTGCTGCATCTATCGGTTCTAACTGCTGAATATGTGATAGTACTCTCCGTAGTGCGTCGAGCATCACATTTTTATCCGCGTGTTCCTGTTGTAGCACGGTAAGCAACCATCCGAGCGGATGATCTGTTTTTGTCAAATCTGCTGTATCGGTATCCTTGACACCGAGAAAAAGCGTCTCAAATGATGGGACAAACCTTTCCAATATAGTTGGCACTTCCATAGATGTCGTCAGCGATAGTGGTGTGTGCCACTTTTGCGATCCCGTGTAATACACGATGGGCAGGATAGGACGCAACCACCATTCGCTTCTCGGCACTTTTGCGGATTCTAAATCGCGCCGCTGTTCGTCCCAAATCTGACACATATAGAACAGCAACCGAAATGCCATCAACGGGTCAACTGTGGATTGATGTTCAAGCAGGATATAGATCAGCAACTCCTCTGTTTCTTCTCCTGTTTTGAACGGCACACTGAACACTATGTCGGATTCCAACTCTCGCAGCGTCCCAGTAATAAAACTCCTATTCAACTCTACAAGTTTCTCAAAATCAAGGTAGTCAACAAGTTCGCTTGCGACGATCTCCACTAAACCGCGCACATTCTCTTTCTCTTTGAATAACCACCGAGCATTCCTGTCGGCAAAGTGCGAAATAGGATGCTTGAAAAGATCCCGTATCTCTTGCGTCAATGTATCCTGTGTGTCTGCTTCTCTCGGCATCATCCCTCCGAACACGTGAACTATAGCGTATAGTGTAACATAATTGAAGCACCATGTCAAGTTGTGTTCTGTCTGAACCCAGAGCCATTCAATTCCCCAGTAATCGCACATGTTACATCTGTTTTTTCTTGTAGGAGCGATCCCCGAATCGCGACGAACCTCACTGATAGTCGGGAATCCAAATCAAAGGTATGAATCATGGCGAATGCCATACGCGCATTCGTCTTTAGGCATTCCCCGGAGTTCCCTCCTACAATACAATTAAATGGGAAAACTCGACAATTGAATGGCTCTGTGCCTAAACCATGCTTCACAGGATTTCCAGATTTTTAGGATTGTGTGTATCCACACAAATAAGGCTCATCCTGAAACCCTATAATCCGGGGAATGCCTTTGTGATGCTGCATGATTCATATTTGTGTGAAAAAAGAAATTGACAAACTTAAGTGTTTTCTGTAAAATTGCAAACTATGAATACAATAGAATTGACCAAAACACTCATCGGATATGACACAGTAAGCCCTAAAAGCAATGTTGAGGTAATGGACTTCCTTACTGAAACGTTGGAATCTGTCGGATGTGAAGTTGAACGGGTTGAATATAACGATCCAGTAGGCACGTTAAAAGTAAATCTGATTGGTCGTAAAGGACAGAATACAGGTGAGCGTGGACTTGCCCTTCTCGGACACATTGATACCGTACCTGCTATCGGTTGGTCAGAAAATCCTTTTGAGGCGCGGATTGTCGGGGACAAGATGTATGGACGCGGCAGCTGCGATATGAAAGGGAGTGTCGCTTGTATGATTGAGGTCGCGTCTCGGTACGATGCCTCTGAACTCCATGCCCCGCTCTATGTGGTGATTACGGCTGATGAAGAAGTGGGTTATTTCGGTGCACGTGCTGTTGCCGAAAAATCGGAGATGTTTAAACAACATGGGTTTCCGCAATACGGAGTTGTCGGTGAACCGACCGAACTGAAGGCTGTTTATGCACATAAAGGGGCAGTTAGATTTTCTGTCACAGCACACGGGCGCGCAGCACATAGCAGCACAGGTGAAGGAGATAATGCGAACCTTAAACTTATTCCATTTCTTTCAGAAATGCGGGAAATACATCAAGAATTAACTACCGATACGCAATACTACAATTCTGAATTCACCCCGCCATTTACAGACTGGAATATTACTATAAGTGATGGAGAATGCACGGCAAATATCACTGCACCGCGAAGCGTATGTACTATTAATTACCGTCCGATGCCGGGTGATGATCCGCAGGTATGGATAGATCGAGGACGCGATGCTGCGGAAAAATATGGATTGGAGTTTGACCTATTCATCAATGCTGGTCCTGTGCGTACTCCACCCGATGCTGACATTATCAAAGCAGCACTTGAAATCACTGGAGATACGAAACCACATACCGTAGCATACAGTACTGATGCAGCGGTTTTCTCCAAACACATGGAAACAGTTATTATTGGTCCGGGGAGTATTCTCCAAGCACATACCGTTGATGAGTGGATGGCGTTAGACCAATTTGAAAAGGGAAGTAGTATCTTTAGTCAGTTTGTGGATCGGTTTTGTGTTTAGTCCAATTTTCGTTGAATAGTTAAGTTCTTTCTGGCAGTTCTTCAAAAAAGACTGCGTCCGGTTTTACCCATTCCGCTTCGCCATCTGCCCATACTTCACGTTTCCAGATAGGTACAATCTGTTTCAGACGATTCATTGCATATTGGCACGCTTCAAACCCATCTTTGCGATGCGGAGAAGCAACTGCTACAGCCACACTCACTTCACCGATTTCCAACCTTCCCACGCGGTGAATCATGGCAACGCGATGGATACCCCACTTTTCCGATATTTCTTCTGCAATTTCCGCCATTTTCTTTTCTGCCATCGGCGGATATGCCTCATATTCAAGGTATTTTGTCGGTCTCCCATCTGTGTTATTCCGAACGGTGCCAAAAAACAGAACCACCGCGCCAGCATCTGGTGCCTCCACAGCCTCTCGAACTTCTGCACCTGTAATGACTTCAGTGGTAATTTTAAACATTATTCCCTCCAGTTACTGGCGGAATCAATGCTACTTCATCGCCTTCAGCAAGTTCAGTATTTTCGGTGGCGTATTCCCAATTGACAGACATTTGCATCACTTCGTAAAACTCAGCAATTTCGGGCCACTCTTCTTCAAGTCGTTTTAAAATCGTTTGGACGGTAGCACCTTCAGGAAGCTGCATCTCTTCTTCGGATCTATCTAACATTTCGTGGCATACGGCAAAGTATTTGACTGTAACCTTCATTAGGGCTCCTTCGCTGTCTTATTTCCAGATCAAATTTGATTTCTAAAAGTATATCACAACAGCGGAATAGAGTCAATGGATGTGAAGTTCTCGAAAAGGACTTTGACTTTTTTGATTAAATATGTGATACTTAATATAGAAACTGGGTGTAAGTTGGTTAGGGTTAGGAAACATGTGAAAGAAAAACCTATGAATCCACCAACATCAAATCAACATGATCCGGATATGCTTGATGAATATGATTTCAGTACCGGAATTCGAGGAAAATATGCTGAGAGATACTATGCAGACAGAAATCTGGTTCGGCTTGATGAGGATGTAGCCAAGATGTTTCCTGATACGAAATCTGTCAATGATGCCTTGCGCGCGTTGGCAAAACTCATCGCAGACCATCAAAAAAAGGCATCATAAGTGTGTGAGTTGGATTTAACACTGTAGTCAAACATGGATAGTATCATCATAAAAGGCATCCGATTTCACGGTCATCACGGTGTACCTGAAGCGGAACGACAAGTCGGTGGACATTACGAAATTGATGCGACATTATGTTGCTCGCTTGTAAATGCTGGCAAAACCGATGCCCTTGAGGATACGATTGATTATGCCAGTGTCGTTAATCTCATAGTTGACATTGGCACACAACAGTCGTTTCAACTGATTGAGGCACTTGCAGAGACAATAACCTCAGAGATTTTACACAGATTCCCGATAGATACCGTCCAGCTTACCGTCAAAAAACTTCACCCTCCAATAGAACAACCGATTACCTATTTTGCTGTTGAAATCTGTCGTCCAAAGGAGTGAGAATGCGATTCGGACAACGGTTGTGCATCATCACATTATTATTATGTCTAACATCTGTCTTGGCACAAGCAGGTGGAAAGAAGACACAACTCTTTTCCGATCTGTCGGATGGACTTAATATTTACCGTTACGATTGGGATGTTGAGACATGTGTCATCTATGTCGCTGAAATGTCCCGGCACGATCCAACATTACACTTTGAGGTCGCACTCGGAAATTCTCAAGTACTTGGAAAAGAAACTGTACGTTCTATGGCAAAACGGCGCTCGCAACGGGGTGATCGGCGCGTTGTTGTGGCGGTTAACGGTGGTTTCGGTGTTCTCGGTGATATGAGTGGGTACGGTGGCGTTCTGGAAAACCTACATATCCAGGATGGCGAACTTATCACACAACCAACAGATACTGAGGCATGCTTCGGTGTAACTGAAACTGGTGAATTCTTGAGCACTCCCGTGCAAATGAAAGCAAATATACAAATAGGCACACACACACTGGAACTCGGATGTATAAATCAACGTAGACTTGATGGATGTCATATAATACTTTACACGCCTCGACTCGGTGAATCCACACGCACGAGACGCCGCAGAGGCAAGGAAATAATACTCAGCGGCCTCCCGCTGCCTTTAACGCCAAACTACGCACATTCCTATCAGGTAGAAAAAGTATCAAACGATGGGAACAGTCCAATTCCTAAAGATAATGCTGTTCTCTGGATTAGTTCTCGGATAAAAGATGCCGGAGTTTCCCAATTCAATCCTGGGGAAAGTGGTAAACTTACTGTGTCTCTTTCACCACCTGAGTGGAATCGAGTCCGCCATGCTATTGGTGGACGGCTGCGTCTCCTCAAAAATGGCAAAATAAATCAAACGCTCGTGGATATGCACCTTAAAGAAAAGAAACATACTCCCGGCAAACGCAGCCAAGAACTAAACCTAAGCCATGAACCACGAACTGCCCTCGGCTATAATGCCGACACCTTGTTTTTAGTTGTTGCTGACGGCCGCCAACCTAAATATAGCACAGGATTAACACTTTACGAACTTGCCAGCATCCTTATAGAACTTGGTGCAACAGAAGCAATCAATCTTGATGGCGGCTCCTCAAGTACATTCGTTGTTAATGATAAAGTTGTCAATAAACCTTCCGGACAGAAGGAACGAGAGGTTCTTAATGCAGCTTTTATTACAATGCATTTGAAGTAGATACGTTCTCCTTTCGTTACATATCTACAGAAGCGATGTCTGTCGCTGCACACAATCTCGGAGAAACATTTTGAAAACTTATTTCAGCCTAACGTACAGATTTCCAATAGTGCTATCTCTGCTATTTTGTTTCGTTTTTGGTGCTAATTCAGCTGATCCCCCAACACTTTTAAAAGCAGTTCCACTTTCACAAACAGCGATTCAACTCCAATTTGACGGGAAGTTGAAAGCGGAAACCGTTGAAAACTCTGAACTTTATCAAATTACGCCCGATATAAAAATAGAATTTGCGTGGCTTGATGATCGTCTGAATCGTGTTCTGCTACTCACTTCACGGTTAGAAATTGGGAAAACATACCGCCTCACAATGCAAAATCCACAAACAGAGATAGACATAACACTGCCTGCCGAAAACGAAATAACTTTCGGCGCGGGCGACTTGGTCACATTTTCTGGTGGCTTGCAGGATACGAGTTTGATTGTCAATAAAGACCGTAAGACACGAAACAACAACGTGGGCGCAGAACCGACCTTATTATGCAATCCCACAGGGAGTGTCTTCTTTGTTGCCTTTGATCTGTTTGATGCATTTGAAGATATGGGAATCCGTGAACCGGAACAAGTATTAGAGGCATCAATCAGTCTACATGCACAGCAAGTTAATTCTGATACTGTTCAGACTGTTATTCTCCGTCGAGTCCTACTACCATGGCGTGAAGGCAGAGGCACCTCGGATCGTGCAAAAGAAAACGAACTTACTTATAACAGTGCCTTACACCGCAACCTTCCATGGAATAAACCGCCTGCACAAGCTATGTTAGCGGGTATAGATGGTGATAATGAGAGTGATTACAACGGTTCCGAGGATGTCGCGCATCGAATTGACGGTGCTTTTAAGATTCAAGAGGGTGGGAAACGCTATACCTTCAAGGGTGATTTAATCACTGATGCAGTCCGATTTTGGGTGAAAAACCCTGACTACAATTACGGTTATCTTTTTGCTTTGCGGGATGGAGAAGGGGAGATTTCTTTTGCTTCAAAAGAGGTGCCTGATGAAAACCTACGTCCAATGTTAACGATTCGGTATCAGACACAATCAGACGTGGAAACCGCACCGCTTCGTTAATCTATGTTGAGCTTATCCTTCTGCTAAAACGAGTTTTGCACACAAGATTCACATATACTTCTGCAAATGCTCTAAAGTCTGTTCCACCGCGCCAAGGTTTTCCTCAATCAGCCGCTTCCCGATACGCCCTACCTCTGTCAGCTTTTCTTCGTCATTTAGCCATTCTTTGAGAACATCCGCCATCTGCTGTGAGGTATGTACCATTTTCGATGCACCTTTTTCCAATAATAAAGACGCTTCATAAGAATTCTGGATAGTGGGTCCAAAGAGAACCGGTTTCGCCATTGCTGCAGGTTCCATGACATTGTGAACGCTACCGTGAAAACTCCCCCCGACAAATGTAATATCTGCTAACTGATAGAGTTTTGCCAGAATCCCTACCGTGTCAACGACAAGGACATCCGTATCTTCCAAATTCGCATCGCTATTAAGTTCTGATAAACAGCGGTGTGTTAATTTTTGTTTATTCAGTTCTGCTTGAATTTCGACTATCCGATCCGATGTCGGTTCGTGTAGCACTAAAATCAAGTGTGGATTATACTCAGCTGTGTCTTTGCGAAGAATCTGACAGGCCTCCAATAATACCTTTTCATCATCCGCATAAGTGCTACCAGCTATGAGGATAGGACGACTTAAAGTCGTTTGTCCAGGAAAAAATTCGGTGTCAGGTTCAACCGAAAGTGCTCGCTGATAAACTTGTTCATAACGGGTATCACCGGTAACAACCACCCGATCTTTTGAAGAACAGAGTTGCCGAAACCGAGCGGCATCTGCTTCAGAAATAGCACAATGTAGTGTGATATGTTGATGCACACTCCTGAAAAAAGACCGAGCGAAACTACCGAGACGTTTTGATCCCGCATGCAACGTACCAGCAATAATAATGGTAGGAATTTTATATTTGGAAGTTTTCCAGACAAGGTTGGGCCAAATATCGTATCTGGAAAAAATCAGACAAGCAGGGTTGATGATATTTATCAAACGTTCTGCATTGCGAGGTGTGTCAAAGGGAAGATAAACTGCTGCATCAACATAAGAATAGTCTGCAACATTCGGTGCAACCGAGGGGGAAAAGAAAGTTAAAACAATTCGGACATCTGCATAAATTGCTTCAATTAGCGGTTTTACCTGCTCAAATTCTCCAACAGAAGAAAAATGAAACCATGCTGTTTTCTCTAAATTTCGCGCGTCAAGGAGCTGGTCCGTCAACTTCTCAAATACTTGTCTCCGCCCAGTGATACCTTCCCGAATTTTACGATTGCAACACGCTGCCAAGTGAAAACCGATTAACATAACGGGAAGTGCAAACGTATTGTAGAAAAATCGCCAAAACATGATGCTCTATTAAGTAGGTCGGGTAGAGCGTATGCGAAACCCGACCCGTTCATATCGCCAAAACATGATGCTCTGTTGGGAAGTAAATGCAGATTTCTGACGCAGCAAAATCCACAGAAGCCTGCCGAAGCGATAATGCTCCAGCTCATTGCTTCTACATTGGGGCGGAAACCCCTCCAACAGTAATTCGTGATTAAAGTGCATCCAAAATTTTCTTCTTGAGCGCATCTTTAGGCATCGCGCCGACAATCTGGTCCGCCACCTCTCCATCTTTGAAGACAAGCAGCGTCGGGATGCTCCGCACACTGTATTTCATTGCTGTTTGACGATTGTCATCCACGTTGACCTTTCCGACTTTGAAAGTGTCCGCATTTTCAGCGGCAAGTTCCTCTAAAATAGGTGCAATCATTTTGCACGGACCGCACCACTCTGCCCAAAAGTCAACAACGACAGGCGTATCCGATGTAAGCACCATTCCCTCAAATGTGTCGTCTGTGATTTCAAAAGTATTTTCAGCCATGATAACTCCTTTACTTGAATAATTGAAAATGATTTCGATATTTTGCCACCACGATAGTCAATTGTTGTGATGATTTACAGAATGTTATTGAGACATCCACCACCTTTGATTTGGCAAGGTCTATAAACAAAATTTCTTTATCAGACGAATCAATATGTTAATATGTTACCCTATTCCAAAATTAATTTCCACATATAATTAATCACTTTCAATTTTAGGTAGGGTGTCGTTCTGTTTCAGTCTAAACTTTTGATTCACATAACACGCAGATGGAAACCGTCAACTAATCCCAGATGCCATGTTTCTTTCCTTGAAAATGAGATTGAAAAACTGGTGAATGAATTGTATAATTTAGCGGAAGATGAGATTGCGATTGTGGAAGGAAAAGTATGAGTAAACCACTAAAAATATTTATTACTTACTCACATACCAATACCGAGGAAAAAGATAAATTGATAACGTGCCTTGCTGTCATGAAACGACAAGGCTTAATAAGCATCTGGCACGACAATGAAATTCTTGGTGGCGACAAGTGGCGAGATGAAATTTTTTCCACGAACCTTCCTAACTCAGATATATTGCTCTATCTCGTCTCTGCCGAGAGCCTCGCCTCTAAAAACTGTAACAAGGAATTAGCAATTGCTTTAGACCAAAAGATAAGAATTATCCCCATCATTCTTGAAGATTGTGACTGGAAAAACGATCAACTTGGTGAAATCCAAGCTTTTCCTGAAGGAGTAATTCCTATTAACGAATGCAATCCTGAGAGCAAAGGTTGGCAAAGTGTAGTAGATGGTATCCGAAAAGTCATTAAAGGAATGCAATCTCAGTCAAAATCTTCGCCTACTATAACACCCGAGGAAATAGAGACACTTGCTTTCTTGGCGTTCCATCGGGGAAATTTCATGATGATGCTGGATCAAATAGACGAGGCATTAAAAGACTATTCACGGACAATTGAACTTAGTCCAAAAGATGCTGCAGCATATACCAATCGCGGTGTTGCATACGGTGAAAAAGGTGAATTTGACCTCGCAATCAAAGACTACTTCTCAGCACTTAAAATCAATCCAAATTTGCTAATGCCTATAATAATCTCGGTTACGCTTATGTTGAAAAAGACGAAATTGAACGTGCAATCAAAAACCTTGATAAAGCGATTCAACTCCAACAAGACTTTCCCCATGCCTATAATAACCGAGGCTATGCTTTCAGTAAAAGAGACGAGATTGACAATGCTATCAATGACTTTACCAAAGCCATAGAACTTGACCAAAATTTTGTTGAAGCTTATAGTAATCGTGGTGCTGCCTATAATAAAAAAGGTATGATAGATCGTGCTATTGATGACTTAAACATGGCAATTCGTCTCAAAGATGATTATGTGCAGGCCTACATCAATCGTGCAGGAACTTACTTGAACAAAGGTAAGTATAACCTCGCTATAAAAGACTGTGATGTTGCAATAAGATTAGACAAAGAATGTGCTGAAGCCTATAATCAACGAGGTTCTGTTTACGTCGGAAGGAAAGAATATAACCGGGCAATTGATGATTACGATGTAGCTATTCAACTTAAAAAGAATTATCCTATAGCTTACTATAATCGGGGTATTGCATACACTAATATAGGAAATTTTGAGGATGCTATCAAAGATTTCAAAAGAGCAACTCAATTTAAAACTGATTATGCTGAGGCTTATTACAATCTTGGTAAAGCCCACTTTGAAGTAAGGGAAGTTGATCTTGCCATTCAAGGCTATACTAAAGCTATTGAGTTAGACAATGATTTGGCAAAGGCTTACAAAAACCGAGGGATTATTTTTCTCCACATTGGAGAAGCAGAATTAGCTGGTGCTGATTTTAACAAAGTTATACAGCTTTTGCCTAATGATGCGAGCACCTATTACATACGGGCAACGCAGGTATGGTTACACCAAAGAGAGTGGGAGAAAGCCAAAGCAGACTTAACGGTTAGCAAATCATTGGGATTAGAGATTTCTACTTTATTTTCTCGCGATTTTGGAGGCGTTAACAACTTTGAGAGGATGATGAATATTCGACTACGAGCAGACATCGCCGCAATGCTAACGTCCCGTAAGCATTGCACTAAAATAAAAATTCTCTCCTTAGCGGATTATCAAAATGTTACAGATTCTCAATCCACGTCAATCCGCGATTCAGACAACACCGTTCGATAAAATAATTACGCATCACATTATTAATTTCACTTGCTAAAAAAAGTGAAACGTGATATATTCTACTAAAGTTAAAGAATATAACTGTTTTCATGTCTGTTAGGTCAGGAGTATAGGCATTATACATTTATTTATTTTGTTATTTGGATATACACCAGCAAAGGAGGGAAGGCATGTCAGAGAAAGAGAAAAAACAGGAAACGAATATTTCGCGTCGGAGTTTTTTGAAAGGCGTTGGGACTGGAACTGTTGCTGCAACCGTTGCACCAGCGATTTTAGTCAGTGATGCGGAAACGGCAGAAGCGCAAACTGATGGCGCGGTCTCCACAGCGAAAATTCAATTGAACATCAATGAGAAGTTATATGAAATTGAGGTTGAGGCACGCACTACGTTGTTAACAGTTTTGCGCGATGGAATTGATACAGGCGGGAACAATGTTGATTTGACTGGTGCTAAGCTTATCTGTGACAGAGGTGAATGTGGTGGATGTACTGTCCTTGTAGATGGGAAAGCGGTCTACGCATGTATGATGCTCGCAATGGACACACAAGGAAAACAGATCACGACCGTAGAAGGTATTGCAAATGGAGACAACCTCCATCCGGTGCAAGAAGCATTCATTAAGCACGATGCAATGATGTGCGGATTCTGTACTCCCGGTTTCATCGTCTCATCGGTGGCACTCTTGAACGAAAACAAAAAACCGACGAGCGCAGAGATCAAGGATGGCTTATCAGGCAATACTTGTCGTTGCGGCACTTACCCGTTCATTTTTGACGCAGTTGAAACCGCTTCAGAAAAGATGTAGTTTTGACCAGCAACCCTTCATCAGGTTGCTGTCGCTATGAACGTGTTATGTATTGAAAAGGAGAAAACAGATGGCATCATGGGGAGAAGCAAGCCAATCTCGGCTTATTGGCAAGCGGATTGCCCGTTTGTCTGGTAAGGATAAAGTTACAGGAAAAGCGAAATATACCTTTGATATTAATCGCCCGGAAATGCTTTATGGACGCATTCTGCGATCTGAAGTTGCGCATGCAAACGTAACGGATCTTGACCTGACCCGCGCGGAAGCTCTGCCCGGTGTCAAAGCGGTAATTCCATTAACCGAAGTAGGTAGAAAGCTCCGCTATCAAGGTCAGGAAATTGCCGCGGTTGCTGCAGAAACTGACGACATCGCTAAAGACGCATTACGGTTGATTTATGTTGAATTGGAAGAATTGCCCTTTGTCGTCACGGAAGCAGATGCGATGGCAGAAGGTGCACCGCAGATTCGGGATGACTGGAAGGGAAACCAGAGTAATCCTGGCATTAACGAAGATGGTGATGTAGACGCGGCATTCTCAGAAGCTGCAGTTACAGTAGAAGCAACCTATCACACACCCGTCCAAACGCATGTCTGCTTGGAAACACACGGGCATGTCGTCGAATGGACAGATGAAAACAATTTGACCGTTTGGGCATCTACACAAGCGGTTTTCGGAGTCCGCAACGACCTCGCGCGTCGCTTTGAACTTCCCGCGAACCAGGTTAGGGTTATCACTGAACACATGGGAGGCGGTTTTGGAAGCAAATTCAATGCTGGCGTAGAAGGTCTTGCTGCAGTGCGGTTGTCACGCATGACCGAAAGACCAGTAAAATTAATGTTGACCCGAAAGGCTGAACACCTTGTAGCGGGCAATAGACCCTCAATGACACAGCATGTAAAGGCAGGCGCAACTCGCGACGGTCGACTCATTGCTTACGATATGCGTGGCTACGGCACAGGCGGCATCTCCAGCGGTGCAGGATTCAATGCACCTTATGTCTACCACGTCCCAAATAGACGAACCGAACGTTTTAACGTCGCTGTTAATGCGGGTAATCAACGCGCAATGCGTGCACCTGGACATCCGCAAGGTGCTTTTGCAATGGATTCCTTGATGGATGAACTTGCAGAAAAACTGGGAATGAACCCACTTGAATTCCGACGGATTAACGATTCAAGTGAGGTGCGTCAAGCACAATATACCCTCGGTGCACAAGAAATTGGATGGCACCGTCGCAATAATGTTCCCGGTTCTGGGACAGGCGTTAAAAAACGCGGTATGGGTGTTGGTAGCGGCTTATGGGGCGGTGGCGGCGGTAGAGGCACGCAAGCGCGTGTTACTATCAATGCTGACGGCACCGTTGAAGCGGTCACTGGCACACAAGACATCGGCACTGGTATTCGGACTGTGATTGCTATCATCGTAGCAGAGGAGTTGGGACTCGCACCGACAGATATTTCAGTAAAAGTTGGGGATAGTGGTCCTGGACTACCCTCTGGCGGAAGTGGCGGCAGTCAGACAACAGCGTCTGTTGCACCGGTTATCAAAACCGCAGCTGCGGCAGCAAAACAGAAGTTGTTTGAACACGTTGCTCCCTTACTACAGGCACCAGTGGATGATCTACGCATCGGAACAGGTAAAATCTATGTTGCTTCTGACAGAACAAAGACGGTTACTTGGAAACAAGCAACTGGACAACTCGGACAGGAAAGCATCAGCGAAGGTGGAAATTGGGATCAAGAACTCAGACAAGGCGGAGTCGCTGGCACACAGTTTGCTGAAGTTGAAGTTGACACTCAAACAGGACACGTCAAAGTGCTTAAGATCGTTGCAGTCCAAGATTGCGGATTAGCGATTAACCGATTGACAACGGAAAGCCAGATTAACGGCGGTGTTATCATGGGTTTAGGGCAAGCACTCCTTGAAGAGCGTATCATGGATCCGCAAACCGGACGCATGCTTAATGCTAACCTTGAGGATTACAAAGTCCCTGGAACATTTGAGATACCTGAAATCAAGTCAATCGTTTTTGATACGCACCGCAAGGTTACGGGTGTTGGTGAACCACCGTGTATTCCGACACTTGGTGCAATCGCAAATGCTGTTCACAATGCGATCGGTGTCCGAATTCGGGAACTACCGATAACGCCCGATAAAATCCTCACCGCACTTGCTGAGAAGAAGGCATAAGGAGGTAAACAATGGATAAATTTAGTTACGTTAACGCGACCAGTCTAAAACAGGTTACCTCATTATTGAGTGACAGCGGATGGGGCGAAGTCATGATGATAGCAGGGGGGACTGACCTGCTCAGTGAACTCAAAGAGTACATTGAAACCCCAAAAACATTGATTAATCTGAAGACGTTGCCCGGTATGGATAGTATCACAGCAGACGCATCAGGTTTAAAAATCGGTGCGTTAGCCACTGTCGCTGATATTGCAATGCATCCGACAATTCAGCATCACTACACCGTGCTTGCACAAGCGGCAGCATCCGTAGCGACACCACAAATACGGAATGTTGGGACACTTGGAGGCAATCTCTGCCAACGCCCTCGGTGTTGGTACTACCGAGATGAGACCGTCAATTGTCTCAAGAAAGGTGGAGACATCTGTTATGCTATTGATGGTTTGAGCAAATACCACGCTATCTTCGGTGGGGATCCGGTCTATATTGTCCATCCTTCTGACATCGCGCCAGCATTGATTGCACTGAACGCGTCTCTCAGAATTGCTGGTCCAGAAGGTGAAAAGACATTAAAAGTTGAGGAATTCTTTACCTTGCCAGCGGCAAATCCGTTTCGGGAAAATGTGCTTGAACCGAATGAAATCGTTGTTGAAGTTCAGGTGCCACAGCCAAAACCGGATACAAAGAGTTTTTATCTAAAAGCGCGTGAGAAAGGTGCCCCTGACTTTGCATTGGCAAGCGTTGCAGGTGTCTTTGAGATGATGGGAAAGACATGTCAAGCCGCTAACGTCGTACTTGGTGGCGTTGCTCCTGCACCATGGCGTTCCGCAGAAGCTGAAACTGCTCTTACAGGTAAGATGATCAATGAAGCAGTCAGCATGAACGCTGGGGCAGAAGCTGTTAAAGACGCAGAACCCATGAATGATAACGCATACAAGGTAACCTTAGCCCAGAATCTCATCAGTCGTACCGCTATGATGGCAGTCAGTTAAAGGAGGATGAACATGTTAGAGGGAAAAACACTCCCAATTTTTAGTCGCCCGATATGCCAAGACCTCCGGACGAAGGCAATTTATATCCCCGGTGGCAACTTGCAGAACCTCGTTGAAGAAAATCCGGGAACACACTATTGGTGTAATTGCACGATGCAGGTAGTTGGTCCCGACGACCAATTTGTGTCGCCTAATGCTTGCAAACAATCGCGTTCCTGTTTCAATCCAGTCGGTGGCAAGCCAGTAGTATAATCACATAATATCGTTATCGGTTATCAGTATTCTTTCTGATAACCGATAGCCGTCCACCTTTTTTATAATTTTGGTAATGTTCCTTAAACCTTTGATACAATGGTTGCATGTCGGTTCCGTTGTCTTGATGATAGGTGGTTTCTTCTTTTTTCGCGTTGTCCTCATTCCAATTGCCAATCGTTCCCCCGATCCAAATACTTTAATTTCATCGGCACTCAGACGTTTCAGTGGAATAGTTTGGTCCGCATTGCTAACCGTTCTTATATCTGGCGTGTATAACGTTATCACTTTCTTTAGAACCGCGCGTGCCTCTGCTGCAGAATCTGTTGATGTTGATTACTCACTTTACATACTTATTTTAAGTATCAAATTCTTTATCGTTTTTCTGGTATATACGCTTGCGGTTGTGTTAACTTTTCCGTATCCTGTGTTTGAGACATTTCAGAAAAAACCTGCACCATGGTTGAACATTGTCATTATTTTAGGACTGATAATTATATTTCTATCAGCGTTCTTACGTCGCATAGCTTAATGGAATTGACTTTTCACAACTATAGGATTAAAAGGAGCAGACAAATGGCAGTATTAAGCAAAGAGGATTTAGCCTTTTGGGAAGAAAACGGTTATGTCGTCATCCCCAATGCAGCACCAGCATCGTTAATCCAAGATGCAGCAACGGCGGTCTGGGATTTTCTTGAGATGGATGCGGATTCTCCAGAGAGTTGGTATCCTGATCCACCTCGTGGTATTATGGTAGAAATCTATCAGCACCCTGCTCTGTGGGCAACACGCCAATACCCGCGTGTGCATCAGGCTTTTGCCGAAATATGGGGCACAGAGAAACTATGGGTTAGTTTTGACCGTGCCAGCATGAGCCCACCCAATGTCCCCGGCAAATATGAACGTACAAGCGTTGGACTTCATTGGGACATGTCCATAGATGTTCCCATCCGATTCCATGTGCAAGGTGTGCTTTACCTAACAGATACCGCCGCGAACCAAGGCGCATTTGTCTGCGTCCCAGGATTCCACAATAAAATTGAGGAATGGATAAAGAGTCTTCCAGAAGATGCTGACCCGCGCCAACAAAATTTAGAGGCATTAGGCATGATTCCTGTCCCCGCAAATGCAGGTGATCTGATAATTTGGCATAGTGCTTTGCCGCATAGTGCCGGTATCAACACCGCTGATGCGCCGCGCGTCGCGCAATACATAACGATGACACCAACGGGTGAAGCAAATCAAGAGGCACGGGAACGCCGCATCAATGGATGGAAAAATCGGATGGCAGGCTTTGGTGGTGAACGTCCAGAAAAGGAACATGAATCGGGTGAGACTGCAGAGTTAACCGAGCTTGGGAAAAAATTGTTGGGACTTGAAACGTGGGGATAAAATGGTGTTAAATTGCTAAAACCGTAAGGGACAGCTCCTTGTTCCCGCCCGTTATACCGTTTACGAAACACAACAAGGTCTCACACACGGTAGGTGCAGTTTCCTAACCGCACTATAGGCGTCAATTTAGCGTGTAAAGTTTGGTCCAATACCGAAAACAGATAGTTTTCTGAGAGCGATCCTTTCTTGTTGGAGGGGTTTTCAACCCCTCCAAATGCCAAAAAGCGCATTTGGCGTTGATTTGGATTTCAGAAATATATCGGGCTTACAAAGCCCTCCAACAATAGGATATATCCTAAAATTGACACCTATAGTATAGGTTTAGTTGTGCTTACCCTACCTACGAACTTTTTACATTGGTGACTATGACTGCCTTCCAAGAACAGGATACGCAGGATCATTATACCCTTTACCCGTGTGTTCTCCAGGTGGTACTAACGCATTAATTGCGGCTTCATCATCTGCTGTAATGGTGGAATCTAAACATCCTAAGTTATCCTCTAACTGTTCCATTGTGCGAGGACCAATGATGACAGACGTAATAGTTGGATTTGCTAAAACCCATGCTAATGCGAATTGTGTTAATGTTTTGCCGTGTGCTTCCGCTAAAGGCATCAACTCTTGTGCCACTTCAAAACTTTCTTCGCGAAGTTCAGTTTGTAATATCCGCCTATCCTGACGTGCTGCCCTTGAACCCTTGGGTGGCTCTTTGCCGGGCAAATATTTGGCTGACAACACACCACGTGCCAACGGACTATAAGGCACGACACCGACTCCGTACTTTTGGCAAAACGGAAGCAGTTCTACCTCAATATCACGATTAACAATGTTATAAAGTGGTTGAACACAAACAAATTCCTCTAACCCTTGTTGCTTGCTTGTCCAGAGTGCCTCACAAACACGCCATGCCTCAAAGTTGGAACATGCAATGTAGCACACCTTACCTTGCCGCACGCAATCATCAAGGGCACGCAGAGACTCTGCAATTCGCGTGGTTGAATCCCAACGGTGAAGATAATAGACATCTATATGGTCGGTGCCGAGGCGTTTAAGGCTTGCTTCAACTGCAGACATGATATGAAATCGGTGCGAACCACTCTCGTTGACATCATCGCCCATTGAACCGTGTACTTTCGTGGCAATGATCCACTTTTCCCGGTTTTCACTTATAGCCTTCCCAATGACTCGTTCGGATTCGCCCGCGTTATAGACATTGGCTGTATCAAGAAAGTTAATACCCACATCCATTGCACGGTGAATAATACGAATGGAATCCTTTTCGTTTGTTGGTCCTCCGAACATCATTGTACCAAGGCAGAGTGATGATACCTTCACACCTGCACGTCCAAGTGTCCTATATTCCATATCTGATTTCCTTTCCAAATTTTGTTATGCCATCCGAATGCCACCATTTACATCCAATGTTGCACCAGTGATGTACTGACCTTCTTCCGAGGCGAGGAAAAGGATAACATTCGCAACCTCAGATGGGTCTGCGACACGCCCCAACGGAATCTGGTCTGTCATATCTGGGTGGTTTTTTGCCATCTCTGTTGCTGCGATTCCTGGGGCAATTGAGTTGACCGTAATGCCGTACTCACCTAAAACCCTTGCGAACGATTTTGTCAGGCACATCACACCCGCTTTTGAAGCGGAATAAGGCGCAGATGCAACCAAACCTCCGACTTGTCCTGCTAAAGAGCCGAGGTTGATGATACGCCCAAACTTTTGGGATTTCATCGTCTCCATCACCGCTTGAGAACAGAGAAAAGGACCTTTGAGGTTCACTGCCATCATCCTATCCCATTCCACTTCGGTGCACGCGTCTATGCGAGTATAACTGAAAATACCAGCGTTGTTAACCAAAACATCAATCCGTCCAAATTCCTTAAGTGTTTTGTCCACCATTGCATGCACGGATTCACCATCAGCAACATCCGTTTCGACCACGATACACCGTCTTCCCAGCGCAGCTATCTCTTTTGAAGCCGCCTCAGCATTCGCCATATTTACTTCAGGGATGACAATATCTGCTCCTTCTTTGGCAAATGCAAGACATGTCGCTCTGCCAATGCCGCCACCTCCTCCTGTCACAATCGCAACGCGTCCATCCAACCGCATCTATGTTTCTCCTTTACCAATTTTTATTGTATTGAGTGCAGGCTAATTTGAAACTCTATCTACGCTCTTTTTGCAGAACCATTCAATTGTTGAGTGTCCCATTTAATTATATTGTAGGAGGGAACTCCGGGGAATGCCTAAAGACGAATGCGCCAAATCAACGGTATGAATCATGGCGAATGCCATACGCGCATTCGTCTTTAGGCATTCCCCGTATGGCATTCGCCATGATTCATACCGTTGATTTGGATTCCCGACTATCATAGTGTTCTGTCGCGATTCGGAGATCGCTCCTACAAGAAGAAATCTATGTAGCATGTGCGATTACTGGAGAATTGAATGGCTCTACTCTTTTTGCTTGAAAATCTATTATAAATGTTGTAACATGTGAACATTATCACACGTATTCTGTAAAAAGTCAACATCGGCACAATGGAAAACGGAATAGAGGTTAAACCATGAAAACAACTGCAACTTGGAATCTGCTAAAGTTACTTTTGGTGTTAGGGGTTGTCTGTAGTTTCGCTTTTACAGCGGACGCACAGAATTACTATCCCGCTACTATAGGTAATGAATGGGTTTTAGAGAGTACTGATGGCAAACAAAGACAGACTTACACGCTTGAGAAACCCGAAGACTTTGCCGATCAGGAATTTATCCTTCTGAAAATCGCAACTGAAGCGGTCCAGCAGGGCAAGGTTATTGACACGGACAAGTATTTTGTGACAGTTGACGATGAAGGGATCAAACTCCATAAAACTACCTTACAACAAACCATTGGTGCTACTGTGGCAACTGCGGCAGCGAATTTTCCAACACCTACTCTTTTTTTTCCTAAAGTATTAACGGAAGGAGATAGGTGGCAAATAGCGGCAGATACGGAAATATTAAAGCTCCCAATAAAAACCATTACTACTTTAGAGATCGTTGGGTTTGAGGATGTTGTAACTCCAGTCGGAACATTTCAGAATTGCGCTAAAATTGCTTTAACAGTTTCAATTACAAGTGCGGTTCTAAACCTTGCTCCAACAACCTCCTATCAGTGGTTAGCACCTAATGTTGGTCCTATTAAATATGAAACCAGCGACGGAATGGTCTTTGAGGCAATTAGTTTCAAACTGCTCCCACCACCTGTCAAAGAAGCACAAAGTCCGCCCGCGTGGCAACTACCTTCACTTGAGTTTCAAGTTACTGGATCGCGTGTCGGTGGAATACTCAATGCCAAGATACTTGAAAATGTTGAAGATTATGTATCTGAAGTGCATAATTTAGGAATAGTAGCCGTGACTGGAGGAATTGTTCCGCCTGGGGACGGTACTGGTTTTGCCACAAATTTTGAAAGAAAACAGGACTTGTGGGTTGCTGGAATTTTTGCGAATGCACCTATCGTAGGCACAATAACGCTTTTTGCAGAAAATGATAAAGGTAGAACTCCAGTAACTATTAAAGTGACTATTAATCAATAACCCTTACGGTATAAGTAGACGTAGAGGATGATGTGGTTGTCGTTATCTTAAATTTGGTGATTATTGCACAAAATTTCGGCAATTTATCTTGAAAAGGCATTTAAAAATTTGATAAAATATGACCACTAACACATTGTTTGGAAATTCAGTATGGTAAATTGGAAAGTGGTATTAGTTGTGATTGCCATAGGTATCCTCTTTATAGTGATCGGGATGTGGTTAGGATATCGGTATATATCGGAACAGGACGAAATCAGCCCGAGAGCACAACATAAACCTTCTAACACAGTAACCTCGCTTGTCCTTGCACACCTACCAACCAAAAAATCTGCTGAGACGGTGTTGCTTTTCTAACATCGCTCAATTGTATTCTTGAAAAGGAGATTTTGAATTATGCAAACTACCAAACCAATGTCTTGGCTAAAACTGATATTGGTGTTAAGCCTTGTATGTAGTTTTTCGCTTACAGCCACAGCACAAGATTATTATCCGACAACTATCGGGAACACTTGGGTTTTTCTGAGTCAGGATGGTGCCGAAAGACGCACCTATTCTATTGAAGAATCTGATGTCGAAACCGATAAGGAAGCAGGAATCTTTATACTGAGAATCCTCACTGAGACTCTTGGCACAGACACAGTTGATGACGATGTTTATTATATATCTGATGATGCTGGCGATCTGAAACTTCATCGTACAAAACTGGAAGAAGGTGCATTCGGTATTGCAGCGGCAATGCTTGAACCGCCTGGCCTTTTCTTTCCAGCAGCCTTACCACTTGGACGCACATGGGATGTCGTAACGGTAGTAGAACTTGACTTGATCGGCACAGCGACAACTACAAGCACTATAGAAGTTGTTGAAGTGGGGGCACTTGAGACTCCAATCGGAACGATTGAAAACTGCGTCAAGCTTCATATACAGCGAAAATCCGTCACAAGACTTGGCACGCAACGCACAGAAGCTTTCCAATGGCTGGCTCCTGATATTGGACCTATCAAATATGAAGGAGTCATTCCGTTGAGCATTGTGTATGAATTGCAAAGCTATAACTTAATTGAGGAAACGCCTGCAGTGGAAACACCTGCGGAACCTGTGACTCCGGAAGAACCCGTAGTGGAAACACCTGCGGAACCTGTGACTCCGGAAGTACCCGCAGTGGAAACACCTGAAGTAACCCCGACACCTCCTGATCTGCCGCCAATTATTGGTGAGCACATGTTTGAAATTACGTTAACTAATCTTACCATTGGTGAACCCGGGAAGGGTGGACAAATTTTCTCACCACCAATTTTTGCTACGCACTTTAAAGGTGACAGTCTTGCTCCAGTCGGTCAACCAGCGGTTCCAGCACTTGTCGCACTCGCTGAAAATGGAGATGTCTCAGGGATATTAGAATTTGCAACTTCTATAGGCGCGAACACCGCTGTCGCAGACAAGGTTGTCGTTCCCGGCGGTTCTGTTACCGTTAGGTTAAGAGGTAATGTGTTAAACGCTTCGCTCACAGTTGCTTCAATGTTAGTTTCAACGAATGATGGATTCATCGCCGCATCAGGTGTGCCGCTTTTTGATGAAACCGGTATGCCTGTCTCAATGACGTTAGAGTTGATGGCTTATGATGCAGGTAGTGAAGATAATACAGAACTCGCTTCTGATATACCGGGACCAGTCGGTTTGGATGCTGAGGCAGACCCAGAAGGTAGCAACGCACGCGTTCCGACAGAAGGTGGTGTAATCACACCACACCCTGGCATCCAAGGTGTTGGTGATGTGAGTGAAGCTTTTGCTTGGACTGAACCTACAGCAACACTAACGATCACGCCTGTTTCCGATGAAGAAATGCCAGTGCCAATCGAACCCAGTAGTTTTGATGTTGCACTTGAGTCAGGGTTAAACATGATCTCTATTCCACTAATGCCTGCAGAACCATATACGGCAAAATCACTCGCTATGATGTTAGGAGCATCGGTTGTCATTAAATTAGACGCAGCAACGCAGCATTTAGTTGGTTATTCCTATGCTGAAGAGGGAGACGGTTTTGATGTTGATGGTAGCAGCGGTTATATCGTGAATACTCCTGCCGGTGGTAATTTCACGTTCACAGGTACTGCATGGCAAAACAAATCCGATGACGCAGCTGCTGCACCTAAAGTGTCCACTGCTAAGGACGCGTGGGCATTTGTCATCACAAGTGCCTTGCAGGATAAGGAAGATGGAGCGACTTACACCGTTGTTGCCAAAAACCTACGCACAGGGGTTGTCGCTACCGAAAAGGTTGCCAATGAGAAAGCAAGCGTCTCTGCTGTTTGGGCAAATATGAATCGTAAAAGCGTTATTCAAGTTGGTGATAAACTTGAGATTGCCCTTCTTGACAAACGTGGCACTATTGTGTCCGGTCCGTTCCAGCGTACTGTAACCACTTCAGATATTCAGAATGCATATCTGAGCGTGCAGATGCGTGTTGGTGACGTCCGTCCCAAGGAAACGATTCTCGGTCAAAATTTCCCAAATCCGTTCAATCCAGAGACATGGATACCTTACCAATTGAGTAGTGACACCAACGTAACGGTCCAGATTTATAATGTGTCCGGCAGTGCAGTTCGGACGCTAAACTTGGGTCATAAGTCAATAGGCTCATATATGACGACTTCAACTGCAGCGTACTGGGATGGTAAGAATAACGCGGGTGAACACGTTTCGAGTGGGATATATTTCTATACCCTTCAAACAGATAATTTTTCTGCTACCCGCCGAATGGTCATTCTGAAGTAGGTATAGCTGCAAATTATCTAAGCGAAACGCCTTGATTTTAAATGCAATCCATTAACTTAACAGATTGCACTGAGATGACTAAATCAAGGCGTTTCCTTTTATACAGAACACCGAGATGTTCTGGGATAATACCATTTCTAATTGACAAAGTATCATTCCGATTTTGAGTTTCTTTGTAGGAGCGACCTCAAATCAACGCCAAATGCGCTTTTTGGCATTTGGCCAAATCAACACCGAATACGCGTATGGTATTTGGTGGGTCGCGACCGGGAGGTCGCTCCTACAGAAGAGAGTGTTGCATTCTTCCAATCGATTTACGAAATAATGAAATATCATAATTTAGAATTGGGATAACTTTGAGATATTCTACAGAAGGAGGATTAAATGTTTAAAAATACCGTATTGGTGACTCTTTTGATAGTCATGCTAATCTTTTTTAGTCACAATGTTATGGTATCTGCACAAAATTATTATCCGACAACTACCGGCAATATATGGGTCATGGAAAGCGAAGATAAAGCTGAACGGCTTACCTACACCGTTGAAACGTCTGATGAGTCCATTAACGGTAAAGACTTGGCACTACTCAAAATTACAACCGAAACATTAGGAACAGATTCAATTACAACTGAGAACTATTTTATTAATTTTGACGAAGAGGGTATTAAACTTTATAAAATTGTAGTTGAATTGGGTCCTCCTATTGGTGTGGCAACAGCCCTATTATATCCGCCTGCCCTTTTCTACCCACTGACGTTAGAACTCGGGGACTCGTGGGAACTTACTGCCGATTCAGTGGTGAACTTAGCTGGACCTATTACGTTCACAAGCACCAGCAAAGTCGTAGCCGTTGAAAAAGTTGTGACTCCAGCAGGAACATTTGAGAACTGTCTAAAGATTAGAATTGACACGAAATCTACTCCTACTAATTTAAGCGCAACGCGCGGTACTGCTTACCAATGGCTTGCACCAAACTTTGGTCCCGTGAAATTTGAGAATACCCAGGATATTGTTTATAAATTGGTGAGTTCCAACCTACTCTATGATGTGACAGGGGACGGTGTTGTAAATATATTAGACTTGGTTTTTGTCGCTGCTCGGTTTGGTGAGGAGACTACCGAGGGAGATGTGAACAAAGATGGAAAAGTTAATATTCTGGATTTAGTGCTTGTTGCACAACATTTTGGAACTAATTAAACCCAAGTTGCGCTACGAAATCTTGCGAAATATGAATTATTCTCTATAAAAAACGGTGTTTGCTTGTCTAAAATCTTGTAGAGTGTAGTAAAACCGAAATTATTGTACACTGCGGTATGCTTTGTCAACATATTATAGGTCGCGATTCGGAGATCGCTCCTACCGATAAATCGCTTATGGTAGGAGGGAAGTCCGGGGAATGCCTAATACTAAATTAACGGAATTCATATTGTTTTCTATTTTGCAAATCCACTCAAAACCGACATGTGCCTGCACCTTCTCTCTAT
>JAPPIG010000113.1 GCA_028820635.1 Candidatus Poribacteria bacterium
ATATAACGACACAGGGCTTACTTGACATAGAGCCGCGAACCCCCTTGAAGGCGCGCCGCATTGCGGATAGCCTGCTTGAAAGTATAAAAAACTACAGTCCCGATGCCATCATAAGCCAAATATTGTACTCAAATATACCCTCCTATAACTTCGATTTAATAAAAGATAATATCATAAGAGAAATGCCAGCACTATCTGGCATCCAGAAAGATATATACGAAAATGACTGGGAAAACTACGCCTACACCTATGGCCCCGTTATCGAATCGAGCGATCCTCCCACTCTATTCGAAGACGGCCTCGGAAGACCAAATAACCGCATGGTGGTCGCCGCCGTGAAATACAACGCCTCTCCCAATGGTATAGGCAGGCAGGACACCGCTATTTGTGCTCGCATATTCGCCAAAACCACTAATGCCAATGCCGCGCTTGTATTTGCCTATAGTGTCGTCTCAGAAGATATAACTGAAGCTCGGCTGGCGATTTGTGCCGGAGGCAAGGTTAATATGACAGCAGCGTTCGACCCGGAATGCCCCCTGACATCTGCAAAATCAGCTCTTGAAGATATGCTTCAAGTCATTCAGAGGCAGAGTGCCAATCTGACTTTCGAAAAGTTGCTCAAGCCTCTCACGGTAGCGCCGCTACGCCAGCAGTTTTACAAGGATGTTGCAGCTTGGGTAGGGAAATTACAGCAAGGCAAAACACTTTCACAACGTCAGACAATTTTGCGCCATCTTATCCGCGTGATGTTCGTATGGATACTAAAAGAAGAAAATATCATCCCTCCTGAGATTTTTGAGGACGCCTTCATCGCTAAAAGTATGAAAGATCAGAAGCTCAACTACCATCGCGAAGTATTGAGTTTTCTATTCCATGACAGGCTGAACACGGCCGATGAACAACGGATAATGCATCCCAACCCCGTGCTCAATGACGCAATGAACCGCGCTCCTTTTCTAAATGGCTCCCTATTTGCTGAGCACGATGGGGATAATCAGCTTCTCATCTCGTCCAAAGACTACTGGAATACGGACTCAGAGAACCCCGGCTTGTTCACCATATTCTCCCGCTACCACTGGACGGTGGATGAACATCTGCCCGGGGAAAGTGAGCAGACGCTTGATCCTGAGTTATTGAGTAACCTTTTCGAGCGCCTTATCACACCGACTGAAACGGGAGAGCGGCCACCTGACAGACATCCTCATGGCACCTACTACACGCCGGCGGATGTCGTCATGGAGATGGTAAAAGATGCCCTCACTGCCGCCATACGCGAATACGCGCCTTCCCATATAACGGATACAGAGTTGCTGGAACTCTTCGGCACTCCCAACGCACCACTCCCTCATATGAGTACTGGAGAGCATAATCGGCTTATGGGTCGTATCAATGAGTTGCGGATATTTGATCCCGCCGTAGGTTCAGGAGCATTCCTATTCAGCGCATTGATAGCACTGAAGACTGCACTTGATAAATTAAATAAAAATAAAAGTAGCCGGACTACTGACATTATCAAGCGGCAACTATTCGGGCAGGATAAAAATCCGCTGGCTATACAGATAACGCGGTTGAGGTTGTTCATCGCTATTAAAGCCAATGAGAAAGATCTTTCAGGGAACGACCCGTTGCCTAATCTTGAAGCGCGTATCATCTGCGCCGACACACTGGAAACCATAGCCCACTCCGGATGGCGTCCTGAGTCTGCGGGAGGTTTGGACGCCAATATTCCCGGACTGATGGGTACATTGACGGCATTAGCTCAAAATCGCTCTCAGTGGTTTGATGCTCACACAGAAGACGAAAAGATAAAGGTGAGGGATATTGATCAAACATTGCGCCAAGATTTCCAATCAATACTTAAAAATGCTGGCGACTTTGCAAGCCAAGAACTCAAAGGATTCGCCGACTTTTCGCTCTTTCACACCCAACCTAATCCAGCCTTAACCGATGCGCGATTGTTATTCTACGAGAACCCTTGGCGCGGATTCGATGTGGTAATTGGCAACCCTCCTTATGAAGCACTGAATAAATCAATGAACACATTAGAACGCGACAATCTTTCCGAGCACAAACTTTACCAGACTATAAAGGCTGGAGATCTCTATACCCTATTCTGTGAAACCTCGCTGGCCTTGGCGAAACCAGACGGCGGAGTCGTCACGATGGTCGTGCCGTTCTCAATCTCTTTTGGACAGAAACAGCAACCACTCAGAGATATATTTGAGAGATACAGCCAAAGCATCAATCTACGTCATTACGACAACAGGCCGGATACTACGTTTAACGCCAGCCCAACTGTCAAATCTCAGGAGAATCGACAAAGGGTGACCATCGTCACAGGAGTTTTGGGCAACGGAATAGATACAGTTATCAAGTCAACGGGGCTACAACGCTGGCCAGCGGCAGAACGCCACCAGTGTTTGAATCAACGACTAACGACCGAACTACCACGTTTAGGAAAAAACGTAGATCTCCGCATATCTGGACAATGGCCACGCATACCCACAAAAGAAGCTGCTGAAATGTTACAGGCTATTATCAAGCAAAAGATCACCATAGAACACTATAAGAGCGATACGGGCGAGACACTGTGCTTCCCAAAGACAGCATATCAATTCATTGCGTCTATTCCCAAAGATTCAGTATCACCCCGAAGCGAGAGCTTGTTTACAGTCAAAGATATGGATGTGCTACGCCTTGTGATGGCCGCACTCAACGGTCACATTGCCTTTGGATGGTGGTGGATGTACGGCGACGGATTTCATCTCAAACCCCATGATCTCACTAGTCTGACCATTCCCAATGCTTGGGAGCAAAATCCGGAGCCTGCAATAGACATAGGGCAGCGTCTGATCGAGGCTATACCCGAATGTATCACCGAAGCAAAGCAACAAGGCGGCATCTGGCGAAACGTCAATTTTTATGAGAAACGGGACCTGATTGAGGAATTGGACTATTTGCATATAGAATCTTTGGGGCTTCCGGTAGAGCCGCTGTTGACGCATTTGCGAATTATGCGCTCCAATAATAGCTATAATTACTGGGGGATGGCGCAACTATAAAGTCCTACATTTATTCGGTAAAAGGTGGGCATACGGGAGGGACTGGACTTGACCAGAGCGCTGAGTTTCTCTGACAATGATACTGTTAAAACGCATAAGGAGACACCTATGATTTTACCACCAGAAAAATTCCTTTCGGATTAAAAATGGAGATGGCAATAAGTGAGGTTGAGAATCGCATGAAATCTGTGAGGGGATTAAAGTGGGAGCGCAATGATGCAAATACTGGACTTGACCCGTTTCGGCGGGTACCTTCGCAGCTTGAATCCCAGCCCTAAATACTCCACCAAAACGGGGTAACTCCATTTTGAAAATGACGATATAAATGTTTAAAAAGGAGTAAAAACAATGAAAAAAGAGAAGCGGTATTATAGTGAACGTTGGTGGCAGAGGAACAAGCATTTAGTAGATATACAGAACAAAGACAAAATAGAAAAAAAACCCGATGTTTATGCCATGAAATTTAAGAGATTTTATAGAAATTTGAAAATAGTGTGGGATAAATTTAATACTGAATATAAGCTGGGAAGTGATCGGAGAATTGAGTTGCATAGGAGTCATTCACCCGCTTGTCCACACCTGTTTAATTGTGATACTTTAAACGTTTATCTGTCAGTTTTTGAGAGATTATGTGGCCCAGAGGAAGATTTTTATTACAGAAGATTATGGGATACCCTAAAAATTTCTGGTGATAAAAATATATCCGACAAAATTGACGAATTAGATCGCAAATCTCTTTACTTAAAACAACCATACCCGCGATTTAATTTACTTTCAAAATCTATGCGAGAATTTATCAAATTTCATAAGGCTGTCTATCATATTGTAAATTTGATTTATGAAAAACTACAAGAAGATAATGTGTTCTATTATAACGAATCAAGAATAAAAAAGTGTATGTTCTGCTTAAAAACCAATAAGGATGTTGAATTTACAGCCGAACATATCATACCGTCATCATTGCTTGGAGACCATACACTCACGCTCGTCATACCCCCAGGTACAGTATGCCATACCTGTAATAATAAACTGTCAGCGTTTGACAAAACATTTACAGAGTTTTTACCCTGTCAATATCTGAAGTTGATTTTTAATCCATATATAGAAAGTTCAAAAAAGTTGAGACTGCCCAATGTTGAATTTAAAAACGTCATACTAAAAAAATGGGGTATAGGCGGACTTATCGAAATTTTAACAAAAGAAAATATAAAGTTTGATTTAGATAAAGATATTATATTAAAATCAGAGATTGGGTCTCTTATGGGTGGTGGGAGGTATTTCTTTGATATAAAAGAGATAGAGAAGATGAAAGATAAAACATTCATAGATTATGTAACACAGTCTGATCCGTTTGTTGATCCTTTTGATAATATTTCATGGCAAATCACTGAAGATTTTAATAGCATGAAGATAGGAACAGATTTTAGAGATGACCGCAAATACATAATGGTTTACCCGCTAAAAAACTTTAATGCTAAAAGCAGACTGCGATTACAAAAATTTTTACTGGCTAAGTGTTTAGAACATATATCGGTATTTGACCGTAAGGCTGTTTATTTACAAGTTTTTGATGTAGTTAGGGATTTTGTGCTGTATGGCAAAAATCTCAATGATTTTGTTTTTTACACCATACCCCAGAGATTTTATGACGGAAATGTGGATATGAATAATTTTTGGTGTGTATTTTATGATCATAATGACAATGAAATCTCGTTACAAGATATTGAAAATTTGGAGAAATCAAATTCGCCCAATATAGACAAAATTAAATTTGAATTTTTCTACGATTTTTACGGTCAATTATTTTTTGTTGGATATGGTTTAGACCCTTTACATCATTCAGACCCTGGAGTTACTCCGCTTTGTTGGAGTATTTAGGGCTTATGTTTCAAGCCTGTGATTGGTGCAGCTTTCCGTATAGAATCATTTGCTTCGTAGGCTATCGGTGCATTGTGTATGGAATGGTCTGAAGAGTGGTTCTCACGCAGACGTTATCTGGACATGACGTACTTGAAACAAAATCACTGCCCTATTACGAAGCTACCTTTTTACAGAACTTTGTTGGACTTGACCGGAGGGATTTTGGCTTATGAATAAAATACAAAGAACACTCAATCAGTATTACGAGGACGTTGGTATTGCGCCTATTACTAATATACCTGTTACGCCTAACAACCTCGACGCCATATTTGCGGACTTCCGTTGTCTTAATAAAGAGAGTTGTCGAGATGCCTGCCAGAGTGCCTCACAAGGAAACGTTCACTTTTTAGCTCGGACAGAGGGCGTTACCATTAGCCCATACTATAAAAAAAGAAAGTATATAGGTTATCGCATACCCCGTATTGTGGTTGTCTCCTTGTCCGCCCCAAAGCCAGATTTTTCTTCTTCAAACAGTACGGAGATTACAAAGTTGAATCCGCACTGGCGGGGAACGACAACGACAGTCCGGAGCCTTCTTCGTCCCTTTATTGAACTTGCTCCTGCAAAGAATTTTGGAGACAAGAGTACAAGAATAATCGAGCAACTCTTCGTTCATGTAAGAACAGCGAAGTGTTGCTCTAATGCCAATAATGAGGGCCAAGAACCCGGTAGAGTGTACCAGAATTGTGGTCCTTATCTC
>JAPPIG010000036.1 GCA_028820635.1 Candidatus Poribacteria bacterium
TTGTCTATTTCGCATCAATACTCATGGCAACATAAGAAAATGTAAACACTACCTATAATATTCTGTGCAAACATGTTATGCTGAATCATCTAATGAAAATTCAATAATATTAAAACTAATTTGAGTCCCTAAATTAGGAGGATCAGACAATGAAAAGGTTATTTTGCTTTGTATCAATTACTGCTTTAATTTTTGCGGGGTATGCTTTTGGGCAAGATGTTGCTGTTCATTATGATGCAGGCATGGAAAATGGAAATGGTTTAGCTGTCCAAAATCCGAAGCAGTTAGCAGAGATGATAGTAGAAAAACTTGAAGATAAAAAACTGACCGCTGAAATCGTAGACAGTGATGGTTTAGCGGAATATATGGAGAATAACCCGAAGGGTATTTACATTATTACGCAAGGAAACACACCTGGCACAATATTTCAGAAAAAAGGGAAAGATGATTTGATTTATTCGTGGTTGAGAGAAGGTGGTATCGGTGGATTCATAGGAGATTACGCTTTCTACTACTATTGGCATAAAGGCGCGCGTGTTACTGCAGCAGGGGCAGGACAACAAAGTGTCTTCGGTGCTACTATTACAAATGGCACTGTTGCACAAGTTTCTCCAACAGAACTCGGTAAGAAGTATATACCTTCTCTGAAAAAATGGACTTCGAATCGTGCTTCAGGTCTTGCTGTCTTGAAACAAAACGAATTTGAGTTTGAAAGTTATGCAGACAACGGTGTTAATGCGGATCCGATTGCTTACAGAACGAAAGACATGAAAGGATGGTTTATCAATTTCCATACTTCGTGTTGTGGCACTGTGATACCACCACATGAGCAGATCTCGACAGAATATGCCGAACTCATTTCAAACCGCTTTGCTGAATCACTATCGGTAGACCCTACGAGGAAAATGAGCATCATTTGGGGGCAGTTAAAATCCGCTCAGTAGTTAACCTTATAGTCCGTAGTCACAATCTTCTGATTGCGGCTACGAAAACCACTAAACTATTGGGATTTAATATTTTTCTTGACATTTCTGTTCAGAGGTGTTATAATTAAAAAGTAAATGTAAATGATTTCAAAGCACCCGTAATCTTTAGCAAAATGGGTGTAATAAAATTAAATAAATTATAAAAAAGCGTTGAAAGGGAGGAGTAAGTCCTCCGGGCTTGCAAGAGAGGAAGACTCATTGGCTGAAAGGTCTTCTCAAGTTCCTACGACTGAAGGTCGCCCTGGAGCTGCTAATCTGAACAACTGTAGGAATGATTTCCGAATCTTGATAAGTAGGATTAGTCGGTGTGATGTCCGTTATCGCATCCCAAGAGTGCTTTCCTTGAGAACAAAGGAAAGAATTGGAGTGGTACCACGGTAAGGTTATTTATAGATCCTTCTCGTCTCCAAAGTGGAACGAGAGGGTTTTTTACTTTTAATGGGTTATACGGCACAGAGGAATGTGTCTACTACCGTTTATGAGGGAAATTGACATGGAACTTTCAGGAGCGCGAATCCTGGTTGAAGGTCTCAAACGTGAAGGTGTCGAATATATCTTCGGTGTGAACGGTGGCGCGGCAATGCCGATTTTCGATGCCCTGTACGACGAAACAGAAGTAAAATTGATCCCGATGCGGCATGAGCAGGGAGCGTCTCACGCTGCGGATGGATATGCGCGCGCCACTGGAAAAGTCGGAGTGGCACTGGCAACATCCGGTCCTGGTGCAACCAACCTCGTTACTGGAATCGCAACTGCGTATATGGATTCTATCCCGATGGTAGCGATTACTGGACAGGTTTTCACTCACTGGATTGGAAGCGATGCCTTCCAAGAATGTGATGTTATCGGCGTAACCCGACCAATCTGCAAACATAGTTATCTTATCAAAAGTTGTGACGAGATTGCAGATGTCACCGCAGAGGCATTCCACATCGCCAGAACAGGAAAACCAGGTCCTGTTATTATTGATATTGCTAAAGATGCTCAGAAAAATGAGACCCTGTTTAAGTATCCAGAAACAGTTGATATCCGCAGTTATAAGCCCCAAGTGCATGGGGATCCAACACAAATTGCAAAAGCCGCAGCGTTAATTAAGGAAGCAAAAAAGCCGATGCTTTATGCTGGTGGTGGTGTTGTGCTTGCCAATGCAAGCGAGGAACTCCGAGAGTTAACCCTTAAAACACAGATTCCTATCACCGTTACGTTGATGGGACTCGGCGCGTTTCCCGAAACACATCCATTGGCGATGGAGATGCCTGGCATGCACGGTTCTTGCTGTGCAAATTATGCTTTCACTGATGCTGATCTTGTTATTGCCATCGGCGCAAGGTTTGATGACAGAGTTACTGGAGACCTTGACAAATTCGCACCAAACGCTAAAAAAATCCATATTGATATTGACGCATCCTGTATTGGAAAAAATGTACCAGTAGATGTTCCAATTGTTGGTGATGCAAAGAACATCCTTACCGAACTAAATAAGCAGGTTGACACAACAGATATTGATCCGTGGCGAAATCAAATTCAGGAATGGAAACAGAAATATCCATTTGAATATGAGCAAAAAGCCAATAAGGTAATGCCACAATATGTCATAGAGCAGATTTATGAACATTATAGTGACGCGATTGTTATAGCGGATGTTGGACAGCACCAGATGTGGGCGGCACAATACTTCAAATTTACCGAACCGCGTCAGTGGCTTAATTCTGGTGGTCTCGGCACGATGGGCTTTAGTTTGCCAGCTGCAATTGGTGCACAACTCGGATGTCCAGACAAAACCGTTGTCAATATCAATGGCGATGGATCTTATATCATGACCATACAAGAATTGGTGCCTGCAATTACGATGAAATTGCCACTTAAAATCTTTATCATCAATAATATGTATTTAGGGATGGTGCGTCAATGGCAGGAACTTTTCCATGACAAACGTTACTCCGCTGTGGATTATCACGACAACCCTGATTTCGCATTGCTTGCACAGGCATTCGGCGCAACTGGTCTCCGTGTTGAACACCCTGAAGATGTCGAACCCGCATTGCTGAAGGCAAAAGGGATTAATGATGGTCCTGTTGTCATTGATTTTATTGTTGCTGAAGAGGAAAATGTATTCCCGATGGTACCCGCAGGAGAAGGACTCGGAGATGTTATTCGCGGACTTTCTTAGTCTCAAAAATGGCAGGCGCGCTTTGATGAAGATTAAGTTTTTAAATCGGTGATTCCAATTTTCATAGACAAGGTAGGTGTGGTTTCCTAACCGCACCGAGCATCGTTAGAGTATTTACCGAATTATTTTAGACTTCATGTAAGCGTGCCATAACAACATCCAAAAAATCTGATGTTTTACTAAAAAATACAAATGAGCAAAGAAGAACGACACATTTTTTCAGTTTTAGTTGAAAACCGATTTGGAGTCCTCGCGCGTGTTGCAGGACTTTTCAGTGGACGCGGTTTTAATATTGATAGTCTCAACGTCGCCGAAACCCACGACAAGAGCATCTCACACATGACGCTTGTTACACATGGGGATGCACAGATAATTGAACAAATCTATCAGCACCTGAATAGGTTAATTGACGTTATTGAAGTCAAAGACCTTACCACTGCTGGCACACATGTTGAACGTGAACTTGTTCTTATCAAGGTTGCCACGGACGATCCACAGAAACGTACTGAGATTTTACAAGTCGCAGAAGTCTTCCGTGGACGGGTTATTGATATGAAACCTGCCTCCCTTGTGCTTGAAATTACTGGTGATGAGGGTAAATTGAAAGCGGCGATTGATATTTTCAATACGTACGGTATCCTTGAGTTATCGCGCACTGGTAAAGTAGCGATGATGCGCGGTGCTACAAAATAGTCTCGTTGACAGCATATAGAGCAAAAAGACCTTATTAAGAAAAGATTTAAATGAGAGGAACAGAACTTTATGGCAACAATTTATTACGATAGCGATGCCAATTTTGATTTATTGAAAGAGCGTACCGTCGCCATCATCGGTTATGGTGCACAAGGTAGAGCACAAGCACTGAACTTACAAGATAGCGGCGCAAACGTTGTCGTTGGATTATACGAAGGCAGCCGCTCAAAAGAGCGCGCAGAAGCAGAAGGTATTACCGTCAAAACTGTTGAAGAAGCATCAGCGATGGCAGACATCGTTCAAATTCTTATTCCCGATGAAAAACATTCTGCCGTATATCGTGAGCAGATTGCACCGAATATGCAGGAAGGGAATATGCTGATGGTATCGCACGGATTTAGCGTGCATTTTGGACAGATTGTCCCTGCCGATAACATTGATGTTACCATGATTGCTCCGAAGGGTCCTGGTTCTCTCGTCCGTGAAGTGTTTGAAGGTGGTGGCGGCGTGCCGTGTCTGATTGCTATCCATCAAGATACCACTGGTGCTGCCCGCGACATCGCGCTTGCTTATGCAAGGGGTATCGGCGGCACACGCGCTGGAGTCATGGAAACGACATTCCGCGAGGAAACAGAAACGGATCTCTTCGGTGAACAAGCCGTCCTTTGTGGTGGGACCGCTGCGCTCATTAAAGCTGCTTTTGATACACTTGTTGAGGCAGGTTATCAACCAGAGATGGCATACTTTGAATGCCTCCACGAATTGAAACTGATTGTTGACCTACTCTATACTGGTGGGTTAAGCAAAATGCGTAATGATATAAGTAACACCGCAGAATATGGCGACCTGACGCGCGGTCCCCAACTCATTGACGATGATGTTCGGGAAAAAATGCGTCAAATTCTCAAAGACGTGCAAGGCGGTGTTTTCGCACGAGAGTGGGTGCTTGAAAATCAGGCTAATCAACCTGTGCTGCAAGCGCTTAGACGGCAGGAAGCAGCATTGGAAATTGAAGAAGTCGGAAAGAATTTACGTAGTATGATGAGTTGGCTCGACGAATAGGAAATAGATCAGAGTCATTCAATGCCGAAAGTAAGTTGGTGTCTATAAGTTATATTCATATGTGGTGCACATTTTACACCACATATGAATATGCTTCACTTAAGGTGAAATGAGGAACAAAGTCTCACCCATTACTTGATATGTAGCAGTTCCATCTCACTATGGTTCCAATCCTCCAGCATAATCATGCCACCCGTTTTGGTCTGAATTATGCCGATGATAAAGATTCACGTAGCGAAATCCACCTGTAGGAATAGCAACTCTTAGGTATTCAGTCGCCCTTGCATTTCCTCCAGCTGCAGCCCATAAACCTGTAGGCGTATTCCACTGCGCTTTACTGTCATTAACCCACTCATATAAATCACCACTAAAATAACCACCTAGTGTCACCTCAGGATCTCCATCAGCTTGAGGATTATCCGAGGCGCGTGCCCGAATATTGAAGTAACCTGATAGGGTCATGGTTTGTACAGGATGAATTGGGGCAAAAGCTTCAACATTGCTAGTGCTGCTTATAACATAGAAATCTGGAACACTCTCATAAGCAGGCATTGCATAGGCAGAACCACTCACAAGAGAATCATCATGGGGACCAACAAACTCATTTTCATGAGCATGAGTTCCTTGAAAAAGAATACCTAATATTAGAACAGTTACTATAGTTTGGACAATTTTATCTTTTCAGGACTTCCGAACAGGTGTTCAATC
>JAPPIG010000017.1:0-4141 GCA_028820635.1 Candidatus Poribacteria bacterium
CATTGGCATACAACTACGCAATCTGTCTTTTGGAATACGTTCGGAAAAGACTGTCATCCCCACAGCAAATCTGTGATTATCGACTCAAGACAGTTTGGGTGGGGATATGTGATTGGAACCCGAGGTAAATGCTATGAGGTGACCCTCAAACCTCGCAATTTGAAACTCTGGTTAACAGACCTAATATTTGGCAAAGACGCGACACCATTGGATTACGTTGAAGGGGTTGGGAAGGGAGATAGACTATTGCCAAAGTCTCTCTATGAAGACCAACTACAAAGAAGATTAAGAATGAATTACGAAGGGATCTCTTTTTATAAATTGCCAGATTCTCCAACTGGATTAAAACCCCTTCAATGCTGGTATGCAATGAGTTCGGATCCTGGCGGCGAAAACATCTTCATTGCGACCTCTGACACAAAACCAACGTTGCACTGAGTATTTGTAAAAAATGAATCTATAGCGATTGTTGTACATTGGCTCCCGCTTCTGAATATAAAAGTGCATTATGAGATTTTGATGTCATGAACAGTGTAATAGACAGAGTAAAACAATACCCCGGTCCTGACGGAACCGCTGGCAACCAGTATATGTTCTGCATCGGGCATGTCATGAATATTTTGGCCTATCATGATAGGCTGTTTGAAAATATACAAACTTTTGAGTTGCTCAAATTAGGATGGTCCTTTTGGCACTTTCCCACCTCAAATACCTTTCGACATGCTTATACCCGAGGACGTGTATTCCATAATCTACGCGAACTTTTCAATGTTCGAATAGAATCGGTTACCTGCAAAACTCCTGCAGAGTTTCGCAAACGCGCCTCCATTTTAATACAGAATAAGCGGCCATTACTATTATGGGTTTCAGCAAAAAATCGCAGCAGCTATTCCGATGATGGTTCTGATCACACTACATATGTTGGATGTGGTATTGATGATGTACGGGATGCTATTTTGGTGATGAGTAATGGGGCAAGGACTTTTCGATGGTTGCCTATTGAATTGGTGGGGAGCCATTTAGCTCATAAGCAGTTCCAGGACTTTCATGTGCCAGAGGGGTGTCATATCCCTGAGACTAAAACCTTGATCCGGTTAATGAAAAAAAAAGTCGAAAACAATCTCTATTCAGCTAAAAAACCAACGCGACTCATTCAAAAAGTCTATTGGAAATATCTAAAAAATCAGCCGACCCGAGATTTGCCGCCATTATCTGTTATTTCTGGCCTCAAAGGCATTCGCAGCTTTGCGGACGATCTTCCTCTGTGGGCTCAAGAATCTCCAGATGTGCTTGAACGACGGGCAAGAAAGGCATGTCGCGAAGCACTTATGCTAAATCAGGAAAGATCAGAATTTATGGCTGTCTATTCTGGTTTAGTGAGAGGCTGTGCCTCTGATCTTCACAGGATAGAACGTCAGTGGCATTTTATATCAAAACAATGGAAGCTCATTGCCCGGTTATTTACCAGAATTTATATGACCAAAGATGATAAAACCCTGAGCGATTTGCAGGATCAGTTTCTCCGCATTGCGGATGAAGAAGAACAAATTTTAAGATCAATCTACAGGATGCTAAGAGGTCAGTAGCACATGCGTATTCTAATTACATCCCGAAATTATCGCCCCCAAAAAGGGGGTATTGAGACATATCTCCATCATCTCGCATTAGAAATGGTTTCTCAAGGACACGCCATCTGCGTAGTCGCGTCATACAGCGAAGGATGTAAAGCCTTTGATAGAAAGCAGCCTTTCATAACAAAACGCATTCATCGACGCCTTTTTTGGACCCCTATCTGGACCCTGAGATTATTCTATTATGCGCTCAGTGCAGGAAGTGATGTGGTGATTAATGGGGAATGGCGGTCTGGCATACATACCTATCTCATTCGACACCTGATGCCATTTCAATATTTCACAATAGCTCACGGAACCGAACTCCAGGATACAAATCTCACCTGGAAGCATCGTATATGGAAACGGTTGGGATTTCTCAGATATAAAATACTGCAAGCATCTGATGGTATATTCCCAAACAGTGCTTATACAAAGTCGCTTTTACAAGAGATGGGGCTTTCGATGGGGAAAACACATATCGTAAATCCCGCTGTAGATCCCAAAGAGTTTTATCCAACCGAGAAACCAAATTACTTGATTCGAAAATATGGCGTAGAAGACCACAAGGTAATCCTCTCTGCATCCCGGCTTGTACCACATAAGGGACATGAGACTGTGATTCGAGCCTTGCCAAAGGTTTGTCGCCAAATCCCACAGATCAAGTACCTCATTTTAGGTGCAGGACATCATCGAAATTACTTGGAGGGATTAGTCAAGTATTTGAATCTGGAACAATACGTTATTTTTACTGGTTTTGTGGCGGATCGTGACCTGAAAGACTATTACAACCTTGCAGATGTATTCATTATGCTTTCGCAAGCTATGGAAAATTTTTGTCAGGTCGAAGGTTTTGGCATTGCTTTTCTTGAAGCAAATGCATGTGCAACGCCGGTTATCGGTGGCAAGTCAGGTGGGGTTGAAGACGCTGTTTTACATGGTCAGACCGGATCTGTTATTGATCCATTTTCTGCTGATGATTGTGCTGATACACTCATCCAATACCTCGAAAACCCAGAGTTCGCTACGGCACAAGGAAAAGCTGGTCGGTTAAGAGTAGAAACAGAACTGAACTGGACCGCTTCAACAGAACGTATGCTTGCCATCATAGAAAGTGATAGTTCTTACGGTTCTAATCCAGTTTCAGATTTAGAGGTTATTAGATGAAATCACTGTACTTAGTTTCTTCCTGCGGATCGAATGGGCGCATCTTTTTGGTAGATTTGGAACACAAAAAAACATGGCCTATTTTTGCGGGAAATTCGCGGGGAATTGGGCTTTGTGAAAATGGTGCTTGGGTTGCCTGCAATGGTGATTTGATACGAATGGACAGTAATTTTAAAATTAATCAAAAATACCGAATTGCCGCTGAAGGACTACATGCTAAACTCAGGCGCAACATTTTTTTTCGAAACCTGGTCATTGGGCCTGATTCTTCTTCGGCATTAGTGAGAAAATTAACTCGTGGACTTGAGCGTCTTTTGCCGAGACTTCCTCTGCGTAGAATGTCGCTCGATTTGCATGATGTGAGTATCTACCAAAATGTTCTATATGTTGTAATGTCTCGGTATAATTGTGTCGCTATGTTTCAAGTTGAGCAAAAAAACGTATTACAACCTTTGGGATTTATCTATATCGACACTTATGACGACGACCTGAGACATGTAAACTCGATCTATCCTGCATCCGATGGTTTGTATATGACCATGTTTTCATTAAAAGGCAGAGATATAAATTTAAAAAAACGATGGAGCCAAATGCTTGATGGGGGTCTGGTTCTAATTAAATGGGAGGACATAAAGGTACAAAGCAATCACAACTGTCAAGTATCTCAAAATAGGAAACGCGAAGCTATTCGCTATGAAATCATATATAAAGGCATCATTCACCCTCACAGCATTCAGTTTTTTGACAATTGGTTTTATGTTTGTGAATCCGTCGGCCACAGGATATGTCGGATATCATCCAATGGAAAAATTGTTGAGAGATTTGCACAACTTCCCGGCGGATATATACGCGGCTTGCATGTGGATGGCGAGAAAATCGTTGCAGGTGCGAGTACAACCAAAAATCATTCTACTGCAAAAAAGAAATGGGGAGAGGCAGGGCTATGGTATGCAAACCAACCTTTAGGGCTAATAGATGGTGGATATAACTGGGAGTTCCTATCTGTTCCCGATGTGTCAGAAATTTATGACATTAAGAAATTGCAAAATATATCTTAGATGAATGGCCAATATTAATTCATTAGAGAGGTATGATTTTGAGAACAGTTTTGATGATCACACAAAAATTTCCTCCTTTTAATGGTGTGGGGGTTCTGCGGGTTACCAAGTTCGTGAAGTATATTCAGGATTTTGGATGGCAACCAGTTGTTCTGACTTGCAAACGACAAGAAAATCACTTGGACGCTGTGGATGAAAAACTATTAGATGGTATTCCAGAAGATTTAAGCATTTATCGGGTAAATGCTCCTTCTCTGTATGACGTTTATAGACTGGTAGGTGGACAGGCAAAACAAGGATCTTTTT
>JAPPIG010000017.1:4152-5378 GCA_028820635.1 Candidatus Poribacteria bacterium
CCTGGCTTCTTTCATTCGATCTCTATTTGTGCCTGATCAATATGTCGCCTGGTATTTTACGGGTGTTCGTAAGGCAAAAGAGATTTTCCAAGCGGAGAATATAGACGCGATCTATTCTACATCTCCTCGTGAAACATCCCATCTAATAGGAAGAACGCTCCATCTAAAATATAAGTGTCCCTGGATAGCCGATTTTAGAGATCCCTGGATCGAGAAACTACACCGTCCAAAACGCATCCAGCCTCTTGAACAGTTCGAGAAGTACTTAGAAAAAATTGTGCTTCGCGATGCAGATTACATTCTTGCTGCCTGGCCTGGTATTCTCCGAAGTTTTGACCCTGCTTTAGAGGGAAAATCGCAAGTTTTGACTAATGGATTTGATGAAGAAGATTTCAGAGGTTTAAAGCCTCATGTATTCCCAAAATTCACTTTTTTGTTTGCCGGATCACTTTTTAAAGAATTGTTTCCCCTACCGTTGTTCCAGGCATTGGATATGCTGTTGCGAACACGTCCAAAAATACGACAAAGAATTCAATTGGTCCTCTTAGGAAGGCAAGACGCATTTATCCGAGACGCGATAAAGAAATACGAGTTGGAATATTGTGTGCATATCATCCCACAAATACCACACAGAGAATGTTTGCAGTACATATTAGGAGCTGATGCATTGATTTTTTGTATTCCAGATAAACAGTGTATTCCCAGCAAAATTTTCGAGTACTTAAGAGCCAATCGACCAATACTGGCAATAGCAGACCAGGATTCAGACGCGGTACAGATTATCGCGCGTGTAAACCAGGGTTTATGTTTCGCAAGCCGGGATCCTGGACATATAGCACGTTATATGTCAAATCTATTGCGAAATCGCGAGGTTTCGGATTGTGGGATTCAAAACAATAGACGACTCTGGGAATTTGAGCGAAGACAGTTAGCAAAACAACTTGCTCATATCCTTGACACACTAGTCAATCAGGGTTAGAAATGAGCCGTTTTAATAAAATGTTAAAAGTACTGTGTGCTCTAAGTCTTCTCATCTTACTATTACCGCTCGTCATCTTGGGCGTCGTGTTGATCTGGATAGAGACACGGGATAAGTACTTGTTCAAACAAATTCGAGTGGGAAAAAATTTAAGAACCTTTACCATTTATAAACTTAAAACCCTGATTGATCGAAAAAAAACAGATCAAAATGATCTCTTTGTAGATAATGAAAAATATATTACAAA
>JAPPIG010000057.1:0-1248 GCA_028820635.1 Candidatus Poribacteria bacterium
ACTTGGCGAACTGAATCGGGATCCAAAAGGCGTGCCGTCCGAGCTGCATCAGACCACATGGTGTGCAGAAAAGACGATCGAGTTCATTCGTGAAGAGCGAGACTGTCCGTGGCTCGCGAGTGTCAATATCTACGATCCGCATCCGCCATTCAATCCACCACAGACACACCGGGAGCAGTTTGATCCAGCGGAAATGCCAGCACCGCTCTTCCGGGACAGTGATTTAGAACAACAGACCCGGTTACAAGCGGTTGATTTTCAGTCCAAAGTGCACACACCAGATGAACTGGATATTCGGAGTCCCATCTTACCACAAACGCCGCGCCAAGAAGCAAATGCAGCTGGGGCAAGAGATGCTAAGACGCTCAAAGCCGCCTATTACGCGATGATTCAACTGATTGACGAGCAGTTTGGCAGGATCCTTGAAACGCTTGATGAAACAGGGCAGCGCGAAAACACTGTTATTATTTTTACCAGTGACCATGGGGAAACGCTTGGTGACCACGGGCTAATCCAGAAGGGCTGTAGATTTTACGAAGGCTTGGTCAGGGTGCCACTGATCTTTTCGTGGCGAAGACAGTTTGCGAGTGGCCTCAAGAGCGACGCACTCGTTGAACTCGTCGATAAAGCACCGACACTCTTGGAATTAGCGGGTTTAGCGGTGCCTGAAGGGATGCACGGCAAATCACTTCTGCCCATCCTCCGAGGTGAGGCGGATGCGAATCATCATCGTGATTTCGTCCGGTGTGAGTATTATGACGCTGTTGATCTACCAGACCATTCTTTCGCAACGATGTACCGAAATAAACGTTACAAATTGGTAGTTTATCACGGACATGAGGAGGGTGAACTCTACGACTTAATCGATGATCCGGACGAGTTTGACAATCTCTGGCATGTTCCCGCGAAACAGGACATCAAGTTGGAGTTGCTGAAACAGAATTTTGATGCATCTATGTTCGCCATGGACAGAGGACCCCGGCGAGTGGGGCCGATGTAAAACCTTTATGACTTACGCATTTTCTCTTAAAGTCCCTGATAAGGGGATTTAGGGGTTAAATACAACGAAATTACTGCTTTTTACGTAAAAATATTCCATATCTACTCAATTTACGTAAGTCCTAACCCTTTAAGGTAACAAGTTAGCATGGCACAAATTGATGAACTCAAGGAAGAAATTGGTTGGCTAAAAGTGATTTTCGCCATGAGGAATTATAATGGAATGGGTTGCAATTACTACGTTTGCAG
>JAPPIG010000057.1:1258-5338 GCA_028820635.1 Candidatus Poribacteria bacterium
ACCACACCCTAAAGGAAGATTGTGCTACAATACAATCTCACAGAAAGGAGTCTCCGAAACGCTCGCATTCGACGTTAGGGTATTTGACACCTGTCGAATTTCAACGAAAAAACTTGTCTTAACTTTGCTAATTTTGTGACCTGAATAAGCGATGGCACTTCAAAAGGGTGGCACTTCATATATTGGTATGTCACCTATTCAATACTAAACTTTGGACAATTTTCAGTTCCATAGATGCGGCACATCCTCTCAGAATACATAGCACTCCACTGGAGTGCGGGAGGTAGATAAACATTTTTCTATAGACATAGCACTCCGCTGGAGTGTGGTATTTTTCTCAAAGTTCCATGCATGTGTGAAACTCTTGAAAAAATACAAAGCCCTTGAAAACTTAAGTCACACGCGACACGAATTGTCCAAACTTTAGTATTCAATAACTCAAATCAAATTAACTTAGAAAAGTAAAAGAGGTGTATAGAATGAATGTAGATCAAATAACCTTTTCCGCTATGTTTAAACCTTCTGTGCAATTTAGGATACCTTTATTCCAACGGCATTATGTATGGGATCGTACAAAACAGTGGGAACCTTTATGGCTTGATATTTCACAGCAGATGAAGGTAGGAAGCACAAGTCATTTCACGGGGACTATTGTTATCCAACAACAGCCAGCATCACCCGGTGTTCAGATATTTGATATTATTGATGGACAACAACGACTGACAACTTTCCAAATCATGCTTTGCGCAATCAGAGATATATGTATGCAAAACGGACATACGGAGATTGCCAATGAGGTTTGTAAATACATAATAAATAATGGGGAGGCTGAACTTAAGCCAGAGGAGCGTTATAAAATCATACCGACAAAACGGAATAAAGTCTCTTTTTTTGCGCTCATTGATGGAGACACACGCAATAGCACCGGGAAGGTATATGCTGCATATAGTTATTTTCGTGATAAGATACAGGACCACGTTGACATAGACCCGAAAAAAATCAAAAATTTGTACGAGGTTCTTATAAATAACTTTGGCTTTGTTCAAATCCGCATTAGTGAAGCAGATAAACCGGAAAAGATATTTGAATCGCTGAATGCAAGAGGCAAAGAGCTTTTAGAGTTTGATAAACTCCGCAATAATCTATTTCTGCGAGCTCGCATAGATAGAGATGCCTTATATGAAAAATATTGGGAGCCTTTTGAGGATGATTATTGGGACCCGGACATTAAAAAGATAGGCACTTCCTATGAGCAATTCTTTCATCATTTCTTGATAGCAAATCTCGGAACAGAAGATGTTAAGCCTGAATTTACGACCTATGAACGCGAATATATGGAGAAACTGAAACAGGAAGATAAAACAGTAGAAGATGAGTTTCTTCTCTTAAAAGACTATTCCGATGTTTATCGTAAAATGACGGACTGTGATGGGAACACCGTCATCGGTAAACGCATGGAATTCTACAAAATATTTGACTTGACCACCTTGCATCCTTTCTTGTTGTTTGTCATCTGTGATGCCAAACTCGGAGACACTGAACTTGAACGCGTCTTTGATATTTTAGAATCTTACACGCTCCGGCGTCTGTTATGCTGCAACGGGAAAGGCGGACTCAAAAATTATAACAAATTCTTTGCCAGAGTTATAAAACATTTTCAAGGCGAGTTTAGTTTAGACGGGTTTATACAATACCTCGGTGCCGAAACTTCTGATACAACGCATTACCCAACAGATCATCAGATCAGAGACGCTTTATACACACGTTTTGAACCTAACTCCCTTAACTTCCCCGACAGAGAGACGCTCATTTTCCCACACAATCAGTATATGAAAGCAGCTTTGTCGGGGCTTTGGGCGCAAACAGCAGGTCAGATACAAAAAAGACTTCTTCGCTATATTTTATATCGGATAGAAATGGAAAAACAGAGAAATAACAAATATCGCGAAGAAATCGTTTTTGAAGAAAAGTTGGGTTTAGAACATGTCATGCCAGAAAAGTGGAAAGCAAAATGGGATTTACCGATTGACCCACAAGCTGTCTCGCTCGATCCAGACGCACACAAGGTCATTGTAAATACAAATGTGCAAAGTGAACGCAAACTTTACCACGAATTGTTTTCAAGTCCAAGTACGGATACCTCACAAGACGGGTTAGTCGATATGACTTATGTAAACGCTTATAATTTAGGAATCGCCAGAGATGCATTCCTTGAAAGCATTGGAAATCTTACACTTGTCAACAAAGCCCTAAATTCAAGACTCGGGAACCGCCCCTTTGACGTGAAGAAAGAGGCTCTAAAGGATTCCAATCTAATACTCAATACGGAAATCCGAGAACATGAACAGTGGGACATCAATGAAATTGACGCACGCAGCCAAAAACTCATTGAGGAAATACAAAAAATATGGAAACCTTTGGACTGGTACAGAAATGGATAAAGTCTGTCTGAATCTGATAAGAATAAATAAGTATTGCGAAATTGTACTGCCACCGGAAATTTAGACCACTCTCTAAACCAAGATTGTGATACAATAACAATCTTATTGAAAGGATTCTTTGAAACGCCCACATTCGGCGTTAGAGTATCTAACCCCTGTCGAATTTGAGCAAAAAAACTTGTCTTAACTTTGCTAAATTTTGGTCTGAATAAACGGTGGCACTTCAGATTAAATTAAGATAAAACGGAATTATGCTTACACAAAACACTATTCATTGTGGCGACACGTTTACGCTATTGAATGAAGTCCAAGATACCTCGGTAGATCTAATTGTATGTGATGGTCCGTATGGTGTAACAGATGAACCATGGGACCAAATACCATCAATTCAGGAATTTAACCTTGAACTCATTGAAAATTTTGCCCCGAAGTTGAAGGAAGGTGGCACACTCTATCTGTTCGGTAAACCCGATTGTATTGATTTTATAGATTATCGAAAGTTCTTGAATCTCCGTTCAAAGATCGTCTGGTATCAACCGAGTCGGCTCGCACAAGGACGAATCAATTATACTAATAACTACGATATCATCTGTTATTTTATCAAGGGCAAAAAACCGCGATGCTATAACTTGGATGCTATCAGAGTCGCGCAACTTGTTGAGTTAGAGCACCGACTTCGTTGTGAAAGCGTGCCATCTGTAACGAACGGCAAATTTGGAAAAACGAAGTTTAATGCAAAGGGTAAGAACCCTGGTAATGTTTGGGGAGACATAAAGCAGTTAACCTATAAATCCAAGGAGTTAGTTTGTAGGGAAGCGCTCAATACGATCCAGAAACCTGAGAAACTCATTGAGCGGCTTGTATTAGCGAGTTCATTACCGGGCGATTTGGTTTTGGATCCCTTTGCGGGAGTTGGCACCTGCCCTGTGGTGTGTAAGCGACATCAGCGAAATTTCATTGCTTTTGAAATCAATCAAGATTTCGTTAAGGCAAGCGAAGAAAGGTTACTTAAACTTAACGACGGTCAACAGATTCTGGAGTTTAATTTTGGCGAATAAAATCCACCGTGAAATCATTGAACTTGTGTTAAAAGCCTCGGAACTAGCACGAACAATAGGAATTCCTAATCTTTTGCAGCCAGGCCTTGTCAAAGAAATGATTATTGCTGACATCTTAGGTCATGAATTGATTACCTCAAAGCGAAATGCGGATGCCCATGATCCTGATGACCCGACGATTCTTTATGAATACTTGTCGTGCAAGGAAGGAGGTTCTGGACAATTTGATAGGATGTTTAAGCGTCCACTAGAAAAACGAGAGGAATCGTTGTATAGAATCTGGAGAAATAATAAAATCTATCTAGCCATATTCTATTCAACCAATCAAGCGAAGGTGAAAGTAATTTTTGAACTTGAGCCAAAACTTGTTGCTGCTGAGACAGAGCAGCAACTTGATCGTAGTACAAATGACATTTCACATGTCAGTTTTCGGGAAAAATGGGCAAGAGAAAATGGAAAAATTGTCTATCAAGATTAGAAATGTAAATAACAATAATTTCTCAATGCCTCTGGAAACCTGTAATATCTGTACTGCCACCGGAAATTCGGGCCACTCTCTAAGACAAGATTGTGGTATAATA
>JAPPIG010000045.1:0-1529 GCA_028820635.1 Candidatus Poribacteria bacterium
TGAAGGGTTTTTGTGCTGACTGGGCATGGAGCGTCTCTGCAAGGTCGGGGTCGGTTTCACGTAGGATCGCGAGGAACGCTGCATGTGCGTGGTGCCCCATGGTTGGGCGAAGCGTTACGTCGTTCTCCGGTATGAGTGAGATGTGTGTGCTGATGGGCATGGCTTGTCTCCTTATGTGGCGCCAGCGAAGTAAGCCATAGATACTGGCAAACAGACATCATCAAATTCAACATATGCGCCGTTAAATCGTGCATTTTGCAGCAAACTCACCGGGGGCATCGAAATGAGATCATACAACTCTGGCAAAATTGGGAGGTCAATTGGATTCAAAAGGTGTTTGCAGGTGAAATCACCTTGTTTTGGAGTTAAGAACAATTCCTTCTTTACCTCAATATATGCTTTGCTCATCCACAACCCTAATCGGATCCATTTTGGAAGTCGATTAGGCAAGGCACCAACAATGTAAAACTCAAATTTACTCTCAGGTGCCAGTTCCTTTGCCCTGCCAAAAGAGGGTTTATTTGTCACAGTAATTCCTAACGCCTTCTTTCGGGCATTGCTGACGGTCGAAAAGGGGCGATGTCGATTATCAGCAAGTTTAAAGGTACTAATGACATAATCATAACGAATGGATTTGGCAGGTGTCACATAAACACCTGCCTCATTGATTTCTGCAAGGTCTTCCTTGTAAGTAGGAACGCTGTCAAAAGCCCTATAGGGTTTTTGAATCAAGCCGAGTGCATAGGTTAACGCCCAATTGTGGATGACGCTTTCTGTCTCGTATAGTCGCCCCATCTCACGCGTCGCATAGTAGAGAGAATCGTGCAGGGTAAGATGAAATTTCGTAACTTGCATCAGTCTCTCCTACTTTTTCTTCTTGTTTGATGCCTTTTGAATGACTCGCTCGGAGTATTCCCGTGTTTCGATGTTTGCTTCCTGCAAGAAAAGGTGAAGTTTTTCTTCATCTGTCGTTGCAGATTTGACAATGCCAAGTAGTTGTTGCAGGCTTTCTCCATCGAGTAAATGATAGTTCACACCGTCATCCTGTAAAAGTTGAGTTATGGCAGATTGAGCCGTTTGAACAACTTTCTTAGCATTCAAGGGAGTTTCGTTCCTGCCTTCGCCTAATTCATCATGAATCGCTTGCGTGAATTTAAGGTTTGAAAATATCTCGCCATCAGCAAATACGGCTCCGACAATGCGATTGGAAAGCCTACCAGTTCGTGTCGTCTGTGCCCCGTAACGTTTTGTTCGCAGCACGTTATTCAAAACATAAGCGAAACTGTTGACGGTCACATCCTTAATGGTAATAACAGAAGGGAAAAAGACTTGTGGCACGATGTGGTCTTGCTCTCCGAAACTTGAGCGAACTTCGCCGTGCTGGCTCATATTCCCTTTTTCATAGAGTGCATTGAATGAAAACTGCTGATGTGATTCGTCATATCCTGTAATTGAGTAAGCAGTATCAACATACACTTTTGATTTTTCGGAGCCTGAATCACCGATTGCGAAACCGTAGTAAACGCAAT
>JAPPIG010000045.1:1539-5315 GCA_028820635.1 Candidatus Poribacteria bacterium
GTTGTACAGAACTGCTCATTGTAATCGCAGTAGCCGTCTCCGTCGCTGTTTTCATTCTGCGTAACGTCTGCTCGCCGCAGCAACTCCCGTCCGGTGAGCCGTTCTGGTGAACTCTGTTTTCGCTTGAACATTGCAAGACGGATGAGCGAATTGCCATTCTCTCCATTTTGCAATCCTGCACTGACCTTGGCGATGTTGAGTGTGCCATCTGTCTGAAAAACAGAAAATGACTCGGTTTCTCGAACTATAACCAAGTGAGCATAACGCCCCGTTGGTGCTTTCGGAATTTGATCTAAAAAACTCTTTTCAGGAACGAGATCTTTCGGAATTTCAATTATCGACACTGTTATTCTCCTCTATCTTTTTCGTTTGGAATTGCCGCCAGTTAACTTGATACCATGCGTTAATACCAGCGTTAAATCGGTTTCTTGCTTGACGAAGTAGACCGCGCTCGCTCTCGTAATACTCAACAAATACAGCGTGATAAAAATATTCAACAAATTCGCGAATCGCTGATGCCTCCTCATCAATCGGGAGCCTTGCGTAACCTTGGGCACGACTGCTCCGCACTCGTTGCATTAGATTAGTGACTTCGCCAATCACTTGGTAGTTCAGATCTTCTGGACAAATTTTCGGTTCACTATTGACAATCACGTCTTCAACAAGTGTAACTACTTTCAAGACGCTATTTGGTCTAAAATTATCAGGACTATAGAACTTGAAGCACCGATTGGCGACTTCTTCAATAAGACTCATTTTGTCACCTCCAATATGATGGTAAACTTGGATGTATCGTTCTGGGATTGATGGTTCTTCGTCACGCTGTTTCGGGAAACTATCCCAATTCTGTTTTCGACGAAACGCCTCCAGATAATGAAAAACGTAGAGCGGGTCTGTATCAATGTTGCGTGCGATTTCGTTGAGGTGCTGCCATTGTGGGCTTCGGTCCTTTTGGAAAACGTCGATATTGATGTCATAACTTGCGGCAACCTTTCGCAGTGCAAATTCAATTTCATCAATACGGAGTTTATCCTGCTTAATAATGTGGCGTGCGAAGGAGTGTGGCGCGTCAAATACCACCGTCTCCTTCCATTCCTCGCTACTGTGATAGAGTGGGATCTGTGACTCCGTCACAACAACCTTTGCGTTGAACACTAAAGGCATAAGTAAAGCGATAAACGTTGGCAACGCCCACGATTCTGTATCAGTGGGATTCTTACCGAGTGTCGGAATTCCACAGAAGTAGAAAGTTCCGAGGTCATTGGGGTCAAATTCCATTTTGAGCAGATAATCATCATCGGGCTCTGGAATCTCTGTATCAACTATCATTTCATCTAAATTGATGAAATTGCTCACTTCCATTCCTTTGTGTAGAGATTTGCGAACTTCAAAGAAATTGAGATTTTTCAAGCGACGATACATATCACCGACAAACTTGGCAGTTTCCGTCGTGAAGAAGTAACTTGGATAAAGATAAAGCCACTTAATTTTCACATCGTCGTATCTACCACCAACCAGATTCAGTTTTGAGCGAATCATAATTTGCCGCAGCATCATCTCTACCTCACACAATTCACAGATGCCGCGAACGAGCAATGATGAATTGAGTAAATTCTTGTTGCTGTAAACCTGATTGGAAAAGATAACCGATGTATCTCGCTGCTTGTTCGTATCAAATGGTGATGAACAGAGAGAACATCCGGCATTCGATCCGCGCCCTTTCTTTTTCGTGTTGGTGTATCTATCCAACTCGGTTCCAAAGTTATGTTCAACCTTGCCCTGCCCGTTGATATCAACAATTTGTTGAACATATTCGCGAAGCAAACCAAACCCTTCTTTTTCTCTCTCGTGACCTTCGATCTCTTCCTCAAATATCGCCACAACTCGGTTTGCAATGTTTGCAAACAAATCTTCCATTTGACTCTCATCAAGCCCACGATTTTTGATCAGATATTTCCCTGCAAGAAAATACCAATGTAAAGGGACACCGCCTGCGCGATTATCGCGTGGAATTGCATCAAATCCAGTTTGATATTCTTGCATTTCCAAAAACTTGACGACTTCAGCAGATACTGCCTCACGGCTTGCTACTGCGCCAACGTGTTTTTCAATTTCATAGAGATATTCCGCGAGTTGGTCAACGCGCATGTCGTCTTCAAAATCGACAGAGACATCAGACGGAATACCACCACTTTCCTGTAATTGAAGCATCTTCTGTAGTCGCTTTCCAGCTGAAGGTGATTTGTTCTCATGTAGCACCCTGAAGCATCCGATACTGATAAGTTTCAACAATTGTGGAATCTGAAAGAAATCGTAATAGTAGTCCGGAAACTTGAATCCTTTGCCATCGCGCGTAAATCCATTGAGATTCACTTCCAATCGCTCAGCACAATATACGATGAGTTGCTTTTCAGTGTCTTTTGCGATTTCATCAAGTGTCGGCAAGGTCGTATCTTTACTTAACCGCTCTCGCAGATACGTGACACCTGTTGGAAAAAAGAGAAACGGTTTCCATCCGAGACAGTCACGTAAAATTCTGAGCAAGGCGTTGTTAATGACGTTTGTAATCATACCGCGATTTTCAGCGAGTTTGTGATAGGCAAATTCAAGTTTCCCGCTGCTTAATTGCGTAAGAGATTCACGAACATTTGCCTGTTCCCGAATTCCACTCGGGTTCTTCAGCAGATAGGCAATAAGGTCTGATGCCGTGCACATCTCGCGCAAATACTGCCGTCGTCGCCCCGGTAGACGTAAATCAAAATTTTGCAAATTCAGATTAGCACCGTATCTTTTTTGTGTATTGAGAATGAGGTATGCAATATCGCCACGGTATTCTCTGTAATCTGGACAGAATTGATCAAAATTGAGTTTTGAAACCCATTCGTCAAGATAAGCATAAAATTGCTCAGACTTCTCCGCATCGGAGACACTCAAATCACGGATCCCCACAAGTTTGTCAATGTCGTGAAACGAATAAGCAATCAAGTAAAGTCTTTCTTCTAATTCGCTCAACGGCTGCTCGGCAGTTCGGATAATCGTGAGCGTTGGAAAGATGCCGTTCAGAATATGTGCAAGCATACTTTGATCGTGCTTCTCTGCCCATTTTATGTTACCGTTCGCGCCTGTGCTCCCCTTCGCTGGCTGAAGTGTATATTTTTCAAGCATCTGCGGCACGACTTTATCAATGTAATCTGTCAACACAAAATCGGCTGGATCAACTGCCTTTTTCAGCAATGCGATTTGCGCGTGGAGCCGTTGCGGTTCTTGAGAATCGTCTGAGATCCCCATAAAATTAAGTTCAGGTTGTTCAACCATTAGCATTCTCCTTTCCTCCCCAAATATAGGGTTGAGAGTATAATAAGAGCGCGTCTTTTGAAAACACAACGCTGAATTCATTACCGTCTCGATCAAGTAGTGGAAAAATGGAAAACATTGCCGGTAAGCGTAATATCCGTCTTAAATCACCTACCGGATCTTTACGAATGAGACACAAAAGAGGTTTTACGCGCAACCACCTATTGATCTTGTTAATTTCTGGAAAATTACCATCAATTTCAAATCCCTTGAGGATATGGAATTGGCGGTAATGATCATCAGTAGTAAACTGGACACCAATCCTACGGGTCTGACTAAGTTTAAACTGCTCTCGCTCGGATCGGTACTCATGAAGCTGTAAATAGACATCAACATACTGAAACTTACGAAATGGGACATTCTGTGTTTGGCATTCTCGCTTAAAATCCGCTTTTTCCTTGTAGTCGAGCTCGGCGTTTTGT
>JAPPIG010000044.1 GCA_028820635.1 Candidatus Poribacteria bacterium
ACGTCCTAAATGTGACGTGCAAACGTCCTAAATGTGACGTGCAAACGTCCTAATTCAATGTGTAGATCGGGGAGGACGAAGCGAAACTTAACCGACAATATGCTTTGTACGAAAACTTTACACATCTATAGACAAATAAACGCACTTTTGACGTGATAAAATTCTAAAAAGGATTTGACACTTCTGGAACTAAAATGTTAGAATTCTGGATAAATTTACAAACGAATTCATTTCGTTTAATTAAACAATAAGGAGCAACCATGAAACATATACTTCAGAAAACATCCATCCTTTTATTGCTTTTTACATTTATTACAGCAAACGCCAATGCAGCGCACAACTGGACAGAGCAGATTGCCGCCTTCAAACCGATGGTGGTGAATATTGAAACCGCCTCTGAGGTCGTCTTTGAAACGGAATCAAAAGGCACAAGTTTCGCCACCGGTTTCGTCGTTGATGCAGAACGTGGGATAATCGCTACCAACCGGCATGTTACAGGTAGCAGTCCTGCCTATGTCAAAATCAATTTTCATGATGGCAGCTTCACCGAAGCAAATATCCTTTACTACGATCCAACACACGACTTTGGATTTTACAAAATTGATCCTGCTGAAGTTGAATTTGAACTGAAAGCCGTTGAACTTGGTGAATGGGATAAACTCTCCCTCGGTGATGAACTACTGCTGATTGGCAACAACGAAAAAGAGGAATATTCCATCAAAGTTGGAACGATTACAAACCTTAATGTCAACAAAGGTGATAGACATTCAAGTTACATACATACGACATTTGACAGAACAGGCGGGTCAAGTGGTAGTCCTGTGTGGAACACCGCTGGCGAGGTAATCGCTATCCATGCGCGTGGAACAGATACCTCCAGTTTTGAACTGCCCATTGATTATCTCATTGATGCATTGGAATTAATTCAGAATGAAATCTCGATTCAACGTGGCGAAATCGGTGTTGATTTGGAACTGATCTCTATTGGGGAAGCGATAAAACACTTTAATTTTCCAGAGGCTTTACGCAAAGAGATTGGTCCTTCCAAAGCAGGAACACCAAAGGTTATTCAAATTGAGTCTATGGTGCCAAGGACTACTGGTGAAACTACTCTCCGTGCATCTGATATTATCTATCGTATCAACGATGAACTCATCCGAGATGACCTATACACCTTTGACGCTATCCTGAATCAAAACGTTGGTAAAGAAGTAACCTTGGACATCTACCGTAATGGCGAAAACCTTAGCCTTAAAGTCCCTGTGGAAAATTTAGAAAAAAAGAAAGTACAAAGATTTGTGAGGTTCGGTGGTGCTGTGTTCCATGACATTACACCTCAGTTGCGTCGGTTACTTTATCTTGAAGCCGATGGTGTTTATCTGCCTCATGCTGCAGCCGGCAGTAGTTTTTCTCGGGTCGGTGTACAAGAACGCAACGGAAACTCAAAGGTGGTTATCCTCAATATAAATGGGAAGCAGATTCGGAATCTGGACGATTTCATTGAGGCGTGCAAAACAATTACCGATGGACAACACACCTTCGTTGTTGTCCGAGATTTCAACTTGTTTGATAGTTCCCCAACTCCGAAAAGTCTAACGGTCAACCTCAAATTCGGACCGCTACAACAATTTGAATGGGATTCTGAGAAGTTAGATTGGGAAAAAGTGGTTCAATAAGCAGGTTTGATGGACATCAAAAGGGTTCGTCTCTCGTTTGCTTCAAAACCACAATTCAGCAGAGATAAAATGCGACGTGAAACGTGCTTCATAAATTCGGGCGTAATTTATATATATATCAATAATCCGCAGACCAACACCACCGGTTAACGCACCGTTTGAACTGCCGACTCGCATAGAAAAAAACGATGTCGGAATCCATTCGGCACCAAAGTAAAATTCCGGTTCTGCATCTTCTGTAGAGAGCGCAATGTCTGCGGAGAATTGATAGGACTCATAACGGTAGGCAGTGCCAAGTGTTATCCACTGAATACCGCGTCCATCAAGGTTTTGCAACAGGCATCCGAATTTGAGTTCTGGACGTGGTTTGAAAAGCAAACCGATGTCATACGAGGTATGGTACCCGAAGAATTGGTAATAATCGGAAGGATGGCGACGTTTGAATTTGAGGCTTAATCCTACAGCAAAATATGCACCGAGTTGGCGCGCTAAACTGTAGTAATTAAAGTCAGGAACACCACTTGGGACATCAAGAGCAATCTTGTTTCCCCAATAAAGACTGTAGCCGCGCCAACTATAGCCAACGCCTTTCGGGTCAAATCGGTAATAATGCCGATCATGAAACTTAGTGAGACCGAAAAACTTAACACCCTGCCACTGAATTAATCCTGCAGGATTCCAAAAACCAGTAGTCGCGTCGTCAGCGACAGCCGTAAAAGCATTCCCCATTGCTAATGCTCGGGCACCGACATATAGCGGACGCGCAGTTTCAAACGGAAATTCTGTCTGCCCCAAAACAGGTATTGCAATCAAGAAAAGACCGGCAGCGAAGAGGCACGCGATAGGTTTTTGACCAAGATGTCCTAAAAAACCCATTTCAGTCATCGTTATCTCGGTAATCGCTTTTAAACATCTGTATAAAACCCATCTCACGATGTGATAAAAACACCATTCCGTCATGGGTTTACTGTCCGATGTTGGCATGGACTGCGTTTTTCTGTACCACTTTATTCCCAACACTAAAATTTAAAATTCAGGGCATATTTTAGTATATTATAAATGTGTATTGCCGTCAAGAACATGTTAGTCCAGACACAGAGTCATTCAATTGTCCCAAAACATCTTTGTTAGAGGGGTTTGTAACCCCGATTTAATAACAAATGTGTTTAATCGCAATTCATTACGCCTCTTTTTAGTTTTTGAGGTCCAATTAGATGATTCTGAATTAGAAAATCGACAATTGAATGCCTCTGAGTCCAGACATAGAGTCATTCAATTGTCCCAAAACATCTTTGTTAGAGGGGTTTGTAACCCCGATTTTTCATGTTGTGTATCTGAAATCGGGGTTACAAACCCGCAGCATGCCAAAAGCGCATGCTGCGTTGATTCCCTACGGGATTTATCAAACTCACGTTATTAGTACAGGCCCAGAGGCATTCAATTCTCCAGTAATTTCACATTTTATCATAAGTCTTTTCTTATAGGAGCGATTCGGAGATCGCTCCTACAGAAAACGTGTCTCTTTAATTTCAAAGTTCACTATAATAAAAAACGCGTTTGTAGTCGCGCATACAAAGCGCGACTATTCATAAATGTAAAATATCTTACTTATCCTCAGTATTTTACTTAGGTTGTATCGTAGAAAGTAAACCGTCATTTTCAAGGATAGCTTGTCGTGTCATAATCCAAACAGTACTTTCTGGACCGGTTGCTTGCCAAGCACCTTTAAAGTTCATGACAACGTAGTCTTTCTCAGCATCTGATAGTGTTTGCTCAGGATAAATTTCATTGGGTTCCCAAGGAATGTAGGTAGCAGGTTCACCACCATCCCATTGCCATTTTCCTTCTTCTTCTAAATCATTGAGTCCAATCCAGAAGAAGCCGCTGCCAAAAATTTCCGTAATCCATTTATGTTCTGCTTCATCGTTTATTGAGACGAGATGCGCACCGTTTTTTGTTGCTTGAAGATGCGCGTCATAGAAATCTTCACACGCAATCAATTTGTACGCGTGACCATTTGCGGGATTAACTACCCATACATCTGGTATTTGTGGATCATTAGGAGGCGTTGGATCTTGAGCCTCAATGACATGACGGGGTGTGTCAGTAAAAATTAGAGTCCCGTTCAGTTTCAAGATTAGTTCATTCTGCTGTGTTTTACCTTCTATTTCAACTGGACCGGCTTCTGCTGTGAGGACAATGTATTTGACGCGGAAGAAATAGTCGCCAGGTTTTTCCACGTATACTGAAAAGTGTCCATCGTCATCTGTCCGAATGTTTGCTTTTGAAGAATAGTCGTCAACATTTCTTCTGCGAATCCTTGCATCTGGGGATTCCTTCCGTGGTTCCTTCATTTCAATTTTCACGCTTGCATTTTTAAGAGGCAATCCGTTAGCGTAAACAACTCTGCCGAGTATATGAGTTCGTTGTTTGACGGTAATTTCCACGTTCTCAACGGCATCTCCAGGTTTAATCCCAAATATGAATCGATCAGAAGTAAGCGGCAGAGGACCTGTCTTGTTATCAATGATGATATGTCCAATTTTAATCGATATAATTTCAAATTCAGACTCTAAGCGTGACAAATACACCATTTGGGAGGTAAGTCTTGTTGTGTCATGCGGTATATCTTCAGACAAATTGTGAAGTCGAAGTGGGCCAGATTCAATATCTGTAAAAGAAAATTTACCTTTTGTATTCGTTCGCGATATAGATAAAGTGCGTGGTTTATCCATAGACTTAGAAGCTCTGAATATCTCTGACATAACCCAACCGTCGATGAACTGGACAGGTTGCGCACCAAACGTGAACCCTGAAACAGCGTTGCCTTCTGTATCCACTACATGTCCTGAAAACGTGGATGTTTCCGGTGTAGATGGATCGGTCTCAGAAAGAGAATGAGGAACATCTTTTTGGACTTGTGCTAAAGGTGGCACTTGAACCTCAATGTCTTCGGTAGGATTTGCGAGCGTTTTGCCACCAAGCATCAACACGAGTTTTTGATGGGGTTGTTCTTCTGAAATCAGAATTTCCTCGGTTGTAGCTAACATCTTTTGATATTCCACTGATACAGTGTAGGAGCCTGGGTCATCTACATATTTTACAAAGTAACCATTAGCATCAAGTTCAGTTAAGGACCCTTTTAGACCAATGCCCCGTCCATCCAACCTGCGCCCGCTTAATTTTAGGAAAACTTTTGTGTTTTTTAAAGGTGTACCATCAAGATTAAGTACTTGTCCCCTGATTTGTATTCCCTTATGCACTATGATTTCTATATCTTTGATATCTGCCTTTTGAGTAGTTCTAAATATGAGACCCCCAAAATCGTATTCCTGTCGAATTGGGTAGAGTATTACACCTGCAATATTGACTGACCGAATCGTATACGCAGACTTATTTTCAGGTAACAACATTAATTTTACCGCAGAAGTGGTTGTAGATATAGAGAAGAGTCCTGTTTCATCAGTTTCTGATATATCCGTTGCTCCAGTATGTAACTCACGGAGTGCCACTGTAACACTGGCGACAGGATTTCCTGCCTCATCAATAAGATGACCGGAAAATGTACCAGCGAAACTCATTGGAGATATAACAAGTAGGAATACGAGGTTTGTAAGGAAAACAGCAGGAAAGATAAAGTAAGAACGGTTCATAGTCGATGTCTCCTTTTTATAAATATGTGGTCATAAAAACAAGAGTAGCTGCGCTTACAAAAGTGGCGTACAGACAATCTACTACATAAAAGCAATTTATGTGCCAATCCGAACCGCTAAATACATAGAAATTTTGACCCAAAAGATAAAACCCTGCACAAAAACGTGCAAGGTTTACTCATGCTGCACAGTATGGGGCATTTCGGGCATTCGATGTTGATTTGGCAATGAATTGCCCGACTACAACAGCATTGCTACAAATGAAGAGTCACCTATAGTTCACAAATCTGTGCAAAGTTGCACCCAATAAAAATGAGCAGCTCACATAATTTAGGCTTTTCTAAAACCGACCTGTTACCTATCTTTCGTTGGTGTTTTAGCTTTCAAACCATCTTTTTCAATGATGGCGGTCCGTGTCGTATGCCAAGCAGGATGTCCCCTACCCAATCGCTACCCATTGACTTTCTCCAAAGGACATGATGACGTAATCTTTTTCTTCATCATCAAGATCGTTTGGGAAAATATCGCCATCTGCCCAGTTAGTGTATGTGACAGGTTCACCGCTATCCCATTGCCATTCACCTTCTTTTGCGACATCGGTCAATCCTATCCAAGTAGGACCGTACCGAAAGATGGTCTCAAGCCATATCTGCTCTGCCTCGCTATTAATAGAAACGAGATGTGCGTCTTCAAGGATAGCTTTAGTTTGCGCGTCTTCCCAACTCGTGCAAGTAATCTTTTTGTAGATATGCTGATTCTCAGGATTGGCTACCCACACATCTGTAGCATCGTGAAGAAATGTAGAGCGAAGTGGACGTGTCATTACACTTTGCGGTGCTGGATCCGGCGCGTTGCTGTCAAGCGTCAAGACCAATGCCTCAGGGAGACTATCCTCTTTAAAGATAAAAAAATCGGACCCAGTGACAAGTTCTTGATACGTGGCGAATGCAGAATAAATCCCAGGTTCATCTATGTAATGAACAAAGTTTCCATCGGTATCGGTATGTAGGGACTTTCCCAGTAGAGGTAGACTTTCTGTTCCATCCATGCGGCATTGGTGTAATGTAATATGGACGCGCGTGTTGGGAAGCGGCGGACCATCTTTGTAAAGGATCTTACCGTGTATTTTCGTCCGAAATTTCACAGTAACTTCCACACCTTCTATTTTAGCCCCATCTTTGATACCGAATGGAACCATCTCAAAATATGAAGAAGACGGTGGCGGATGAAATGTGATTTTTCCGAACCGTATCGTTTGAATTTCCAGATCAGTTTCAAAATCTACGTCCGTATGTGTTGGTAACTTATCTTTTCCTGCTACCAATTGATACATACCCGACTTAATTTCAAGGAACTTGAATTGCCCATTTGAGTCGCTCTTCGATTCTGGAGGAACGAGGCGTTCCTGGAAATCAGCAAAATCATCTTTCCTGTTAACCGATTCGTTGGGCGGAGTTCGTTCAAAAGAAGGGTAGTAAGGTACAGTGTGACGTAATGGTACCACATTACCGTCCCTGAACGCTAAGGGTAAAAGTACTATTGATACCCCATCAACCGGTTTGCCATTTACATTTACGACACGACCCGTGAACGTCGCTGAGTCCGCCTCAAGACTAATATTTAATGTAAATACAAGTCCTAATGCCACAAATGCAACAAGGAACGCAAAAGATTGTTTGGTGAAAAAGGAAAAAACCATCTCAAATATCTCCTTCTGGATTGTCGAATATTATGATAGCATTTTAGTGAAATTTTTCAGGCAAAACATGTTATTTTCGTCGGGTATTCGTGCATTGAACACGAAATTATCGGGATTTTGCTGGTGTTATATTTTTTTCAAGGATTGCCTTTTTGACAAGGTATCGGAATGGACTTCTTGCATCAATGCCTATCCATTTTTTTGTAGCAGCGTCCATAGCGATATAAACTTCTCCTTTATCAGTAGGTATCTCTCTCGATTTTTGATTGCCCCAATTAGTGTATGTGACCGGTTCTTGGTTATGCCACTGTTCCCGTTTTTCAGAAAGGCGTAGTCCAATCCAATAATAATCTTTTTGTGAAAAAAGACTTTCTATCCATTTTTGTTCAGTCTCGTCGTTGATGGTAACAAGATAGGCGTTTTCTGCTTTGGCTATGCCTACCGCTTCATACCAACTTTTACAGGAAATTGTTTTATACGCGTGCCCATTTGTGGGATTTACTGCCCAAATAGCCTGCCGGGCTTTCCATCTTTCGTGGGATGACAACCGTGAGTTGGTTTCTGAAATATTGGACTTGTCGGTTGGAGTTTTTTCAATAAGTTTCAAAATCAATGTATCGGATTGCTCCCCATCTTTTAAGAGGATCGGTTCGGATATAGTCGAGTAGTTGTAATATTCAGCCGACACGGTGTAAGTCGCAGCCTCACGTACATATTCTGCCAAATAACCATCCGAATCAGTCTTAACACTCCCATCAAATCGGGCACTACTATCCCAGAACATACGTGGTTGGATATTTAGTTTAACGAGCGCATTGACAAGCGGTATCCCATCATCAAATACGATCTGAGCTCGTATTTTCATCCGAGGTAGTACAGTGACCTCTACATCTTTGAGGTGTTCACCGCTTTCAACAACAAATGGCATCTGGCGAAGTGAGTTATACTTAGTGGCATAGATGGTTAAGCCCTCAATTTGAACGGTTTTAATTTCAAAGTCTGAACGTCGCTCAGGTAAAAGCAGCAATTCTGTTGTACCAGATGGTATGTTGGTAAAAGAAAAATGCCCATTGGCATTAGTCACTGCCCCAGACAGAGTGGCACTCGGTCTCGGAAAACTGTCTCTTTCGGCCAATTCAACAGCACGAATACCGATTTCAACGCCTGCAACTGGTTTTCCCTGCACATCCATAACACGACCAGAAATTGTTGTTTGTGGTTGCTTCTTATCCTCAATAATAATGTTGTTATTAATGTTACCGCAAGAAATTATAAGAGTAGAAATGACCATTCCAATGAAAATGATAAGAATATATCTTCTAAAATTTGAGATTGTCATTATTTAATTCCTTTTGAATTTAGGTGTTCTGACTTTCTTTGTCTTAAGCTGTGACTACATAAGCACATTATAACACATTACGACATATTGGTAATCATTTTTTTAGACTTACAAGAAAATGGATTGACAAATATAAGGTGAAATGGTAGCATGGAATTATTTATAATAAACACATTTTATGTGTCGTAATAAATTCAAGGTGTCCTATGAAAATAACAAAATTAGAAACGTTTCTTGTGCAGCCCCGCTGGCTCTTTCTAAAGATACACACCGATGAAGGATTGGTAGGTCTCGGTGAACCGATTTTAGAGGGACGCGCGAAGACTTGCGCACAAGCGGTTGACGAACTTGCACCTTATCTGATCGGTGAAGATCCAAGACGGGTTGTACACCATTGGCAAGCGATGTATCGCCACGCATTTTACCGCGGCGGACCCATTCTTACAAGTGCGTTGAGTGGTGTTGAACAAGCACTATGGGATTTAGCAGGGAAATCGCTCGGTGTTCCCGTTTATCAACTTTTTGGCGGACCAACTCGCGATCGTATTCGGCTGTACAAAGGTGGCGGCGATCCAGAAGGAATTAAAGAATGGATTGACAAAGGGTTCACAGCATTTAAAACAGGTGTTGCAGGTGGCAGACCTGCCCGTATCATTGAAAACAAGGCATTCATAGACAGAGCCGTTGAGCATTTTGCTGCACTACGTGAAGCCGCAGGTACAGAGGTTGACTTGGCAATTGACTTCCACGGTGCCGTAAGTCCACAGACAGCAAAGGTGTTGATTAAGGCATTAGAACCGTATCAACCGATGTTTGTTGAAGAACCGATACAGTGCCAAAATGTGGATACACTCGCAGAAATCGCGCGCAGTACGCATTTACCGATTGCAACCGGCGAACGAATCTTTACCAAATGGGGATTCCGTGAGATTTTAGAGAAACAGGCGGCATCCATTCTGCAACCAGATTTATGTCATGCAGGAGGTATCAATGAAGTGCGTATCATCGCTGGAATGGCAGAGGCGTATTATGGCGGTATTGCGCCGCACAATCCGCTCGGTCCTATTTCGTTAGCGGCGTGTATTCAGTTAGATGCCTCTATTCCGAACTTTGTGATGCAAGAACATACAACTCTCGGTGAAGGGTATCTCAAAAATCCGTTTGTTTTCAAAGATGGATTTGTCGAACTACCGACAGGTGCAGGTTTAGGTATTGAGCTGGACGAAGATGCGCTTGAAGATAAAATTGACCACGATTGGCGAAATCCAGAATCCTACCATCCGGATGATGGTTCTGTTGTGGATTGGTAAATATATCGGACGGACAAATCCATCTCACAAGTTGTAGGTCGGGTAGAGCGGAGCGAAACCCGACATGTTGGGACTGAAACACTGTTTTCAAATTGACTTGAGTTGTTCCTGCGATTCCTTGTGAAACCCACCAAGTTTGCCTTGAAACCTTGATATTGTCGGGTTTCGCTCCGCTCTACCCGACCTACAAACTGAAGACCGACAACTAATAAAACTATGAAATTTATAATGTTTACAAAACATCTGGAAGGTTTAGAAATTCCAGATATTATCGCTGCATTACAAGCAGTTGGCGTTGAAGGTGCTGACCTTTGTGTTCGTCCCGGTTATCCGGTGAACCCCGAAAATGCGAAGAAAGAATTACCCGCTGCAGCGAAACGGTTTGCAGAAGCAGGTTTATCCATTCCACTTGTCACAACTCCTGGAGATTTTTTAGACCCCTCTAAAGAAGAGACAGTCAGCGTTTTTGCTGCTGCAGGTGAGGCGGGTGTTGAAAATATCAAGTTGGGATATTGGCATTGGCACGCAGGCGATGGCGGGTACTGGGCACAGGTTGATTTTATTCGCAGTCAACTTGAGGGATTTGCCAAACTCTCTAAAAAATACGGGCCTCGGACGTGCATTCATAACCATTCGGGAACTTCTATGGGGCTAAACTCATGTGCGGTAATGAATTTAGTGAAAGGATTTGACCCACAACACGTAGGCGTTTTTGCTGATACGGGACACCTGTCAATTGTTGGCGAACCGATCAACATGGCACTTGATATTGTCAGATCGCATCTTGCTGTTATCGCCTTCAAAGACCTCGCGCGTTCACCCGGTATGAAAGGCGGTAAGGTCGTCCGCATGGGAAAAGGGTTTGTTGATTGGGAAACAGCGCTTGATACGTTGAAAACAATAGAATTTTCAGGACCTGTGAGTTTTCATAGTGAATATGGTGGTGAACCTGTGGACAGTGTGATTGACTTGGCTCGCGTAGATGTGCGATTCATTCGGGCTATGATGGACAAATAAGGAGATAGAATGGGACAATTTCAGTTAGGGTTAAATACAAGTACGATTCGTCCTGCCGATTTGATGGATAAAATTCGGATTGCAGGGGAAACCGGTTATATAGCAATTGAGTTGTGGAACAACGATTTATCGGATTACGAGGAACAGGGCGGTTCACTTGCTGATGTCAAAAAAGCACTTGATGACCATGGACTTTCAGTGCCGACCGTCATTGCCTTACATGGATGGCTCAATGCAACTGGGGTTGAACTTCAAAATGTATTGGAGGATGCGAAAAAACGGATGGCGCAAGCCGCCGCTGTCGGATCAACTTATATCATCTCAAGTCCACCGCGTGAAGTGGCAGACCTGCAGTTAGGTGGCGAGAATTATCGTAAACTGCTTGAACTCGGACGTGAATTTGGCGTTAAACCTGCAATGGAATTCCTCGGTTTTGTTGATGGCGTGAATCAGGTGAAACATGCGTGGGAAGTGATAGAAGTGGCAGATCATCCGGATAGCACGATTGTGCTTGATCCGTTTCATATCTATCGCGGCGGCGGAGAAATAGAGGATATGGAAGGCATTCCTGGCGAAAAAATTGCAGTCTTCCATTTCAACGATGCACCTGCCGAACCTGCACGTGCAGAACAGACTGATGCAGATAGGGTTTACCCTGGTGACGGCATCCTTGATCTGAAAAGGATGATCTCTATTTTGAAAGACGCAGATTATTCGGGTGTCATCTCGTTAGAGTTGTTCAATCCAAGTTATTGGGAGGAAGACCCTGCGGAAGTTGCTCGGATTGGGTTGGAAAAGATGCGTGCTATTGTGGAATCGTAAAAGATGCCTTATCCCTGTTCTCAGGCTATAATATTGTAAAATACAAATTGTGTGCACGCCCTCTGTTAGACGAGGTTTCAAACCGCGCCTACAGCAATTTATAAATAGTTAAAGAAAATAGAAGAAGTTAAAGGAAAAACTGAATGAACTATGTTGATGGAATATTGTCGTCGTTGACACGTGTGAAAGATGCGCGGACACTACGTGCCTCCTCGTGGGATACCACAGGACGCAATGACGATGCATGGAATATTGCGCCCGGTGAAACTCGCGTCCTTGCCGATATAAAAGGTCCGGGATGTATCAATCATATCTGGATGACGCAGCCAAACGGATATCGGAACGTGTTGATTCGGATGTTTTGGGACGATGAGGAACATCCGAGTATTTTGTGTCCGTTAGGCGATTTTTTTGGACTTGGAAACGAAATCGTGAACTCTTACGATTCTATTCCGTTTTCTGCATCTACACACAGCAACAATCAATTTAATTCAGGGTGTGCGCTCAACTGCTACTTGCAAATGCCTTTTAACCGTTCTGCCCGTATTGAACTTGTCAATGAAGGCGATACATCGCACCGCCAATACTATTATGTTGATTATGAACTTTACCCTACGCCACACGGTGAGGATACTGCCTATTTTCATGCGCAATTTCATCGCGAAAATCCGTGTGATGGATGGGGACATGAAATCAAAGTTAACACAGCGGAAGCAAATATCATCAATGCTGAACGTCTCGCGTGGGACAACAACTATTTGATTCTATCCGCAGAAGGTAGAGGGCAATATATCGGTTGTAATCTTTCTGTCAGCAACTTCCAAGGCACGTGGTGGGGTGAAGGCGATGATATGATATGGATTGATGGCTACAAGTGGCCTCCCGATTTACACGGCACTGGGTCAGAGGATTATCTCAATCAAGCATGGGGTATGCAACAGAACGCATTCGCACATAACGGTTCATCTATACACGAAAACAACACCAACGGTTATCAGACATCATACATATTTCATTTAGAAAACCCTATCCGTTTTGAGAAAGAGATTCGGGTGACAATTGAACACGGGCACGGCAACCATCTGAGTAATGAGACATCCTCTGTTGCATACTGGTATCAGATGGAGCCGCATAAACCGTTTGGTGTGCTACCCGTTGAACAGCGTAAACCTGTGCTAAAGGATGAAGGTGGGAATTGGATTATTGACGAGACAAACCAAACACCATCATCCGACCTTGTTCTCAACGATGAAATGAAACAGAAAAAACAACAATGGCAAGAAAAACAATAGATATAAATTTCTGCCCTATAAAGACCAGAGGAGATATAAAATGCTGACGTTTTTCCAACATTTTCTCATCGGAAAAATGGAAGAAGAGACACAAAATGACGAGGAGGGCGTTGATCAAGAACAACCCGAGTCTGAAGATCCCAACGAAACTCCTACTATTAATTTGCTTGAACTTGTTGATGAGAATGCTGAATCGGAAACTTCCAATGATGCACAGTCGGAATCTGATTCGGATGCTCCGTCAGAAGATACAGAAACACCTCACCCCGATGAAACGTCAGAAACTGATGAAGCGCAAGATGTGGATGTAGAATCTGAGGTAGAAGAAACACCTGAAATTGAAAAAACACCAGAAGTTGAGGTGGTGTCTGAGGCAGATAATACCCCCGAGTCTGAAGAAACACCAGCAGAAGATGCGCCACCTGAAGTTGAAGCGATGGCTGAAACAGAAGAAGTATCTGACGTTGAAGTAATGTCTGAAACCGAAGAAGTATCTGAAGTTGATGAAACATCTACAGTTGAAGAGGCAACCGAAACAGACGAGACACCTGCAACTGAAGAAGCACCGCAGGCAGAAGCGACGCCTGAAGAAGATGAACCACCTGCTCCAAGCGAACCACCTGTTCCTTATTCTCTTGGCGAGAGCGAGGAATTGTACGACTTCGTTGCGATGTTTGAGGAAAGCCAGCATTCCGGTGCCGAACACATATCAGCAAGTATGGCAGATTCCGCGGGCGGTGTTACTAAACCTGCCCTTTTTGAACATCCATCGCCGACCGATTCTGCACGAATTGTTTATGAATTAGAGTTGCCTTCGGTTGAAGAAAGCGAGGCACTTTTTCTCTATTTTAGTATTGGTCTCCGAGATGGTGTTGTGTTTGATGACGAGCAAAGACAACCCGGAGGTGTTAAATTTTCTATTGAGGTTTCTGGTGAACAGTGTTTCGAATCTGTTTCAACAGAATGCCATTGGGTTGAAAATGGGTTAGATTTGACTCGCTACGCAGGCGAAAAGATGGAACTTGTCTTTGTCACGCAATGTAATGTTGAGGGGAATAGCAGCTTCGCCTGGGCATTATGGGGACAGCCGAAACTTCTCAAACTCACTCGTAGTGAGGTCGCCTCAACCAAGGATAGCACTGAAGATAAAGAAGTAGCACCTCCAGAAATACAGTGTGGACTTGCGATTGCAAAATTCCCAGAGGATCGCACTGCCCTGTTTGAATTCAATCGTGATGGTTGGACACCTGCACATGAAATCGCGTCTGAAATTCATAATCAATTAGAAATTGAACCGATTGACTTGACACTTTATGCTGCACAACCGAAATTAGAAATCGTAAGTGTGGGCCCCACAGCGGCGATCGTTAGCGCAGGAGAAGCGTTTGAGATTCAATGTGCGATCAGAAATGTTGGTGCGGGACCACTCGGAAAGGACAGCAGGACGCGACTTAGCATCAGCGATATTAAGTTACGACGTGGACGATCCACACATAATGTGAAAACACTTGCGCCTGGTGAAACATCTACTTATGTATGGTACGCGCGTAGCGTTCCACGTCCGAATATGATTAATTTTAGCATCTCGCTCAAGTCTCGTCATATTGAAGGCACATCAAAGATGGAGGGTGTCGTTCATGTCCGCCCCGCGCTGCCTAAGCTTGAAACACAGGTTGTTCCAGAACTCCATACCTATATGCACGAAGAACATGTGGTACTGGGAAATAAGAATCTTCGCGTCGTTCTTGTCCATAGCGGGGAACAATCCCAATCGAAGAAACGAAAATCCAGAAAAAATTCACAAGAAAAATTCGAGATAGGTTTTGAATATTATGCGATTTTCGTGGCAAAAGGAAGTGCTTATCAGCAAGTAGCGACCTCCAAAATGATTGCTGAGGTAACCTATCTTTCTGGTGATAAGGTTCAAAACATCAAATTTATTCCGAACGATGTTCAACTTGCTGGCAACAGTCTAGGAGAATCCATTGTTCACATCACAGGTGAACATAAGGATGCTGACGGTGTTACATGGATGCTTCAGTTACAGATGATCCTTGCTGAAGAGGCAAAACACATCAAAACAATATGCCATTTAACAGTTGATGGGGAACGTAAACTTCTTGCTTTCCGAGGTGCTGAAATTTACGCTGGACACAAGAGTACTCGCGAAAAGAAAACTGCAGCACTGTTTCCCGGTCTCGAGTTCCTTGAAGGTGATGAACCTTCTTCAAACACTCGTGATGCTGCGCCACCGCTCAACAACCGACTGGTTCCACATCCATATAAGATCACCGTTCCAGTGATGGCAGTTGAGATACAGAAATCGGTTGTCGGTATTGCTTGGAATCCGTTGCATAGTTGGGATGGAAACGCACAGCATGTTTCTGCTGTATTCGCTTCACCTAATTGGTATCACCAAGAACGAAACCATCTTATGGGGCTTTTTGTCCCGACTGTGCCGGAATGGGTAGAGGAAAATTCACTCATTGCTCAGACATCTTACCGACTAACGCCGGAACAACCTATCACAATTGATTGTCAAATTATTGCGGACGGAAACGCCTCTATCTTAGATGCGATTTCGCATTGGACATCCGCGTACGGCACACCTGAACCACTTGAGCCTCCTCGCAATGACGAAGAAGAGGTCTTACTCTCACGACACGGATTTATGCACTCTGTTTGGGATGAAGAGGCAAGGCAATCCAGACACTGTGTCGATTGGGCTTTGCATAACGAACCCGGATTTGCTACTTTACTTTGGTATGATTACCTTGTTACAAAATCTGAAGATGTTAAGGAACGAGTCAAAGAGATCGCAGAAAAAACGATAGCGGATACTGATGCAGGCGGTTTGGCAGCACGAGGATCATGCCACATACTAAGCGGAGAGTTTCCATTCTATTACGGACATTTAAATGCTGCGTTGGGATACTATGAAGCTGAAGTGCAGCCTATACTTGAGTCTCAAGCAGAGGATGGCAGTTGGGGTTTTCAACCGACATCTGAAAAAACGGAGAACCTTGGAAAAGTTGGTGATGTCGTTCTTGGCACGTGTGCATCAAACGCGTTGAAACTCTTGAAAAATGCACGTATTACAGGGAACAAAACCTCACTTGAAGCAGGTAAAAAAGCGCTCTCATTTATGGATCGTTTTTCGGTGCCACGCGGTGCACAAGCGTGGGAATGTCCACTGTATGAACCGGATATCCTTGCTGCAGCACATGCAATCGGTGCTTATGTGGAAGCACATGAAATCACTGGTAATAAATCGTATTTGAAACGTGCAGAATATTGGGCAACAACAGGACTACCATTCCTATATCACTGGCATCTTCCTGACCGACCCGGCATGCAGTTTGCTTCCATACCGGTTTTTGGAACGACTTTTTATACGCATTCTTGGCTTGGTGTGCCGGTACAGTGGAATGGTCTGGTGTATGCCTACTATTTGCAGCGGCTAAACCAACATACGCGAGATGAAGAGTGGCGTAAGGTGGCTGAAGGCATAACGATAAGTGCCATGTATCAGCAGTGGACAGATGGTGAACTGAAAGGCACATATCCTGATGGGTTTTATGGGTTCTGCACTGAAGGTAAAGGTCCACACCTCAATCCTGAAGATATTATGGTTAATGTCTATACGCTCCGTGGACTTGATCCGGGCGTTAAGACAGCAGTCTCGGGTTCAATCCATTTAAGTTCTGGTGCAACTCCCGAAGTCTTTACCGTCTCCCGAAATGGTCAAATAAAGTGGACACTTAACTATGCGGAAAACGAAATAAGCCATACACTGATTACCGGTTGCGAACACGTCCCATCCCTCATCCGCGCACAGAGAGCAGAAAGTGATGATGAAACGGACGATTCTGCATTTGATATTCCTCAGGTCGATTCTCTTGAAGATGTCACATCCGGATGGCGTTACCTTGAAGAAAGAGACGCTGTCCTGATAAAACAGGTCCACATTACTGCAGAAATGCAGTTTCAACTTCTTAAAGAGGTTGAATAAATTATCTAAATTCTATAAAGTGTCTAAAGTTGTATAAATTTAGAATGTAAACGAAAGTCACCGTTTTTAATAATTTACAAACTTTTGTAAATAGGACATATTTGTCCAATAGGAGGAACCATGAAAGCGCAAAAAATTGTATCCGCAACATTCTGCTTAGTTATGGTATCACTGTGTGTCTTTGCGATATTTTCAACAACTGTTTGGGCACAAGATGATGCTGCCGCAGAAGAACCTGCACTGTTTGAATGGAAAGGTATTGCACGAGATATTATTTTAGTGGCAATCTTTAGTATTGTTGGCTTAATCATTTTAATGGTTGGGTATAAGGTCTTTGACATGGCAACACCGTATGACCTCAACCGACAGATTGCTGAGGAGAACAACACAGCTGCCGGTATTGCGGTTGCGGGGGTGTTAGTCTCACTCGGTATTATTGTTGCTGCTGCTATGGGATAACCTATCTGTTAACGTTATAAAAGATATACTCATAACTTTAGTCATGAGTTAACAATCATGTTTAGGCGGAGTTTTGACTCCGCCTAATTTGGATTAGTAGAGGTATCTTATGTCTGATACGCTGTATTGGTCGGAGCAGGATGTCAGTCCAGAACAAATTCAGGAATGGGTAGAAACTTTCCACCGTGACGGTTGCTTATTCCTTCAAGACGTGTTGACCCCTGATCACTGTGCGGAACTTCGGCAGGATTTGGAGTGGGCACTCGAAAACGATCCGAACGGTTTGAACGGTGGAAGTCCGGCAGGGAACATGCACTTGAGCCATCGGATGTTTGAACACAGCAAGGCAAATCTCCGATTATTCGATCTTGAGCCTATTGTCTCCTTTGCTGAAGCACTTGTCGCGGCAAACTGTCATGTCATACACAACAACTCGTTCCAAACCTTTCCAGGAGGCGGAATCACATCTTGGCACCAAGACGACGCCCCACACTATCTCGTCACGGAGGGCGAACCGCCAAAAAACGTAAAACTCCCTGTACTGCTTTTTACGGCTAACTACTACCTTACGGATGTCACTGAGATTGAACATGGCGGAACAGAAGTAGTTCCGGGGTCACATCTTTTCGGGGCATCGCCTCCTAATCCGATAGAGGGTACGGAGTGGGAAGATAAGGTCCAATACAATCTCGGCAAAGCAGGAAGTGTCATTATGTTCAACAATCAGGTATGGCATCGGGGTGGTCCAAATCAAACCGAACGTATCCGATATATCACGCAGGTGACCTACGCGCGCCGACTGGTAGGGCATAAATTCTATCCTTTTATGAATTATAATATGCCAGAATCGGTCTATCGGGACGCAAACCCGCGGCTACGGCGATTGTTAGGCTTTCTCAATCATGGTGCTTACGGTTAGGGTTTTTATACATATTGGATTGGATGTAGCATGAAAGCAGTTGCATTTTCAAAACAGGGCGAAGTTGACGTATTAGAGTATCAGGAAGTGGAACAACCTACCCTTGGACCTGATGAAATCCTCGTTAAAGTAAAAGCGTGTGCAGTCAACTATCTTGATATTCACGCACGGCGCGACCGCCCTGAGATAAAACAGAAATTAGAAGAAACAGGCACCCCTCACATTTTAGGTTCAGACATTGCAGGTGAAGTAGCTGAAATTTCTGGCGAACATCCCGACCTCGCTATCGGCAACCGCGTGCTTCTCGCTCCGTGTATTCCGTGCGGTGTGTGTAGTGATTGCATCAACGGTTATGAAAATCTGTGTGACACACAACAACTACTCGGATTCCAGACGGATGGCGGTTATGCCGAGTTCGTTAAAGCACCAGTCGAAAATGCGATTTGGATGACGAGTTCGACGCCTTTCGTTGAGACGGCAGCACTGCCGATTGCTTATCTCACGGCATGGCATATGCTTGTCACGCGCGCCCAACTTCGCGCGGGTGAAGATGTCTTGATACTCGGTGCGGGGGGAAGTGTCGGCAGTGCGGGCTTACAAATTGCCAAATTTGTCGGGGCACGCATCTTTGCTACTGCAAGCACTGACGAAAAATTAGCACGCGCACGAGAATTCGGTGCAGATGTTACCATAAACTACACTGATATTGATTTCTCAGAGGTGATACTTGAGGAGACAAACGGTCGTGGCGTTGATGTTGTCTTAGAACACGTGGGTGCTGCGACATGGGAACAGAGTATTAGCAGTCTCGCTAAAAACGGCAGGCTTGTTTCTTGCGGTGTAACAACGGGCAACATAGGGCAAATTAACATCCGCAAAATGTATCAAAAGCAACTCACCATCATGGGTTCTGCGTTAGGTACAGCTAAAGAACTCAGAAAACTTGTCCGCCTTACAGAACTGGGACTGTTAATCCCTATCATTGATCGGACACTACCTTTAGAAAAAGCAGCTGAAGCACACCAACTACTGGAGTCGCGCAAAAACTTTGGAAAGGTTTGTTTACTTCCCTAAAGTGCGGCTTAAGAACCGAGAGGTCCCTGCGAATACACAGCGTTTTCACCAAATTGCTCAATGAGCCATCCGCGTAACGGCACATCCTCATCAGTTGGCACATAACGACCATTGTTTCTCACAGCAGCACCGAGCAATTGACGGCGAATCGGATCACACCGTTCATAGAGATGTTCAACCACCATATCGTCTTTCTGACGAATCCACCGATACCCATAGCCATAAAACAAAGCTTTCCGGGTCATTTGTGAGGTGTTAGGACTACGTGAATGCCAAAGTCGTCTATCAAACAGAACAGCCGTTCCAGGTTCTACGCACACAGGCATCGCATCTTCAGGAATACCTGATGCTGTTTTTTCGCGTGGGTCACGACTGATTTCCGATTCAGGGAGTGGTACATCCGAGTAGTGGCTACCGGGACGAATGTAAAAATTACCACGGCCAGATTCGGAAACATCTGTAAGGAAAAACGCAACTTTCAAAGATAAGCGCGGGCGCGGATGTGTCTCCATCTCAATATTAACGCGACCGCTGTCTTGATGCCATTCTAACCATCCCTCACCCTCTTGTGCGTCTGGCGGAGCAGGCGGTTTGACGTGCATGTGTGCATGGTAAAGATAGATATTCCATCCCAAAATACCCCAAACTTTGGGTAACGTTGTCGGTAGGTCAACAAGTTCCAAGAAAGCATCATCTTCACCCAAGAAATTAGAGAACCCCCAGTGGTTACCGGGTTTTGCTCTACCAGTAGAAAGCGCATCGCTATGAAGTTTATCAACAGCGTTTGTTAGGTGATCCACCATCCCTGATGATAATGCATTCGGCACGTAAAGGTATCCCTGTTCTTCAAAATGTTTTCGCTCTTCTTCTGACAATAAGTGAGAAAGACATACTCCGTTCATAATTTACACTCCATAGATTCTATTATCCGATAGATACATTTAGCATTGATTTGAACAACAGAATAACTAAGTCAAGCATTTTTGGGTAAGTCCTAATACCATTAAAAATTTCAATCAGATGGTGTTTCGTTTTGTTGGTTAGCCAGTTGAGTACGAAGTCGTTCTAACTCAGTTTCCAGTTCGCGTCTGCGTTCTGCCTCTTCTGCCACCATCGCTTCCGCTTTTCGTCTGCGTTCTGCTTCCTCTGCTGCCACTGCTTCGGCTTCCTCTCGGAGATGTTTTTCTTGCAACCGAAGGCACTCTTCTTCCATTGATGTCGTTATCGGGGTGCCGTCAGGTAGGTACGGACGCAAAAGCCTTACGTGCGTTGTGTGATTGTCCTCCCTCCGAAACCAGAGATTTAACGCTTCGCTGAACAAACCGTTTTCCGTATCCGGTACCATCTCAATGATGTCCCCCGATGGGCTCCGCTGCCACCCACGAAACTCTGCAGGCTTCTTCAGTTCCGGCTGATGTATAAAGTATTCTTGAACACCAATATCATTTAGATACAACGCCACTTTTTCATGCCGATCTTGATGCGCTGTTGAATCAGACAGAAATTCAAAAACGGCAATGGGTGCTGCCCCCTCTGCCCACGTATAAAAACTGCGGCGTAGCGGGTATTTATCAACACCGAACACGATGTAGATATCTGGAGCGACACATTTTGTGATGTCCCCTTCGCTATAGTAGACAAAACTGTCAACGGCGATGTGAACCAGCTCGTTGACTGCAAAGTATCGCTTGAGTTGGTCGGATAACGTAAAAATCTGTTCAGCGTGAAAATCGGTTTCAGCCATCGGTTCATCGTCCTCACACGGATAACCTTCAATATAAACGGTTAGTTTTCCGGTAGCTTTTGGAAAGACTGGCATATACTTTCTCTGTTTGATAGCAAAATCTTTTATGGTATCCATGATTTTCTCCATTGTGTATACGGTAATAAGTATCTTCAAAGTGTGAATGGATTTATCAGGAGGGTATGTATGATGATGATTTGGAAAGATGTGGTTTAATTATGCACACTTATCAATTAAATTTTGTTTCTGGGAACTATAATTATCTATCGTTTTTCACAGAACGATTCGGAGAGTAAATCTGCTCACGAAAGAAGCCTTACAAACCCAGCTTGCTCAAAATGACGATCAGTTGTTAGAGCGTCAGTCAAGCCACGATCTTCCATCACAACAAAACTGGCACAGTCAACTAAACTCCATGTCTTATCCAATCGAGCTTCAAGTAATTTCCACGCTTGATCATCAAGTTTTTCGTCTATATGAACTACTTCAATCCAAGTGGAGTCTCTAATTGCCCGGATATAAGTAAGTGCCTTTGAGCGCTGCACGCGGAACCGGGTAAATAAAACAACCAGCTCACTCAATACATAGTTTGTTGTGACGATTTGCAAATTTTGTTGTTGACACTGTGTCAACAATGAAGCAGCTTTCACATGATGCGGTTCAGAACTAATAAAAGAAGAAATCCATCCAGATGTATCTGCAAACACCTCACTCATACCCATTTCCACGTAATTCTGCAAGTAGGACATCCCCAATCAATTCATCGTGACGATCACTGATGTTCTCTTCATCAAGTTTCAGCGTTCCAAGTAAAGCAAGAAGCGGATCTTCACTATTTTTGCTTTTGTGTCCTTCAACTTTGGTCCCAGTACGTGAACTTTTGTGTCCCTCTAAATCTGTGTCTAACTCATGTGATGCATTTAAGATTTCTTTATTCTGCAGATAGGAAAGGTAGTCAATAACATCTCCAAGTTTTTCAGTAGGTAGTTGTTTAATTATTTTAATTGCTTGTTTTTTGAGTTTTATGTTATCCATTTTCTAATCCAATCCTGTTGTAAATTACCCATCCCCTTTCACAGAACGATTTGGCTGGCTGAAACCGATACCACGTTTGGATGATTCTATAAACTGGAGTAGATATTCAACCTCTGGATCTGTTGGTAATTCCTCTTTTACTCTGCTGACAGCGTGCCTCAATGGTATGCCAGAACGGAATAGGATGCGGAAAGCTTTCTTTAGAAACGCAAATGTTTCAGGGGACAATTTTGCTAATGGATTGATACGCGATGTTCGAATACCGATGCGATTTAGATCGCGAACACGGGCAGGTTGACCAGCCGAAAGTGCAAACGGGGGAACGTCTTGAACGATTTTTGAACAGCCACCCGCCATCGCCATTTTGCCGACACGGACAAATTGATGAAGCGCAGCGTAAGCACCGAGGCGGACATCATCTTCGATTGTTACATGACCGGCAAGTGTGGCAAAATTCGCCATTATCGTTCTGCTGCCGATAATAGAATCATGCGCAATGTTCACCCAATTCATAAATAGGTTATCATCACCAATAACAGTTTCACCATCCTCAAAAGTTGATCGAGAGATAGAGACATACTCACGCAGCACATTTCGGTTGCCAATGCGAACATAACTCCGTTCGCCATTATATTTCAGATCCTTTGAGGGATTCCCAATAGTAGCACCGAAAAAGACTTGGCAATCTTCACCTATCGTCGTCCATTTTCCGATCTGAACATGCGGACCTATAACAGTGTTGGCACCAATCTGAACATGGTCTTCAACAATAGTATAGGGATCAATGCGGACACCTTCTCCCAATTCGGACTTAGGTGAAATAATCGCTGTTGGATGGATGTTTGTCGCTGTCACAAGTTTGTCCTACTTTCTAATTGTTTTAGTGCTATCAAAAAATATGAGAATATCGTCATGTTAGGTCTACTCGTTTTCTGCAGCGGCAAGGGCAATAGACAATTCAGCTTCTGTTGCAAGAGCATCATCTACATATGCTTTCCCTGCGATTCGTGCCAAGTTGCTGCGCCGCTGAACAATCTCAATTTCTAAACGGAGTTGGTCCCCCGGTATGACTGTTTTCCGAAAAGTTGCTTTACTAATAGACCTAAAATAACCGAGTTGATCTTCCTTTCCGATTTCCTGAAGCAGCAACCATGCACCGAGTTGTGCAAGTGCTTCCACTTGTAAAACGCCTGGCATCACTGGTTGTGCTGGAAAATGTCCCTCAAATATAGGTTCGTTGTATGTTAGATTTTTAATGCCAACAGCACGTTTTCCGTTTTCAAATTCAATGACCCTATCAATCAAACACATAGGGTGCCGATGTGGCAGAATTCGGTAGATATCCTTCGCTTCAACGGGTTCATTTTTCTTATCGTCTTCAGCGTCTGCAAAATCAAGGATGCCTTTTTCTGCAAGTGCCTGTACAAATTGGGCGTGAAACGTATGTCCCGTGCGCATTGCTATGACTTGCGCTTTCGGCAGGTGTCCTGCAAGGTAGAGGTCACCGATAAGGTCAAGCGTTTTATGACGAACAAATTCATCTTTAAACCTTAATTCAGAACTTGTCTGTCCATCCGCTTTGACAACCACAACATTCTCATAACTTGCCCCTTTTCCGATTCCGAGTGATTGTAGCGCCTCAATTTCTGCCTCAAAACAGAAACTGCGAGCAGGTGCAATTTCGCTAATATAATTATCCGCTGTCATGTCCCATGTAGCAAACTGTGGCTCAGTATTCGGGTGATCATACGCGAACGTAACTTCAAAAGTATCGGATGGAAGAAAAATAAGCTGTTTGTTCCCATCACAGATAGCGAACGGTTCAGAAACCTCAATGAAACGGCGCGGTGCATCTAACTGCTTCAGTCCAACTTCTTGGATTTTAGTAACGTAAGGCAACGCACTGCCATCAAGACCGGGAGCTTCCTGTGCATTGAGTTCGACTTTCGCATTGTCAATTCTAAGCCCCGCAAGAGCAGACAAAAGATGTTCAATGCTACTAATTGTTGTTCCACCGTGCTGTAGACTTGTACAACGTGGTAATACTTCTGTCCAATTCTCCGGACAAACTTTCACCTCCGATGATCCTGACAAGTCAATCCGTTGAAAGACAATACCAGAATCTGTCGGAGCTGGCTTTATCTTTAACTCAACTGGTTCTCCCAGCATCAACCCTTTTCCAGATATTGTAACTTCAGACTGAAGTGTTTGTTGCGATTCAACATTTCCCATATATTATCTTATGACTCCGTTCACGCGTATATGTTTATTTTCTGTATTTATGTTATGTATCATATATTGATTAGACTATCGGTTTGAGGCAGCTTTTTTGCGTTTAATTTCACGAATCATTCGGTTATGTTCAGCAAGCGTTTTTGAGAAATGATGCTGTCTTTCACCGATAGCAACAAAATAATAAAAAGATGTCTCTTCAGGTCTCAGCGCTCCTAAAATAGAAGCCATTCCCGGATTTCCGATGGGACCGGGTGGCAAACCTTTATGCAAGTAAGTATTGTAAGGTGATACGACTTTTAGGTCAGCTCTTGTCAATAGACGTTTCGGATCACCTAATGCGTAAAGCACCGTTGGGTCCGCTTGCAATCGCCAATTGTGTTTTAGCCGATTGTGAAAAACACTTGCAATCCTTGGTATTTCCGACTCGGATCCAGCCTCCCTTTGAATAATAGATGCCAATGTAACGACTTGATGACGTGTTAACCCTAATGCTTCTGCTTCTTTAGCTAATGTTTCATCCCATCTTTTATCAGCTTCCGCCAACATCATCTGGACAATTGTTTCTGCTGTGCTCCCTTTAGCGAATTTATAAGTATTTGGAAAAAGATAACCTTCCGCTGTCACCTCTTCTGGTACATATTTTTGGAGTAATTCAGTGGATTGCATTGCCTCTACAAAGGCTTCCGCAGTGCCAAACCCAGAAGATTCCCATAGTTCTGCAATTGCTTTTGCCGTAATGCCTTCTGGCACAGTAAAAGTCTGATATTCAATTTGCCCTTTCTTAAGTTCATCAAGAATCCGCGTGAGCGACATGTTACGACTAAGTTGATAAGTGCCAGCACGGAGTTGTGTGCCTATCCCACGATACCGAACCGCAATTTTGAAAACAAGAGGACTTCGAATCAAATTATTGGTTGCCAGATGTTTCGCAATTGTTGTTGTGCTGCTGCCAGATGCAATTGTAATGGTCACAATCTCCTCTGATGCAGCAATTGGTGATAAATAGTATCCGCCAACCAAAACTGCACTGAAGCAGATAATTCCAAGACAGCCAAGAGCGTATAACGCAAACCTCTGAACTCGTTTTGAAGCCAATACTGATCCTATATTGCGTAGGAACATCAGATGCCTCCAAATCAACGCTGCCTAATAATATAATCTGCAACAGTAAGTTAACGAAAATACTGAAGACCCTGCCCTATTCTTCGTCTGTGTTGCCACGCAGATATTCATCTAAAATTATTACAGCAGAAACTTGGTCAATAACTTTTTTACGGTCTTTAGGATCCATGTTGACTCTATCCAAAATTTCTTCTGCTTCTGATGTAGTAAACCTCTCATCCCAGAACTCCACAGGAATTTCAAGTCCTTCGGACAACCGAGTCCCAAATTTTTGCACTTTCTCTGCTTGTGTGCCAAGGGTGCCGTCAAGTGAAATAGGCAATCCTATGATGATTCGTTCTACCTTGTGGATAGAGGCAAGATCACCTATCGCTGTTATATCACGCTGCCGATTTGTCCGAGTCAAGGTACATAACGGATGTGCGCCACTACCGAGAGCATCACTAACGGCTACACCAATCCTTACGTCACCGACATCTAATCCAAGTAAAACAGCCATATTAACTCCTCCTGCGGAAACCCACCCAATTTTCTAATTTGCAGACATTTACAATTTTACACGAAAAAATGCATATCGTCAAGACAAATATCTATGGCTTTCAGACAACATAGTTGATAAATTATACATATTCTGATATAATTTTTCCACAAAAAAGTAATCTAACCCAATAGCGTGTTTAAAAGCACTACTAAGAAAAGCAACGCATGTCTAAACATCATCTCTATTATGGGGATAACCTCACAATTCTTCAGAAGTATGTTCCTGATGAGAGTATCAACTTAATATACATTGACCCACCCTTTAATACTGGAAAATATCAGTTACGGACTGAAATACAAGTTGAACAGGACGATCAAGGTGACCGAGTAGGATTCCAAGGCAAGACATACAAAACGCATAAAGGGAAAACCAGACACTACTCTGATAAGTTCAAAAGTGCAGATGCCTACCTCGCGTTTTTGCGTCTCCGTTTTGAAGAGGCATATCGGGTATTGCACCCTTATGGCAGCTTTTTTCTTCATATTGATTACCGAGAGGTGCATTACTGTAAAGTGATACTTGATGAGATATTTGGACGGGATTCTTTTGTAAATGAAATTATCTGGGCTTATGATTATGGTGGACGTTCCAAGTCACGATGGCCCGCCAAACACGATAACATCTTGTGGTACGCAAAAACTCCCAAACGTTATACCTTCAATTTTGAGGAGATGGACCGGATTCCGTATATGGCACCCGGTTTAGTTGGTAAAGAGAAAGCAGCGTTAGGCAAAACACCAACCGATGTTTGGTGGCATACAATTGTTACCACGAATGGAAGTGAAAAAACCGGTTATCCGACACAAAAGCCTCTTGGAATCCTCAATCGTATCGTTAAGGTGCATTCATCTGAAGGAGATTTGCTTTTGGATTTTTTTGCTGGTAGCGGTTCATTCGGGGAAGCTGCTGCGTTGCATCACCGTTCCTCAATTTTGATTGATAACAATATTCCTGCTATCAGGAGTATTATGACCAGGTTGGCAATTTTTGGTGTGGAACTTGTCAATGCTGATTACGAAACGTTGTAAAGAAATTTTGTCCAAATTGAGTTTAGAGATAAATAAGTTAACATTTTCACCCGTGGTAGGCGAGGTTTCCGAACCTCGCTGATGCAGAGTGTCAAAGTAGTTCTAAAATCTACCATATACAAAAATCAAGGTGTTTTCCTATCTTTTTAAAGCAAAAATGTCTCTATTAGAGTAAAAAGTCAACATTAGTACTATCGGTAAATTAGAAATAATAAGAGGTGTCGGAGGCATAAACAATGAAAAGACTAAAGCAAATTTCAGAACAGATTAAAGAGAATATTGACCAATTTATAGCGGCAGCGGAAAACAACAAATCTCCTCTGGAAGAAATTGAAAAAACTATCGTTGATATGAAAAAACGAATCGCGGAGGCGAAAGAACTTGTGGCTACAGCAATTGCCGAAGAACAAAGGCTCAGACAAGCATACCATGAAGCCGCAAAAACAGCACAAGTATGGCGTGAAAAAGTTGACGCTACTTTGCAGGAGGGGCAAACGAAAAGTGTAAAGGATGCACAACAGCATTTGCAACGCGCACATGATTTAGAACGACAGATTCATGCCCAGGAAGCAGTCGTATCAGACTTAAAAACTGCTCTTTACGAATTTTATCAACAATTCCGAGACGCAGCGAAACGGGCGGAAACGCTTTCTCAACGTCAAAAACAGGCGGAAACGCGCGCAGAATTCTATAAATTATTGGCTGAATTTGATCTGCCAGATGATAATAGCACATTTCAACAAGCAGAACAGAAGTTGAAAGAGACAGAAGCAGAAGCAAAAATGTGGGAAGAACGAAACCGCCGCGCCACAAGCCAAACGGAAACACCTGAAGCGGATTCCGACCTTGATCAAGCTCTCGCAGCACTTAAAAGTGATATTCTTGGCAGTAGTCAAAATGATTGAGACATCAAATCTGACAAAGTATTTCGGTAAATTGTGTGCTGTAGATTCGCTCATGCTGCATGTAGACTCTGGCGAAATATTCGGTTTTCTCGGACCCAATGGGGCAGGTAAAACAACTACAATCAATATGCTCACAGGTTTACTGCGTCCTACATCTGGCACCGCAACACTTGGTGGGTACGATATACAAAAGCAGAGTTTGCAGGCAAAATCGATTCTCGGTCTTATGCCAGATACGCCGCAACTTTATGAAGCACTAAACGGTAGACAATTTGTGCGTATGATTGCTGATTTGTATGAGGTGCCGCCGCAACAAGCTGAAAATGAGATGGGTGCTCTCCTTGAACAACTTGAACTTGCTGATGCTGCGGATGACCAGATTAAAGGGTACTCCTACGGCATGCAGAAGAAAATTCTGCTCATCTCTGTGCTTATACACCATCCGCAGATCCTTTTCCTTGACGAACCTACAAGTGGATTAGATCCAAGAAGTGCGCGCACTGTGAGGGAAATTTTGCGCGAACGATGTGAACAGGGATGTACAGTCTTTATGTCGACACACATTCTTGAAATTGCAGAACGCATTTGCGACAGGGTCGGCATTATCAGTAAGGGGCAACTTATTGCTGTTGGCACGTTATCCGAATTACAAGAAAAGAAACGAGAATTGCGGACACAACCCACAGATATTGATCCACATCGGACAGAGACGTTGGAGGATATTTTTCTTGACCTTACTGCAGATGCTTAAAGAGCGAGTTTAATTTAAGGTCGTCCGCGTTTGGTATTGGCGATTACTATCGGGCTTACAAAGCCCTCCTACAAGAAGCAATAGCACTTGGTGGGAACCCGACCTACAGATGAGTTATACTGGCGGAGTTTAGATGTTAAGAAGTATTAAGATTCTGCTAAAAGCGGATTGCCTTGGATGGCTGAACAGTTTTAAACAAGATAGACAGGCATGGCGTAAAAGCGTTTTAAAAGGTATCGGCTACCTCATTTTCATCGTTGCCTTATCGGTCTTGGGGTATTCCCTTTTCAGGCACTTGCGGTCTACCGATGCCACGCCGCCGCTTCTTTTGAGTGTGATTAACGGCTTCATGGTATTCGGAATTATAGTGGTCGCAAAAGAATTAATGGAGAGTTCGTTAAAAATATTGTATGAAGCACCTGACGGTGCTTTGTTACACGCTGCGCCAATTAAACCGGTAGCAATTTTCGGATACAAGTTCATTCATATTACTGCCACCCGATTTTTGAGTATACTCTGTTTTTTAGGACCACCGTGGGTCGCATTTGGTATCATATTTGAACTACCTTTGCTATTTTATGTTACGCTATTTCCTGCGTCCTTGTGTCTTCTGGTAATGATTGCGAGTTATGTTGCTATCAGCGTGATGGTGATAACCCGTTTTTTTTCATCTACAGGTCTTCTTGCCACACTAAAGGTTATCGGAACAGCGATAGGTGTCGCAGTCGGTTTTCTGCTATCATTTTCGCTTTTTTCTGGGTCTGATGCAGTCCCAATAAGACGTTTTTTTCTGGATTGGGCTTCCGAAAGAACTGCCAACACATCTGCCGCGTGGTATCCACACGTATGGGTCGGAAATTTTCTATTAAGTTGGGCAACTGAATCTACACTATGGGTTAGGCTGCGATGGATACTTGGTGGGTTCGGAATAAGTCTTGCTTCAGTAGGATTAGCAATGCTCACTGCCCAAGGCATATACCAACACGGATGGGAAAAAATTCGCCAATTAAAAACTAAACGTAAACCTGCGCGGAACAGTAGTTATTCCACTGCCTCAAACCTAAGCAGCGTATTTGCTACACTCGGACGTGGTAAAATACAATCTATGATGTTGAAAGATTTTCTGATCTTCATCAGGCATAGTGGACGCGTGATCGCAATTGTCATGCTTACGTTCTTTTTAATAGTTCATATCGGGGTATTATTTGCGGATGGAAGCGGTGGAAATGAAAACGCAGCTGAAATACTTACTGTTCAAGTGCTACTTTATAGTTTGCTTATCACCTTTGGTATCAGCTGCAATGGGCTTCGAGATGAAGCGAAAACATGGTGGATGTTGAAATCTGCTCCTGTCACACCGAGATTGATATTTACCAGCAAATTTCTGACTACTCTGTTATGTGCGTTACTTTATGCAGAATTTTGGGCACTGATTGCTGTTTATCTGCTCCGAATTCCGACAGATAATTGGGGATTGGTACTACTTACACCGATTATAACACTTCCTGTTGGATGTGCATTGAATACGATGATCGGTACATTGCCATGGATGGCAGAACTCATACATCAACCGAAACCGATTTTAAGAGTCTTAACCTTCACCGTGACACTCGTTATTGATGTGGTTTTTGTAATTATCCCGATAATAGTTTGGCATGCAAAACATATTGTGCTGTTTTTCGTAATGCTGATTCTACTCGCGGGTGTGTTCGTTATGTCTTATAGGTTCGGAATAAATAATCTCCGTAAGCTGTTAGTTGCACAAGTGTAAAATCTATAGCACTTGCTATCACGGTTTCTAACTTTATCAGCAAGTGTGCATGAAAGAAGGAAATATGTTAATAGAATACGAAGGCATTAAACCGAATGTACATTCCTCTGTCTTCGTTGCCCCTGGGGCAATGATAATTGGAGACGTATCAATCGGTGAAGAATCAAGTGTTTGGTTCAACTGTGTGTTACGGGGTGACTTAGAGCCGATTCGTATCGGATGCCGTACTAATATTCAAGATGGCACGGTAATACACATGGACAAAGAGATTCCGTGTCTTATCGGTGATGATGTTACTGTCGGACACGGTGCTATTCTTCACAGTTGTGCTATTGACAACGAAGCGTTAATTGGAATGGGGGCCATTCTTCTGACAGGTTGCCAAATTGGTGAACGTGCAATCGTTGCTGCGGGAACACTTGTGCGGGAAGGACAGGAAATTCCGCCTGGGACAGTTGCAATGGGAGTACCAGCAAAAGTTCGACGGGAGGCTACCGAAGCCGAATTGGAACGTGTCCGACACGGTAAAGATGACTATGTTTTACGCGGAAAATTAATGCGAGACAGTTTAAAAATTCGTAATAAGTAGTTTTAATCTGAGAAATAAGCGAGGTGTGAAAGTGCCTCGCTTCTAAAATAAAAGAAACATAATGAAAAGAACACACGATGTGTTGATTATATCAACGTGTCTGCTTACACTTTTGATAGGTTATGATGCTATATCTCATGGAGGAAGAACAGATTCGACAGGATGTCATAACAGTGCAAGTGGTAGACATTGCCATTCAAGTAAATCTGGATCTAGCAACTCAAATAACAGCAATCCTATTAAACCTATATCTCCTATAATTGATACGTGCGATGAGTTGGTAGACAAAAACAGCTTTGCATACCAAAAGATGCCTTGGATAATGTTTGGCACTAGCATAATTACTGCCTATTCTCATTCAATTACATATAAACATAATAATGACATCTTTCAAAAAAAGTTTTCAGATTTGGAATACCTATATACAATAGGAGGAACTTTAGTATACGGTGTTGGGTCTTATATGGAGTATACAAACTGCCGAACACCGCTAACCAGAAATATAAAAGCAATAGGATCAGGGTTTGTTATAGGTTCTTTGGCAAGTTTTATTAACAGAAGATATCTAACACGAAAAAATATGAGTTACAACGTAGGTTTAAATAGTTTTTCTTTAAATTATAGATTTTAGTAAGTTGATCGATGAAGAATTCACAAGAATAGAGAAAACTAAAGAGAAAATTGTCAAATAACGGAAATTTTCAAGTCCAAAACTACCTATTGCGTAAAAGTTTAGTTCATATATTTATTACTACTAACAGGTTTTGAAAAGGAGAAGTTATGGCAAAACACACATGTTTGATGATTGGTGGCAGCGGTATGGCTGGGGGTTGGATTCACAACTTCAGAAATAATTTCAGCGACCGTGTTGAGATTGTTGGTATAGCAGATGTAAAGGAAGATGTCCTTAAGAATCAAGGTGAGGCGTTAGGGCTGAGTTCTTCGCAGCTTTTCACAGATTTTAACGAAGCGTGTGCATCGGTCAAGGCAGATTTTTGTGGTGTTGCGACCCCACCGAAATTCCACAGTCCTGCAGCAGTTGCAGCGATGGAAAATGGCATGCCTGTTATCTGCGAAAAACCAATTGCGGATACTTTAGACGCAGCAAAAGCGATGGTGCGTACATCACAGAAAACGGGATTGCCGTGTGCTATTATCCAAAACTATCGCTATGCAAATAATAAGCAGGAATTAGTGCGTATCCGTGAGGAAGGTAGATTAGGACGACTACAACACATTGTTGGAAGATATGCGTGTGATTATCGTCGCTATCTCTCATGGGGTGTGGATTGGCGGCACGATATGGATTTTAGTCTGCTTTTTGAGGCATCTGTTCATCACCTTGATATGCTCCGATTCCTCTCTGGCGGAGATTGTGAAACCTTGGTCGGATTTGGCTGGAATCCCGAATGGTCGAGTTTTAAGCATTTTTCCAGTGGGTATTATTTGATGCGTATGGATAACGGTGTCCATACATCTTATGAGGGTAACAGTTCCGCAGCAGGTATCATCAATTGTTGGAATGGAGAACATTACCGCGCTGAATTTGAGGAGGGGGCAGTAGAAATTGCAGGCGGAAATCAGATGACTATCCATCGCGTCGGTGGTGAGAAAGAGGTTTATGAGGCACCCGGTATCCCTTATTATGCCCATCAACATCTGTTTGATGAGTTTCTAAATTGGCTTGAAGGAGGCAAACCCTCTGATACACGGATTGAAGACAATATCAAGAGTTTTGTTCTTGTCATCGCTGCGATGGAAACGACAGTGGATGGGCAACCCAAGCATATTGCGGAATACCTGAGCGATTTGGATCTCTAAAATCTGAGAACTTGCCTTACGAATGACTATTGGTCTGTCCACATTCAAATTGTAGGTCGGGTTGAGGAACGAAACCCGACATGTAGCCACTTATGATCCGAAAAAGTTGGGCTTCGCTTCGCTCTACCCAACCTACAATATTTTCATAGACAGAACACTATGCATCGGTCAGGACTAACTATGTACAATCAAAACCCTGAAATACCAGTTGTGCTTGAGGATATTCCAGAATCCGAACAACATGCTTTGCTCAAAAAACTGGCACAGTGGATCGTGCGCCGAAGTCTAACCGCACCCGCTATCATGTTTCTTGAGACCGGCAAACCGCTAAACTTTTTGGGGTCGCAATTGTTGATTGCTTTTAGCCCTTTTGTGCAGGCGTTTTTCAAAGGAGATCAATATCATAAAATTGCTCTTATCTTAGAAAAAGATGAAAACGTTGAATTACTCATACGACTTATAGAAAATCCGAAGGATGATACATCAAATGAAACAGGAGAAACTTGATGGCTGTTGAACTAAGAATGCTTCAGATGGATCAGACAATGACAAAGGGAAAAATCGGAAAATGGCTTGTTAAGGAAGGTGATACCGTTACAGAGGGACAACCCTTGTTAGAAATTGAAACAGATAAAGTTGTCCATGAACAGGAATCTCCTGCTGATGGTGTTATTGCACAGATTCTTCCAGAAGAAGGCAGTGATGTTCCCGTTAATGCGTTGTTAGCGATTATCGCTGCACCGGGTGAAGAAGTTGAACGCGTTGAAGCAGATACTACACCAGAACCGCAGAAACCTGATGAACCAGAGCAAACTACTACCACCACACCTACTGCGCCAACGAAAACACAGCCTCAACGGACACTGCCAACAGCAGAACACATCAAAGCATCACCTGCAGCAAAACAACTTGCTGAAAAACTCACTATTGACTTGACACAAGTAAAAGCCTCTGGTCCCGGTGGACGAATCCTTGAAAGCGATATTCACCGTTATATTGAAACGAGAGGACCAACTCCGACTGAATCGACACGTCTCAAAGCCTCTCCGCTTGCGCGCCGATTAGCAAAGGAATTTGGACTTGACCTTACTTCAATTTCAGGTTCAGGGCCTGATGGCAGAATTGTCCGTGATGATGTATTGCAAGTCGCAGATGAGACACCTGCTCAGGTATTACGGACCGAACCCGCTGCATCGGAAGTTGTAGAACTTAGCGGTATCCGCAAAATCATTGCTGAACGTATGACAATGAGCGTTCAAACAAACGCCAGTGTAACACTTCACACCGAAGTTGACGCGACGACTCTTGTGGAATTACGCGGATTGTTCAACGAAGAATTAGAAAAAAGAGAGATGAGTCTTACCTACACCGATCTTCTTATAAAGATTGTTGCTATTGCCTTGAAGGAGCACCGACTGCTCAACGCTACTCTCACAGACGAAGGAATTCACATGTTAGCGGATATAAACATTGGGGTGGCAGTAGCATTGGAAGATGGACTCGTCGTGCCGGTTGTCCGCAATGCTGATCAAATCGGTTTAGCCGCTATTTCTGAACAGGTAAAAACCTTAGCAGAAAAGGCACGCAACAATCAACTTACACCCAGTGAACTTCAAGGCGGCACGTTTACTCTGACGAACCTCGGTAATTTTGGAGTTGATGCGTTTACACCTATTATCAATCCACCTGAATGTGCAATCCTTGGTATCGGACGCATTGTCAAGAAACCGGTTGTGCATAAAGATGAAATTGCTATTCGGAGTATGTTGGCACTAAGCCTGACGTTTGACCATCGTGTTGTTGATGGCGCCCCTGCCGCACAATTCCTTCAGACGGTATCTCAATACATTCAGAATCCGTATCTAATGCTTGTATAAGGAATACGTTTATGAAAAAATGGATATGTTTACTTGTCTCCCTATTTCTGTTTACAGTTGGATACGCTCAAGAAACAGATTTTGATGCCTTGCTTGCTTCTGATGTTAATAGAGATGGAATAGTCAATATTCTTGATTTAGTGTTTGTTGCCTCCAACTCTGGTGAAATACCTACAGCAATTCAGCATCCTAACCCAGATATAAACGGTGATGGCACTGTCAACATCCTTGATCTTACACTGGTCGCCAGCCACTTCAGTAAATATTCTGGTATTCCGCTTGAATTAACCGATAAAACATTTGACAATGTTGTGCATAATGCAAAACTGCCTATCTTAGTTGAATTTGAGTCCGATTACTGAATTTACTGTCTATTAATGAGACCGGTGGTGTCTGAAATTTCCTTAGAATATCGTGACGTTTTCGTCGTAGCAAAATTAGATGTGAACGACAATCCAGAAAAAACAGAAGAGTACCACATCCGCGGAACACCGACATATATCCTATTCTACGAAGGAAATATTGTGAGAGTAATCATCGGTGCTATGTCCAAGGAAAAATTGGTAAATCGGATTCTTGAATGGTTAGCTACGGTGATAGAACCACCACTCACACAAGAGCAGACAGACGGCGAATAATGCTGTCCATTGCCATATTTCCCGCGTGAGAGGTTGTAGTAGATTATTTTCATTCACTTTTTCATGTGTATTTGATTCTGTGGTGGAAAATGAAAGTGCAGATTCCGATGCGTCAAGTAGATTGACTGCAAACCGTTCAAACAGAGAATCACCAGCAAATACAGAGTAAATCCCGATTTGATCTGTTTCAGCAAACATTTCACTGTCCAATTCAATCATGGAACTGTCAGGTTTCTTCACCTGAATAGTAGATCTCTCCAGTGTTGGTATATCAATTTTTAGTTGTTCCCCTGTCCGAAATATCTGTCCTGCCTTGTCTTTTTGAAGCGTAAGCGACTTTATCGGGACAGTTCCCGCCTCAAGCCATTCTAAACATTGATACACAAAAATTGGAGCATCTGGGATAGTAAAGAGAAAATCAGAAATTGCTGGATTGAACGCATCAAATTCAAAAACCAGAAATTGCCTATCTGCCTCAATACCAAGCCATACCAACACACCTTTTTCTGATTCAATAAGCGAATTTCCCCAGAGTGGCAATTCCCTATGCACAGATTCCTTTACTTGTAATCCCATAATAGATACATCTTGCATAATCGGATGGGTTCTGTCCTCTTTGATAACAGAGACGGGGATTCTGACGATTTCAACAACGGGTTCTACCATAAAAGGTAATTCCCTTCGCGAATTGATAACGATGATGCTCTCTGTGCCGGGAAGGTTTAAAAAGTCATGTTCCGAGGGAATACCTCTGTCAAAGATAACAACGTTCGCATCACCAGTGCCCTGGAATTCATCAGTAGATACGGTTTGTAGTTCTACACGGTCTCCATAACTCCTCAAAAGTTCTATCAATAGTGATTGATCTCTGTCACTGACAAGAAGAATTCGGAATTGTTTTTTGGGGTTGAGAATTGCCCAAACCCTATTATCCAAATCAAAGTTATCAGCATTGAGAAGGTGGAGACTAACTGCAACACCTTCTAATCCTTCCGCATTGATAGAAAACAGAACTGATTTTATTTCTTTAGGTGGAAGTCTCACTGTTTTTTCATCAATTGCCGTTCCACCTTCAAGTTCTAATGCAATGCTTATTTCTCTCTCCGTATTTGTCCAATTTTGAATCCTCGCGAGAACTGTGTATTGGTCAGCAATCCTTTCCACATTGAACTGCACAATACCGATGTTTTCTGCTGCTTCTCCTATTGCGATTTTATTTGGCACAGATGTATCTGGTAGATTTTCAAACGAATCGCTAATAAAAAAGATTTGATCCTGCGATGAATCGACATAACGCGTTGCCTGATCAAAAACCGATGTTAACTCACCAGCTGCATGTGTTGGAACGATATTTTGTACGGCACGCTGCAGTTTGTCTTTATCTGTGGTAAATGCTTGTTGAATATATGGCTTGGGAGAATCCGTTGCCATAATCATGATGCCGCCACTTGCAGAAACCTGATTGATGTGTTTCAATACTTCCTGTTTTGCAAGTGCCAATCGGGTTTCTCCCATCTCCTTTGACTGCATACTTGCCGAATTATCAACGATAAAGATTATTTTGCCATGGACTATGCCGGGAATTCGTAACGCTGGACGCGCTACGCTAACGATTATGACCAATAAAAGCAGGCTTTGTAAAATTGGTAGCAGTAGATTCCGCAGACGTTGAAACGGGACGTTTGCTTTCTGATCCTCAGCACTGGCACGCCAGAGCATTATACTCGGCACGACGTAACGTTGTCGGCGCAGCTTCAGAAAATGCAGCGCAATCACGATAGGTATAGCTCCAATCAGATAAAACGCAGCAGGGTTCAGAAAAGCCATTTTTCAATGTCGGGTAAAGAGGATAAGAAACACTATGAGATTAACTTTTCATAATGTTTTTAGAGTTATGCTACTTTGGATGGATTACAAACACAGCATCTCTATATACCGCAATTCAGATATTATGTTTGTATTACGGTATATAGAAAACTGTTATGGGTTAGGATTCGGCGGTGTGGTCTGTGATTCTGCTGGAGGTGGTGAAGATTCTCCATTCTCTCTTTCGTTCAGATTCTTGATAACCTCCTCCGCATCCTGTTTGCCTACCTCACCGTAGTTTTGCAGCTGTTCACAAGCTTCACGAACTTTATCGTATTCCTCAAGTTCTAAATAAATGTTCGCTAAGTTCTTGTGCATCTCACGAAAAACACCGGGCCAATTCCGTTCACCCTCTTTTTCAACAATCCGAGTTGCACTCTCAATGGCAATATCAACAACATTGTCAAGTTCTGCTTTTTCTGATGCTGAAAAAGGGGTGTTTTCTTGTTTCTGTTTCTCATTATAGGCGCGCAAAGCACCCAAAGCCTTGTCACATTGGTTGTAACTTTTTTCAATGCTCAAGGCACCTTCAAAGATTTTTGATAAAAACCCAAATTTCATAAAAACATGTCTCGTTCGTATAAAAGGATCAATTAAAAAGATGTCTTTAATTGTCCCCATGTAACTGCCAATTTGTTTTTAGCTTCTACTGCAAGAACTCCTGGAACACTTAGCTCCATAGAAGCTTTAATTTGTTCCTCAGTCAGCGCTTTTGAATAGATGACAACTTCATCAATAATCGCATCTTCAACCCTGTGGACGTTTGGATTTTCACCCGCACCAATGTAAATTGACGCCTTTTTGAACTTTGGAAACTCAAAGTTTTCTGGTTGTGAACCGATGAATTCACCGTTGACATATATTTTTCCATCTTTTCCATCGGCGACTAAGACATAATGGTACCATTCTTCCAATTCAAACTTGAAGTTTCCCAAACTTTTATCTGCGTGGTGGGCGGCATCCCAAAATGGGTTGAAATTGGGATTCACCATCGTACGAAATTCGCAACATCCGCCACTCACAGTCTCAATTGAGATAATCCCATCATAAGCAGCATGTTGATTAAGGTAAAACCACGCTTCCATCGTAATTTCACCATTTTCGCCAATTGGGACAATGAAATCGTTAGCAGGAGTCATCTGGACAATGCCTCCGTTCAGATGGATCGCTTTGCCAAATTGTCCGTCAACCAGTTTACCATTCCCAGCCAACTCGGCATCGTTTCCATTGCCGGAGTCATCTTTGAATGTCTTCCCATTCAGTTTATCAAATGAGTAGTAAACTTCGATGTGATTCTCAATATCATCCTCTTCGACAGCGTAGGTGAAACTAACAGCGAAAATTAACATCGCTGAAAGTCCCAACAAAAATAAATTTCTAAGCATGACCTGTGCCTCCTTAATTTTTTAGTAAGATTATTGTAGCAGAAAAGCAGAACGGTGTCAACAAGTTAATCTGACTGATTTACCTCCAGTTTTTCAGAACCCATATTTGTATGTCTTATATCATAATAGTTTTGCCAAAGTGTTTTTTTGATAAACTGTTTTCCAATCTTATTTTATAGAATCTATTTTAGGGTATTCCACTGAAACACATTGCATCGGTCAAAGTAAATCCGCGTATGCTCATCCCAGAAATAAAGCAAGAGTTCAAAAAAGTGTTGAAGCGTCCTGCTCTCAGAAATCTGATTTTGGTCATACTTGCGTGTCTTGGCACGAAAACATTTCAAATCAACACACTTGCGAACCACTTGCCTGTTTGCGTTGCCCATTATAAGACGAAACAAAAACGGCTGCTCCCGGTTTATCTACTCAAACTTTCCGACACTTGTTGCTATGGGGGCGTGGTGTGCCTTTGTCTTATGGCAACTATATGACAAAACAGGGCGTGCGCCACGCATTGTGCTTATTGATGAGACGGACATTAAAATATTAACGTTTGCAATAAAATGTGCAGGGCTCATGTAAAGAATGAGTGCTAATGAAAACATTCAACCCTTGTGACCATTGACTTCATTAAAAATAATCGCATACATCTTTTACATGAGCGAATGTGCAGAAAAACTGAAAACTAAATAATCCTGATTTCTTGTAAAGGGATTTGACATTTCTCCGTGATACATGCTATCATAATCGCAGCAATGCTGGAGGTGCAATCTTATGAACCAAAAGAGACCACAACGTTCCTTCTTCAAGAAAAAACAGGTAAAAGCGATGATTGTGTGGTATATAATACTACTCGCGGGCATCCTAATTTTAGCGTGGAAAATGCAGGATATCATTTCGCTATTTGGAGTCTAACACACTGTATCGGTTTCGGTTTTTAGTCGCGACGCCTCACGATTTGTAATAAATTTCAATATACAGAGGAGAAATCACAAACATGTCCTATTTAAATCCGTTACGGCAAACATTGAAGGCAACGCATATCGCAACATTGGGGATACTGCTCTGCCTCATGGCATTACCGATTGCCGTATCTGCACAAGACAAACTCATCATTATATCACCCCATCCAGAAAGTATTGAGTCGGAATTCGGCAATAATTTTGAAAAATGGTATCAAGCACAGACAGGCAGAACCGTCAAAACAGATTGGCGAGATGTCGGCGGCACTTCATCCAATTATCGGTTTATTGAATCCGAGTTTAAGCGTGTGCCAGACGGTATCGGCATAGATATTTTCTTTGGTGGTGGCACCGACAGTTATCTCCGTCTAGCTGAATTAGATTTGTTAGCTTCCTACAAACTGCCCGATACCCAATTAGCGCAGATTCCGCAATCTTATCATGGGATTCCTGTATACGATTCTGAGCATCGGTGGTATGGTGCAGCGTTATCAAGTTTCGGCATTATGTATAACGATCAACTGCGTGAGATGCTCAAATTGCCGAAAGCCACAAAATGGGAGGATTTGGGAGACATCGCCTTAATCAATAATATTGGTGCTGCCGATCCAAGAGAGAGTGGGAGTGCACACATGATGTATGAGATTATCCTTCAGACACACGGATGGGAGAAAGGATTTGCGCTCCTCACGAAACTGGGCGGAAATGTGAAGAAGTTCTCTGCTGGTGCCAACGTTATTCCAAGAGATGTTGGCGCGGGTCAAGTGATTTACGGGTTAGCAATTGATTTTTATGCTTATAGTCAAATCGCAGCACTCGGTCCTGAAAAAATCAAATATGTTCTGCCAACCGACGGCACTGTTGTCAATCCGGACTCCATCGCAATCCTCAAAGGTGCACCGAACATGGCGGTGGCGAAAAAGTTTGTTGAGTTCGTTTTGTCTGAACGAGCACAAAAACTGTGGATGCTACGCGACACGGATGATGAAGGACCAAAATGGAAAGGCGGACTCAACCGCGCCAGTGTACTGCCCGCACTCTATGACGAATTAGGGGATCGGTGTGTTGTGACAAACCCGTTTGACTTGAAATCATCACCGTTTCCTTATGATGCTGATAAAGGGAGTGCCCGGTGGGATATTGTCAACGATCTTTTCGGTATTCTCATTATAGATTCACATAAAGACCTTGTTGATGCGTGGAAAGCGATTCGCAAGTGCAAAGATGCTGAAAAGCGGGATGCGGCAATCGCAGCACTGGTAGAGATGCCGATTTCTGAGGAGGAGGCGATGAAAGTTGCCGCTGATAAATGGGAAGACCCCATCTACCGCAACGAAAAGATCAAAGAGTGGGGACAATTCGCCAAGCAGAAGTTCAAAAAAGCAAAAGAATTGGCGAAGTGATTGCAAAGTAGTAGGCAAACGTTGTAAGTGAAAATCGGCGTGCTTACAAAACGCGTCTACTGTGGGGTTTGCTGCGTTCCTCCCTCTTGTAGGTTGGGTTGAGGAACGAAACCCATAAATCAACGGTATGAATGCCATCAGGCATTCCCCGGGTGTCAACTTAAGCAATTTTCAAACATGGAAAACCCTCTTCAGCCCCGCTGAAT
>JAPPIG010000098.1 GCA_028820635.1 Candidatus Poribacteria bacterium
GAAGGACATTCCTTTTCCGAGTTGGTATGTTGATTAAATCGGTAAAATCAATTTCCTATTCGCGCCTACTGATTCACACTGATAGATCAGGAATCGCTTTGACTCATGCTTCTTTTAAACTTGGCGCAGGCAGTGTAAATATGCTATAATGACTAAAAAAGTAGGATAATGAAAGAAATAAAAGCACTATGAAAAGGACTCTCGGCAGGAGGAAAAATCTGTGCCAATACTTGAATTCGTAACTATTGTTTCTGGTGGTGCCTCCATTGCTGGTGGAGTTGATGTCATCCGAAAATACTTTACCAATAGTACACCAGAAGATCTTTTCAAGAAATCGTTTGTTGATGCCGTTAAGCAAATCGCACCGAGTCTTGGCGATGTTGCCGATCCAAAAACAATTAAGGTAAATCATAACAGGCTTAATAAAGTAATCGCCTCACTCGACGATATTGATATAAACAAGTTAGCCACACAGGAGTCAGATGAAAAACTTGCCGAAGCCACCATTTTTTTCCGGGATTGTATCATCCTACCCGGGCATCGATTAAGAAATAAAGATCTCCTACAGAGACTTCAACCGGTTATCGAAAGGACAATCACAAATTTCTTTGATCGTTTACCACGTAACCAGCAGGCTTCTAATCAAATGATGCTTGAATCTGATAGAATGCAATTGGAAGACCAAAAGTATTTAAGCGAACAGAACCAAGCAATCCTGGATGGAATCCAAAAGTTAGATTCAAAACTGCCTAATCTTTCAGGCAAACACATTGATTTGATTGTTTCTGATGCAGTTGACACTGCCCTTGAAAAAGAACACCAATTGATAATTAACAGTGCGAAAGATTTACTCAAGAACAATAAACCTCAGACTGCTTTTAAACAATTAGATGACTTATGGCAACGCATTGGAAATGAAGTTTCAACTTCAGAGATTTCAAAGTTTAACATTCTAACAAATATGGCAGCTGCCCAGTTTGCTCTCAATAATGAACAAGAAGCAGCGGAGTTGCTAATTGAAGCTTTTCAGCATAATTCTGAAGATGAAAAAGCACTTTCCAATCTTGCTTTTGCTTACTTCTTACGCGGAGACATGGAAAGTGCTGCAAACTACGCAAAACAGACACTACAAAAAAATCGTGCCAATATTAATGCCCACGTGGTACTCATCCATGTATCTTCAAAGGAAGAACCTCTTGAAAAGATTATTGCACAAATTCCTGATTGTTTGCATGAAACACCGGAAATTGCGTACGCATTTAGTGACACAGCTAAAGAACAAGGTTGTCTTGAGGAAGCCAAAAAATGGCGCGAAGTTACGGTGGAACAGGATGAAGATCCTGGTTTTAAAGCTTCTATGGCTACAATCTTGATTGAACAGGTGTTAGATGATCCTTTTAACATGTATATCAAACAGCTTGAAGATTCGCAAAAGGAACAACTAAGCCGGGCTGTTGAACTTCTAACAGAAGCATGGGATTGTGTTGCTGACACTGAATTGCGATCCGTTAGGACAGATTGGATTATCAACAGAAGCACAGCACTACGATTTCTTGGTGACTCAGAGGCAGTCATTAAAGATCTTGATACAGTTATAGAAATTGAATCGCCGAACTCCACACTGTTACCTACACTGTTAAAAAATAGGGCGATTTTAAGCTTTGAACAAGGGGATAGTGAAGGTGCCATAGAATTTTTGGAAAAAATTCATTCTACACCTGAGAAATCCAAAGCTCAAATTATGATTGCTAGTGCTCTTTTTTCAAATAAACGTTATGATGAAGCAATAACAAAACTCAATGATCTTTTAACGACAAATCTGTCTTCTGAATTAAAAGACGAGGCAAACCGTTGGCTCGTCCGGATTTATATCGATGCTAAACGTTTTGAAGATGCAGAACGAATTTTAACGACCCTCCAAGAGTCGTCTCCTACAAGTATATTAAACTTTATCAATGCTGCTCAGATTGCCAATGGAATCGGAAAACGCGAAGAAGCGATTTCCTTTCTCAAAGATGCTTACGAGATTGCTGAAAATTGTGAAGTGTCTATAGAAATTATGGAATTGGCGGATGAACTCTTTGATCACCAACAATTTATGGAGGCTGCAACACTTTATGAAAAACTTGCCGACACGCGCCAGAACTCTCAATTGACAATAGGGTTGCTCGCGAGTTACTATAACGCGGGTGAAATCGGAAAGGCACTTGAGATATGTCAGGAACTCCGCGAGAAATATGGTCCGCTTGAAAACATATCCAAGAGGGAGGTAATAATATACGAAGAAATTGGAGATATGAACCAAGCCGAAGCAGTATGTAAAGCGTATTTAAACAAATTTCCAGATGATTTTGATATGCAAGTTCGTCTCGGGATGGTCTATTATCGTTCTAGCAAAGAAGAGGAAATTGATCGTGTGTTAGCAAGTTTTCCTGATTCCAAGAATCGCTCTCTCCTTAGCAATCTTTCTCTGGAAGCATCCGTTCAACTTACTCATTTATATCATGTCAGATCTGAGCCTGAAAAAGCACTACAGCTCATGTACGAAGTGCGGAGAACACATTTCGATAATCCGGACGCTCATTTGAAATACATTGGATTGTTCTATCAAGTAGAAAAGCGAATTTCTGCGGTGTTAAACCCCACTCAAGTTCAACCGAATACAGCGGTTCAAATCGACAGTTCTAGTCAGTCTATCTGGTGTATTATTGAAGAACGTGATGACGCAGACATCAAACGCAATGAACGTGATGTTAATGATGATTTTGCTAAGCAGCTGCTTAGCAAAATTGAAAACGACGAGGTCAATTTCGGGAAAACACCGCTCGGACCAAAGATTGGAAAAATCGCTGCTATTAAAAGCAAATACGTCTACGCTTTCCAAGAAAGTTTCCGAAAATTTCCAGAACTGTTTCCAGATGATGAAGGTTTATGGTCCATAAAACTAGACGAATCTTCAAACGATCTTAAAGATGACTCCTCTAATACGACTGATTCAACAAATATACAGCCAATATTAGAGATTACTGACAAGCAACACAAAGCCTCACTCCAGATTGAAGATGTATATAAAGAACATTTACCCCCGATTGGAGTTTTCATGAACTGGACAGGGCGAAATGTGTTGGAAGTGTGGAGTCTCCTCATAAATAAACCTGACTTAGGTATCAGGTGCTGCGAAGGGAGTGCTGAAGAAAAGTCTCAAGCACTTGCTTTGTTTAAGGAACCTAAGCCTAAACTGGTTATGGATATCATATCTCTCATTACCTTACACTGCTTAGAAGCTGCCGATCCTGTTGTCAAAGCTTTTGGAAAACTCACCGTTGCACAATCAACTATTGATGGTCTTCTGCAAATGATTCATGAAGAAAATATGTGGTCACAACGGGAGGGTATGAGTATTGAAAAACAAGGAAACCAATATGTAAGACACATGATCAACCCTGAGGATGTAAAACGCAGTATAGGACAATTAAAAAATCTTATCAAATGGATTAGGGAAAACTGTGAAGTTCTTCCATGCATCCCCACACTCCAGGTAAATCAATTATTAAAGCGGAAACTTGATGAAACGCTTCACCCAATCTTTTTAGATACTCTTCTTATCGCAACTCAGCCAGGACATCTGCTTCTCTCGGACGATGAACGACTCCGATCCTACGCAACGACAAATCTCAATCGCGATCTGGAAACAAATTTTCAAATTGAGGGGGTGTGGACACAAGTTGTCTTGGAACATTGCCTAAATCTAAATGTGCTTGACAAAGCTCAGTACGATAAGATGGTAATTCAACTTGTCTGTTCTAATTATTATCACACGGAGTTTGATGCGAATGTGTTAATGGAAGCTTTAAAACAGGCAAATTGGAACCTTGCAGAGCCTTACAACAGCTTAGTACAGGCTCTCAGGGAACAGAAAATGAGTCTACAAGAGGCCTTAAACGTATCCGTTGATTTTCTCTTTAAAATATGGGAAGAACCAATTCCGTCCGGTCAACTAAAATTTGTAACGTTAGGCTTATTAGCTGGGCTCACATCCGGACGGAACACTCGGGCAGTATTGAACCGTCTTGAATATCTAATTCAAAATAAGCATATACTGTTTTTTCCCGTCGAAAACCGTATACTTAGACAAATCCAAGTATACGAACAACTTTATCCTTTAGAAAGTAATTTTGAATTTTTGTCAGAGGGTGACATTCGAATAAAAGGCACGCGGATTGGCATTGAAAGTGTGCTTTACGAATCCGTTCACCTCTCACAAACACCAGAGGAGATCGTTCAACGCTTTCATACGCTGACCTTGGAAGAGGTTTACGCGACGATCCTTTATTACCTTCAAAACCCAGTAGAAGTCGGAAATTATTTAGCAAATAATCTTGCATACTCCCAAAGGTTCCGGGAAGAATACGAGAAAAATCCTCCCCCTGGTGTTGTTCGTCTGCGTCAACTTAAAGCAGAAAAACAAGCTGCATCTGATGATTCACACACGAACATCTCTCAGAACGACTCCGCAACAAGACCACCTTCACCGAAAAATGAACAGGAATAAAGATGCGTCGGTATTTGATAGACGAAAATCTTTCTCCAACTTACCGCGCGCAATTGCTTTACCATGAATCGTCACTGACGGTCTTGAGGGTTGGTGCTGAAGGTGCTCCCCCAAGAAGCACCCAAGACCCAGAAATCCTAAAGTGGTGTGAGCAGAATAATTTCATTTTGGTGACAAAAGATCCAAATACTATACCAAAACATCTTTCTGACCATCTGGCAGCAGGACACCAGGTGCCGGGAATTATCATAATTAATAGCAGCGTGCCAACGGGAACAATTCTTGACGATCTAATCTTAATCGCTGGTGCATCGCATGAAGATGAATTCCGTAATCGAATCATCTATATTCCATTCACTTAAGTGAGGTATCTAAGTCTATAGGAAAATTATAAGGCGAGGTTGCAATAAAAGCAGAAACGGACAGGAATCTCCAAAATTAGTTCCTTTCAGTCATCGACTGCTTGAGTGCCCCCCAAGTTACCGCCAGTTTCCCAATGGGTTCAACTGCC
>JAPPIG010000011.1 GCA_028820635.1 Candidatus Poribacteria bacterium
GATTTCTTATTTTCGCAGTGGTCCCTTGCTTATAGCGGCACCTTTGCATATTTGGCACAGAGAAACGTAAAACCAGAACATAAACACGACCCTGAAGCAGTGGAAGCAAATATTCAAGAACTTGAAATATTGAATGCACATATTAAGACGTATAAACAACTGGACGTGGTTCCGACAATCCGGTATTACTATGAGGGTCATTTTGCAGTGTACCAAGCGATTTCTATACTGCATCGGACCAATTCAAATGCTGAGTTTTGGGAAGAATTAGAACAAATGGTGAATACCTATCGTGAGGATATAAACTTAGATGGCGTGGTGAACGTCTTGGACCTCGTCATTGTTGCGGGGGCATTCGGCAAGGAGCAACCCGACCTGAACGGTGATGACGTTGTGAACATTTTGGATCTCGTGATCGTTGCTAACGCTTTGAATTGAAGAGGAACGTTTTGTCAAGAGGGTGCCCACATGGTTTTTAAACCGAAAACAAAACAAAACAACCACAAAAATGGCGTGCTACAAAAGTATGTCGTAACACGCCTAAACACACAGATAACTGTTTCTCTGATGAATAGCCTCATCGGGATCAGGAACCGACGCGCCCTCCCCTTCCGAAGAACACTCCCCTCTTCACGAAATCGGAAATTTTCCACGGTCTATGGCGGAATCTATGGGGGAACCTCTGGTGGTGGATGGAGAACTGTTTAGCAACTCCTTTTAGAAAGGAAGGCGTAGATTTTGAAAAATGAAAATTGACAAAACCGTGTTTGATAAAATGTTAGCAATGGCTGATTACGCAGCAAAGGGACACATAGAGAGAAGACAAGTTGAGTTCAGAATTTCGATTTCGTACATAACACTACTTTCCTTAGCACTTTATCACGTTATCAAACTTGATGGAACCGGTGATGTTCCTGAATTGGTTGCTTTAGTATGTGTTCTTCTGTTGGCTCTACATTGTGTATATTGTAATTGGCTATTCACTATTCATACGGCATCAAATAATGATGTAAGAAGAAGAGATTTTTATCTCAAAAAAGCAGAGGTAATTGCTTACTACATGTCGAAAAATTCAGATTCGGATTTCATCCCAAGTTCCACCGAAACAGTTGTAGTTAATTTAGGTGCCGGAGATAGCCGGGAAATGAGCGAAAGTGAGTTGTTTGATCAAAGGGAACCTGATATTTATGTCCGTTCAAAAAGGATAGGAACTCCACCACCTAAATGGTTTAAAAATGTACATTTTCTATTTCCCACTTCTTTTGCGACACTCATGGCATTAAGCCTTATAGTCGCTTTAATTGCCAAAACTATCGGCGGTGCTATTAAATCTGTTGCGCTTCAAATTTTGTTATAATCTTCGCCTCATTTATACCTTGAAGATGTTTGGAACAGGCAGCAAAGCAATTAGAAGAGGGCAGCCACAAGGGCTGCCCCTACATTTTTTGGGAATTCTCCACTTCAATTTTACCACTCTCCTTGCTTTTTTTCTCCTTATGTGATAGACTATTCAGACCAGTTTGGGTGGCACTGCTAAGAGCGGAGACCTTCTCCGTTTCTGCCACCCTCCCACCTTAGCAGGGGGATAAATGGACTGGACTGGGCTGGGCAATCCGATGAAAGGTATAATAACTGGAAATAAGGATATTTTAGGTAAAACACGTCAGATTGCGGTCTCAGATACCTACGATACTGATGTAGATGTTGTTCTTTTTGATGGTGATTGCAGCGATCTACTAAAGGATATTCCGTCAAGTTCGGTGGATTTAGTCGTCACATCTCCACCATACAACATCGGCAAAAAATACGAGAAAAAAACTTCTTTACCGTCATATCTAAAAAATCTGGAGCCTGTAATTGAGGAACTAATTCGGGTACTCACCGCTACTGGAAGCCTCTGTTGGCAGGTAGGAAATTACATCCAAGACGGGGAGGTATTTCCGCTTGATACTTACTTTTATGAAATTTTCAAACGCTTCGACTTAAAATTGCGGAATCGGATCATCTGGCGGTTTAATCACGGCTTGCATTGCACAAAGCGATTTTCGGGGCGTTACGAGGTGATCTTATGGTTTACCAAGAGTGATGATTACGTCTTCAATCTTGATCCAGTGCGGGTCCCCGCAAAATATCCGGGGAAGCGACATTTCAAAGGACCGAAGCGAGGACAACTTTCGGGGAATCCACTTGGCAAGAATCCATCAGATATATGGGATATAGTCTTACAGGATTGGGAAGAAGGTGTTTGGGATATTCCAAATGTCAAAGCGAACCATCCAGAAAAAACCGAGCACCCTTGCCAGTTTCCTGTTGAATTGGTCCAGCGATGTGTCTTAGCACTTACACAGCCTGAAGGGACTGTTTTAGACCCATATTGTGGTGTTGGATCTACTATCATCGCCGCTCTGCAGCATGATCGAAAAGCAATCGCTGCTGAACAGGATTCGACCTATGTCGCTGTTACCCGTGAGAGAATGCAGAAATTCGCACAAGGGGAATTGCCGCTCCGCCCATTAGGAAAACCGATTCACAAGCCGACCGGAGAAGAGCGTATCTCACAGATACCTTTGGAGTGGAAGTAGAGGTGGAACATTCATGATTATTGCTGCCGAGTATTCATTCAATGATGGGCATTGCATTCAAAAGACACACCCTCATCTGTTAAAAGAGGTTGAGGATATTATTGCTGGTGTCGATGCTTCACACTACAAAACTAAAGAAAGCAAAGAAATCACAATGCCCGGCAAAATGTTGTATAGTCCGCCTGACCTTAATAGTGCTTTTGCTGCGGGCTTTGAATCCAAAGGATGGCAGAAGAAGCGCGTAACATGTACCTATTCAACAGACCACTACCGCCCTGGATATTCACCAAAACAGATGCCCCCCGCATATCGAGAAATGGATTTTTTGAAGGGTCGCCTTGGGGTGGAGGTCCAGTTCGGGAAATACGCGTTTATGGTCTACAATGTGTGTGCGAAAATGACTATTTTTCGCAACCTCGGGCACATTGATGCTGGGATTGAGATTGTCCCTGTGAAATCCTTTGCTAGTGATATGTCTACGGGGGTCTCATATTTTGAGCAGTTCGTCTGGGATTTAGAAACGCGAGGCGTTGCTGACATTGATATCCCTGTCCTCATCTTTGGTGTTGATGTAGGGGAAACTGACGACGGAACTTCCACGTTGAAAGAACCTGACCAAATGCAGTTAAATTTTGAGTGATATTTAGCACAAAGCAAGGAGAACGATGAAATGCGACACGCTGAACATAGCGCATTGGCGGATGCGCTACAGAACGTAGACGGGAAAGTTGCGTTGTCTTCTTACGAGTCTGAGCTAATGGATGCGTTATACAGCGACTGGAACCGTATTGAAGCACCTGTTAAGATGTGTCATTCTTCAAAAGCCCCCCGCCGCGAGGTGCTCTGGACGAACTACCCCGCTGATGTGTTAGAATCTTCACCAATTGGAGGATAAAGAATACATATGAACGATAAGACTAATAGCGAAAACCAGTCACGCACCATTGATGAGATTATCAACGAAATCAAACAGAAATCGTCCAATGGTGATTATATCTACCGTGGCGAGCGTAAACAGCATTGTAAAATTTCCTCAGCTCTCTATCGCGAGTATTTTGATGATAAGAATATCAATGTTGACTTACAAGGTTTAGATTTGCGGAATGTACAAAGAGGAATGCTGAATGCCGCTAAAAAGCATATAGGCGAATCACCACAAGGTCTTGAGGATTCAATAGGATGGACATTCAAGAGCAGACCTACCGAACAACCTGGACGAAGAGTTATTATAGATACTGATGAACTTGAAATCCTTACTGAACTTCAACACTATGGCGGCATAACAAACCTTATTGACTTCACAACCGACTATCTCATCGCCATTTTTTTTGCATGCACTGGTGATCTCAAAGAAACAGAAGATGGTCGAGTTATCCTACTTGAAAAAACCCCACGGATGGAAGAAGAACTGTTAATTCGTCCCCAGAATCCACGACATCGCGTCATTGCCCAAAAAAGCATTTTCCTTTACCCACCCCATGGTTTCATTGATGTACACGAAGACCATATAGTTTACATTCCATCGGACCTCAAACAACCAATGCAAAAGTATTTACGTAAGTACCATGATATATCACCCGAGACTATTTACAATGATCTCCACGGTTTTATTACAAATCAGAAAAACCATCAGGAAGCTGCAAAAGAATTTCATTTTGGTCTGATACTTCAATATAAAGGGTATCGTACAGAACCCGGTCCCAAAAAACAAAAGGCATATAAAGATGCTATGCTCCATTATGAGCGGGCGATAAAATTGAACTCAGATCCCATATCATTAGAGAAAACTGCCTATTACAAACTCGGGGTATGTCGGATGCACCTTGAAGAATGGGAGAAAGCTTGGGAAAACCTTATGATCGCAGATAATATGGGAGTGCATCTCCCCGCCGAATTCCATAAGGACTACCCAGGTGGTATTGACGAATTTAAAAAGGAAACTGGTATAGAAATACGCCACCCATTTACCGTTCTACTGGGGTATTAGACGAACGAATTTTTAATTTTGCGTAAGTCCGCTTTTTGCAGATGATCTGTTGCTTACCTCTCTTTAATTCTACAAATCCCATAAATCCGTCTTCCCGGAGACAACTGACGATCCCGCCTCCTGTAGAAGCAACTCACTGTGGGAGGGTTTCCTGAGGAAATCCGCAGAAATACCCAAGCAAAAACACCTCGCCAGCGGAAACCGTGGGGTGCTTGTTCACTGACGAACTGTAAACATATTTTCGGATTTTACAATAGCGTTATGGTAAAAAAACTGAAACATTTAGAACTCATCGAGAACGTCATCAACCGTTTAGCGAAAAACTCCTTCTTCCTCAAGGGATGGACGGTTATCTTCGTTACCGCGCTGTTAGGTTTCGCCGCAAAAG
>JAPPIG010000014.1:0-4192 GCA_028820635.1 Candidatus Poribacteria bacterium
CTCCATATCGATAATTTGGTATTTGAACGAAGTGCTTCCTACATTGGCACAGAGGATATGCATAAAGTGTTTCTATCCTTTTTGAAGTCAATAGAATAGACGCGATGAAGAGCAATACTAAATGCTAATTCCATTAGAAGAAAGAGGTAAAGCATTCCAAGTTTTGTTTTCTAAAACTCTACCTCCCTTTTTTTTGTTTCGACCACCCCATTGTTTGAAAAAGAAAGGGACTGAGGCTTTTTGGCATTGGTTCCGAATATCAATCACCCACTCCTTTTGCATAGGGCGTGCCTGAGGACCAGATTCTCCACCAACAATAACCCAATCTATGTGCGATAAATCAAGGTTTCGGAGTGCCCCTATCAATGGTTCAAGGGAGAGGAATTTGATATGCGCATCTGTTTGTCTCAAATGGTCAATGCGGAATGTATAATCTTGGTTTTCTACACTAACCCCCATCCACACATTTTTGGGCCACTGTATTTCACAACTAAGTTCGCTCAAACGCTTCGATCTCTTCGTAAGCACTTGGAATTGATGCTGTTCTGCTTTGTTCATCGTGTCAAAGATCTCTAAAATATACTCTAATGGAACGTCTTCATGGAACAAATCACTCATAGAATTAACAAAAATCAATTGAGGTTTTTTCCATTTCAAGGGTGCATCAAGTAACTCCCGGACAAGTTTCACCTCATTCGACCATTTTGGACCCGCTTTAGTCATTTTCGCAAGACCTTCATAAGCCAAACCTTCCTTTGAAAATCTCGCAGCGATTCGTTCGGCATAACAGAATCGACACCCTTCCGAAACACGCGTACAGCCACGAACAGGATTCCAAGTTGATTGTGTCCATTCAATTTTGGATTTGGTTGCCATTTTGAGGGACCTCCCTTGGTGGAAATGTTACTTTGACGCTTTCACCAAATGTAACATTTCCTTTTCTTTTTAGGCGTTTACTTGCCGGTGGAGTGGCTTTTATTTTTCCGTCAGCCTCAAGTTTGGTAAGACATTCTTTGTAACTCTTCTCAATATATCGCGTGCCAACGCTGAAACGGTTATAGTGCTGATCTAATATCTGTTTCACTGTCACTGTTTCTCCCGCAAAATATTCCATTAACATATCAGCCAAATCCTCAAGTGGACGTAGGTACTCAAATAAGAGGGCTTGATCGTGGGTAGCAGGATTATACTCAAACGAAGGAACACCCTTATCAAGGTTTGTGCCTTCTTTCGCCATGATCTTTTTCATAATTTCATAGCCCCTTCTGTTTTTAGAAACAAAGATCAAGTGGTGACTTGAACGTCCACCACTCCGGGACTTAAAGCAAAATGGTAAAACGTACTGACCCGCTTTTTCTTTCAGCGATTGGCTGATTGCGTTAACAATAGTTATTTCTCGCTCAAATGGACGCATAGCCTGCAATTTAATTCGGAGTTCCTTCGCTTGTTCTTTACCGAAAAGGGCGTTCATATGCTCTATGACATATGGATTATTAATATCAATATTGATACGGTTATAGTTGAAGAAAAATATGCAGTCGCATCCCCAATTTTTGACAGTGGAACTGATAAGTTGAAGTGAAAGGCCTTTGTACCCCCACGGGTCCACAAAAAAAAGGGTTGGTATTGTTCTCACATGTTCTAAAACCTGAGCTATTTGCTCGCCAACCTCAATATTTCTAACGATAGGTTTTCTTTTCAGATTGCTTATCACAGGGCTTGAATCAATAGCATCTTGAAGGTCCTGAACATGATCCGGATTAACATCATTAAAGACACTAACGAGCATCTCGCGTATATCTTCATCTTCGGCTGCCTTCTCCAGTACAAGGAGCGGGGTAGACTTCGTTCCATCCTTGTATCCACCTGGGCCAGCGAAGAGATCTACATAGCCGATTCTATTTTTTCCCCTTTTAGCCCATGGCATTACAACTTTCGCCCAAGCCCAGAAGTATTTCTCAACAATTCTTGCCTTAACTTGTGACTGTTCTGTAGGTTTATCATAAAAAGAATTATTCCGCACAACATTCTCCTAACTACACAATATATAGATGTTGCTTTGCTGTTTAAATAGCATTATCCACCATTTAATCAGAATCTTGTCCAAATTCTACATATATAATACTATGTTTTTAATTAGTTATCAATAAAAACGCCGTAACTTAATTTAAAAGAGCCTATCTATATTCCAGTTAATAGCACATAAACCCCCTCTGGTATGAGGAGCGCACCATAAACCTCTTGAAAATGGTTCAACTGTTTAATTTTCGATAGTTCAATTAAGGGTGTACTATTCGTGACGACCTTCATCATTTTGGTTATTCAAAGCCTTCAAGGCAGTTTCAACTTCAGCAGCTAACTCTTCAGTGGTAACTTCAGCAAACGGAGAGATTCCAGCTGCAGACATTAGGTCTGAGAGATCCCATCGGGAAATATCAAGAAGTTTTGCCGCTCTACCCGCGCTGATATCACCATGCCGAAGCAGTTCAAGCACAAAAGCCTCTTTCGCTTTACGTTCTGCATCACTTTTGTGTTGTAAGAAACTCTCGTCAATAGGAAGAATGAATGTGAATTGGACTTCGACATCTGTTTTTGCCATAGAGATTACCTCACCTACCTATTTTGCTTTTAAAAACAATTGCATTAGCATCTAAAAAGAAATGAAGTGCCAACGTTTATTCAGACCACAATTTAGCAAATTTAAGACAAGTTTTTTCGTTGAAATTCGATAGGAGTCAGATACTCTAACGCTGAATGCGGACGTTTGTGGTGATACACCTGTGTAATAAAATGACCGATACGCTCTCTCGCCTCGTGGATGTCCTCATAGGCGTTGAGATGGATCTCTTCCTCCTTGAGGGTGCGTATGAGTCTTTCCGCATATCCGTTCTCCCAAGGACACCCTCTCCGGGCGACTGCAATCTCAATGTTATGACGCTGCAGCGTTGAGATGTAAGCACTTGAAAGATATTGCACGCCTTGATCGCTGTGATGGATCTCTGGGACGCTTTGACGCAACGCCTTTCACGCGGTGCGTGGTAGCGACTGCCCCAAGCGGGGCAGGTGAAAAACGCTACCAAGTGATGTTCTAATTAAGATACTATAAATACAGTTTAATGTCAAGGAAGAACAAGCCCCTTTTTAGGCTTTTTATTTGCATTTTTTTTGTTATCTTTATACAATACTTGTTAGACCAAACTAATCTGCCGATAGCACTATGGGTATCCCATATCTGATGCAAATTAGGTAGATTGGTTTGGTCGCCAAGGGATGCCCACTTTCTTTTTAAGAGAGAGGGTATCTACGGTGACTATAATCTAACAATAACGTCATTTGGTAGGGAATGTCAGCCTTCCTACTTGGGAAGGCCCCTACCATGCCGACTGACATCGGGAAATGGCGTTATGTAGCAAAATGACGTAAACTCCTTTCTAATTTAACCTATACATGCTATAATCGCACGTCAGTTGTATTTTCACAACTGAAAAAATAAGGAATGAACTCATGAAAAAGGGAAGAAATCTACTTTTCACATGGCTTTTATTCTGTCTTTCACTATTTGTGTATGCAGAACCACCGATTGAGCTTATTTACTGGAAGGCATCGGATGTCCAAACACCGAGCCAAGAGGACATAGATTCAACTTTTAATGTGATGGTAGAGATTCAATCTTTCTTTGCATCCGAGATGAATAGGCACGGCTTTGGAGAAAAGACCTTTGATTTCAACCGAGATATAAAGGTGATAGAGGGTAAACTAAGGCGGAGTCAATATAGTTCTCTATGGACAATTGTCAATGAATCCGATTTGATAGAACGTGGTTTGGACAATCAGATATATGTTGTCTTTATGGGTGGAACAGGTCCTATTGCAGGTGCTTCCGCAGCATCTCAACAATTATGTGCGAATATCCCTGAACAACTGATATACTGTAATAACTTAGTAGTTGTTCCCGCTAAACATGACCGTCTTTTGGAAGTTTTACTCGCACATGAAATTGGGCATGCTTTCAGTTTAGATCATGCGCCAAAACGCCTCATTTTAAATCGGGTAGATATAATGTATTTCCCCCTTCTTCCAATTGAAGCTGCTGGAGTTCCTCAGCCGTAAGAGTTTTAGCATCAGGATCGGGTTTTCCGAGTGCCTTTTCAATTGATGAGTGCCGTCTCTCATTCTGTGCCTGCACCCGTGC
>JAPPIG010000014.1:4202-4688 GCA_028820635.1 Candidatus Poribacteria bacterium
ATGCCACATTTCTCAATAATGGCGGGAGATTATCTGTCCAACAAGATTCTCAAGACTCGGGTCAAGAGATCGTGATAGATACAGATGTAAATGATGATGGGTACACAGACTTATATGATTGTCTCATTGTTCGCAGTGGTATGTCTATTGAGTCCAGTTATAATACGGACATCAATAACGATGGTGTCACGAATATATTGGATTTAATGCTTGTCAAAGCAGCTGCGTTTGAGGCAATCGCTGCTGCTGCACCATCGAAACGAAAAGTGCTTACAACGACTTGGGGTGAACTTAAGAGAAAGTAATAAACTTTCTTTTTTTACTAATAAAAGGCGTTGGTTTTTCCAACGCCTTACTCAAAATATCGTTTACTCAAAATTAACCAATTCCAAAACTACTTATTGCGAAAAGAAAAAGTTCACTTGCTCCGTCTCTCCCGCTCTTCAATAATAGCACGACTACCTATGTTATCCTCTGGATTTACCC
>JAPPIG010000132.1:0-134946 GCA_028820635.1 Candidatus Poribacteria bacterium
AGGGCTTTGAAAGCCCGATTTCAAAATCCTGTAGGAGCGATCTCCGAATCGCGACGAAACCACTAATAGTCGGGAATCGGAGTTCCCTCCTACAAAGAGAATCAACTGATAATGAACCAACAAATCTTATTTATGAGATACGCTCTACTTTAACTCAGGAATAAAGGTTACAATTTTTGAGAATATCGCTTAATATATCGTAAAAATATCTATTAAGCAAACTTTCAAACCCATAGATAATATCTCACTTGAAAATCGGGGTTACAAACCCCTCCTACAAAGAGAACACGCTACTAAGAACGGTTGCTTAATCATGACGTAGTGCTTCTGTGGGGGCGAGACTTGCAGCCTTGTTTGCTGGATAAATTCCAAAAAATATGCCAATGAACGCAGAAACACAAAAAGCAACAACTGCTGCCTGAACAGATACAACGGCAGGCCAAGTTGCGTCTTTAATCATGAATTCTGAGATAACCCAACCTGAACCAGTAGCCAGTGCACTACCGATAAAAATACCGATAAGTCCACCGCATACACTTAAAACAATCGATTCAATCAAAAATTGTATGAGAATGTCAGTGCGTCTTGCTCCGATAGATTTACGCAAACCGATTTCTCGGGTTCTTTCTGTTACAGAAACTAACATGATATTCATGATACCGATACCACCGACAAATAAAGCAATACTCGCAACAGCCCCAAGGAGCACTTGAACAATCCGACTAACATTGCCTACCTGCTTTATAATCTCCTTAGCGGTGAAAAAATCAAAGTATTTTTCATCGCCATGCTGTTGTCTGAAGGCAACCTTGATCTCGGCAACAGCTTGTTCAACTTTTTCATAACTTTCAGCTTGCGCAAACAGCATTATCCAGCCTTTCCGTTTGCCGACAAAATGGGTGCCCATTGTAGAGATCGGTATAATTACTCGATTATCCCATCCCTCGCTTGCCATTTTATTTCCTTTTGCTTCCATGACTCCGACGACGGTAAAACGTTTCCTGGCTATTCTCAACTCACGCCCAATCGGATCTTGCATCTCAAAAAAGTCTTTGTGCACTTCAGAACCGATCACACAGATGGGGTCACCGCGTTCCATGTCGTACTCGGTAAAAAAACGACCTGTTTCAACGTACCAATTATTAACATCTTGAAAGAAAGGGGTAACACCATGCACTTGGAGTGATTGATTGACGTGTCTGTAGGATACACGGTGCACCATGCCGGATTGTGCAGCAGCAGTTTTAAGAGAAGGACAGTTTTCAAGAATGAAGGCGAGGTCTTGATACTCAATATATTCCGGATGCTTATTTTCGGTATACGAACCATCTGCTTTACGAATGTGTTCCTTCCGAAAGCAGACGATCATACCCGCACCACCGACCCGTTCCAATTCTATTAAAATGAGGTGTTCGGCACCACCACCAACGGAGACAACTGCAACAACAGCCGCAATGCCGATGATAATTCCAAGCGTTGTAAGCACCGAACGCAACTTGTTTCGTCTGAGTGCTGCTAAGCCAACACTGATGCCTTGTGTAATCTGCATAGGTTTCTAATGCTCAAAGGAAATTACTACTTCGTCAAGTGATAATTGAGGGCTTAAAATAGTCGGGAATCGGAGTTCCCTCCTACCTTATCTGTTCTTTTTGTAGGAGCGATTTCCGAATCGCAACCTACAAAATAGAACTTGACAAAGCACTATTGTGACCCAGGTTTCATGGATTCCCCGTGTAATAAAAAGGCACGGATGTCATATCTACCAGGTCGTTCAACGGGCAAATCACCGCTATCAATCATTAAATCAAGCGGATTAGCATGTGTCCGCAGCGGTAATTGGACCACTTCGTGCATACGCGCGGATTCATAGATCGCCATGATTATTTCAACAGCGGCACGACCGTGTTTCGCTTCCCCGCGGTGTTCCGCTCCACCATCAAGCCACTCAACTAATTCCTGTGCTTGTGCGACGTGCTGGTTTATCCCGTCGGAAGGACGTTCTTCCCAATCTGCGGACTTATTGTTGAGGAGGCGAACGCGTCCCTCTGTCACATCTGCGATGCCATCTGCCCCGTAGACAATACCGCCTTGATAGTTAGGTCTACCGATCTCCTGTAGTAACATACCGATGCACCCGTTTGAAAATCCGACAATTCCTGCACTCCGATCCTCAATCTGAATATCACGTTCATAACGTTCTGTTTTGCGTTCAACATTGCCAATCACCCATTGCGGAGCGGGATCACTAAGCACATATCGCATCATATCAAATAGGTGTGAACAGTCATTTAGCAGTCCTTGTCCACCGTGGCAGACAATTTGTCGCGGTTCACCGATAGCACCTTCAGCAATGAGATTACGTGCATCTGCCCATGCGGAATTAAATCGACGTTGATGACCGATTACAACCTTAACACTATTTCGGTTCGCAGCGATTAGCATCTCATCACATTCACCAAGATTAACGCCCATCGGTTTTTCGCAAAGAACCGCTTTAGGACTTCGGGCACACGCCGCAATTGTCATCGGTGCGTGAAGTTTGTGCCATGTTGCAACACTCACAATGTCAAGGTCTTCGTTATCCAACATCTCTCTCGGATCCAAATAACAGTTTTCCTTGGGTACATCATAGGTGTTTGCGAACTTGTCGAGGGCAGCTTGAACAGGATCGGCGAGAGCGACAATTTCTGTTTGTTCAACACCTTCATATCCACGCGCATGAGCATTAGCAATGCCACCACATCCGATAATTCCGACCCGATAATTTGATGCCATTTTCTTCTCCATAAGGATAGGCACGCTAAGAAGCGCGCCTATCGGATTATTACTAAATTGAAACTACTGATTCGCTTGGACAATTTCCGCTTGCGATTTACCGAAATAGGAGGCTACCTGAACAAGGTCAAGGATATTCACCTGACCATCCTTGTTCACATCGCCAGCGAGTCCTTCGCCAGATTCACCAAATTGGTTTGCAACTAACACTAAATCCTGGATATTCACTGTGCCGTCAGCATTGACATCCCATGGCACAGGTTCTATCGTAGTCTTGGTAGTGATTTCAGCCGTTTTGGTGCTATCGCCTTGCGAAGTAGCGGTCACTTTGATTTCATATTCACCCGGTTTCGTGAAGAAATCACCAGCTGCGGTAAATATAACCTCGACAGAAGCACCTGCGGCAAGTGCAATCTCCAACTCTCCCATTGCCAGTTCTTGATCAATAGATTCCTTAAATGAACCGAGAACGGAACCTTCAATCCCAAACGCAGCAGAAGAATCAAATACTATCGTATCATCTACATTACCGGTGTTTGTGACAGTCAGGGTATAACTGACACCCGCAAGGATATCCATCGTTGCGCCTGTAAGTTCGTCTTTACCTTGTAACATTACACCGTAGACCGGAGGAACGACGGTAATTGTAGTAGTTGTTGTGATTTCAGCAGTTTTCGTGTTATCACCTTGCGAAGTAGCGGTCACTTTAATTTCATATTCACCCGGTTTCGTGAAGAAATCACCAGCTGCGGTAAATATAACCTCAGCAGAAGCACCTGCGACAAGCACAATCTCCAACTGCGCCATTGGCACTTGATCATCAGATTGACTGAACGAACCGAGAACACTACCTTCAATCCCAACCTCTGCAGATGAGCCAAGCACTATCGTATCGTCTGTATTGCCGGTGTTTGTCACTATGAGCGTATAAGTGACACCTTCCACCGTATCCATCGTTGAACCTGTGAGTGCCCCTTCACCTACTAATGCAACACCGTAAACCGGCAGAATAGTTGTAGTCGTCGAAACCTCTGCAGTTTTGGTGCTATCGCCTTGGGAGGTCGCTGTAACTTTGATTTGGTATACACCCGATTTTGTAAGGAGATCGCCCGTTGCCGTAAATATAACTTCAGTAGAAGCACCAGGAGCAAGCGTAACCTTCAACTGGCTGCTTGAAACGTCTTCATCTTTAGATTTTCTGAACGACCCGAGAACGCTCCCTCCAATGCCGACTTCTGCAGATGAACCAAGCACTATCGTATCTTCTGTATTACCAGTGTTTGTGACTTGCAGAGCATAACTGACACCTCCGCTTGCAAATTGGGTTTGCTTTATTAGGTTGTCCCCTACCAACGTAACACCGTAGACCGATAGAACAGTCGTCGTTGTGGTAATTTCAGCCGTTTTTGTGCTATCACCTTGAGAGGTAGCCGTAACCTTAACTTCATAATCCCCGGCAGTCGCAAGGGCATCAACGGAAACAGTCAATGTCACTTCAGCAGAAGCACCCGCTGCAAGCAATACAGAACTTTGACTTAAGGTAGCATCATCGTCTGAAGTGGCTAAATTGATCACGTCATTCGCGTTACCGGTGTTCGTAACTGTGAGCATATAGCTGATGCCTTCGGATGCATCAGATGTTTCGGTTGTCAAATCACCGACACCTGCCAACATAACACCGTAAATCGGTAGAATAGTAGTGGTAGTCGTGATTTCAGCAGTTTTGGTGCTATCACCTTGCGAAGTCGCTGTAACTTTGATTTGGTATACACCCGATTTTGTAAGGAGATCGCCCGTTGCCGTAAATATAACTTCAGTAGAAGCACCAGGAGCAAGCGTAACCTTCAACTGGCTGCTTGAAACGTCTTCATCTTTAGATTTTCTGAACGAACCGAGAACACTCCCTCCAATGCCGACTTCTGCAGAAGAACCAAGCACTATCGTGTCTTCTGTATTTCCGGTGTTTGTGACTTGCAGAGCATAACTGACACCCGCGTTCGCAAATTGGGTTTGCTTTGTCAAATTGTTACCTGTTAATGTAACACCATAAACCGGCAGGATAGTCGTGGTCGTTGAAACTTCAGCAGTTTTGGTGCTATCGCCTTGGGAGGTAGCCGTGACTTTAACCACATACTCGCCTGCCGTTGCTAAAGCAGCACTCGGAATTATCAAAGTTACGTTTGTTGAAGCACCCGAGGCAAGCGATACAGAGGTCTGGCTTAAGATAGCGTCATCGTCTGAAGTGGCTAAATTGATCACATCATCTGTATTACCATTATTTGTAACATTGAGCGTATAACTGACACCTGCCGAGGCATCCGCTGTTTCCTTTGTCAAATCGCCTACACCTGTTAACGTTACACCGTAAACAGGAAGAACAGTCGTAGTCGTTGAAACTTCAGCAGTTTTGGTGCTATCGCCTTGGGAGGTAGCCGTGACTTTAACCACATACTCGCCTGCCGTTGCTAAAGCAGCACTCGGAATTGTCAAAGTTACGCTCGTAGAAGCACCAGAAGCAAGCGATACAGAGCTTTGACTTAAGGTCACATCATCGTCTGAAGCGGCTAAATTGATCACATCATCTGTATTACCATTATTTGTAACATTGAGTGTATAAGTGACACCTGCCGAGGCATCCGTTGTCTCGGTTGTCAGGCTGCCAATCCCTGTCAACGAAACGTCATAAACGGGTAGAATAGTTGTCGTTGTTGTAACCTCAGCAGTTTTAGTGCTATTCCCTCGCGAAGTAGCTGTAACTTTCACCGCATATTCACCCGCTTTAGCGAGAGCAGTCCCAGGAATCCTCAGCGTCACTGTACGTGAAGCACCCTGGTTAAGAGATACAGAAGACGGACTTACAGTAGCAGTAGCATCACCTGACGTTGTTAGACGAACCGTATCATTTGTGTTGCCACTGTTTGTTACGCGGAGCGTATAACTGACACCCGTGCTTGCATCTGTTGTTTCCCTTGTCAAGTTGCCAACTCCAGCCAACGTAACTCTGTAAACAGGAAGAATAGTGGTTGTTGCAGTAACCTCAGCAGTTTTTGTACTTTCTCCTTGCGAAGTCGCTGTGACTTTAACCGCATAATCACCTGCAGTTGTTGAAGCAGTACCGCGAACCGTCAAAGTTACATTCGTTGAAGCACCCGCGGCAAGCGATATAGATGTTCGACTCAGTGTTGCATTCACACTGCCTGATGTTGACAAACGAATCACATCGTTTGTATTACCACTGTTTGTTACCCGAAGCGTATAAGTAACACCTGTACTCGCGTCTGCTGTACTCTTAGTTAAACTGCCTACGCCTGCTAACGTAACACCGTAAACAGGTGGAACGTCTGATGTGGCTTTTTGGGTGTAGATATAGTCACCCGCAGTCCCAAAATCACCATTGGCGGCGTTCCCTGCAGCATAGAATGTAATTGGTCCTACGTTGTTAGATGGGGCAGTCCATTTGAATGTCCAACTATTTGCATTTCTTTTGCCTTGAGCAGTTCCAGTAGACGTATGTTGAATGTATTGTTTACTTTTTATTTCTTCTAATTGAGTATTGGCATCTGCAGTGGCAAAAGTACCAGCACGCGCACCGTTGCTATTCAATGCTGTCATCTCAAATCCCCATCGGCTTTGTCCTGAACGTGATAAATTAACAACAATGTCGTACACTTCACCCGGTAAATAGTTTTCAGGCACTGTCAACATCAATGAACCACCAGCGGCGTTAAGGACATTACCAGCATGGCACTGTGTGCAGTTGCCTTCACCAGGGGCTCCAGTTAATTCATCTGGGGGATTAAAAGAAAAAGCGAATACGCTGCTTGTAGCAAAAAGGAGCAGAAGCACTGCAGAAATAGAAAAAGTTGTTTTCATATAATTCAAAAAGCCTCCTTCACATATACGCGAAAAACGCCCCGCCGCCGACGCTAATCAAGTTGATTCGCGGTCGGAAAACCGGCAGTCGGGGCGTTTTTGTTATTGCGTTTTAGTTGCTAAACTTACTTGAGAATGACCATTCTACGGGTAGCAGTGAAATTCGCTGTTTGGAGGACATAGAAATAAATACCACTCGAAACATGCTCACCTGCTTCATTTTTGCCATCCCAATAAGCCGCAGTCGAAGATGTCATATATGAACCTGTCGACTTGTGACCTAAGTTGAGCGTCCGAACCGTATGACCGGAAACATTATAAATCTGAACCGCTACGTTGGAATCGCGGCTCAGTTGATAAGGTATCCAAGTTTCAGGGTTGAACGGATTCGGGAAGTTCTGACCGAGAATCGTTTCCTTCGGACGCACATCACCAACTCGCATCTGCACACTCAGATATGCATTGTTAATATCCGAAGTCTGGACTGTGCGCTCAAACGGACCGGATACAACAGTGCCATTTTCGTCAATAAGTGCAATCTCAACTTTATCACCAGCTTCAACGACATCTTTACGATTCAAGTCTGCCCAAACAGTAGAACCATATCCTTTGTCGTTATCAACTTTCTGAGTGGTGACAACGCCTGTGCGGAGGTTTTTAGCAACCACAGTGTAAGACGTTCCTAATTGGATGTCTTGCAAGTCGCTTGAAATGACAAACGCCCATGCACCTTTAGCAGTGGAAAGTTTCGGTGCAGCAGCGGCATCTTCTGAGGACATTTCCATTTCAGCTGCCATTTCCATTTTAGCTGGAGGATTTGCCCACGCTGTACCACTAAACGTCACCATTCCACCCATAGGTGTATTGACAATATATCCTTTTCCGCCTTCAATGCCGAAATCATAGCCACCTTCAACACCAGCGACATATCCTACAAACTCTTGTGTCGTTGCATCAAGTTTGATCACAACTGTTGCCTTTAGCATATCAGCAAGAGATTGCGCCGTGTAAGGTTCTGTTGGCATCAGTGGAACAGAGATCATGTTCAATCCTGCTGCAAGTGTGACATCATAGGTGGGAAGAGGTGGCGGCGGTACAACAGGTTCTGGATCCGGTTCTGGAACATAAACTTCTACCGTTAACATCGCTGTCGGTTCTGTCCATGCAAACGCTTCCCCGACTTGACCAACACCGAGGATACCAGCGTGCGGTGTGATTACACCACCTTCTGTGGGCACACGTGCGTTGCTATGTGGCGGATCCATTTCAGCATCTAAACCAACTGGGCCGGGAATATCGGAGGCACGCTCAGTATTTTGTTCACTACCCGCGTCATAAGACCTTAATTCCCGTGTTATTGACATAGGCATACCAGCTTCATCAAAGAGTGCTAAGTCAGCAACCCCAATAAATGCGTCATTTGTTGATACCAACATTGTTGCGAGAGAAAGCGAAGAGTTCATCGCATCGGCTGTTAGCACTACGGAAACAGAAGCACCGGGAACAACAAGACCTTCACCCATAGCAGTATTTGCTTTTGCGGCTGCTGCAAGTGCGGCGAGTCCTGAAGTATCTCCATTTTCAGCAAGCAGTACAAGTGCTTGACTGGCAGGTTGACCTACTTCATAGACTTTGACACCAGCAGTGTGTGCTGCAAAGATTGGGGGTGAGAAGATCTGTCCACCCATACCTGGTTCACCTGTGGTAAGGTTGGTCAGGGTAATCTTGAACATTGTGCTTTCGGGAACAACGGGTTCTGGGTCAGGCATCGGTTCTGGGTCGGGAGTCGGTTCCGGATCTGGCGTTGGTTCTGGATCTGGCGTTGGTTCTGGGTCTGGTTCAGGCTCCGGATCAGGTGTCGGTTCTGGATCTGGCGTTGGTTCTGGGTCTGGTTCAGGCTCCGGATCAGGTTCTGGTGCGGGAACAGTTACCGAACCATCTGCAGTTGTGATTTCCAACGATGCTCCACCATCACCGGAAACAACAACATCTGACAGAGTAATAGAGGACGCTTTCACCTCAATGACTTCAAACGTTACCGTAGCGAGTGTGCCGTCCTTATCCTGAGCAGCACCAAGCGTAGTGAATCGGATACTACTGTCAGAGGCAAGTCCACTAGGTGATATACCCGGGAAAGCTGCCATATAATCCGCGTTGTAAGCACTAGAAATATATTTGAGTGCAGTTGGATCAAAATTTAAGGTTACTTGGTAACCAGCAACACCTGCGGCACCAGATATATTAATACTCACGGTAAACTGTTCCCCAACTGCTGGGGAGTCCATTGTAGCGGGCTCAACAGAAACGGTGGCTGCACCGTAACTCATCGCTGTCCATCCCAAACACATTACAACAGCCATCAAGGAAAAAAACAATTTCCTGTTAAAAAGCTGATTTTTCATAAAACACTCCTTACTTAAATTCATTTACTATATGTTGTGACGTTTAATCTACCTTTCGGTATAGGTTTAATTTTTCGTTTGAGGTGTGGGTTTATTGGAACCTAAGGGGCACCATTCGCATCAACGTGCCGCCACTATATGCACAAAGGCGAATCGCTCAAACGTAGTTATGCATTTAACAGATAAGTTTATACTAACGTAAAAACGTTGTCAAGTCAAATTGGATTTCAAATAGAACAATTTGGGTAAATTAGAACAATTTATTTTTAATTATACATAAATAATAGAAACAAAGCAAATTAAAAAAGCACCTCTTATGGAGTTGCGCGCGGAGCCAGCTGATTCCAAACATCACCTAATTCTGCAACAACTTTGTAAACGGGATAAAGTGCCTCCCACATCGCTTTGCGAGCAGCGGTAGCAGCTTGTTCATCACCTTCGGCAACAGCAGTCTTGAGTTGATGTCCCATCTCCTCTTGAACTGCCGCACATTTACGAGCCAGTTCCGCAAGTTGTTGCGCCGCGTTTATTTGATGCGTAACCAGTTCCGACACCGATACCTCCGTATCCGGTTCCACATCATAAGCACTTGCAGGTGCAAAATTGTGTGGTAATCGTTCGCCATCTTCTGTTCGTGGCGTATGTGTCGGGTGGATATGCGGCGTAACAGACAGATACATCGTCATCGGTTCGTCGCCGAGCACACGTACCTTATGCGGCTGGTCAACTAAAGCGACACACATCTGTCCAGGTCCCAACTCTTCCGTCTCACCGTCAATTTCAAATTCAACGCGTCCTTCTAAAATCAGGAAGATTTCATGTCCGAGGTCATGGCTATGTAGTTCGGCACGCTGCCCAGGCTCCATCCTTAAGAAACGTGAGCGAATCTGCGGCGTTACCAGAACGTTTCGGACATCTGTGCGGTAGTCGTAAACTGGAAATCCCATTACGTTCTCCGAAATTGCTTTTAATTTTAGTTTCTCATTTTTCCAGAGAGATGTCAAGTTAAAAAGTAGAAACTTCAAGGTATTATGATGGTGAACAGATTAAAAAATTTGACTTATACCCTTAGATTGAGGTATAATATACCAGAAATTAAATTTATTCTAAGATGTTAATGCTATTTTTTCGCACCCATCATCATTCAATCTATTCCTGAGTAGGGCGGATTAGAATGGTGTGATGGTTATCCCATATATCATAGTGGACACGAAGCAAGGCGGTCTTGCTTGAACCCCAGTAAACTAACCGCTCTCCTCAATGCCGACTTTGTCGCGCGTTGAGATTAAGGTTATTTGTTTACGGGTTTTTTTGTTTATGGGACATCTTGTGAAAACGGATAGGGAATCCCTTCACATTTTATTAGGAGAAACGCCTATGGAAAAGTTTACCAAACCCGCTGGAACGAACGATTTTCTACCTGAACAGATGGTTCAGCGAAACTTTGTAGAAAATATTGTTCGTGAAACTTATGAAAGTTACGGATATGCACAAATTCAGACGCCACTGTTTGAATCCTTTGCGCTGTTATCCGCACAATCCGGCGAAGAGATACGTCACAAAATGTTTACGTTTGTTGGCCCAGATCGGGTAGATTATGCCCTGAGACCTGAACTTACTGCACCTGTTTGTAGAATTATTGCGAATGGAGATTTACAACATATCTCTTATCCTTATAAACTTTACTACATCGGACAATGTGTGCGTCAGGAACCGAAAACCGATAATCCAGATGTCCGACGCGAATTCCGACAGGCAGGGGTAGAACTGATCGGTCCCGCATCGGCACTCGCAGATGCAGAGATTATTACAATTCCTGTACGAATTCTTGAGAAACTGAATATTTCACAAAAAAAATTAAAAATCGGTAATACTGGTGTTTTCCGCGAAATCTTCAAACAGATTGATCTCGATCCGAAGGATCACAGTGAAGTTATATTGGACATTGATCATCTTTCTCGGCTACGTGTGGAAAGCCAGCTTTTGGACTTGGCAACGCTTCGCGATGAACTGAATCAGCTGCGGCGTTTGCAAGGACCTGATTATCAAGGTGAACACAAAATTGATATTGCGACAATTCAAGAATTAACGGAGAATAACGCCTCTGTGTGGACAGAGAAACTACCAATGATTGCTGAAGAAACTTATAAAGCAAGATGGCATCAATATTTTAATATCTCGGAAGAGATCGCACAGCGTTGTATTGATATTTCAAAGATTAGTGGTGATAAGGAGTCTGTCATGGAAACATGGGAAACGTTACCAAACAATACCGCACAAGGAGTGCGCAACGAGATGCTGGCACTTTGCGAATGTTTGGAAAACTACGGTATTACTGACTTTGAAATTAATTTAGGTATTACGCGCGGATTCGATTTTTATACCGGGACGGTTTTTCAGATTGAATTACCTGATAAGAATTTGTCTATCTGCGGTGGTGGAAGATACGATAGGTTGATCGAAAACTTTGGTGGACCATCGGTTCCAGGGGCAGGGTTTGCATTCCAATTTGATGTGCTTATGGAGGCATTTTCTGAAACGCATAACGAACCTGTTCAATCAAAAAAGGATTATTTTATTGCGACAACATCCATCGATCTTATCCCTGAAGCGCAACGTCTCGCTGAAACATTAAGAAGTTCTGGCAAAACTGTGGAGATGGATTTGATGGAACACGACCTACAAGCACAACATAACTATGCTGCCGAAGCAAATTACGATTTTGTGATTAACTTAATCCCAGATCAACCGATGCAACGAATTGATTTGAAAACTAAAAACACAGAGGCAGTTACCCTCAAAGACCTTGATAAATGATTATAAATGGATACGGAAGACTACGCCATACCTTATAGAATTGAGGAAACTAATTATGCAAACAGGAAGGAATTTGAATCTACTTTTGCCGAAAGGCACAATACAGTCTGAAACGCTTGAAACTTTTCAGCGGGCAGGCTTCGAAATGAACGGTTACAAGTCTACTGACCGGTCCTATCGTGCTACTTTTCAGAATGATAGCGAATTTCAGATAAAGATTTCTCGTCCCCAAGAGATACCTGTTTATGTCGGGATGGATGATTTTTATGATTTGGGAATTACGGGACAAGATTGGTTGGAAGAAACCGACGCGGATGTTGAAGAAATTTTGCCGTTGGACTATGGGTATGTTAGTATTGTGCTCGCGGTTCGGGAAGAGAGAGAGGACATCAATACGTTCATGGATTTGGTGAATCTTGCGGATAGAAACATTCGCATCTCTACGGAATATCTCAACATAGCGGAAAAATACATTCTTGAAAAGACGGAAAACCGCATTGCACCAGCTATCTTAACCCCTTGGAAACGACTGAACACGCTCGGCACTTACCAGTCGCCTATCACCCTTATGCTTTCTTTTGGTGCAACAGAAGGAAAACCACCCGAAGAAGCCGATGCTATCATTGATAATTGCAGTTCAGCGCGCACACTCAAGGCAAACCACCTTAAAATAATTGAAGTGCTGCGAGAATCTGAATCTACGTTGATCGCGAACCCGAAATCACTTAAGGATCCATGGAAACGCGAAAAAATTGATGAACTGAAGCAGACCTTAGAGAAGGGATTGCGGAGACGGAGAAGTCAAGCACTTCCGGGACACATTTAAGGAGCAGAACTTATGGCAACCTTTATTAAACCGCGCGTCCCTCGCGGTATGCGGGATATTTTACCTGAACAGATGATTCGTAGGCAATATGTTATAGATGTCATTCGTGACGTGTTTGAAGAATTTGGTTTTGAACCGTTACAAACCCCCGCGCTTGAATTATCTGAAGTGCTTACAGGTAAATATGGTCCGGATGCTGAAAAACTGATTTATCAGGCAGGGCATACGGGTGGTAAGGAAGATATTTCGCTTCGCTACGACCTTTCTGTGCCGCTCTGCCGAGTCGTTGCGATGTATCCACAACTCCCGAAACCATTTAAACGGTATCAAATTGATCCTGTTTGGCGTGCAGAACGTCCACAAAAGGGTCGCTACCGTCAATTTTTTCAGTGCGATGCGGATACCGTCGGAAGCGAGAGTATGTTGGCTGACGCTGAAAACGTTAGTCTCATCTATCAAGTATTATCCCGCCTCGGTTTCAAACAATTTGAGATTAATATCAACGATAGAAAACTGATTACTGGGATCGGGCAGTTTGCAGGCGTTCCGACTACACAACTTGGTGGACTTTATCGTTCTATTGATAAATTGGATAAGATTGGGTTAGAAGGTGTCACAGCAGAATTACGAGAAAATGAAATACCGGAAGATGTTATTGAAAAATTGCTTGCATTGTTACAGATTGAAGGCGATGCTACAACGGTACTTAATGACATGAATGAACAACTTGGTGATTTTGAGGTAGCTCGTGAAGGCATTGCTGAATTGAAAGAACTAATAGACTATCTCACCACGCTTGGCGTTCCTGAAAAATGTTATAAGGTGAACGTTGCTATGGTGCGCGGATTAGAATACTATACGGGACCGATTTATGAAACGGTTGTTGAAGAACCTAAAATCGGCAGTATCACAGGTGGTGGTAGATACGACGAACTTATCGGAAGTTTTAGCAAACAGAGTTTTCCTGCAACAGGGACAAGTTTCGGCATTGAGCGGATTATTGATGTAATGGAAGAGTTTGATATGTTCCCTTCTACTGTCGGAAAAACGGTGACACAGGTATTGATGACCGTTTTTGATGATGAGTTGATGAAAGAGTCTTTAAAATTAGCAATACAACTGCGTCAAGGAGGCATAAGAACAGAGGTCTATTTCCGACCGACTAAACTCAGCACACAGTTGAAATATGCCGATGCTAAAGGAATATCTTACGCTGTCATTTTGGGATCAGATGAGCTGGCCGAAGGGAACGCTGCTGTGCGCGATTTAGCAACCAGAGAACAAGAAAATGTTCCGTTGGATAAAGTTGCAGAGCGGATTAGGCAGTTGATTGAAACGTCAGAAGCGAAGTAAATCATTCTAAACGGATGAAGGTTGCTCTTGTATCACAGGAATAACGTAACTTCGAATGGTAAAACCTTCCAATGTCTCTGTTTCTATGCAAGGTTCAGGTTTTTCGCGGTGATCGAAAACGATATAGTATCCTTCCACAGCCCCTTCTGATTTGAGATACGCAGCAAGTTGTCGTTTGCCAGACTGATAACGACGGTCGCTTTCCCAAATCTTCGTTTCAACGATATATTTCTGTGTGTTGTGGAGGATAAGTAGGTCTATCCTGCCTCGTCCGGTTTGTACTTCAAGATACATTGTCCCGCGCACGATTCGAACAAACTGGTCAAGATAAGCGTAGAGGAGGTATTGTCCAACAAACTCTTTCGGAGTATCTGGCACATGTAGAATTTTGAATCCCGCACGTGCAATAAAATCCTGAAAGTTGTCCAGAAGCGCGGTCATTTCAATTTTACCATCAGACGTGAGGTAATCAATGAAATCTGTGTCCGAATTTTCGGGAAAATAATCTCCTTCAAGTCCATTAAATAGAGGTTGGAATGCCTGAATAATGCAGTGCTGATAAATCGGATTGACAATCTCACACATACCAACGGTGCCTTTTGCAATAACACCATAAGTTGTGAGTTGATTCATAAGATCATTACGTTGGTTGTACTGCATGCCTTTGTCATAAGAAACAATTTTCATGAGTAGGCGCTCAAAACGAGGGTCTCTACGGATATTCGTAAGTAAATGTCTAATATTAACGTTGTCTTCCCCAAGTAGTAATGTTAATCCGTTAGCAAAATGTGGCATTGTAATCGTTTCAGTTTTGGGAATATCCAATTCCTCAGTAAGAATTTGCGCGAATCGGTTCACAAGGAATGGTTGACCAGCAGTTTGTTTATGGAGTGCTTCAATAACTTCTGGTGAGAAGGGTTGTCCGGTTTCATCCGTATACTGTGTGAATAATTCTTGCACTTGTTCAAAAGTAAAGTTCGGCAAGTGAAACTCGTCTTGGATATTGAATGGAGAAACGGACCTGTCGTAGTTAAGTTGCGCGATGCTTTTGACCCCGATAATGCCGACACTATAAGGGCAACGCGTCTCATCGGACAAATAGATATTGCGAAGTGAATGCAGAAAATCGCTTAGAACCGCCTGGGGAATTCCATCAAACTCATCTATAACCACAACGACTTTCTGGTCGTTATATTGATTATGCAAAGCACTTGAAAACTGTTGAAAGAAATCCATCATTGAAATGTGGTTTGTGATCTTAGCGTTTTCAAGAAATTGCGTCAGTATATTACAAGGGGCGTGTCCGCGTTTTTCAAAAACTTGTTCAATTTCTTTACGAACCCTTTTGCAGAAGTCTTCGTAAAAATCGGCGGGGAAGAGGTTTTTATACGTTTCAAAATTGAGTTGAATTGGAAAATAGATTGACGACTCAGTCGCAAATTTGTCAAGTGCCATTCGAAAAAAGGTTGTCTTGCCAGTCTGACGTGGCGCAAAGAGAACGATATACCGCCCTTCTTTAACGCGTGTAAGAAAATCGGAAATTTCCTTACTTCGAGGAACGACATAGTGCTGATTTGGATAGACACGACCCTGAGTCCAAAAGCGTCTCATATTTCGCCTCGTTTCGTAAAATACTCAATGGTTTATTGTATCATATCATTTGTTGAAAATCTATAGTTTAATTTGGTGAATTGATATCAATGGAGAAAAAGATGACAATATTTTACAAACGTTCACGTATCCTTTGGAGTATTTTTATACTCGGTGTGATCGTTCAGGTGGTGCAACTGACAATTGTTGGGTGTAGCCACACTTCGCCCTACTACCATCCGGACATTCCTGCCAGTGAGAAGCAAGATATTGTAACGGAAAATACGCTTCACTACCGCATCTTACTTCTGGGTGACGGTGGACAACCGAAACCGAATGAACCCGTTCTAAAAACACTCCAAGCATGGGCACAAAAAATGCCTGAGAAAACCAGCATCGTTTTTTTAGGCGACAATATGTACCCCTACGGTATGACAGAAAAGAAGCGGCACGAGGCATCTACGAGACTCGATCCCCAAATAGAGGTTATTAAATCTACGCATGCACACGGTCTGTTTATTCCAGGTAACCACGATTGGGCAAGCGGGAAAGAAGGAGGGTATCGTGCGCTTCTTGCCCAAGAAAAATATATTAACGATGCGCTGTTCCACCCACCAAAATTCCTGCCGCAGAGCGGTTCTCCGGGGCCCGTGGTAGTAGAGTTTCCAGAATCAGCACCTGTTGTGCGAGTAATTGTACTTGATACGCAGTGGTGGTTGCATCAACACGAAAAACAACAAGAATCTCCAGAGATGATTATAGCAGAACTCAAAGCCTCACTGGATACTGAATTGCCTATCATTGTTCTTGGACACCACCCATTGCAAAGTTACGGAGTACACGGTGGTTTCTACGACTGGAAAGCACATCTCTTTCCACTCAGAATTGCAAAAAAATGGCTTTGGATTCCAGTCCCAATCGTCGGTTCTCTCTATCCATTGGCGCGTTGGCATGTTGTAAGATCTGATCAGGACCTCAACGGTGCACGTAATAAAAATATGGTGGCACAACTCAATGCCGCTTTTTCGATTGTAAAAAAGACACCTCTTTTAATATATGCTTCTGGACATGATCATTCTCTACAAGTTTTAAAAGGAGATGTTACGGATTACTTACTCGTGAGTGGACTTGCTTCCAGTGAAAAGGCAACAGAGGTTAGTCATGGGGATAATACACTGTTCGCCCATCAACACTCCGGGTTTATGGTGATTGATTTTCTTACAAATGGAAAGATACTTCTACGTATAGCTGAACCCGGCACTAAAGAAGTGTTGTTTCATCATTGGTTAAAAAGATAAAATAACGTAGACTCCATTCCGGATGTTTTGTAGACAGTGAGAAGTAGAAATTTTGATAAACCTTTTAATCAAAGGATAGTCTTAAATAGTAACTTTAATGATGTATTGTAGAATACAGGTTGAGGAATAGGTATGCTTACGCAAAAACAGAAGTTAGAATTCCATGAAAATGGATATATCACAGTCCCGGGTGTCGTGCCGAAGTTGATGGTAGATTCCGCCCGTAAAATGATTAACCATTCTATCGGTGCTGTAGGGATGCACGAAGGCGACTTGGAAAAGTTTCGGGCACAATCGTATTGCGACGAAATCCGAAACGCCCCGCAAATTGTGGATATTTTCCGAAAAACCCCTATCCATAACATTGCTGAATCGTTGTTAGGTGAAGGAAACGTGCAAGTCCCAGGTTCAGCACAGATAGCACTTAGGTTTCCAATGCCACTGGACCGTGATGCAAATGAACCTGGCGGACATTTAGATGGGTTAGGTAGTGGAACAAACGGAATGGCAAAAGGTATTTATCGACGCGGTTTTACTGCATTAGCAGTTGTTTATCTTGCAGACGTGCCAGAACCGTATAGTGGTAACTTCACGGTATGGCCAAAATCGCATAGTTTCTTCGCTGATTATTTCAAAAAGGAAGGACATGAGATTTTAGCAAATGGAATGCCGCGCCCGGAACTTCCTGAAGGACCAACGCAGATCGTTGGAAAGGCAGGAGATGTTGTTTTGACACATCATCAGGTTGTTCATTCTGCAGCACCAAATGCCTCTGCCGACATCCGTTACGCGGTGATTTTCCGTTTACGTCATGTTGATTGTGAGGAAAATGGTTACGATGGCTACACCGATATCTGGCGTGAATGGCCAGGCATACAAGCAGCGGTAGAAAACGGTAATGCCTAAAAGAAGTGAAATTAAGAAACGGGTGATTCAATTGAATCACCCGTTTTGCTTTTTACTTTGTGCCCTTGATTTGTGCCCATGTAATGCTCAATTTGTCCACAGGTTCGACTGCAAAGGGATCTCCAGTGGATTTATAGAGACTTTCTACTTCATCTTCAGAAAGTGCGCGGTGGAACATCAGGAACTCATCCATCAATCCTTTGAATGTCCACGTGGGACTCGCGTTGCCATTAAATTCTGTGGCTTCAGAACCGATACCGATAAATCCGTACCGTTGTGCCTTTGGTCCGATCATATTAGTAGCAGTGGCAGCTTCAACATCCACTTTACCATCAACATATATCCGTTTCGTATCGCCATTGAAAGTTGCCGCTACATGATGCCACTTGTCATCGCTAACTTTTATTTTTCCGTGCCAATCTTCTATAGGACAACAAAAATCAAAAGCAACAAAGTCTGTATGAGCAATTGCAGCATCTCCAGCTGCAAAACGGAAATAATCGCTACGATCCCACGAGGCAATCATACCTCTTTGAGCCGTCTTAATCCATACAGCGAGCGTAAGTTCCGGTATACCTTCGGTATAGTTTAGATTTCGCACCGCAATATATTGGGTTGTCCCACCAGGAAATTCCATACATTCGTTCACTTTGCCATCTTTCACAATCTTGAGATTGTTGCCGTGGAGAAAGCCGTCGTTCCCATTTCCGGACCCATCCAAGATATCTTCACCCTTAAGGGAAGCAGCATCAAAACTATAATAGATGACCAATTCTTTATCGCTGATGCCCCGCGCGTGGGCAGTCAACGTTGTTCCTGTTAGAATTAATGTTATCGTCAAGAGTCGTAAAATAAAAAAGAATTTCATTTTAGGTCTCCTGCTAAATTATAGGGCGGGTCTCTGGGAAACGCCTAAACGGCGTTCATACCGTTGATTTGGTGGCCGCCCATTGTTTTCCATTTATGAGACGTGGCGAGGCACAGGGCCTCGCCCTACAAATGATTTATGAGATACGCTCAATATACCTATTAGGTAGGTTCTTCTATTTCGTACTCTTAATTCTTCCCCATGTAACGCTCAATTTATCCGCAGGTTCAACAGAAGTAAATGGATCCCCAGACGCATTGGCAAGATGTGTGACTTCTTCGGCAGAAAGTACTCGGTGGAACATGAGGAACTCATCCATTAGTCCTTTAAATGCCCAAGTTGGTCCCCTATTGGCATCAAAAGCCGTAGCTTCTGAACCAATTCCGATGAACCCGTAACGTGTTACCGCCTTTCCAATCATTTTGTTGCCTGTATCTGTGGGTGCCTCTGCATCCAGTTCACCATCAACGTATATCCGTTTCATTTCATCATCAAAGGTTGCCACAACATGATGCCATTCGTCATCAGCAACATCTGTTTTACCCCACCAATCCTTTATAGGGCAACAGACATCAAAACCGACAAAGGTTGTTGCTGCGTTTCCACCTACGTCATCGCCCACAGCAAAACGGAAGAATTCACTCCGATCCCACGAGGCAATCATACCTCTTTGAGCCGTCTTCACCCATGCCGCGAGCGTAATTTCCGGAAATACGTCGGCATAATGATGGTTTCTCACCGAAATAAAGTTTGCTGCGCCACCTGGGAATTCCATACACCCGTTAACTTTGCCTTCTTCCACAATCTTAAGATCCCCACGTATCACACCATCATTTCCATTTTCTGACTTATCCAAGATGTCTCCTTCTTCAAGGCTATCCTCATCAAAGCTATAATAGATGATAAGCTCATTTTCACTGATGCCCTGCGCTTGAGCAGTTAGCACGGGGACTGTTAGTATAAGCGTTAAAGCCAAAAGTTTTAAAATCACAGTGGTTTTCATTTTACTCTCCTTAAGTTTATAGACACCTTAAAGGTGCATTAATTGAAGCTCATTAGATTGATTTGAACAAAACCTATCTCATGTGAAATTTAATGGCATAAAATTTCTACGCCAATAACAATATTCCTCTTAGGTGGTAATTAGGTTATTCCTATTTCTTGCTTTTAATCCTTCCCCATGTAATGCTCAATTTGTCCACAGGTTCGACTGCAAAGGGATCTCCCTGGGATTTATAGAGTGTTTCAACCTCATCTCCAGAAAGTGATCGATGAAACAGAAAGAATTCATCCATCAACCCATTGAAAGCCCAGTTAGGTCCCGTGCCGCCACCAAAAGCACCAGCTTCCGAACCGATACCGATAAATCCGTAACGTGTGATCGCCTTTCCGATCTCTTTGGTGTTTGTATCTGTGACTGCTTCCACGTCCAATTCACCGTCAACGTAGATCCGTTTCAATTCAGCATCAAAGGTTGCCACAACATGATGCCATTCGTCATCAGCAACATCTGTTTTTCCAAACCAATCCCTGATGGGACAACAGACATCAAAACCGACAAAGGTTGTTGCTGCGTTTCCACCTACGTCATCACCTACAGCAAAACGGAAGAATTCACTCCGATCCCACGAGGCAATCATACCTCTTTGAGCTGTCTTAACCCACGCCGCGAGCGTAATTTCCGGAAATAAGTCGGCATAATGGTGCTCTCGCACTGCAATATAGTTGGCTGCACCCCCTGGAAACTCCATACATTCGTTAATCTTGCCCTCCACAACCTTGAGATTACCACGTATCACACCATCATTTCCATTTTCTGACCCATCCAAAACCTCTCCCTTTTCAAGGGTGTCCTTATCAAAGCTATAATAGATGATAAGTTCATCAGCACTGATACCCCGCGCGTGGGTAGTCAACGCTGGGACTGTCAGTATTAGTGTTAACATCAAAAACTTTAAAATAATAGTGGTTTTCATTATAGTGCTCCTTTTTATAGTAGATGCGTTTCAACGCGTAAATTTTAGTTTAGCTAAGAATATCCTCCTATACCTAACAACATTCGCTCCTCCATATCTGCGTCTTTCAGAAAAGTTTGGGTCAACCCATCTTCAGGCGGATCGCCTCCGTGAGGTGATCTCCGCAACCACGTTGGCGTATAACCAAGAATTAACATTCTCCGTTTTGAACGGAGTGTTGGCAACGCACGATGCCAGAGATTGCCGTGAATAAGTACTGCCCCCCCAGCTTTCACCTGAAGTTCTACTTCGCCATCTATTGGTTCATAAATGTTTGGCGTTGCCTTATCCAACCAGTCGTGGGAACCTGGCACAACAACAACTGCACCCGTATCTTCGTTCAAATCGTCAAGATAAATAAGGCAATCAATACAGTGTGGTCTTGAAAACCATGGCGGTATCGGATTAGAAACAACACGCATGTGTTGATGCCAAGGTGTTTGATGCTGCCTGTCATCGCCAGGGTAAGTAATCCGAGCACTCAATCCGCGTAGCCGGACAAGCGGTCCCATCATTGCCCGCACAATTGACAAAACCGGTTGGAATTTCAGGAGTTTAAGAAACACCTCGTCCTTATCCATCAGATGACGCGGAATAAAGCCCCACCCACGTTTTGAGGCGATTGCACTATCCCGCTTTTCCCATTCGCGTTCCTCCAATCGGTCAAGCGCGTCTCTCAGTTTTTGAAGTGCTTCTCCTTGAAAGAGTCCTTCACGAATGAGATAACCCGTCTCAGCGAATGCCTGCAATTCTTCGGGGGTAGAATGCACTTCCACGTCCCAGTGTTGGCCAGTTTCACCGGGGTTATGGACATTTAAGACTTCGTAATGAAGTGTGTGTTGTTCCATACTTGTCTCATTATGTTCTGTATTTGGTGTAACGCGACATGCAGATTCATAGCACTACCATTTCAACAAATCTCCTGGAAGACGCGAACCGGGATAGTTTCCATTTTCATCTCGATTAGCAATCGACTCAGGAATTTCGTCATCCCAATAGTCGGGAACGGTGTTTGGTCGACTGTGCCAGGCTAAAATCAAGGTTCGTCGTGTATCAGTGTAATTTTTGTGAGCAGCGTGTAAAAGTCTTGCATCTGCCATTACTAATGAACCTGCTTTAGCACAAACATCCACCTGATCTGGATGGTCACTGAACATGATAGGATCGTCTTCGGCAATAAACCTTGCACCTTGTTCATGTGCAGGCACAAGTTGGTCGTGCAAATCAATACGTTTGAGATGTGTGCCGGGAATTACCTTTAAACACCCGTTTTCCCGTGTGGTATCCGAAAGATAGTAATTGAGAAAAATGGTCTGAGGCCACGGAGAACAACTAAGTGGGTCATTCCAACGCATCCAGTCTTGATGCCAATAGAGTGGAGGCCCACCAGCTTCTTTTGTTAAGATAATAATCCCGCCTGATGCGGCGAAATCTCCAAAACCGAGATGCTCCAACGCATCTCGTGACGGCTGCCACTCCAACAGTCTTTTAATATATGGATTGTCTTCTCCGCGTACATTCACGTGCTGCCCTTGATAAACCATCTCGTCAGGTTCTTCATGACCTGAGATGAGTCGTTCCGATTCATCGTGAAGTTCCTGCAAGAACTCCTCTGTCAACACATCGTCCACAATGCAGAAGCCGTCGCGTAGCATTTGATTTCGTTTTTCTAAGGCGACTTCAGGTGTCATCCAATTTGCTCCTTAAATTTTGAAATTTAACCAAATTTTACACAAAATTACTTAAGTACACAACATTTTTTTATTAGGTTTGTAAAGTTTTTAACATAATTCATGCTTTTTTCTTGTAGGAGGGTTTTATAAACCCAACTGAATAAGGTATCGGCGTTGAAAACACCTCCTACAAGAGGTATTGGTTTCGTTTGCCCATACAACTTGCGATATACTTCAAACCATTTATTAAACTCATGTTATACCATTTCTATATGACCATATTACATTATCCAGTAGGTCAGGTTGAGTTTACGAAACCTATAGGCGTCAATTTAAGAAAACGTTTGGCATTTCTTGAACATGGTTCAATACCCATTATTATTAAAACTGTCCCATATTTAGTCCCGTAGGGACGATATGTTTATAGAAAAACGGTGAACAACTCCTCTTTAGTCCCGTAGGGACGATATGTAGAAAATATGTCGTTGGGATACACATATCGTCCCTACGGGACTAAAGACATATATACATCTCATATCTATAAACATATCGTCCCTACGGGACTGAAGACACTGCCACAACGGATTTATCCGCTAAATTGATGCCTATGGGTTGAGTTTACGAAACCCGACATGCACGAGGTGATATGAATTACGTGTCGGGTTTCGCTTCTACCCGACCTACAAATAATCATAGAAATCCGATTTGACGTTTTTCAATTAGAAATGGTATTATTAAGTTTCCAAAATGGATCAATGTAAATTTAAGGTGAAATTATTTGCTTAATGTGGTAAAATATATTGTAAAATTACCGTTTATCTTTTCAGAGCACAAACTATGCTATAAATGGAGGCAGAAAAATGGGTTTTGGTCCGACAGAATTACTGATTTTGTTAGCGATTGTATTACTCTTATTTGGTGCAAAGAAGCTACCCGAATTAGCCCGTGGGCTTGGTAAAAGTGTTACAAATTTTAAGTCTGGACTCAACGAAGAGTTGGATAATGAAACTGAAGTAACTGCACAACAGGAAAAGGAAACACCACAGAAAGAGGAAGTTAGTTAAATTCTTACCTAACTATGAAAGATAAATTACCCGATTTTCTTCAGGGTGTCATAGAAGAATATCCTGAGGTTTGGAAAGCGTATCAGACATTAGGTGAAGCATGCGGCACTGCCGGACCTCTTGACCCCAAAACGGTGCGACTTGTCAAACTGGCTTTGGCTATCGGTGCGAAGTCTGAAGGTGCAGTGCATTCACATACTCGCCGCGCACTCCGTGAAGGAATCACGCGAGAGGAAATACAACAAGTGGCACTACTGGCGGTAACTTCCATCGGTTGGTCTTCAAGTATGGCAGCTTTGTCTTGGATTCAGGATGTCGTAGATAAACAGACACAGTCCGATTGAGAATATTCGCATGGAAGTTGCTCATAGCCCCCAACACTTCATGTTTACAAAACTTGCTTGTGCAGTTTTAATCCTCACGACTGCTTTGTCGCTTATTCCGTCTATTAGTAAGACTGAAACAGCAATGTCGGAAATGCAACAAGGAATGGAGTACGTCAAACTCCGACTCTACCCGCAGGCAGTTGATACCTTCAATTCAATCTTATCACGAAATCCAACAGATATAAGTGCAATTTTTCAATTGGCGAATGTCTATAAGCTGCAAGATGAATTGGAATTAGCGATAAAGACGTTTGATAAGATTTTTATAATTGCTGACACAAAAAATATACCTATAAATGATCGGGTACACGGATTTACTCACCTTGCACTCTCGGAAATATACTGCAAACAGAGCAAATTAGATATTGCTGAACAGCAGGCAATGGAAGCAGTTCAAAGATGTCCTACGAATGCTGATATGTATTACCGTCTCGGTTATATCTACACACATCAAGCGAAATTTGACAAGGCATTGACAGCACTTAAGCGAACACTTTCACTTAAACCTGATTTTGCCGAAGTCTATGAATGGCTCGGATTAATTGCGCTTATGCAACATAAACCGGAGGAAGCGATAACACACTATAAGGTCGCAATTAATAAAAAGCCTTATGTCCAGAGTGCCTATTATAATCTTGCTAAAGCTTACCGACTCATCGGGGATATGGAATCAGCAACGGAACAGCTGAAACTTTTCCAACAGATGAAAACCTACTACGACAAGACTTATGCAATTGAAGGGACTCTGGCAGAAGACCCATCAAACGCTGCACTTCGGCTAAAATTAGCGGAAATTCATGTGGCACATAAAAATATATCAGCCGCAGTCGCTACTTACCAAGCGCTGATTCGGTTGAATCCTGAGTTCATAGCAGGGTATGACAAGTTAGGAAGGTTGTATATGGAACTGAATATGCCGCAGCGCGCGATACCGCTTTTCCATAAGGTAATCAAATTGAATCCTAATGCTGTTGAAGCGCATGTCCGATTGGGATGGCTCTATACCACTCAAAAAGCGTTTGGCAAGGCAGAAATACATTTACAAAAGACTATAGAAAAGATGCCGAAACTCACTTTGGCATATCACGGACTGGCTGAGATTTATATACAACAAGGACATATTGAAAAAGCCATTAACACCTACCAACATATCACCCAAATTGAACCTGACGATAAAGACGCTTGGGCAGCGTTGCAAAACTTAGAACGTTTGAAAAAGGGGGAACAAACAAAGCGATAAATTTCTATAGGTTATCGGTTATTTTTATGCTAATGATTAACCATTTTCGCACTCCATATTTTTATCTCCTATTCATATCAGCACTTATCACTAATCTTGCAGGCTTTCAACACTGCATTCCCGCTTCAGCAGAATCAATTTTTGTTGATGTCACTGAGTCTGCGGGTATCACTTTTGAACATACCGATGGTAGAAGCGGTAAAAGGCTTTTCAATGAATTTCTCGGTTCTGGCGGCGGTTTTTTCGATTATGATGGTGATGGTGACCTTGACATCTATCTTGTGAACGGTGCGATTCAGACAAATAATCTCCAAGATAAAACATTACATAATGTCCTTTACCGAAACAATGGCAATGGCACGTTCACCGATGTCACCGAAAAAGCAGGTGTAGGCAGTGCATCTTACGGTGTTGGTGCTACTGTTGGTGATTACGATAACGATGGTGACCTTGATCTTTACATTACTAACTTTGGCAAAGATCAACTTTATCAAAATAATGGTGATGGGACATTTACGGATGTGACAGAGCAAGCAGGAGTGGGAAACCTAAACTGGGGAACGAGTTGTGCTTTTGCAGATGTTAATAATGATGGATATTTAGACCTCTATGTGGCGAACTATGCTGTGTATGACCCCAAAAATGATAAACAGTGTAAAGAGCGCGGGATTCACGTTTATTGTGGACCTCATGCCTATCCTGCAGTTCATGATACGTTCTATAAAAACAATGGAGACGGCACGTTCACCGATGTTTCTATTGCATCTCGTCCCTCTGACCTGATTCCTCAGCACGGATTAGGTGTGACATTCGGTGATTACGACGGTGATGGTGATGCTGATTTATATGTGGCGAACGATCAAGATCCAAACTTTCTATTTCAAAACGATGGAAAAGGACATTTTTTAGAACTTGCATTAATTTCTGGTGTTTGCTACAATGATATGGGTAAAGAAGAAGCTGGAATGGGAACTGATTTCGGTGACTATGATAACGACGGGAAGTTTGACATTACTGTTAGCAATTACCAGACAGAGACAAATACCCTTTATCACAATCACGACAGCAATTTCTTTATTGACAATACGATAGCGTCGGGGATAGCCGAAGTAACACACGGCTACCTTGGATGGGGTATCAAGTTTTTTGATTATGATAACGACGGATACCAAGACATCTTTGTAGCGAATGGGCACTTGATGGATAACATCGCTGTGCTTGAAAAGCACGTAACCTATCCACAAAGAAATCTACTGTTTAGGAATTTAGGTGATGGTACGTTCACCAACGTGATGCCACAGAATGATGGCTTGAGTGTAAAAAAGGTCAGCCGTGGTGCCGCTATCGGTGATTACGACAATGATGGTGATCTTGATATTCTCGTTACCAACTGCAATCAACGTCCAGACTTACTTCAAAATGCAGTTGGCAATCAGAACAATTGGATACAAATTCAGGTTGTCGGGCAAAAAAGCAACCGTTCTGGAATTGGAGCAAAAATAAAGATTGTGACCGGAACACACGTTCAGTACCGAGAGGTGCAAAGCGGCGGGAGTTATCTTTCTTTCCACGATCTGCGTGCACATTTTGGTGTTGGAAAGGCGGACCAGATTGATCTGCTTGAGATTCGCTGGCCTTCGGGGCAAATTGACAAAAAGACACAACTTCTTGTTAACCACAAATATTTAGCAGTTGAAGGAGAGAAAATCGTTCAATCAATAATTGATTAAAAATGAAATCTCTATATATCCTATTTATTCTTATAGCACTTGTGGTATCTTTTGCTCAGGCAGCAAATGAACCAGAGGATTCCCTCATCCTTTACATGTCTTTTGATACAATTGATGGCAAAAGCACAATTGACCATTCAAAGTATGAAAACCACGGCGAAATGATGGGTGATCCAGAACATGTTGATGGCAAATTCGGTAAAGCTCTAAAATTTAATGGAGTATCCGAATTTGTTGAAATCCCACACCATGAATCACTCACCGTAGATCAGGATGTTACGGTCATGGCTTGGATTCATACTGAGAGACATACAGGACCTGATAACGCACGATGGCAAGGTATTATAGCAAAAGGCAATAACCCGCGTTCTTATAGCTTATGGACTGATGCGAACAACAAATGTTTGCACTTCAGTGTAGGTCCTCCGCAAGGTGGTGGCAGTGTCTGCAAAGGTGACGTTAAGCTAAACGAATGGCAACATATTGTTGCACAAGTGAATAATGGAGTTCACCGTTATTGGATTAACGGTCAGAAGGCTGGTGAATTCGGTAACAAACCGAATCCCCCTGGCTTAGAGGATACATCCCCAGTCGTCATTGGAACTGCGGGCGGAGGGAATCAACGATATTTCCTCGGTATAATTGACGAAGTGCGTATCTGGAACCGCGCCCTATCTGAAGAAGAGATTAATAAACATAAGGATAAAGGACATTTTGAGTTTTCGCTGTTGACCCTCAACATAAATTAACAATAACTTGGGGCAATCTGAAGATAAAACATTGATAAGACAGACGGATATTTGGGTTTGTCCAAACTTGGTTTCAACTGTGTTAGAAAGAGACACTTACAAACATATTTTATCTATATGAACGTGAGTTTGATAATAAAATGTGAGTTCGCTCAAAACACTTTTCATGGCTAATAAAGCAGTATTTTTGTAGCATAACCTGTTAGGTTGTGCCGTTTTTTGCGAAAAATAACAGAGAACGCTGCAGGTGAAAACTTTTTCAAGTTCACGTTATATGAGGAAGAGAATATGAAATCTCTTTTGATAATGCTAACACTTTTGATATTTGTAACCACTTTCGCGCATGCGGCAAATGAACCAGAGGATTCGCTCATTCTTTATATGTCTTTTGATACAGTTGATGGGAAAAACACAATTGACCATTCAAAGTATGAAAACCATGGCGAACTAAAAGGCGCACCAAAACTGGTAGATGGTAAGTTCGGTAAAGCACTTGAACTGAACGGTACAAGCGACTGGGTTGAAATCCCACATCATGAAACACTCACTGTTGATAAAGATGTTACCGTCATGGCTTGGATTCATACAGAACGCCATGAAGGTCCTAACAACCAAAGGTGGCAGGGAATTATTGCTAAGAGCAATAACCCGCGTTCTTACAGTCTGTATACCGAAATTCCAAGTAAATGTATGGCTTTCAGTGTTAACAGTGGTACGAGTGTTTGCACCGGGGAAGTCAAATTGAATACGTGGCAACATGTTGTGGCACAAGTTGATGGTAACACACATCGCTATTGGCTGAACGGAAAAAAGGCAGGCGAATTTGGCGGTAGAAAACCTCCACCCAGCAAGGCTGATACAGCAAATGTCATGATTGGAAGAACACACGAAGGGCAACGCGAGTTTTTAGGGATGATGGATGAAGTTCGGGTTTGGAATCGCGCCCTTAGTGAAGAAGAAGTTATTGAACAGATGGGGAACGGATATTTTGAGTTTTTCGCTGTTGATCCTAAGCTGAAATTAACTACCACTTGGGGTAATTTGAAGGTACAACAGCGATAAATTGGACGGTCAGATTTGATTCGTCCCAAAGGGTTTCTGTTGAATTTTGTAACAGATGTCTGCGGAAACTCTTTAAATCTATATAAGGAGGAAATAATGAAAACTCTATTTGTAATGTTAACAATTATAACGTTTGTGGCTTCTTTTGCACAGGCGGCAGGACCAGAGGATTCGCTCATTCTTTACATGTCTTTTGATACAGTTGATGGGAAAAACACAATTGACCATTCAATGTATGAAAACCACGGCGAAATGGCTGGTAATCCGAAACATGTTAAAGGTAAATTCGGTAAAGCACTCGAACTGAACGGGACAAGTGACTGGGTGACTGTGCCACATCATGAAACGCTTACCGTTGATAAGGATTTCACCGTTATGGCTTGGATTAATACGGAAAGACATATGGGTCCGAATAACGCGCGTTGGCAGGGTATCGTCGCTAAGAGCAACAATCCGCGTTCTTACAGTTTCTACACTGAATCACCGAGTGAATGTATGCATCTCAGTGTTAACGGGGGTGGAAGCGTTTGCCAAGGAGGAAAAGTCGCATTAAATGAGTGGCAGCATGTTGTCGCGCAGTCGGAGGGTGGAACGCACCGGTATTGGATTAACGGAAAAAACGTTGGTGAATACGGAGGGAAACCAAATCCACCCGGCAAAGCCGATACAGCAAATGTCTTTATCGGGAGAACACATGAAGGAAATCGCCAATTCTTAGGATTGATTGACGAGGTTCGCATCTGGAACCGTGCTCTCAGTGAAGAAGAGGTTATTGAACAGATGGAGAAAGGGCATCTTGAACTCTTTCCTGTTGATCCACGCCAAAAATTGGCAACAACGTGGGGAACCATAAAAACTGAAAAATGATAAATTCAATTTATAGCGATATTAAAAACAATATCGCTATAAATTTCAACTAATACACATCGGATTTTTCCGATGTTAATCGGAGGAAATAATAACTATGAGGTTTTTGTTTGTTATATTAATTCTTACCGCGTTTGTAGCGTCTTTCACTAACGCAGCAGAAGAATCGGATGATTCACTTATCCTCTATTTCTCTTTTGATGAATTAGATGGTGATATGACAATTGACCATTCACAATACGAGAATGACGGGTCTATAAAAGGTGCCCCTCAATTGGTAGATGGTAAGTTTGGAAAAGCACTTAAATTTAACGGTACAGATGATTGGATTGAAGTGCCACACGACCCCATTCTTACCGTTGAAACGAGTGTAACCGTAATGGCATGGATAAATGCTGAAAGGCACATGGGCCCCAATAACCAACGTTGGCAAGGCATTGTTGCAAAAGGTAACAACCCCCGTTCCTATAGTTTCTACACTGAATCACCGAGTGAATGTTTACACCTGAGTGCTGGTGGTGGTAGTGTCTGCACCGGAAAGATTGCACTCAATGAGTGGCAGCATGTTGTTGGGCAGGTAGATGATGGCACACACCGTTATTGGCTCAATGGTGAAATGGTCGGCGAATTTGGTGGTAAAAATGCTTTACCCGGTGCTGCTGATACGTCAGTTGTCTTCATCGGCACTACAGGTGAAGGTGCTAACCGAAGGTACCTCGGTCTGATTGACGAGGTGCGTATCTGGAACCGTGCTCTCAGTGAAGAAGAAGTTATGATGGAAATGAAAATCGGGCACATGCCTGGTACAGCCGTTGACCCGCGTGAAAAATTAGCTACAACGTGGAGTGCAATAAAATCCCATAGATAAAGGGATAGAAGTTATAATTCAAGTATTTTTTGTAGGTGGACTCGGCTTGGGTTCACCTACATCCTTGGAAAAGAAACATCTCGTAGGTTGGGTAGAGCGCAAGCGAAACCCAAAAGATGAGCAGTCCAGCCAAGTTGTTGGGTTTCACTGCTGTCTTGCTAAATGTAGTAAGTATATTGTTTTGAGGCGTGTTTGAGTATCAGCACCTTCTTTATCAGTTCCGTTCTACCCAACCTACGATAGTTTTTCTTAAATTGACGTTTGTGGTTAGTTTTGAAAAGAAACAAGAATTGTATTTGAAAGACCACTCTCTTATAGATAAAGGAGAATATATACAACGTGAATGGAAGATTTATATCGTCTGCAGAAGTCGAAAGAGATCATTTAGATTGGGGAACGGTCGGATGGCTCAGTCGTCCAGAAACCACAGGCGCGAAAGATATAGTCGCAATGGAAGTTAGCCTCTCACCCGGATACGGGCATGATTTTCATAAACATCCCGACCAGGAAGAGGTCATCTACGTTATAGAAGGCATCGTGGAGCAGTGGCTTGAAGATAAGAAGCAAACATTAAATGCTGGTGATTCTGTGTTCATCGCAGCGGATATTGTTCATGCATCTTTTAATGTTTCAGATCAACCTGCAAAGTTGTTTGTTACGTTAAGTCCGAGCAAAGGGGAAGAAGGATACCAGCTCATTGATGTTTTTGACGAAGCACCTTGGAATACCCTTCGCTCATAATTGAAACTAATTAGGTTTCTCTCATATCCTCTCACTTTTTCTTGTTATTCTGTACCCAAACGGATATAATTTATTAAGCCTTTTGGAAGTTAGACAATATGCTGGAAACGCCGGTATCTGAAACACCATTACAACTCCGTCAGCGGATGCGCGAGTTCTACGAGACATCGGAAACCTATAAAGTTCTCTTAGCAGCACACGACGAGGCTTATCTACGACACTACGTAGAGTTAGTAATACGTTATGCCCCGGCAGACGCTAAAATCCTGGACCTTGGGTGCGGGAACGGTATTTCGTCTCGGTTGCTAAATCAGGCGGATTATGATGTCGTTGGAACCGACATCTCGCCGCTTTTTCTAAAAGAAGCAAGGAATTGGGAAAATCCGAAACTACGATACCAAGTGTGCGACGTTTTGGAGCTACCATTTGATAATGATTCCTTTGATGTTATCTGTTCAAACGAGTTGATAGAACATCTGCCTGACGTGGAGACAGCATTGAAGGAGATGGTACGAATTGTCCGCAAAGGTGGTAAAGTTGTGCTTTCCGGACCAAATCTCTGTTCGCCCTTAACACCATTCTTTGATTGGGTTCGTCTGATGTGCGGTAAACCGGGCAGACCGGTTTGGGGAGAAACAAAGCAGCAAGCATGGCAACAGTTTAAGCGAAACTGTGGACTCTATATAAAAAAACGTTTTTTAACAAAAACACCGCACTTTATCTATCGTGCCCCGGATTTACAAGTAGATGCTATCGGTGGTGATGCCGACAGCGCGTATTACGCAAACCCGATTGATCTTGCACAATTTTTCAAAATTAATGGGTTCAGCATCGTCAAAAAAGCAGTCGGTTTTGGCATAAAGGGGAGAATTATTGCGAACATGTTTCCGTATTTGAGTCCCTACATTACTATGGTTGTCCAGAAATGAACATTCGTGCGAACGATTTTGTTTTAGAAATTGGAAGTGGACATAATCCCAATATACGCTCGGATGTTTTATGTGATAAATTCATAGATGATGACGAACAACGTGGCGGTATGATTGTCACTGATCGTCCGATGGTAGAAGCGGATGGACAGTTTCTACCCTTTGCAGACGGTGCATTTGATTACGTCATCTGTTTGCATGTTTTGGAACACGTTGAAGACCCTCATTTACTACTGTCCGAAATAATGCGTGTGTCATCCAGAGGTTATATTGAAACACCCTCCGAAATTGGAGAACGTATCTACGGATGGCATTACCACAACTGGATTGTTAACCGAATTGATAACCGTTTGGTGCTACAAAAGAATGAGAAGAGAGCTGAATTTGGTCAGCTTTTCCACACGTTGGCTGCAAGAGATAAGTACTGGAGAAAGTTTCATATTACGCACCACAATCTCTTCCTTGTCCAGTATGAATGGGAAGATAAGATTGATTACGAGATATTGGACCAACAAGAGTCAGTTCTGGACTTGAAATCTCCGAAAACTATTGAAGAACTTCTGGCATACACGTATTCAAAACATATTCACGATGAGTTTTTACTAACGCTAAAAAGTGCAGTGCCGCGTAGTATTGTTTCGCGTGCAAAATCTATTTTAGCAAAAAGCAGAAGCCGCGAAACCAAACCATTAAAGGAGATTCTCGTCTGTCCACTGTGTAAAGGTGAGATTACATGGGAAGAACAAAATCTCTACTGTACATTTTGCGAGCAATCTTATCCGATTATTGATGGAATTCCAAGATTAACCGTAACACCATTCGGAGAATAAATATAATCGATTTCACAATTAATAATACACCTTGATCGGCGCGTTTGCAAAGTGCGTCTACTCAACTCTGAGATACCTATCTCAAAACAATTGAATATACAATGAATACAAACAATATTGAAAATAGAAACATCATTATTATAGGTGGTGGCACTGCTGGCTTTGCCGCGGGTGTTTACACTTCTCGTGCAATGCTGGAACCAGTGCTAATTACGGGTGATGCACTTGGCGGGCAACTTTCGTTAACACTTGACCTTGAGAACTACCCCGGATTTTTCGGTAACGAAGCATCAGTCTTCATTCAAGGCATGCAGGAACAAGCGGAAAGGTTCGGGACTGAAGTTAAATTCGATACCGTAACAGCGGTTGATTTTGAGAAACATCCGTTTGTCGTCAATACTTATGAAAAAGAGTACCACGCAAAATCTGTGATTATCTGCACCGGTGCATCACCACGCACACTTGACATTCCCGGTGAAGAGGGGTATGGTGGACGCGGTGTCTCCTACTGTGCGACGTGTGACGGATTTTTCTTTCAAGATCAACGACTTATCGTTGTTGGCGGTGGGGATGCGGCATTGGAAGAAGGTATTTTCTTAACCAAATACGCATCCGAGGTCTACATTGTTCATCGCCGAGATCAACTTCGTGCAAGTCAGATTATGCAAGAACGCGCATTTAAAAACGATAAAATCAAGCTCATTTGGGACACCGTCGTTGAAGAAATTTGCGGAGATGATGAAAAAGTTACCGGTGCCAAACTCAAAAATGTCAAAACGAATGATACTGAACTTTTCCCGATTGACGGTGTGTTTATCTTTATAGGACATATTCCGAACACAGAACTGTTCACAGATGTCATAAATATGGACGAACAAGGATATATCATTGTGGACGAGATGCAACGCACTAACATAGATGGTGTTTTTGCCGCGGGTGATGTGCATGACCACGTATTCCGTCAAGCGATTACGGCGGCGGGTGCGGGCGCAGCGGCAGCTATTGCCTCAGAAAAATTCATCGCTGAATTAGAGAACCGCGCATATCCAGGGAATTGATCCACTGAATAGATGAACTGTAAAGAAGGTTGATATTCATCGGTAGATAAAAGTACAATATTGATATGATCTACGTAAGAGAGCAGCCCGATCCAGACTTTGCGTCACTGCCGCACGGTAGATACGATATTGTAACCAAAAATACCTTAAGAAATTCCCTGAAGACATCTTGAAAACAGTCTTGGAACGTGCTGATTTTCAGTTTATAGAATTTGTGGAAGGTGAATTGACAACAGTTGAAGTTCGCCGGACAGATAATCTCATAAAGGTGCAACTCGGTAATGAATTGGTTTTGGTGCACATAGAGTTTCAGGTAGGCGACAGCACTAATCCTGAAATGGTGCGCCGTAATGTAGGTTATATCGGTAGATGTTATGAAAAATACGGACTGCCAATCCTTTCTCATGTTATCTATCTTCGTCCCAATGCGGGGCGTAATGATCCAGGGGGTTATAAGCAAGACGTACCGAACCATCGGTTCATCGTTGAGTACAAAGTGATTCGCCTAATTCAACTTGATGGACAATCTGTGTTTGAAACAGAAAACATTGGACTCATGCCATTTGCGCCGTTGATGCAGTCCCCAGATAGCATGGAGGATCTCCAATGGGCAATTCAATGTAACGAAAGAACAAAAACGCTTTCACTGCCCACAGATATTCGGAGCAATCTTCTCGTATCACAGTGGGTCATGAGCGGGTTAATTCATCCTCACCAAGCAATTGATGGTTTTCTATCGGAGGAAGTTATGCAAGAATCTTCAGTATATCAACATCTCGTAGAGACAGCGGAAGCAAGTTATCAACGAGAAGCAAGACAAGATGCAATCAGATATCTCTTTGCGGTACTTGAGTTTCGGTTTGATGGGTTTGCAGTTCAAACCCTTAGACCCGTATTAGAAAACATCCAGGATCTTGAGCGACTTCAAGAACTGCATAACGAAGCTTTACATGTAGAAAACTTCGAGGCGTTCACCCACATTTTGAGCATGAACGGCAATGAGTAATAGATTAGAAAACTTTGGCCGCTGTTGAAGTAATGGTTCAATCGTTCTGTGCATCGATGAACTTTTCATCGGATGAAAAGTTCATCGATGAATTGGAGAACCGATCTTTTCCGGGAAATTAGTTTCACTGGACACAATAATTTATGAAAAATCACAACAAAAATCAACGTCTTTCCCTCGGCTTAGACTCAAGCACACAAAGTCTATCAGCAATCGTTATCAATATAGACACAGCAGAGAAGTGTTTTGAACACGCAATTGACTATCGTGCAGATGAGCGTACCAACTGCTTCGGTATTGGAGAGGACTATATTTTACCACCGAAGTCTGAAGGTGAAGCAGAACAACCTCCATTGATGTATCTTGCTTCACTCAATGCAATGTTTGCTGACATGCGCGAGGCAGGCGTTCCGTTAGAGAATATCGTTGCTATCAATACATCGGGACAACAACACGGTCATGTCTATCTGAACCGAAACGCTGCTATCATATTTTCTAACCTACAAAGGGTAGAAGGTAGTAGATTAGATTTAAACACGCTTTTAGCAGGTGTCTTCTCGTATGCCAGTGCACCGATATGGATGACTGCCAATACCGTCGCGCAGACAAATCATGTACGAGAAGCAGTCGGCGGAAAAGCACAGATGATTGAACGTTCTGGCTCGGATGCACCCCTACGGTTCACAGGTGCAGTGATCCGTCGCGTTGCTGAACAATCATCGCGCGCATACACTGCAACAGAAAAAATTCAACTTATCAGCAGTTTTATCCCCGCAGCGCTGTCGGCAAATCCGTTAGTGCCGATTGATATTGGTAATGGATGCGGTATGTCGCTTATGAACTATCGGAATAAGGTGTGGGATGCTGAACTGATAGAAGCAACAGCGGACGGTTTGCCCGGAGGTTCGGAAGCATTGTTGGGTAAATTACCAGAACTCGCTCCACCGGATTCCGTTGTGGGAAATATCGCTACATATTTTGTAGAAAGGCATGGGTTTTCTGAAGAATGTTCTATCATAGCAGGATCAGGTGATAATCCGCAGGCGAAAGTTCCAGTTGCAGGAGACCTTCTGAGTCTTGGCACCAGTTTCGTCAATATGGTATCAACAGATGGAGAAACACTTGACCCGGAAGGTTATGCAAACGCTATGTATGATGGTATTGGACGTCCGTTTATGTTCGGGTGCCGCACCAATGGTGCTATGGTGTGGGATGCAGTTAGAAATCACTATGGACTCGCGAAAGAGGAATATGAACCGGCGGAAGCAGCTTTGCAAGACGTTTCACCCGGGCAGTTCATGACATTTTGGCAACCAAGAGCGGAATCTTTTCCTGTTTCTGCTGCTTTTGATTTGATACGTACAAATGACTCCAGTGCCCCGAATTTGGCTAAAGATTATACGGGCGTTATTGAGACAAGTCTTGCAGCTGTATATGTTTATTCTAAGGTCTTTACAAAACCGTCACAAGAACCTTTATATGTTACAGGTGGCGCGACTGGGAGTCCACAGATTATGCGTCGCGTCGCAGGAATTTGGAACAGACCTGTCGTTCCTGTAGAAAAAGGTGGTGCTGCGCTCGGTGCTGCGGTCGCAGGTGTAAAAGCATATTGTAGCCATGTAGGTGAGTCTTTTGACGTGGAGGCGTTTAGTGCTGCAGTCCTAAAACGCGGTGAACTTATTCAACCCAATCCGACTGATGTAGAAGCGTATCACGGGAAAGGAAACTATCTCCAACGATTCCGCCAGACCTATGAAGAAATTATGAAGGACGCTTTAGAATAAGCAAGCAGTCAGTTGAACGATGAATGAACTAACACACTTTGATGAAAAAGGCAACACCCGAATGGTTGATGTTGGGAAGAAACCTGAAACGTTGCGCATCGCTATTGCCCAAGGACATGTAACAGTTCAACCTGAAACACTCCGCCGCATCGCTGAACAACAGATGAAAAAGGGTAATGTTTTGGAAGTCGCCCGCCTTGCAGGTTACATGGCAGCAAAACGGACGAGTGAACTCATACCGCTGTGCCATCCTCTAAACCTTACCTCAATCCGTGTGGATGTGGCGATTATCGCAGAGAGGATAGAAATTGAAGCAGAGGTGCAAACTGTTGGACGGACAGGTGTAGAAATGGAAGCACTCACTGCGGTGTCTGTCGCAGGTTTGACCGTTTACGATATGTGTAAAGCCGTTGACCGAGAAATGTGTATATCCGAAATAAGGTTAGTCAAGAAAACAGGTGGTACAAGTGGTGATTTCAATTTGTCAGGACTTACGGAATAATCTAAGTTTGTGTTATACTATTCTATTATGACTACATTTACAATTTAAGAAGCAATGGAACTTAGTTTCTGATTATTGTCAATTTTGTTATCAAGTTTCACGAATTTTACACAAACCTATCTTTTTAAAACCTTCTTGATAAGGGATTTAGAGGGGATCAACTAATCAATCTATATTTGTGGGAGGAATTGCAATCAAAATTCAAAGTATTTGCACTATTACTCAATGTTTAAATCGGTTTATCTCTAAGCATGTTGATATTAAGAAAATCGTAGCGATAACGGTTGCCGTGTGGATTCTACATGGCATACCTATACACATTCATGCGGATTGGGATAAGTTTTGGGAAGATGTAAATGCTGAATGGGAACTTCTAAATCCGAATGAAAATAAAGATTTTACCTACTCGTTTAACTATCTTGTCATGGACTTCGGGGGATTATGGCGAGTCATGCATCTTGCTTATCTTGGCAAGCCTAACGACGAACACCTATTCATCGGTGCACGGGCTTTCATCATGATGAACGGAGAGATAGTTATTGATAAGGCGGTTAACTCGTTGGTTGGCAGAGATGGGGTTATTAAAAATAAAATAGTTGGGATTACTGAACGCAAGCATATACACCACCCTGACAAACCCTTTTACGATCTGACCGTATTAGCAATAAAAGATGTTGATATGGATGACTATGAGCCGATTGCAACCAGTGCTTATCCAGATGTGGATACAGGCCTGGAAATGTATTCCTTTATCGCTAACAATGAGAACGTACTTGATTTTCAAAACTATCCGCTTGGAAAACGCTTGTGTCAATCGGGGCACTTCGATGCTGAGCGGGGGTTGGGTTTCAATTCTTGCTTGATCAGACCTACACCAGCAGTGATCGGGTCACCAATAGTTGACGCAAACACCAAGCGTTTAGTAGCAATGTATGTTGATCACGAATCGCTTGGGGATGACATTTTTAACCGCACTGCCATTTCCATGCCAGTGAAACTGGGGGATTTGGGTATAGAGGGGTATGCAATCAAGGCCAATGATAAGATAGCAACAACTTGGTCTAATATTAAAAAGAACGTTTTACATAAATAATGTATTTGTTAGAATTGTGAAACAAGAACCTAATACTAAAACGCAATTTGCGTAAGCACTATTGTAACATAAATGTGAGTTCAATATAAGAATTTAGCATTCTTGAAGGTCAGTTGCAAACTTTTTGTTGTAACAATGTTAAGAGCTTTAGAGCGTGTCTCATAAATTATTTGTAGGGCGGAATCAACGCCAGATGTGCGTACGGCATCCGTCAGGTTTCTGTGCCTTGCCACTGAATAGGACGTGTCAAAAACGGGCGGACACAGGGACCCGCCCCTACGATGGATTTGAATTTTCTGGGCGGGAACTGTTTAACGATTTATGAGATAGATTGTAGGAATATATGAAAATTTCAGAGCAACTCTGAAATTGCGGTTTTTCAAAAACGCTGAAAACCCTTATTAGCACTGGAATTATCAGCTTTTTGTGCACCTGTTCTGAAATTTGACTCTGAAAAATCAGCGTATGTGTAAGTAAAATATAACGAGTTGTGCTAAATAACTGTTTGTAAAATATTGTTTCACAATTACATGGTATTTTGTTAGTTTTTATACTTGTTGATTCTTTTTTCAGTCCCGTAGGGACGATATGTTTATAGAAAACACCAAACAAATGCTCTTTAGTCCCGTAGGGACGATATGTTTGTAGTACAAAACCCAAAATCCGTGAAAACAACAAAAACAATAAGTTAACTGGCACAAGTCGTAAAATATATGTTTGTAGAACTCAGGTTAACACAAAATTAACTTCATTCCACTGTTAGGCGTGCTTTGTAAGCGTGCCGAGACATTGTAAAATTTATTATATGTTTTAATAACAGACACTATGCTAAAGCGGAGAAATAAAATGCGTCGAATTATCATAGCAATTCTTGCTGTTTTTCTATCGGTTTCCACCACAGTTTTTGCAACAGATTATGTCTTAATTCTTGGCGGTGTTGGCGGTGAGAAATCCTACTACGACCAATTTTGGAGTGCGACTTCTCGATTCCATCAATTACTTACACAAGAGTACGGTTATTCCGCTGATCAGATTACCTTCCTTTTTGAGGATGAAGGCACGCTGCCAGGGCTCGTTACGGGTGAAGCAAAACGAGAACCGGTTTTAGAGGCATTTGCACAACTTGCTGAGAAGGTTCAGCCGTCAGACAGGTTTATCTTATTCATGCTTGGGCACGCAACGCGCAGCTCATCCGGCATAAAATTTAATTTACCAGGACGCGATATCAGCCAACAAGAATATACTGACAGTATTAACAGTATTCGCGCTGAACAGCAGCTACTCGTTTTTGGATTTCCATATAGTGCAGGGATAGTCCAAAAAATCAGCGAATCGGGACGCATAATTATTACATCAAGTTCTTCCCGTGAAGGTTACGCCTCTCAAGCCGGTTTCGGGGACCTCTTTGTTGATGTATTCTCTGAACCTTATGCGGATGCAAATGATGATGGGGCAATATCGCTTTTAGAAGCATTTATGTGGATGCAAACTCGCGTTGACGAATGGTACACACAAGATGGCGCTATGCAAGCAGAGCATCCCCATCTTGATGATAACGGCGATGGTCGTGCCTCACGTAAGGATTTGGAAGCAAATGGTGAAGGCACACTCGCTGATAAGACATTTTTAGGAACACGGCGCACACCTCTGCCGCCAAAAGAGGAAAGTCCTGTAGAAAATCCAGAAGAAGAGCAAGATGAATCGGCAGTTGCTCAAACGCACGAAAATGGTCACGACCATGGCGAAGACCCTCCAGAGGAAAAAGAACAAGCGGAAATGAAGGGAAAATCGTCATTACCGTATAATTTTATCAGCGAAGCAGACGAACAAGCCATACAAGAGAACATTGAAAACGCGTCTACCGAACCAGATAATCCAGAGGAAAGTGCTGTTGTGTTGTGGGAAGCAGAAGTACATGACCTTGATGAGGATGGCAGGCGTGTTTATTCTACACGACGGGTTGTCAAAATATTCAATGAAGATGGCCATCACTTCGGTGAAATTAGGATTCCTTATACACAGGATGCGGATGATGTTACTATCCATCACGCGCGAACGATTAAACCAGACGGCACTCAGGTAGAATTAGAGAAACGTAAAATCGTCCGTGGCATTACACCATCCAGTTACACTGAAGCAGGGTTGACCGTTGATACTCGCCTGATGTATTTTGAATTGCCGAAAATATCTGACGGTTGTATCATTGACTATGCTTATTCTACCAGAAACCCGCGAGGTGCTATGAAGGGTGAATTTTGGCGACAGGTCTATTTTCAAGTTGATGTCCCTGTACAAAACTACCGTCTTACGACACATGTTCCGAAGAAAACACCACTTTTTTACCGAGTAAACGGCACTTCAATTGAACCGACTGTGACAGAAAACAACTATAGCCGCACCTATACATTTGAAGCAAAAGATGTGCCTGCCTTACGTCACGAACCCTTGATGCCTGCTGTTTCGGATTTCGCTTATAATATTAGTATCTCCACAATTGATTCATGGGATAAACTGATCGCGTGGTATGCAACATTAATTCGTGAACAGGATAGAATTACGAAGGAAATTGAGGAAAAAACGAAAGAGATACTTATCGGAGCATTGTCACGGAAGGAAAAAATCAAGAGACTCTATGAATTTGTTGCGACAACCATCAAGTACGCGGGAGATGAACGTGGAATATGGGGTATCAAACCGTATCCTGCCGCTAAGGTATTGGAGGGTGAATGGGGAGATTGTAAGGGTAAATCAACGCTACTTTCAACGATGCTTCGTGTCGCTGGAATTGATTCATACCCTGTTCTCATTTCTGCTGGCAAGGCGAGTGGAATTGTTCCAGAAATTCCATCACTTGCATACTTTAACCACATGATCCTTGCAGTAGATGGCGGGAAAGGTAAAGACTTGATATGGCTGGACCCGACTGCACAGACGTGCGCTTTCGGCGATTTTCCTGTTAGTGATCAAAATCGATGGACCTTGATTGTCAATACCGATGCGCCAACAAAGGACGGAATTGGAGTAGATACAGCAGACACATCTATCCAAGCTCAAGAAAAACTGGATGGAGAGAAAGTGAAAAACCTCCTCTACGCTTTTCAAAAGAGTCCGGCACTTCCAGCAGATTCAAATGTGAGACATACAAAAACTCATGTTAAGGTCAAAAAGGATTTAAGCGTGGAAGTTACACATGAATTACGGGTCTCTGGAGATTTCAATGCAAGATTGCGAGCGCGTCTTTTAGGTGTAGATTATCGCGAAGAACGAATCCAATTTCTACGCAGTACTTTGGAATTGGATGAACGTGCCAAAGTGGAACACTTTGAAATCTCGGAAACAAAACAGTTAGGACCTGAATTAAAGATTAACCTGACGTGGTCCTGTAAGGAGTACCTATACAAAATGGGCGACCAATTTATTTTGGAGCTGCCTGTTATTGAATATCCGTATGCCGAATTGTTGAGAGAAGAGGAACGCGATCATCCAGCTGTTTTGGGTAAGGCTTTTACTTTTGAAGATCAAATCACCGTTAATGCGGAAACACCATTTGTTATAGAAATGGTACCAGAGCCACAAAAACTTCAGACAGATGTCGCTGAAATCCATTTGAATTACACGAAATCCGGACAGAAAGCAGAGATGAAACAAGCGATTCGTTTCCACGCACCCAAAGTGGAAGCCACTCAAATCTCAAATCTCACAAATGTCGTTAGAATTGCCTCAAGTCAAAGTACAAAACGATTTATCTTAATTCAAAAACCGTAGAAGGCAGCACACCTCCCATAAAGAAGGGTGTTAAAACCTACGTTTAATAATTTTATCATTCCTATAAGGAGCAAGTAGATGCCAGCAACTGAAGAAGTCCAAGCTATTGAAGAGTTAATGAAAAGCCAAGAATCAATTGTGGAGCAATTGAAAAAAGTGATTATCGGTCAGGAGGAAGTGATCAATCAGATGTTGATGGCACTCTTTGCCGGTGGACATTGCCTTGTCGAAGGTGTGCCGGGATTAGCGAAAACGTTAATGATTAAAACCCTCGCTGAAATATTAAATCTCAAATTTAAACGAATTCAGTTCACACCGGACTTGATGCCTGCCGATATTATCGGCACTGATGTGCTTGAGGAGGATCGCACCACAGGGCAAAGAACCATCCGATTCATTCAGGGACCTATTTTTGCAAATATCCTTCTCGCTGATGAGATCAACCGAACCCCTCCGAAGACACAAGCCGCACTTTTAGAAGCAATGCAGGAACATAATGTTACTGCTGGAGGAGAAGAATACAAACTAACAGAACCTTTCTTTGTGCTTGCCACGCAGAACCCGATTGAGCAGGAAGGTACATACCCATTGCCAGAAGCGCAACTGGACAGGTTCATGTTTAAAATCGTTATAGACTATCCCGCAGAAGAAGAGGAAGTTAATATCATCTCCGCAACAACGGGAGCAGATGAACCTGAATTAGAAACTGCACTTTCCGGTGAAGCCATTGTGTCATTACACCAAATTGTACGCAGAGTACCTGCAGCGGATAATGTTGTACAATATGCCGTAAAATTGGCACGGGCAACTCGTCCTAAAGAAAAGGATGCACCTGATTTCATCCAGCAATGGGTGCGATGGGGAGCAGGTCCTCGTGCAGGTCAATATCTAATATTAGGTGCTAAATCCAGAGCTATCCTCAGAGGGCGTTACAACGCTTCTTGCGAAGATGTGAAAGCAGTTGCTCCAGCAGTACTACGTCACCGTGTTTTAACAAATTTCCATGCTGAGGCTGAAGGAGTTGATACTGATACAGTTGTCCAACGTCTTGTTGAAACAGTACAAGAACCTGCGGCAAAAATGTAATTCTCTGCCCTAAGGACGCGATAAATTATCTCTATTCCATCTTTAGAGTGCAAAACCGTGAAAGTGTCGGTCATCATTCCCGTCTTGAACGAAGAAGGTGCTATTGCAAATGTCATCAATGATATTCCGAAATCGTTAGTTCAAGAAATTATCGTTGTAGACAACGGATGCACTGATCGCACCGCAGAAATTGCCCGAAAACACGGCGCAAAAGTCGTACGTGAACCGCAGAGAGGTTATGGTAGTGCCTGTCTTGCAGGAATTGCAGCTATTCAGACAGCAGACATCGTTGTGTTTTTAGATGGTGATTATAGCGATGACCCAACAGAGATGCCATCGCTTGTGCAACCGATCCAAGATGGACTCGCGGAGTTTGTTATCGGCACACGCATACCGAGTGAAAAAGGTGCATTGCTGCCACAGGCACGGTTCGGGAACAAGTTTGCGACCTTCTTAATGCGAATCTTTTTTGGTGTCCGATATACTGATTTAGGACCCTTTCGTGCTATCCGTTACGAACAACTCCAAGCCTTAGACATGCAGGATAAAAACTTTGGTTGGACAATAGAAATGCAACTCAAAGCCGCAAAAATGGGTATGAATGTCCGTGAGGTGCCAGTTAGTTATCGCAAACGTATCGGCACATCAAAAATTAGTGGGACTTTTTTAGGTAGTCTCAAAGCTGGAGTCAAGATATTGGCAACACTCTTCCGATATAGAATTCTGCGTTGATTTTCTTCTGAGGTGAGTGTTCTGTTGTAGGTAAGGCATGAAAAATTTTGTTCCAGAACACCTTTGGTGTATCAAACAGATTCATATTTTTCGCGACCTCTCCGAAGAAGACGCGCGTGCGTTAACGCAGATAATCAAATTCAAAAACCTAAAACACGAGGAGCGAATTTGCGAAGAAGGCGTTTATCTGATTAAAGAGGGTCGCGTTAAAATTTCTGAAAATTTACCAGATGCTGATTCTGAGAAGATTGAAAAGCGTTCTAAGAATTCAGACTCCAGTGAAAACCGAGATGACAATCAGGGAACAAAAGAGGTGCTGGAACAGGGTGAGATATTTGGGGTAATCTCTGAAAATGCAGAGGCTTTGGATGAAAATCAATCCACTTTCGCGGAAACCTTAACAGAGGTTCATCTCGGCATTGTAACAATTCGTGATTTTTCTTTTTTTCTGAAACGGAAACCGCATTTAGCACTACCATTGCAGCGTAGAAGACAGGTAGGTTTCTCTAATGTGTTAGAAACATCTAACAAACCATTTTTCATTAGATACACAAATAAAAAACAGGAATGGCATTTCGGTTCACACAACATCTTAAATAAAAACGCATCGCCAGATTGTAAACGAACTAACGCGTTTGGAAACATTATGTTCCGAAGCACATCTTCTCGCCTTGCACTATTATTGCATAATCTTGCTTTAACTCCAGATAAAAATGGTGTTGTGTGTGTGCCGCGCCTATCAACCAAACGCATGTCAAAATTAATTGGAAGTTCAACGGAAACAACCGAAACACTCTTGAAGACATTTAAACAACATAATATAATTGATAAACGACGCGGACAAATTCTAATTTTGAATGCGTGGCAGTTAAAGAAAATTGCGGACGCGCGGATGAAAACATTGCCGTCACCCCAAATGTCTGTCCCTACTTCAGATGACGACATTGATTTGGCAATGCTTATGAGTCCTCGGGATGAGAACAACAGTCAAAACAGTTCCGCTGCATCTTCCGCGTAAAGTTTTTACATCACTTACACAATAGTAGAAATTGCTTATTTAAATTTATGAAAAACAAAAATCCGTATCTTAATATTGACCAGCAAATGGTCGGTGATATTTACACAAGCAGCGAAGTCATGGACAATTTGACCGTTTTGTGTGATGACTTTGGGTCCCGTTTTGCAGGGACCCCTGAAGAATATAAGGCTGCTACTTTTATCTCTGAAACATTTACTCGTTATGGACTCAAAAACGTTAGGTTAGAGGAATACCCCTACGCAGGTTGGACACGCGGTGCAGCAACGCTTACAATTACTGAACCAATTGAACAGACTTTACATTGCATCTCGCTCCCCTACTGTCCAGCAAATGATATTACTGGGGAACTGGTTTCTGTCGGACATGGAAGCCCGCCGGAATACAGTGAACTTGGTGAAACAGCCAGCGGCAAACTTGTAATGGCGAAAAGTTCATCACCGAGAGACCTTGGAAGGTGGGTGCATCGGAAAGAAAAATATGAACGGGCAGTTCTCGGTGGTGCAAGTGCTTTCATTTTTGTGAGTGAACATCCTGGTGTTGGACCAGAAACCGGCAGCCTTCAAAATAACAGACCCGCACCTATCCCCGGTATATCTGTTTGTAAAGAAGATGGCGATTTCCTAACGCGATGTATTGATCGCTACGGAAAGGTAAAAATGCACCTGCAAACGACAGATATTAACGAACCTCGCACTTCATGGAACGTCGTTGCTGACCTACCAGGGAAAGAAATTCCTGAAGAGATGATTGTTCTGGGATGCCACTACGATGGACATGACATTTCGCAAGGGGCGCATGATCCCGCTTCAGGCATGGTGTCGGTTATAGAAGTTGCGCGCGTCTTAGCCACCTACACAGCAGATATGCTAAAGCGGACTATCCGATTCATCGCCTTTGGAACGGAGGAAATTGGACTTACAGGTGCATTTCGTTATGTTGAAGCACATGCAAATGAGCTGGATAACGTCCGATTTATGTTGAATATGGATGCAGCCGGTGGTACAAGTCGGAAAGGAATTGTTTTACATCAATGGGACACGTTAGGACCTTTCTTTAAAACGGCACAACAGCAGATGCATGCGGATATGCCTGTTGGACAGAAGGTGCATTCCTATTCTGACCATTTTCCGTTTTTCCTTGAAGGTGTACCATCATGCCACATGGGGGATCCTACTTCTGCTCCGTCTGGACGCGGGTTTGGACACACGGCTTACGACACACTGGAAAAGGTGGAGTTGGAAAACCTGCGACGTGCCAGTTCAGTCGGAGCAAGGGTAGCACTTAGATGTGCAAACGCGGAGAAATTTCCTGCAAAACGCCGTCCTCAAGAAGATGTGCAGAAAATCGTAGACACAGACCCAGGGTTGGAAGGGTACCGTATTTCCCTAAAATTGAGAGCATAGACAATAAGGAACATTTGTAATTGTGGCAAAACGAAAAAAGAAAAACAATTTCAACAATAAAATCCTTACACACACCGTAAGGATTCTGCAAAAAAAATTCTCGGTGTTTTGTAAGCGCGCGCAGATTGCAGTTTTGCTATTTGGGGTGATCTCTTCACTGCTTAATTTGTCATTTCAAGCAGATGTACACGCTGAACGGGACTTACAACGCGCCATAACACAATCAAGACGGACAGCGATCGTAACAGCAGTTGAACGTGCGAGTCCCGCAGTTGTGAATATTAGTGCTATAAAGAGTGTGACACAACAAACACCCTTTGATGCTTGGATTGATGAATATTTTTGGGGGGACATTTCTCCTCCTATTCGCAAACGCTCCTTACGTGAAGTTGGCTCAGGTGTAATTATTAGCAAAGACGGTTATATCCTTACTAACCATCACGTCATTGCAGATGCCGAAAAGATCAGGGTTGCTATTGCTGATGGACGAGAATTTGATGCACATATACTTGGCTTCGATTTTTTCTCGGACCTCGCACTTTTAAAAGTTAATACGAAAGAGGATTTACCAGAAATAAAATGGGGCGACTCTGGTGATTTACTCATTGGTGAATGGGCACTCGCAATAGGAAATCCTTTCGGACTTTCAATCGGCAATGCTCAACCTACGGTAACAGTTGGTATTGTCAGCGCAACGCAACGTTCTCTGGCAGTAGACAACCGTTTTTATGAAGCACTGATTCAGACAGATGCGTCTGTCAACCCTGGGAATAGTGGTGGTGCTTTGGTAAATGTACATGGCGAACTTATCGGTATAAACACCGTCATCCGTTCAACGAGCGGTGGTTCACAAGGGGTCGGATTTGCTATTCCTGCAAATAAAGCAAGAAAGGTTATAGAGAAGATTACGGAACACGGATGCATTGTTCCGCCTTATCTTGGTGTGGAGATTCAGTCTATAACCGGAGAAATGGCTGAAAAACTTTTGGGGAAGGAAGCTTCACAAAAATCCATTTTTTCTCGCGGGGTTTTAGTATCAGAACTGGAAGAACAGAGTCCTATTGCCGCTGCCGGTATTAAACGGGGCGACATCATCTCGGTCGTCTCTGGCCGTCGGATTAAGGATGAAAACGATTTTAAGGCTATTGTCCGTTTGCTCCCACTCAACCAAAACATCCAGTGTGAATTCATACGTCGTGGAAAAAAAAGAGAGGCGAACTTCAAACTAAAGACACTGGAATGGGAATATGCACCACAAAGATGGGGACTCACACTCACGCAGCCCGACAAGAAGAGGGCAAAAAAATATAAACACCGCGGCGTTGTCATTTCACACATTGAAAGAGGAAATGAATTAGCAGAGGTTCTTAAGAAAGGGGACAACATCTATCGAATAGATGAAATTGAAATTCATACCCTTGAGATTTTTAAAATTGTAGATAAACAGATTCATGCCCCAAGTAAAATTCCACTCTACTTTGAAAGAAATGGTGAGCAGAAGTCTATTCTTATCACTTTTGAGAGGAACAATCGCTGGAGATAGGTGTTTTAAGGGTGATAAAACGAACAAAGTCAGACCTTTGTTCAGTGGAATAATAAGGCACAAGATAGAACCTTAAACATCTGAATGAGATACGAATTCCATCAAGTTATGACAATGGAGAATGAAAATGAAATTGCAGTTACCCACAATCATTATTGTTTGTCTGTCCATTGTGTTGATTCTTTCCATACATTTCTTGGGAGGAAACACTCAATCTATTAAAGAGGCTAACGAGGAAAGCAGTGATTTTCAAGCAGTTCGGATTGATGCTGAGAACGCATATAACGCACAAGATTTCACGCAAGCGATAGATCTATATGGACAGGCATTAGACTTACGTCCTGAAAACGCAGAGGTGTATAACGACCTCGGATCTGTCCACTACGATCTCGGGCTGAAATATGCCGGACCAGATTGGCCCTCATTACCAGTAAAATATTTGGACGAATCGGTTGAAGATGCACTTGCAGTACTTGACCGTGCTATTCAAATAACAGAGTCGGGCTATCTCGTTTTGAAAACCAGTTCGACTGAAATAGCAAAAGCAATTGAAAAAAAAGCAAAGGAAAAAGGGGCTGCTGTTTTTCCTTATTTCGGAAACACACAAACTACGCTTAATATTCTTGTTGGATCTACAAAAGACCATCTATTAGAGGCGCGTTGGTCGTATCGTAAGGCTTTAGAGTTAAAATCTACCTATGCTCCTGCATATCGCAATCTCGGTTCGTTTTATATGAAAATAGGCATTATGGATAAGGCTATCAATTATTTGCGAGAAGCATACAGACGTGAACCGAGTGATGAAATACTCGGGGAATATCTGCAACAATTCCGCGGCCAATATTAGAAACTATTCTCATAGGATGATTTTGTAAAAATGCAGGAATTCAACACTTTCAGTTAACTGTGTTATTAGCAAGTGCAACTTATTCACTTGGTAGGTCTAATATTAATCGCTTTTTGAAGTAGATAATACCATTTCTATATGATAATATTACATTATTTTGTAGGTCGGGTAGAAGCGGTAGCGAAACCCGACTTTTTATAGCGTCATGTCCAATCAACGCCAAATGTGCCAAATCAACGGTATGAATCATAGTGAATCCTGTAGAATACCAAAAGCGTATTCTACCAAGCGCATTCGTCTTTAGGCATTCCCCGTATGGTATTTGGCGGGTTTCGTTCCTCAACCCGACCTACAATATATTATAGTGGAATCCTCAATTAAGTTTACGCTTGAAAGACGGTACCCTCTTTATCCCCCCGCAAGCGAGGGGAAGTTAGACAGTTGCAAAAGTGTGTAAATAATTATGGACTTTACTATATGACAATTTGTCAATTAGAAATAGTATAACTTCCATAACCTCATTATAGTGAAGTACTATAATTATTCATCCACTGTGGTAAGTTCGGTTAGAAACCGCATTCGTCTGATACTACATGTAGTGCATACGCTTATTTGGCGTTGATCCACCGAGACGTGCCCACATATTTTTAGATTTCACTATAAATCGGAAGTCTACACATTGTCGTGACGTAATAAAAACAAATGTCAGGTCCTGTGAGAAGAAATACTCATAATACTTCACGGAGTTCGTGCTATAGATTTACAAGATATTAATTATGGAAAGCCTAACGCAAAAACGTTGTGCTAACTGTGGTTTTATGATTTCAGCAGCCAAGTTTTGTGGTGAGTGTGGTCGCCCACTTGATGAAACAGATACACCGCTTAGCACAACTCCTATCAGCAAGGCAGAAAGACGACAACTGACAGTTTTGTTCTGTGATGTTATAGACTCAACTGCATTGACAGAACAACTGGACCCAGAAGATTTACGGCAGGTATTGGACGCATATCGGGCATCTGTTGCAGAAGTCGTTTTAGAATATGATGGACACATCGCACGTTACTTTGGTGATGGTATCTTAGTGTACTTCGGGTACCCAATTGCGCATGAAGACGCAACACGCCGCGCTGTCCAGGCAGGATTAGATATTGTCGCTGGATTAGAAAATCTGAATACTCGCTTGATAGAGACATTTGGTATCCAAATACAACTTCGTCTAAGTATTGACACTGGCTTAGTAGTTGTGTGGGAAGTTGGGATGCCTGTCGGAAAGCCAAGTGAGTATATATCTTCTTTGGAACGTTACCACGGTGATGCGATAGACATTGTTGGAAAAACTCCGAATATAGCTGCCCGTATGCAACAAGTTGCCCCTCCAAACGGTATCGTTGTTGGCGGCACCACGCTCAGATTGATTGAAGGCTTTTTTACATATCAAGACTTCGGCACATTAGAACTGAAAGGGATTTCGCAACCCGTTCCGATTTATCAGATACTTGACGAGCATCCGGATAGTGCACTCCCAGATTTCAGACGCGAACAAGCAAAACTTCCGTTACAAAGCAATGTGACTCCTTTAATTGGAAGAAATCGACAAGTTGCAACCTTAAAGGCACGGTGGAAACTCGCAACAACATCATCGGGACAGGTTGTGTTGATTGAAGGCGAAGCAGGCATTGGAAAATCTCGTATTGTTGCTGTTATTGCTGATCAGGTAGCAGAGACTGAAGCGCAAATCTTAGAGTGCCGTGGTTCACCGTATTCGCAAAATAGTCCGCTCTATCCAATTCTGTCAATATTACGACAACAACTCTTGCAGTTTGGAGAGATGGATACTGGGAATACGCGATTGAAAAAACTGCAACAATTCCTAAATACCCATGAATTTTCGTTAAATTTGCTCCCTCTCTTAGCTGAACTCTTAGAAATAGAGGCAGATTACCAAATCTTAGAATTAAAGCCCGCACAACGAAGACGTCGCACTTTACAAGCACTCGTGCAGATTTTCCTAAAAACTGCCGAGCAAAAATCTCTCCTATTAATTGCTGAAGACCTGCATTGGGCAGATCCTTCTACATTGGAATTCCTGCATCTTTTAACTTCTCGAATAGAAACCGCGCCTATTCTGGCAATTTTGACATCGCGCTCCGAAATGGAAGTTAGCCAAGATAGCACACAAGCAGAAGCCAGAGCAAAACTGAAAACGCTTACTGAATTAGCGTGGGTAACCCAAATATCGTTGAAACGTTTAAACAGAAGACAGGTCTCGCAGATGATTACGGAAGTAGCGGGTGAGCAAGCGATACCTACGGATATATCTAAGCAAATTGCATCAAAAACAGAAGGTGTGCCGCTGTTTGTAGAAGAACTGACACGGATGGCACTTGAAGCCAACTTGCAAAATATTGATGTTTCGACAGAAATACCTGCAACATTACAAGCATCACTGACAGCAAGGCTTGACCGACTGGGTTCACGGAAAGAACTCGTTCAACTCGGAGCAACACTTGGTAGAGAGTGGACAGCAGAACTTCTATATAAAGTCATCGTGAGCATGATTGAAGAACCTGAATCGGGTGAGTTTCTCGCCCATCCTAACCAGTTCACATCATTTCGTCCATTTCCTGAACAAGAAAATAATATTACATGGCTTGAAAAAGAATTACAACAACTGGTTGAAACAGAAATTTTGAGGTGTCGGCAAACCCATGAAAATAAACAAATTTACACTTTCAAGCATCCGTTGATCCGTGAAACCGCATATCAAGCCTTACTTAAAAGCACAAGACATGCGTACCACCGACGTATTGCAACTGTTTTACGGCAAGCCTTTGAGGATGTTGTGCGGGCACAGCCGGAGTTGGTGGCATATCATTACACGGAGGGCGAATTGCCTGAACGGGCAATTGAACATTGGCAACAAGCCGGACAACGCGCAGTAGAACGCTCCGCAAATGTTGAGGGTGTCCGGCATTTGACACAAGGGTTAACGCTGCTGCAGACATTGCCAGAGACCCCTGCACGCGCAGCACGCGAATTGGTAATTCAAACAACTTTGGGACCCGCACTCATTGCAACAAGAGGTTATGCAGCACTTGAAGTGGAGGAAACATATACGCGCGCAAAAGCACTGTTGGAAACCATGCCTAATAATGAACGCATGCCGCTCCGATTTCCGATTTTATTCGGATTATGGCTCTCCTATTTGGTGCGAGCAAAGTTACAAACCGCACGAGAACTCGGAGAACAGTGTCTTGTGATGGCACAACAACAAGAGAACGCAGTGTTGGAAGTAGAGGCACATCGAGCATTAGGCGCAACACTTTACTACCTCGGCGAGTTAAAGATGGCACAGGCTCACATTGAAGCAGGGATTGCATGCTATGACCCGCATCAGCACCCAGTGCATGCGTTTTTTCACTATCTTGCTGATCCAGGGATGACCTTGCGTTCTTACGCCGCCCCTTTATTGTGGTGTTTAGGATATCCCGAACAAGCTGTAGCGAAACTACAGGCAGCACAACGGATGGGTGAAGAACGACCACATCCATTCAGTCAGGTGGTCTCCCTTCATTTTGGAGCATTGCTGTACCAGCAACGCCGCGATGTAGAGAAAGTCAATACGTATGCTACGGAACTGGTAGCGATTTGCAAAGAGCACGGTTTTTCCGTGTGGGAACCAACGGGTAAAATAATGAAAGGTTGGGCACTTCAACAGAATTCTAATGGCACACACGAAGAAGGAATCGCCTTAATTCAAGAAGGAATTGCCGAATGGGAATCTAACCGCTCACGTGTCCTACGTCCTGTTTATTTGGGAATGTTGGCACATGCTTGTGGACAGGCAGGTAAAATTCAAGATGGACTTCAGGCAGTAGAAAAAGCATTGGCTGCTGGCACTGAAAGTGGTGAACGCACTAATGAAGCGGAACTCTACCGTCTCAAAGGTGAACTTTTGTTAAAATCGGAGGAGATAGTTTCAACAACTACCGCAAATACATCTGTAAAAACAATTGAGAAAAACAGTTGTGCGTCTGAGCGTGAAGCTGAAAAATGTTTTCAAAAAGCACTGACTATTGCACAGCACCAAGAAGCAAAATTGTGGGAACTCCGAACTGCTGTCAGTTTAAGCAAACTCATGATAACACAGAACCGACATGATGCTGCATACGCTCTGCTTAAACCGATCTATGAATGGTTCACAGAAGGATTTGAAACAGTTGATCTGGTAGAGGCGCGTGACATGTTGAAATTTTTGAGTGAGGGTAAAACGTTATGAGACTTGGTGTTGTTGGCATGTGCAGCGATTTCCGAACGCTGAATCAGGAAGAGATTGAAGCAATTCAGGAATTGAAGTTTACTGGGGTAAGTTACCATTTCGCCAGTTCAAATATTCCGCTCGTTTCTCCAGATGAAATTACGCGATGTCGTCATTTGCTTGACAAAGCACAACTCGATTTGGTACAATTTGGTATTACTTATGGGGAGTGTCTATTTGATCCGAATCCCTCAGTCCGAGAAGCCGCTATTGAAGCAGTAAATTGTGGAATGCCAGTGGCAAAAAAACTTGGAGCGTTTCACTACCTTTTCCGGCCGGGTAGTCTGAACCCGGATGGTGCATGGACATCTCACCGAGATAACCATCTGCCCGAATCGATGGAATGCTTAATTGAGACGCTTAAACCTATCGCAGAAAATGCTGAACGGGAAGCGTTGACACTCGTCATGGAAACGCACGCTGTATCTATTATGGACTCACCTGAAACATGTAGAGAGGTCGTTGAGAGGGTCGGTTCCGACAGACTTCGTATCGTCCTGGATTTTGTAAATCATTTCCAAACGCTTCGTCAGGTCTATGAAAGCGAAGCGAGACTCAACCATATTTTTGATGTCATGGGACCGGTAGCACCTATGGCACATATTAAGGACATTCGTGTTGAAAATGGGTTAGTTTTACATCTCAATGAGGAAGTGCCTGGTGAAGGGGAATTAGAATTAGGTGTGGCTTTAAAGCGTTTTGACGGACTCTATCCAGATGGCTACGGATTGATAGAACACTTACCTTTAGAGAAAATTCCACTTGCGAACACAAATGTACGTAAAATTGCATCTGAAAATGGGGTTAATATTTATTAGTAGGAGGATTCGCATCATGTTAAAGAAAAGACAAATAATACTGCTAATTCTCGTTTTAGGGATGGTCTTTTTAACTTATGCCGCGATAGCACAGGAAGAAAATACCGGAGGCGATATACAGAGTAGTGTCAGCAGTATTTGGGACAAAGTAAAATGGCCAATTATTGCTGCCGTTTCAATGTTTATTTTCCAAGGTATCCTTTATATAATAAGTTTGTTTAAGAAAGACAGACTCCTGAAAACGCTTCTGAATAAGTATGTGATCTTTCATATGAAGGACGGCCGTCGCTACCAAGGCACCATGCGTTTAGATACCAGAGGGGCAGAAATTGTCTCCGAAGAATCCAGACAACGCGGGCAAGCCCCAAGCTATATTTTTAGCAAGGATCAATTGCAGAATGAAATTGGTTCATACATCCGTTATTTAGATACGATGAATGATCGAGAAAAGCAGGAACGGAAATGGGAACTTGAGCGATTGAAGAATCCTCCGCTATCGCACAGAATGGTCCGAAAAACCAGAAATATGTTTATTGAACTCAATGCAGCTGCGAAAAATGCTATCAGCATGGTATGGGGTAGCATCAAACAAGCAGCAAGCCCTCTACAGGCACAGTTGAATCGGATGAATACAGCAGCTCAAGAATTTGGAGGAGAAGTCACATCATTAGACGATCAATTTACAGAATTCAAAAAAGAATCAGAGCAATTCTTGCAAGAGGAAAGCTATGAGAGGATTATTGAACGCCTCGTGGGCACACGTGTCAAAATCCGGATAGCGGGTGTAGAGCATGCCAACGGTGAATATATGGCGCTTTTCAAAGATTACAACGGGAAGCACATGACATTCATGAATGTGAGAGATAAAGATAATAACGGTTACAGAGACCATTGGGACTACGATCACGAATATAAACACGATATCAACAACTTTAACCGCCGTGATGACCGAGGACTTAGGTGTCGAATGATAGAGGACAAGGAAGGTAGGTACTTTTTAGTCTTCGAAAACAATACCTCTTATACGATACAAGTCGGTAAAGTTCGGTTGTTTGATCCAGGTGGATGGGAAAGAAACCTTGAATTTAAATGGCATGTTGAAGGACTCAGCGTTAGAAGACTGCGTCTTAACCCGGTAGCACAACATAATGTCGGTCCGTTTGAACGCGTCAGAACACTGGAACACCGAACACCGAGGCAATTTAAAAAGATAGGACTCGATTTTCGATCTTTTCGAGACGCGGATGTTATCTTTCCTCGCTCCGTTTGCACTATTATTGAAAGTGCTGAAAAACAACAACAGGAATTATTCAGTATATCTGCCTTGACAGATGCAATTCTTGACCGAAGTGAATCTGAGGAAATTGCTATTCAGGATACGGAAGGTAGAGCAATTCACGGTATGAACCTCGTTCATGGCTACGTCACCAATGTGAATGAAGAACGGATTGACCTGAAATCAATTGATTCAAGTTACAGTAGACGGTGGGAGGTAGAAAGTGCTTATACGCATTTTGACAATACCTTACGTCACAAAGTTCCTATGCATCGGCGGATGATTCCGTATTTTGCGAATCGTCTTGTCACACAAAATGCCCTTGTTGAACAGTTAAGAGAGAATAAACTACAGCAAGAGACATTTTCTCAATTAGCGTATCCTAAACTCGTCAAAAGACAGTTACGAATTCCATTGATGAAGTTGTTGCCTTCAAATAATGGATTGCGTCTACCTCTTAAAGTGATGGCATTCACAAGCAATGGCGCTAATGAAGAATTCCGTGTCCTTGAGCGTTTTGAATACGTTCACGAACATCACATGCTTTATGAATCTGTTGGCAATCTGCGGAATGAGCGTCTTGCCAAAATGGATATATTATGGATAGGCGCGGGCGAAATTTACAAAGGCGGCTACCGTCTTAATATAGACTCGGAACAACGAATCAAAAATTTTGTCAGTCAAGGTGGGGTCGTCATCGTTTCAGGGCAAGATGTCAAAACAAATTCCAGACAGAGGCGAGGTGCAGGATGGATTCCAGAACCGCTGACGGGCGTAGAATATGATGAAACAGATGAACTATTACCAACCGCTCAAGGGAGAAGGAGTCGTGTCTTTCATACCCCAAACATGCTTAACACGACACCAGATACCAAAGAGATACCCTTAGTTAAGCTTGACGATATGTGGGTTGACCCACTTGGCAAATGGAATTCACTCGCGAAGTCTACTGAGCAGGATGCTTCAGCATTACTCACGCTTCCGTTTCAGAAAGGGTTATATATTGTCACAAGTCTGAAGAACGATACAGAGAGGGATGTGGAGATAAATAATAAGTTGATGGAAAATCTACTTCATTTCTCTGTTAAGTGGATAGATAACCAGAAGTGGAAACAACGTTTCCTGCCCCGATAATTTTATCAAAATGCGATAGGCGTTATTGGTTAGTGAATCTATTCAGCCAATTTACCTGTTCCGTTTTCTGCATCCTTTAGTGCTTTTCCGAAATTTTCTACGGCTTTCACAAGTACTTCAAACTGCTCTGAAAGGGTGGGTTCTTTTTCTTCGTCTGTCGGCGTTTCATCAGTTCGGGATTGATCAATCTTTTGTCCTACAATGATTTCCTTCAATTCTTCAATAAACGAATAATCAGAAGCAATTCTATTTGCTGCAACGAACACTTCTCTAAGTTTAGGACGTTTTTTAACTGGATCAGAAGAAGTTGCATCTTTAGATTCATATGTAGGAATTAGATAGACAGGTTCAACATAGAACAACCCCCCATCAATAGGAAAAATTTGAATATTTCCACGAATTTTAGGTTTATCCGCCCAAATTTTATCAGCTAATTCGTTGGCAATATCTACTTCTACTTGTTTTGGACCATCAACTCCTTCCTGTTTTGAAAGAAAATATAAGATGCGTTCACCGTAATGTGGAGCATCGCACCGGGCAACTAACCAAGCTTTCATTCTAAATTCCTTCTTCGGCGGCGTAAACGGAACCATGTTAACAAACTCAATTTCGTCCTCGCCAGGTAATTTAAGCATTGCGTAATACGGCATCATCTCCTGATCCGGGCCTTCTGAATAATAAGTTTCCATTGGAATATGCCATTGATCGTCTTTATTAGAAAATTGTTGAAGATCTTCAACATGATAAATACCGTAAATTTTGGCTTGGATGCGAGTTAGATAATCTGGAAATCGAAGGTGTTCTTGCAGTCCTATAGGCATTTCGTCAAGCCCTTTAAATAGTTTCGGAAATGCTCGATGATATACTCCTGTAATGACCTCATTATCTCTCTTAATTGCATAAAAACTTACCTCACCAGAATAAGCATTCACAACGGCTACACCTGAATTTCGAATGTAATTAAACCGCTTAAACCGTTTAAATTGAGGTTCTACATAGTTGCTATCAAGTATCGGCGATGTATCATCTTCATAAAACTGTGCGTTAGGATAATGTTTACTCGTCACATAGAAATCAACAATCCACCACAATTCTCCATTATTAATCACAATATATGGGTCTGGATCGTAATCTAAGAAAGGTGCTATATGTGATAAACGATCAGTGACCATCTTCTTTCCAAGTCGCGTGCCAATTTTCCGCCAGAACATTATCCTGCTATCTGGTTCCAGTGCCTCATTCCTGAGAATTCTAAAAGTTTTGAACCGAATTGAAAAACAGAGTCGTCGGAACCATCCGCCCAATCGAACCCCTCCTGTTCCACCGTAGTGATAACCATTTTTTGTAGTTTCAGAGATAGAGGTGTCCTTATCTGTAGTTCCGTTGTTTTTTAGCTTATTTTCAATGTCGTTTTCAGGTTCTTCTGTATTAGCAATGACGTAATCATAAGTCATTTCCCCATAGTAAATGCGTGGTTGAGTAACCTTTAATTCTGGAAATTTTTCATTATAGTAAATTCGGGATCGTAATGCAGTTTCGCGATTTTCCGTTTCTGTAATTGGAATGCCTTTTACCCAAAAAACGGGATCCCAGCCCTCTATATCATTGGCAGGTGACATATAGACACCGTAACCGTGTGTAAAACTAAGTTTTTGAAGCCTCCATCCTTTGGCTTCGTCTGGATCTATTTCCTGCGCTGCGATTAATACTTGTCTATACTGTTCGGTAGATTCAGTATCCATATCTGGTTCGTTTGACGACTCAATTTCTGCACCTTCTATGGATTCGTTGTTTTTCCCAAGTTCAATAAGTGATTGTTCCTGTTGCGTAGGTTTAGAGGTAATAGGTTTACCCACACGATATCTATCCACATCTGTAAAGCGATGAAAGTTGTGATGTATAACAAGATGGTCGGCTTTTAGCAAATCAAACATAACCTGTCGATCCCAGAGTTGAATATTCTCTACTACATCTGGGTTCTGCTTAACCATATCTAAGGTAGCAAGCTGTTCGTCATATTCTTTTACTTCAATTTCATTTAAGTCAAAAGCTTCGCGAGTGCTTTGAATGTGTGATTTCAGATATTCTCCCTCTTTTTCAAGTTCAACAGTTCGAACATTCCACCAATGATTCACAAATGGATAAACATGAATGAGCATAAGATAACTTAAACCCCAGATCCCAATTGCCATGTACCATACGACACGTTTCCGCGAAAAGAGATTAATTAAGATTACAATACCTATACCGACGAGTATTGCAGAATAGATCCAAGTTGCCCCTGCAAGCTGGAAATCCATATAGAAGAATCCGTGCAATTCTGTAAGATTATCTGTAATCGGAGAAGTGTATACCTTGCCCCACAAATACACATAAATTCTCCAAATGTTCACTGCCAATAACATCAACCACAAAACAGAACCGTGGAAAACTATATTTCTTTTAACGTACCCCATAGAACGTGCATCACGACGGTAGTAAAAGTTGTAGAGTAAACCCACAACGCCGCAGGTTACCCATAACAAAATTTCTATCCAGAGGCTAACCACTTTATGTGCTGGAAAGGAAAAAAGATAAAAGTTCCGATCTTTCCCTAATAGAAAAGGTTCTACTTTTTCTGTTGGACGTTCCAAATAACGGATAAAAACATCCTGTAAGGACATCATTGGAATAGCAAATAGAATAGCAAGAAGAACTGTTCCGATGAAAAAGGTGCGATGATAGGAGACCGTCCGTTGGTGCGTCCAACGAGAAAATTCTCGCGGTTCAGGGCAAAGTCGTTTCGCTATTACTGCATTCAAATTCATAAACGCTAACGCAACGAGGAAAAATCCGAAGAAGAGCCCCCATCGTATTCTTATAATTTTCCAAAAAACGTCAGCATAATTAACGCTTACAAACCAGAGATGCTCCGTATAAAGATAAGCAAAAGGAGACATACTGCTGATTAGTGCAATGCCACCTATTCCCCAAAGCAGATATCCCTGAATTTTCATTGAAAGTTTCCGATACCAAATCCCTCGCCGAAACCGAAAGATACCCCATATCAGCGTGATCGTGACAAGAATAATATTGAAAATTAGCCATGCAATTGCAAGATCGGGAGTCATAAGAAAAACCTCTCTTGGTTTTTGTATGAGAGTAGTTTCAAGCAAACACATGAAGCAAGCGGATATATTTTGCCTAAATGCCACAGTCCACTTGCACATATTATTGTGCTGCGAAACGCTTTAATATAGAATACCATCATTTTTTAGCCGATGTCAAGGCAATCATCACTGAATACATGTTTTCTGGCATAGCAGCAAATCCTTCTGAAAATATTGTTTTTCATTTTTTACATTTTTGCTATAATGTGATAGTTGCAAGATGGACTTGCAAGTTACGACTTATACTCACCCATAATAAGCAAGGAGGCTTGTTATGTTTGGAAGAAAAAAGAAAACGGCAATGATCCCAACAATTAGTTCTGGGGTCTCAGGTCCCCTCGGCGTGTTGCATCTTCCTCGGTTTTGGTCAAAAGTTCTGATGGATGCCAAGGGGGTACTCCATGAAGATTATCCTGCATGTGGAGCAGGGTACGATCAGATGGTGTTAGACGGGCTTGGGCTTGATAAAGACGCAACACTGGCGTATATCCAAGACAATTCACCCAGCTATCCGCAATTTGAAGCGTGGGTTTTGGAGCAGAGCGGCGGTAGTCTTGATGCTGACGCAGTTGCTGAGTTGAACGCCGCAATTGAGGGGTACCATCACGATGACGATACCCGTCAAGGCATTCTTGGTGCAAGCGGTATTGAAGATGATGGTAGTATTTTAGACGCTGTTAATCTAAATAACCTTGATGATTGGTATGAATTTCATGCAAGTTTAGATTAAATGTTTAGACATCTCCATGTAGATGCGAAAAAGATGCCTACATGGAGATGTCTGTTTGTTTTTCTGACTACTTATCTGTCTCTGTCATTAATCCGCTTATCGTGTTAACAACAGTCCGTTGATGTACAATTGTTACAATTTTCTGCTTCTGTCGTCAGTTCGATTGCCTTACCCGTTTCAGAGGATTTGAGACCTGCAAGCAGGATTTCAGTAACATGCCGCGCCGTGTAGACATTGGAGAGCGGTGGTTGCGTCCCTTCGCGAATATGTTCGGCAAAATGTGCATGCATTCCACTCGGTGCAACGTCGCCACAGTCAATTGCTTTGGTGTCAACCGGGGCATGTTCTCGGGTATAAGAGGTAGGTGTCCATTGCGTAAGTGCAGCACCGTCTTTTCCGGGCATCGTGAACTTGCCGGCAGTACCGTGTATACTTGATTCACCCGTTCGTGCAGGATCGCACCAACTGGTTTCTGCTGTGACAATACCACCCGATTGCATTTCAAGTACAAGCGTTGCAACATCTTCTAATTCTGTTGGTTTGTCGAAAGTGGAAACGATACCGGTTACGCGTTTAAAAGTGCCAAGCATAGCAACGAGTCCAGAAACAGCGTAAACACCCATATCAAAGAGCGCACCGACACTTGCTTGTTTGGCATCGAAAAACCACAAATCGTCTCCAGATTCGCCAAAAATATCACGGATTTCAGCATAGTATATTTCGGGACCACCATGACTACTCCGCATTCTCGCGCCTGACACACGTCCGATGGCATTTTCTGCGATGAGTTGACGAACTTTATAGATACCCGCACTGAAATGTGGGAGACACATGACTGTTTTACCACTCGCTTCAGCAGCATCAACAAACTCATTCGCTTCATCCATATCGCCGCAGAGCGGTTTTTGCATCAACACATGTTTGCCTGCTTCCAACGCTTTAACGCCCCACGAAACATGTAAGGGATGCGGCGTGCCGACGAGGATAGCGTCAAGCGTATCGTCTGCTATAATTGCATCATAATCCTGTGTCCAACGTGAAATATCAAATTCTTGACACTGATGTTTAAGCCGATGTTCACGTCTACCGCCAATAACAACGATTTCAAAATCGTCTCCATTTTTCAAATCAGGTAGATGCATTCGGCAGACGATACCACCAGCACCAATAACACCGAGTTTAAATCTATCCATAGTTCTAATAATTCCTTCTAAATGAAACAGTTACGAAATAAATCACTTAAACACTTTTTAAAACAGTCAGATTCTCCAGCAGTTGAACTTGTTTTTGTTCTGCAAGACGTTGAAGACCCAGTTAATGTCGGGGCAACCTTCAGAATTGCCGATGCATGCGGCGTTCACGAGATTGTGTTAGCAGGTATTAGTGCACATCCACCCCACCCGACTATCGCAGGTATCGGGCGAGGCACACATCGCCGAGTTCCATGGCACACAACCAAATATGCTGCAGATGCCGTTATAAAATATAAAGAAGAAGGTTATCTCGCGTGTGCCTTAGAAGTTGCCTCGGATGCAGTGCCTTATCATACAGTTGAATATCCTGAGAAAGTGTGCCTGATTGTTGGAAATGAATACCGTGGCATTTCCCGACGCACATTTGAGGTTTGCGATATGGCAATTTACCTACCGATGTATGGTAAAGTCGGTTCCTTGAATGTGCACGTCGCACTGGCAGTCGCAACATACCATATTCTACATAAATGATGCTTACACAGTATCAATTTTATGGCAACTATTTGGCGTAAGTCCAGAGTAAAACAGCATAGATATTTTACTTTACTGCTTCAGAATCTATTTTTCATAGGATTTAGCACATCCAAAGGGCTCCAAACGCCTTTTTTTTCTTCTATTTTCTTCATCAAATGTCTATATGCAGTGATAGCTTCATTCTCATCCACATATCTTGCTATGTTTACTCTTCTAATTTTTTCATTCTGTATTGGAACTAATGCCGCAAGTGTAAAATGATCACCGTCAGGAATAACAAGTATTTGCACACACATATCAACATTAATTGCAGAGACAATTGCATTATATTTTGTATCGTCTAAATCTGTTATAAACATTCTCAATTCTCTCCTAAAAAACTTCAGTCCGTATGTTAGAATAAGGATACGTGAAACCAACAAATTTCCAAAGAGGTGTAACGAATCGCACGACTATGAATGCAATAAATCCAAAATAAAATGTACTGCTACTTTAGACTTTACAATAATCGTAAATCAAGAATTGATTCGTTCCTTCTTAGCCATCAATTGGCGTTAATACAACGTTGCGATACGCAACCGGACCGTGATCACCTTGCAACAACAGAGGACCAGTAGCCGCTTCATCTGGTAACATCGCACCGCGTGTGACTCCTACCACTTCAACATTTTCATGGATTATTTGCCCATTCCACACGACTTTGACGAAAGTTGCATTGGCAGTTTTATTGTTGTTAGCATCAAATCTCGGGGCGCGGAAGGTTATGTCATAAGTTTGCCATTCACCCGGTGGTTTGCTTGCATTGACACGTGGTGGAACGCCATCAACAGGTTTATTGTCAATCCAACGACAATACACACCGCCGCATGTCCCATAGTGCAGTTCCGTTGCGCCCCAACTATCCAATATCTGAATCTCATACCTACCCATTACGTAAACACCTGAGTTTGAACCTTGCGACACCATAAATTCAACGTGCAGTTCACAATCACCGTGTTCATATTCTGTGTAAAGATCAGCTGTTCGTCCTGTCGGACCGTTATAAAAAACGCCTTCGCCGGGTGTTGCTGCTAACAACTTATTGTCGTCTGGATTGAGCGCGACATCGCCGATAGCAGACCACGCATGTTCCGCAGCACCGCCTCTCGCGTGCCAATCCTCCAAATTCTTACCATTAAAGAGAGTAATTTGAGACATAAATACCTCCTATGTAAATGTGAATGTGTTAGATACTTTGAGAAATTTACCAAAACTTTTCATTGACAAATTTTGGAAAATCACATATCCTATATGGACAATTGATAATTTATAAGGACAATTTAAAGTCTATGAAACAAGCATTCTTATTTTTATTTTTATCCCTATTGATGGGATCGCTCGTTGTTTTCAAAATTGCCTCACTTCAAGCAGATACTGCGGATACTGCAGGCGCACAAGAAAGCACTTCAGAGACTATAAAAACACCTTTTGCCGAAGGATGCAACAAATGTCACGGAGACGAAGCCTCTTACAAAGAATGGACTCAAGCGGGGCATTCACATGCCCTTGTCAATCTCCTTGAAGGACCGTATGAGGTACAGACCTCTTGTCTGAGTTGCCACTCTTCTGGGTATACCACGTTTGCCGAGCAAGGCATTCCAGGACACCCGTATAACGAAAAGACAGCAGTCAATGCAGTTGCTTGTTCTTCCTGCCATTCCCATGCCAGTAAAGAGGAACATCTGTTGGTAATGCCTGCAAAAAAATTATGTGTCACCTGCCACAAAATGGACTGTGGATGTGCTGGTGCTGGTATTGTTCACCAATCGCAAGCAGAGATGTTTTTAGGGCGTGAAGGCGCAGGCGTTAAACGGATGCCATCGCCGCACGTGCGCGCCATGAAAAAACGTTGTGTTCACTGCCACATGGCAAAAAATGACCCCAAAAAAGACGACAAAGAACCTGTCGTAAAACATGGTGGCCATACCTTCAAGGCGGACTTTTCAACTTGTAGTAGTGCAGGATGCCATGACACTGTTGATAATGATATGGCGGTAAAACTCCCCCTATATCGTGCTGAAATCGAGGCAAAGATGAAAGAAGTTAAGGCGATGCTGGACAACGCAGCAGACAAAACCTCACAAGCCTATAAAGATGCAAAGTTAAACTATGACATGGTGAAAGGAGACAGCGGCTATGGGCTACATAATATCCCTTATGCCCGTGCTTTGTTAGAGCATAGTCTCTCTCTAAAACCGCAGTTAAATCCTGCTGAAAACCAGTAGATGTTATTGACAATGATTTAGCAAACGTGGCTTTAACTGGCACCGTTTGTTGCCGATTTCAACGGAACATCTTGATCTTGCGGAATATAATAGCTTAACGGGTCGCTGACAACACCGAGCAGTTGCTTCTGAATCGGATTACATTTGGCAACCAATTCATCCGGCATTTGTATATAATCCATCGGTTTGACCCAACGGTAGGCATATCCCATAAAGATCGTTTTACGTGGAAAACCTGCCCAATTTTTTCCGATGCCGTGATACGTCCGTTGTTCAAAGAGGAACGCGTCACCAGCATTGACGTTCATGGAAATCGCACCACGTGCCCCACCTGTTTCAGGATCACGGGCGGGCATACCTTTTAATCGGTTGCTTCCCGGCACTAATACCGTTGCACCTGAGGCAGGGTCAGACTGGTCACTGATAGCATACGCTATCTTGAGCAGGATGCGTGGGTGCGGTTCCTGCATCTCGCGATATGACGTTCCACCATCACGATGAAGTCCAATCTTAGTCTTGGCATCGTCGGGTGGTTCCTCTTTTGAAGGGAGCACAATCAGGTGTGACGTAATCATCTGTATGTTCCAATTCAATACGCCACATGCATAAGGAAAAGTTTTGTGCCAGTCGAGAAGTTGGAGAAATGCCTCATGATGCGTAATGCAATTACGTAGATTGAGTTTACCATCTGGATCCAGATTTTCCGCTGCTGATTCCTTCTCGAAAACTTCATCAACGGCAGCGTCAATTTCCGTCACGACATCTGGTGGCAAGGCATTTTTAATTAAGAGATAGCCGTTATCATCAACAAACTGTTTTTGCTCAGACGTAAGGACTACCGCCTCAGACAAATCGTTCATCGTATCCATTTTTTCATCCTTTTTAGACATGTCTAAATTCAATTTATGTATATCCTATTTGGGACACTTGACTGTCCTATGATTTTAAAGTATACAAGGATTTACTGAAAATCTCAAGTAAATTTTAGACGCTCTCAGCACGCTGGAGCTTAAGGCTACAACGCGGAAAGTTCTGAATCAATTTTGAGACCCACAACTTCACAGCAATTAGGACACGGACAAGAAACTACGCATCGTGAACTAACAACACAAACACGACCACATTTCGGTGCTACATGGCGTGCTATCTTAATCGGCGCCGGACTTACTATACCCAACGTCTATTGGATTTTAGATTCAGCTGGACAAGGGTATCCAACCACGATTTCGCTCTACTTTAATGTCATCTTTTGCATCTTTATCATTACAGGTGCAAATTTGGCATTGAAACAGGTTTTGCCGCGAGTTGCCTTCCAACAAGGCGAATTGCTGACGATTTATGTCATGCTCGCGATTGCCTCCTCCTTGGCAGGGCACGATGTTCTACGCGTCCTAATCCCAATGATCCCCTACGCTTTCTGGTATGCTACACCTGAAAACGATTGGGCGCATCTATTTCATCGTTATATCCCCGATTGGATAGCAGTCAAAGATAAACCATTTTTAACCGAGTATTACCGAGGCGAAACGAGTTTATATCAATGGGAAATCATTGAAGGATGGATCACCACCACCCTAACGTGGGGTGGTTTTTTGTGTGCCCTCGTGTTCGTAATGGTTTTCATCAATACGCTCGTTCGCAAGCAGTGGACAGAACACGAAAAACTGAGTTACCCGATTATTCAACTACCACTTGAATTAACGAATGTCGGCAAGACGAACCTGCTAACAAACAAGATGATGTGGCTTGGATTTGGGATTGCGGGTGCGATTGATATTCTCAACGGGTTACACTATCTCTTTCCAAATGTGCCAAGTCTCGGCGGTCGTCTCTACGATTTACGTCCATTTTTTACCCAAAAACCGTGGAGTGCGATCGGATGGACACCTATTGCTGTGTTTCCGTTTGCTGTAGGGATGGCGTTCTTTATTCCGCTGGATTTGTCATTTTCTTGTTGGTTTTTCTATCTGTTTTGGAAGGCGGAACGGATTTTCGGAGATGCGTTGGGAATCAGAGGTATGCCGAATTTTCCGTTTACTGATGAGCAATCGTTTGGCGCGTATATCGGTTTATTCGTCATTGCTATTATTGCCACGCGAAAACACCTCGCACAAGTGGCACGCAAAATCTTTAGGCCGCGAGAAGGAAACGATTCTGACGAACCGATGTCATATCTCGGCATGATTATTTGCCTTATCGGTAGTTTGATGTTTATCGCTATCTTTTGCAACGCTGCGGGGATGTCAGTGTGGGCAATTGTGGTTTTCTTCGGCATTTACTACGCAATTTCCACCGCTGTGACTCGCATGCGTGCTGAACTCGGTTCACCTGTACACGATTTACATTTCATTGGACCGGATGAAATGATGCCTCGTATCTTTGGAACGCGTCTGCTTGGACCGAGAAACCTAACAATGCTCGCCTACCTCTTCTCTTTTAATCGCGCTTATCGTGGGCATCCGATGCCGCATATCTTGGAAGGTTTTAAACTCGCTGAACGCACACGAATCTCCAATCGTAGACTTCTCATTGCAATGTGTGTGGCAATTGTTATCGGCACATTCGCATCATTTTGGGCATTTTATCATATCTCATACATTGAAGGCGCGCGTAATTGGTTCGCAGGGAGACCGTTTAACCGACTTCAGAGTTGGCTCACTTCACCCCGAGCACCCGACGTCCCGGCAATAGTCGCGATGTTTGTTGGATTTCTGATTACTGGATTCTTGATGATTATGCGGATACGACTATTTTGGTGGCCCTTTCATCCAGCAGGGTTTGCTATTTCCAGCAGTTGGTCGATGAATGTGTTTTGGTTTTCAATTTTCGTCAGTTCTGTTATCAAGTGGATTATCCTAAAGCAAGGCGGGATCAACCTGCACCGCAAACTTATTCCGTTTTTTCTTGGTTTGATTCTGGGGGAGTTCATTGTTGGAGGTGTGTGGAGTCTTATCGGGATTACGTTGAATACACCGATGTATCGGTTTCTGTTTTAGGTAGTGTTGATATGTAGAATCACACGGCTAATCAGATTTCTTTCACCTTGACTGAACAGCATAAATATGCTATAATGATAATAGCAATTTATCAAATCAAAAGACTATTGGTAGAATATTAACTCACACCGAACAAACACCTGATAGGAGATGAAAATCCATGGAAATTCTCAGTTTACTCTTCACAACATATAGCCTTGTTGGCACTGGATTTTCTATTGCTGGTGTTATTAACCCCGCAATTAAAAAATACTACAAAACTACGGCAGAAAAACTTTTCAAAAAATCTTTTGTTAAGGTAGTTAAGCAAAATGCGTCTGAATTCGCTGATCAAACTGACCCAAAAACAGTTGAAGTGGATCCCGATACATTTGACAACGTTATTGCTTCACTTAAAGACGATGATATAGTCCAATTCACACAATTAAATGAAAGTGAAAAAATAGCGAAAATCACAACGCTTTTTCGTCCTTGTATTATCGTCCCCAACCATCAATTGCCCAATATGGATTTTGAACATAGAATTCGTCCCATTATTGAGAGAGTGATTGTTGATTTTTATTCACAACTTCCATTCAATCAGGGAGCATTCAATCAAATTGTCCTTGAACATATTCAAAACAACATAAAGAATCAAGATGATGCCCACACGATGTTAACCGAATTGTCAAGTAAAATTGACTCTGTGCGAAATGAAGTGACACAACGTCTTTCTGAGGATATACAAACCATCAAAGATGACACCGAAAAAATTAAGGATGACAATATTGAGATTAAGGATATGACAGGTGCAACTTTAGATATAGTTCGTGACATTAAATCTCTACTTGATGTAAATACCGCTGATTTAATAAAGACTGAAGTTGCAAAAGAACACCATGCAGAAATAGACGATGCTCGAAACTTTCTCAAGAGTAATGAACCTAAAACTTCTCTAAAGTTATTAGAGAATCTGAAAAGACGAACTTGGAAAGATGCTTCGGATGATTTAAAGTATAGCCTCCTAACAAATATGGCAGCTGCTCAATTTTCACTGAATAACGAAAAAGGAGCTGCAAAGTTGTTGATTAGGGCATTTGATCTCAATCGTGAAGACGAAAAGGCACTTTCTAACCGTGCATTAGCCCACCTACTATTGGGAGAAGCAGAATATGCTGCAGGCTACGCAAGACAGACATTGGATAAGAATGATGATAATACGGATGCTTATGTAATTCTCGTTGGAATTTCTGCTGAGGAAGAAACACTTGATGAAGTAATTGCTAAAGTTCCCGACTATTTACACGATTCTCCACAAATTGCTTACGCTATCAGCGAATTAGCAAAACAACGCGAGAATTATGAAGCAGCGAAAAGATGGGGTGAAATTATGGTGTCGCAAGACCAAGAAAACGCTCCTGATTTCAAAGCTGCTTTCGCAAATATCTTGATTGAGCAAGTATTAGAAGATAATCTTGCAGTGGGGATCAGTCAACTTTATGAGTCACAAAAGCAACAACTACATCGTGCAATAGGATTTCTTACGGAGGCATGGAACTGCGTTTCCAATACAGAATTAAGAGACTATAGAGTAGATTGGATCATTAACAGAGGTATAGCACATTTTCATCTTGGCGAGTTGAAAGAAGCAAAAGAAGACCTTGATACTGCCTTAGAAATTGAAGACTCAAATCCAAGATTGATAAAAAAACGTGCGTTCTTAGCCTTTGAGTGTGGAGATATAGCAGAAGCTATTGAATTCATGGAATCAATCCAATCCACGCAGGAAGTCCCCGAAGCACCACTAATACTTGCAAATTATCTCTTCGCGGACAAGCGATTAGATGAGTCCCAGAAAATACTTAAAGATTTTTTGCAGACAGATTTGATGCCAGAACTTCAAGAAAAAGCAAGACGTTTGCTCATTGATGTTTATATAGCTGATAGAAGTTTTGATGATGCATTAGAAATATCAATAGCAATGCGTGAGTCAACGCCAAAAAGTATACCGAATCTTGTTGACGCTGCTCGCATATTTAGCGCGAAAGAAAAACGCAATGAAGCAATCTCTCTACTCAAAGAAGCATACAACTATATTCAGGATGGTGCAGAATTTCTTGATATTCTATTATTGGCTCACCAACTCTACATTCATGAACAATTTAATGAAGCTGCAACACTATATGAAAAACTTGCCGACACAAGTCAGGACTCTCAAGTGACACAATGTTTAGCACATAGTTACTATAAGTCTGGCGAATTTGGGAAGGCACTTAAAATATGTCAGGAACTTCGTGAGGAATATGGACCTCTTGAAAACATCACTGAGATGGAGGTCGTGATTCATGAGGAATACGGCGATATGAACCAAGCCGAATCGGTATGTAAGGATTATTTAAAGATATTTCCTGATGATATTGATATGCAAATCAGGCATGGACTGATTTTGTTACGGTCTTATAAAGAAACTGAAGTAGATAGTGTCTTAGATAGTTTTACCGATTTCAAAGACTTTAGATTTCTTAAGGATCTTTCTTTAGAGACATGCTTTCATTTAATTCAACTATTTCTAATTAGATTTCAACCAGAAAAAGCACTTAAGATAATGTATGAAGTGCGAAGAACACATTTCAATAATCCCAATGCCCACCGTCTATATGTCCAGACTTTCTCTTCGGTTTCAAATGAAATTCCTGAGATGCTAAACCCTTCTCAAGTTGATAAGGACACAGCTGTCAAAGTCAACAATTCTGACGAAGACTATTGGTATATCATTGAAGAAAGTGAAGATGTAGATATCAAACACTATGAATATAATGTAAATCACCAATTTGCAAAACAATTAATCGGTAAAAACAAGAATGACGAAGTAAGTTTCGGTGAGAAAATGTTCGGACAACAGACAGGAAAGATCGTTGATATCAAGAGTAAATACGTTCACGCCTATCAAGAAACCTTAAGAGAATACCCCCATTTATTTCCTTTAGACAAGGACATGGATAATATAAAAATAGACGATTCAGATGAAATCGACGATAAAAAACGATTTGAAAAAATGTTTGAATTGATTGATCAGAGACAAGATAAAATAAATAAAATTGAAAAACTATATAAGGAAAAATACCTTACAATCGGAACTTTTACAAGATTAGTCGGCAATAATAGTATAGACACATGGGGAACTCTCATGGGGCACCCGGACTTAGGGATTAGGTGTAGTTTCGGTGACTTTGACGAAAGGAACAACGTCCTTAATCTACTTAATCAATCTAACCCTAAACTTGCAGTAGATATTATATCTCTTATGACTCTTCATTGTCTGGATGCAGCGGATATTGTGGTCAGTACGTTTGGAAAGCTCTGCATTTCCCAATCTACTATAGATGAATTACAGAATGTTATCATTGAAAGAGAATCTATGTGGTCTAATCGAGAGGGAATGATAGTTGGTAAACAAGGAGATCGGTATGTAAAACAGATTATCAACCCTGAAGAAACCAAACAGGGAATAGAATATCTAAAAAACATTGTTCAATGGATTAGGGAAAACTGTGAAGTTGGCGAAGCCACTGTTGGGTCAGAGATGAACCAATTACGCAGGAGAGAACTCAATGACATGCTAGAACCGCATTTCCTTGATACCGTTCTTCTTGCAAGCCAACCAGGGCACCTACTTTTCTCGGATGATGGACGCCTCAGGCATTATGCAAAAACAAGTCTCAATAGCGTCGCGGGGACAAACTTTCAAATTGACGGTGTGTGGACACAAGTTTTATTAGAGCATTGTGTTCAGCAAAATCGCCTTGATAAAGCTGACTACGATGAGATGACGATAAAACTTGTTTGTTCAAACTACTATCACACGCAATTTGATGCAGATTTGTTAATGGAAGTCGCTAAACGTTCAAATTGGAAGCTCTCCGATCCATACAATAGTTTTGTGCTTGCCTTAGGTGAAGAACGAATGAATGGACTTTCGGCATTAGACGTGAGCGTTGATTTTCTCTTTACACTTTGGGAGGAGTCAATTTCTTTCAGAGAAAAAGAATTCTTGACGTTGGGTTTATTAACCGGACTGACTTATGGACGGAATGCCCACACAGTATTGAACCGACTTGAATATCTAATTCAAGATAGGCATAGACTTTTTTTGCCTGTTGAAAACAGTATCCTCAGACGAATCAATGAATTTAAGCAAATTTATCCTCTTGAAGGGAACTTTGCGTTTTTGGCAGAAAATGATATTCGTCTTAAAGGAACACGGGTAGGTATTGAAACTATTCTATACGAATATATTCACAATAACAAAACACCAGTCGTCATCGCTGATCACTACTATACCCCCACACTGGAACAGGTTTACGCCACGATCCTATATTATCTTCAAAATCAAGAAAAAGTTGGTGCATATTTGGATGATTATCTAAAATTTTGCCAAACGGCACGAGAAGAACAGACGAAAAATCCGCCGCCCGGTGTTGTTCGCTTGCGTGAACTTATTGCAGAAAAGGAAGCAAATTCTGATATACCCGAGCCTACCAATCCAGAAAAAGACGCAGCAAGTACAACACAATCCCCAACCCATAATGAACAGGGATAAAGATGCGTCGGTTTCTCATAGACGAAAATATTACTCCTGAATATCGCACGCAATTGTTAAGGCATGAGCCATCACTGAAGGTCTTGGCGGTTGGCGATGAAGGTGCTCCTCCGAAAAGCACGTCAGATCCAGAAATCTTAGCGTGGTGTGAACAGAACCAATTTAACTTGGTAACAAATAATCGGGAAAGTATGCCTAAACACCTTTCTGACCATCTGGCAGCAGGAAACCATGTGCCCGGCATTTTCACGATTAAGCGCAGAGTACCAATGAGATTGATCATTGAACAATTGATGCTCATCATTGGGGCATCTGACGAAGACGAATATATTGACCAAATTACTTACATCCCGCTATAACAACGAACTCAAGCTTGACATCTTCCCTAATCCGCGTAATCCGCAATTCAGACAATTAACAAGAACTTTACACACTCCACCACCTTCCCAAAATTTGACAATTCACCTATTTTATGTTATAATAAATAGATTGAAAAACCCGAATTTGATTGGAGAAATATCTTGCCGACTCCTGAGAGTCAACGCCCTAATATCACGGATAAAAAGATTAGCATAGCACCTTCAGTGATGTGCGCTGATCTCTGTAATTTGGAGACAGATATTCGGGAATTAGAAAAATCAGGAATCAACCTGCTACATTTTGACTTGATGGACGCACACTTTGTGCCAAACATGCCGATTGGGTTGGCACTCATTGAACAATTACGGCAAAAAACAGATTGCGCCTTTGACATCCACTTGATGGTGGAAAATAACGATTTTTTTGTGGAAGCGGTCGCAAACTTATGTGTTCAACAAATCGCTGTTCATGCAGAATCTGCTACACATCTGGATAGAACATTATCGGTAATTCAAGCACATGGTATAAAAGCGGGTGTCGCTTTGAACCCAGCGACCCCGCTTTCAGCGATAGCGTATGTTATTGATCGGCTTGACTTCGTGCTGATTATGACGGTGAATCCGGGGTTTGCCGGTCAGAAATTAGTGCCATCAACCCTACAGAAAATTTCGGACTGTCGATCTTTTTTGAATGAACGCGGTGCTCACCTGCCAATTGAAGTTGATGGGAATGTCAGTTTTGAAAATATCCCGAAAATGGTCGCAGCAGGAGCGGACATCTTAGTCGGTGGAACCAGTAGCGTTTTTCACAAATCGGGTTCTCACGCAGAAAATATTCAGCAGATCCATCAGGCTATTTCGCTTGGACTCACAGAAAGAGGAATGTGATGCATAACGGTTTGATGGAGGCACTTGTGCTATACGGCGTTGGAGATTTACGCCTGTCACAGATGCCTATTCCAGATGTCGCTGAGGGACAAGTCCGTGTCCGTATTGGTTTCTGTGGTGTGTGTGGTTCCGATATTCCAAGGATTTTCTCTAAAGGCACTTACAGTTTTCCCACAGTCTGTGGACACGAATTTGCTGGAACTATAGACCTATGCGGTCCGGGCGTTGAAGGTTTTGAACAAGGAGATAATGTAGTCGTTTTCCCACTAATTTGGTGTGGCAAGTGCGAAGCGTGTGAGAACGGAAAGTATGTTCAATGCAGCGACTACGACTATCTCGGTTCACGAAGTGATGGGGCTTTTGCCGAATTTGTCGTTGCCCCAAAAGAGAATCTTATCCGTGTGCCGGACAGCGTAGCTTTGCAAGAGGCAGCTCTGACAGAACCAGCCGCGGTGGCACTCCACGCACTTCGGAGAGTTCAAGATTCGCTTGTTGGCAAAGTAGTTGCTATCTTTGGCGCAGGTCCGATTGGTCTAATCGTAGCACAGTGGGCAAGAATTATGGGCGCAACGCAGGTGCTGCTGTTTGATATTGTCGCAGAAAAACTTGAATTAGCAAAACGTCTCGGTTTTGAAGGTGTCTTTAACAGCACTATAGAAGACCCCGTTGAGGTGGTAAACGCACAGACTGAAGGAAAAGGAGCGCATGTCTGTATTGAAGCAGCAGGTGTTCCACAAACATATCTTTATGCGTTAGGGAGTGTCAGACGTGGTGGTAATGTCGTTTTGCTTGGAAACCCCGCTGCTGATGTGACTTTGCCCGCATCGCTTATTTCACAATTGATGCGGCGTGAGGTAAGTCTATTAGGGACATGGAATTCTGATTACAGTGTATCTGGTAACGATGACGATTGGCGAACAGTGTTACAAGCGATTGCTTCTGGAAAGTTAGACCTCTCTCCACTGATTACACACAAGGTGCCGTTAACAGATAGCACCGAAGTACTGCACATGATGAAGGACAAAAGTCAATTTTACGCAAAAGTTCTTATCCATCCATCGTAAACTTCTTGTAGGTTGCGTTCTACAGGGAATAAGAGGAAATATGAAAGCGGCTATACTTGAAAGCCTTGAAAACTTAAATGTTCAGGATGTTCCAGAACCAGAAATTGATAACGACTCTGCATTGATGCGGGTTGAATCTGTCAGTATATGCGGTTCCGATGTCCGCATTTTCCATCACGGCAACCCTCGTGTCAAACCACCAACTATTATCGGTCATGAAAATTCTGGCGTAATAGTCAAAGTCGGTAAAAACGTAACTCGTGTGAAGGAAGGTGATCGCGTCTCCATTGGTGCAGATGTGCCGTGTGGACAATGTCACTGGTGTAGGAACGGGCTTGGAAACAACTGTGATATTAATTACGCTATTGGCTACCAAATTCCTGGTGCCTTTGCACAATATATGAAACTTCCGCGTCTTGTTTTGGAAGAAGGACCAGTTACCGCATTTGATACCTCCCTCAGTTTTGATGAAGCTGCCCTCGCTGAACCCCTCGCCTGTGCTATCAATGGACTTGAATTAGTAAATATGTCTCTCGGTAAGACCGTTGTCATTATCGGTTTGGGACCGATCGGATGTATGATGATTGACCTTGCCCGTGTTATGGGAGCAACAAAGGTTATCGGGGTTCAACGAAGCAAACTGCGGATGGAGATAGCAAAATTCTATGAAGCGGATGTCTACATCGCTTCTGAAGAGGAGGTTGTAGTGGAACGCTGTCGAGAAGAAACGGATGGAGAAGGACCAGATATCGTTATTACAACTTGTGCGTCCGTAGAAGCGCATGAACAAGGTGTTGAAATGGTCGCGCACCGCGGTTATGTTAACCTATTCGGTGGATTGCCAAAAACAATGCGTCCGATGAGCGTCCTTTCAAATACGATCCACTATAAAGAGTGTTTTGTTACAGGTTCTCACGGATGTGTGCCTCGCCATCACGAATTAGCGGTTCGTCTCCTTGAAAAGGGTTTAGTCCGCGTGCAACCGCTTATTACCCATCATTTTCCACTTGTTGAAATTGATAAGGCTTTTGAGGCGATGGAATCCCGAAAGGGCATGAAAATTATGATTCATCCCAATACTGAATTTCCGTAAGACGAGACAACACAAGTTCAAAGTAAATACGTTATGAGTGATTTTTCTAAGTTTATTCGAGAGATACCAAATTTCCCGAAACCGGGTGTTTCATATAAGGATATTACACCCCTTTTAGGAAATGGATTAGCCTTTAATGCCGCGATCGACGTATTCGCTAACCGTTTTAAATCTGAAGTGATTGACGTAATTGTAGGGATTGATGCGCGAGGTTTCATTTTGGCTGCAGCACTTGCACATCGCCTCGGTATCGGTTTTGTGCCTATCCGTAAAAGCGGGAAATTACCTTATGATTGCTATGAAATCACCTATGACCTTGAATACGGCACGGATACGCTTGCTATCCATCAAGATGCTTTCCCAAGGGGAAGCCGCGTTCTTATATGTGATGACGTTTTGGCTACCGGCGGCACTCTGGCAGCATCGGTCGAACTTGTAAAAAAACTTGGTGGGAATACGATAGGCATCGCTCTTTTATTGGAACTTACAGAATTTGAGGGGCGAAAAAAAGTAGCGGACCGACCAGTCTTTTCTCTCGTTGAATTTTAGCCAATATTTTGTTATATTTTAACAAATAGGATAACAATTGAACCTTAGACGAGGTTCTAACAGTAAACGCGCCTGTAGCTCAGGGGATAGAGCAGGGGCTTCCTAAGCCTCGTGTCGGGGGTTCGATTCCTCCCAGGCGCACCAATAAATTATACCTCAATAGATTCACAGGATGGTTGACTTACAAAAACAAATTTGAGTACTACATTGACAGAAGGATTGTAGATGAAAGATTTGCCATGTTTGGATAGTAAATCCTTATCCTATAGTTCAGCATTCATCAGGGTTTTCTGAACATAACACACGTTAAGAGAATTTTCTTATCTGCCATCCGTAAAATATAGTTTGAGAAAATAGGAGCATTTGATGTACAGATTTAATATCTGGAAAATCGTTTTAATCTTTGGTGTTTTACTGTTATCAGTTTTATACCTTATCCCTACACCGGATAGGTTTTACCTTCCTTTGTATGGAAACCTATCACTGAATTTACAAGAGGTACTACCTCCCTTTGAAGTCACTGATGATAATGCTTTCAAAGTTGACTTAGCAGAAGTAAAATTACCAGAGGGAACAACTTTCCAAGAAGCAACCGATGAACTTCAGGAAGTCTTCAAAATCCAATTAGAAAAGCTCGAATTTGAGGAAGCGGTTGACTATCAGTTCGACACCACTGAAGCAAAAGAATTCTTCGTCAGACTTATCTCTGATAAGGCAAAAGAAAACCCAACTGCTACCTTGGAAAGTTTACATCTATTCGGCAGTCTTCCAACTACGTTGCGGAGGATAATACCAAACAACCGATTAAAACTTGGTTTGGATTTGAAAGGTGGTGTACACCTTGTCCTGGAAGTGGATTTGGAAAAGTCTAAAAGAGAGTTGTTAAAAGCACATTCATACTCTATTCCCGAAACGCTTAGAGCAGAGGAGATTTTGTGTCGACAAGCAGAGCAGATAAATGGCGAAGATGCGCTAAATGTACTTGTTGAAATCCCTTCCCGATTCAGATCCGATCCAGAAGAAAAGAAAAAATATATGGAAAAAACTGTCGGTCTCTTAAACGATATTAATTTTTTTGAGGATGCGGTAGTTATTACTGAAAAAGAGGCACAATCCAGTTATAGACTCCATTTAAGTGACAAGGGAATGCAAGAATACAGCGATCAAGCAATCGAACAGGTATTGATCGTCCTACGAAATCGAGTAGATGCTTTTGGCGTGGCTGAACCTTCTATCCGTCAGGAAGCTAATCGTCCACGAATTATCATTGAATTGCCAGGTGCAAAGGATTCTTCGGGACCGCTTCGTATTGTGCAGACAATGGGTAGATTAGAATTTAAGATGGTGAAGAAATCGCCATCCGGGGGCAGCTTATGGTCCGGTTCAGCAGACACACCGCCTCCAGACAATCTGCCCGAGAACACTGAAATTCGGTATCACCATGAAACAGGGGACTGGTTTGTTTTGGAAAGTCCCGTGCTTCTAACAGGTCAAAACATTGATAGTGCAAGACCTGGGCCTGGAAGAACAAGTTTTGACATCGCTGTACACATGACTTTTGACCGAGAAGGTAGCAGCAAATTTTCTAAAATCACTGGTGACCATATCGGAGAACATTTAGCAATCCTCCTTGATGATAAGGTACAGTCTTACCCGGTTATCAATACCCAAATTAGTGGTAATGCCGTTATTGAGGGGAGTTTTAGTTTTCCGGAGGCAGACTATCTCTCAAATATACTTAAAGCGGGCGCGTTTCCGGTAGGGGTTCAAGTCGGAGAAGAACGGACTGTCGGCCCCACGCTCGGTAAAGAGGCTATTGACAATGGGATTAAAGCCGCCATTATTGGCTTGGGGGTTGTCTTGATCTTCATGATAATTTACTACCGATTGTCTGGGTTAATAGCTATTGTCGCTCTCGTCTTTAATATGATAATCATTCTTGGTGCCTTGGCAGGTTTCGGCGCGGCATTAACACTCCCAGGTATCGCAGGACTTGTGCTTACTATTGGTATGGCTGTAGATGCAAATGTGCTTATATTTGAGCGAATTCGCGAAGAGTTGCGAACAGGAAAAGCTGTTTGGGATGCTATTACAAGCGGCTATAAACGCGCATTTATAACGATTTTGGATGCAAATCTCACAACGTTCTTTACCGCACTCGTCCTCTATCACTTCGGAACCGGACCAATCAAAGGGTTTGCGGTTACACTCGGCATCGGAATCCTTGCGAGTATGTTCACAGCAATTGTCGTCACACGAGAAATATACGGATTGGCAATCGGAAATCGAAATGTGGAAAAATTAAGCATCTAATTTGTCGGAGGCAGTATATATCAGTACGCTGTGCTTAAAACATATAAAAGACTTATACCATTTCTAATTGACAAAGTATCATTCCGATTTTGAGTTTCTTTGTAGGAGCGACCTCCCGGTCGCGACCAGGAGGTCGCTCCTACAAAGAAAGTATTGCATTCTTCCAACCGACTCTTAACGAACAAACCGAATATGGAAAGGATATAGAAAATTGCAGTTACTAAGTAATACAAAATTTGATTTTATTAATAAACACCGCACAGGGTTTTTGTTTTCTGCTGTGTTAATAACTATCGGCATTGCATTCCTTATAGTTCATGGTGGACCGAATTTTGGGATTGACTTCCGAGGAGGGGTTAAGGTTGAAGCGATATTCAACAGGGCGGTAACAGAAGCTGAATTGAAAACCAAGTTAACTGAAATAGGCTACGCAGATGCTAAAATACAACTTGAGCCAGACGAAAACAAGGCTTTCATCTCTATGGGACACCGCCCCGAATTTCAGGAACAATCGATTGAGATACCCATTATGGCTGATCCTGGAGATGCAACAGCAACGAGTGTTCAGGTGAGCAGTACCGCTGAAAAGGTGCATCTTTTGAATCCTGGTGATACTATTGAATTAGTGGATGGTGACGCCCGGCTGCGTACTGACATCAGCACATTGGAAAAAGTTGCTGAAGGAACGGCAATTCAATTGACTTTCGCACAAGAATTCGGTATAGATTTGACAGAAAACGCTACCATTCAAATACAAGCAAGCGTTGGAAATATCCTTACTGAGGCACTTCTTGAAGGTGGCGATGGCTGGCAAGCTGGGTCGGAAGGTGTAAATGTTACGGAAGTCGGACCAAGTGTTGGTCGCGACCTTAAGTGGTCGGCACTCTGGTCAGTTCTGTCATCAATTGCTATTTTGCTGCTTTATATCTCTTGGCGATTTGAATTCCGTTTTGCCATCGGCGCAATTGCAGCGCTTGTTCATGATGTGCTTATTACTTTAGGTCTTTTCGCTGTTCTTGCAAAGGAAATTAATCTACCTACCGTCGCTGCGTTTCTCACAATTATCGGATATTCGCTCAACGATACGATCGTTGTGTTTGACCGAATCCGAGAAAACGGGCAATCTTTGAAAGGTGTTGATTATGTTGAAGTGTTAAACCGAAGTATCAATCAATCTCTAAGCAGAACCGTCATTACCTCTATCACAACCCTGTTTGTGGTGATTGTCATCTTTGTGCTCTCCAGTCCGGGTGAAGAAATTAACACATTTGCCTTAGCACTCATCGTCGGTGTGCTAATAGGAACGTATTCTTCAGTCTTTATCGCCAGTCCGATTCTGCATATATGGCAGCGAAGAGAACAAAAAGCGGGAGCATAAATTCGTGAAAACATTGATTTTTAACTCTTACACAACAGGGCAGAAACATAAACTTGATAACCCGCTTAGTGCCGAAGATTGCAGTTCACCTGACCGTCTCAAGTCAAGAATCAAAGAATTGTGCGGTTTCAACGAAGAAGGTTGGCACGATAAAAGTAGAGACTACCGTTTACCCGCTGAAGAGATGTTTACGGGACCTTTGTATGTGCAGTTACGGGAAGGCTTAAAACAGATTCGGGAACACGAACAATACGGCAAGACAACCATTGACCTCTATTTTCCATGGTATCATTGCCGAGTTGATGGGAAACTGAGTCCGGTGGGTGAAAAAGATATTATTGTTCCTTTTGACACTGCGCCTTTGCACGAACTTGAGGTTTTAGAATTTGGTGAGAACGGCGTTCCTGAACAAACGGTAGATTTACTTGAGCGTTACGACCTCGTTTTTTCGTTATTAAGACAAGACGATATCGAGTCATTGCAACGCGTTTTTGAGGTAGAACGTGCGACAACCCTAATTTTCCTGCTCCCAAAAAGCCAGAGAAAGGCGGTAAATGCGGATTTACCGAATGTCCACGTTGTAGAAACTGGCAGTGCTTTACAGAAAAGTCTCCGCACCACAAATTGGGCATTGAAAGGCGTTGTGATGCGAAGATTGTGCGAAGCTGCGTGTAGTCAAGGTTTTCAAGTGTTTGAAGATGTAAAGCAGAACCCGCAGCGGTTGATTGAAATTATTCAGAATCAATAAAAGAGACTCAACTTTATGAAAATATTGGTAATTACTCCCTGCTCAGCTAGGCAAAACAAGAAACCTATGCCCGCCTCCGAACTGTATAGAGGCACTGAACATCAAAAAATAGAAGCAGGTTTAGAGGAGGTAAGAGCACATCGTCAATATGGTGGAACAACTATTAAGTGGTATATTATTTCAACCAAACATGGATTAATAAAGGAAGATAAAAAACTTGCTCCTTACAATGTACCTAACAGCAAAAGTCCTATCTTAAAAGATGGGAAAAAACTTAACGAGGACATTAGCCAGCTAATCAAAGAGTACGATCTTGTCTTCTTTCTATTAGGGCAAGAATACGTCAAAGCATTACAACTCCCTTTTGGAGTTCCTGAAACAGTTGCCCAGATTTTTATCACTTACAAACGGACTAAAGGGTATAGTCATCTGATACCAAAAAACTTACCAAATTGTAATGTTGTTGAACTAAATTCCAACGATTTTATGAGCGGGTATACAGCCAAAGGATACGTATTTGAAAAATTGTGTGAAGCTGCGTGCCGTGATGGTTTTGAGGTGTTTGAAAAGGTGAAGGACAACCCCCAACTGATTCTTGATATTGTCCAATAAATAGTCGGCGAAACCTATCCCAGAATTTTTAGGGAAACAAAATGAATCTTCCAACACCCCTTACCGATCCGAATGCATACCCTATCATCGGTGAATCCGAACAGATGCGGGAAGTCTGGCGCCAAGTCGCGCAGGTCGCGCCAACAAATGCGACTGTCCTCATCACAGGCGAAACAGGTGTTGGAAAAGAGGTTGTTGCACAAACTATCCACGAAAATAGTTCTCGTAAAAACCGACTTTTCAAAGCAGTCAACTGCGGCGTGCTTTACCAAGACCTTCTGCAAAGCGAACTCTTTGGACATGAAAAAGGGGCTTTCACGGGTGCCACGAGCCTACGCCGCGGCGTATTTGAACTCGCTGATGGTGGCACACTTTTCCTTGATGAGATAGGCGAAATGTCCCCTGAAGTGCAGGTAAAATTTCTTCGCGTATTAGAAACACAAGAATTCACACGACTCGGTGGCGAAAAAAACGTAAAAGTAGATGTCCGAGTTATCGCAGCGACAAATGTTGATCTTGAAACATCGGTTAAGAAAAAAGATTTTAGACAAGACCTCTATTACAGACTGAATCTCTTCCGTATTCAAATTCCACCTCTACGTGACAGACGCGAAGACATCCCACTTTTTGTAGATGCTTTTATCTCTGAATTAAGCACAAAACATAATAAAAGCATCGTCGGTATAAAGCCTGAAGCACTCAACTATCTCGAAAATGCTGACTGGCCCGGCAATATCCGGCAACTCAAAAATGCCGTTGAAACCGCTATCATTGTTGTCACTTCCGAGGAACTTGAATTAAAAGATTTCCCCACAGATTCAGAATTTGGACATCCCAAGTTTCCTGTTCAAATTATTGATGAACCGGGAACATCAATACAGATTGTGAATCCAGAACCCGGAACGATAGCAACAGAAAATGTAGCCATTTACAAAACAATTCTTGGACTTATCCTTTCAGCAGTTCGTCTGCTTGAACCAACAGCCGCCTATAATGACGAGATACCACCCTTAATTCCCGATGACGACACAAGTTGGCTACAGATAACAGATACTGAGGACCCTGCAGCAGTGTTGCGAAAAACGCTTGAAGTGCTTTCTACCATTGCCAAGGCACTTGAGCAACGCACTGACGAAGGACTTATACCGTTGCCTATTATTCCTAATAACGAACGTTCTAAGGTGATACACGGAACAAATCAAGACGAGGAAGATGCCATCGGCAAGGTCGGCATGACGATGACGCAAATTGAAAAGGAAGCTATCCATAAAACGCTTACAGAAACAGGTGGGAATAAGACAGAAGCAGCGAAAATTTTGGATATCGGGGTGCGAACGTTACACCGAAAATTAGATGTCTATAAACAAGAAACCGATAAGACACATGATACGCAAATTCAGGAATAGCATGCCAATACGATTATATCACACAAACAAATCCCGCACCCGACATTGAAACCCTTCAATAACATCCTCGCCATCAAGGATATCATCGCCACGCAGAACGGTAATATCTTCAGGAGATCGATACACCTCTACAGTTTCACGCCGCGGATTCACAACCCACACCATCTCACAACCTGCAATTAACCATTCATCCACTTTTTCGTCAACCTCAGTGTCCGTGTCGCTTGGAGAGATAACTTCAACAGCAAGATCAGGAGCACTTTCCCAATAACCTTTTGGAATGCCTCGTTCATCAATTACGGCTTTACGAACAAACGCTGCATCTGGGGCACGCACGGTATCGGGGTTTTGAGAAATTTTAAATCCTGTTCCAGCACTGCAAACATATCCTAATTGATGCTTTTTAATGTGTTTGTTAAGGTTGCTACCAATTTTAGACGAAAGGATACCGTGCTCAAATCCTGCCAGAGGCATTCTACGTATTACTCCTTTCACCAATTCATACCGATAACCGTCATCAGCTTGTTTCCACAAGTCTTCAGCAGTCAGAAGTGTCTGTTGCGCGGATGGTAATTTCGTTCTGGATTGATTATGTTTTCTTTCTTCCATTGCCATCCCTCAAGAATCATGTATTTATATCAGAACGTTAAGATTTTAAAGATTTTCTAAGTCATCCAAATCTTTGTATCGTCCACTCGCCTGTTTGTTCAATTTCAAGTGTTCTAAACTGATAATTTGAACTTCAACATCATCTATCACATCAGTAATGCGGTCCAAATAACATTCTTCAAAGTTAACACCAGAGATTGTAGTCAAAAGTTCTATTCTGAAGGGTGGAATACCCATTCGGACAATTTGATCTTCCTTCATAAAAAGATCTACTGTTAATTGGGCACTCTCAAAACCAAATTCCCTTAAGGTATCAACTAATTTTTCGGCATTCTCTTGCTGTATTGCAACCCATATATCTATATCACCAGTTGTCCGTGGATATCCATGGTAATTAACTGCGTATCCACCGATGAGAAGATATTTAATCTGATGTGAGTTCAGCAATTTCAAGAACTCTTTGAAGTCGAGCGGTAGTTGGATCGTAGCCATAGTTGATCTGCCGCATCAATTCAAGTGCTTCTAGACGTTCCTGTGGTGTTTTGGAACGCCAATATTCCTTGTCTCCAGATTTCTCAAAAAGCGTTGTGACAGAAAATGCGGTCTTGTCCATTTTATAGGGGTTTCGCTCCGGTAGATTTGAAGTATCTTTTGCTTTCATTGTAGTGTATTATACCTCTGATATTTGAAAATTATTTCACTGAAGCGTAACAAACGTTCTATGAAAAATCAATTTGCCTCTGGCGGTTCAACCTTTTCCAATAACTGTGAGATAATATCTAAACTGCTAATTCCATCCGCTTCAGCATTAAAGTTGGTCAAAATTCGGTGACGTAGTACAGGTTTTGCCACTGCTCTGACGTCCTCATAACTCACATGATAACGTCCATGCATAATCGCGCGTGCCTTTGCTCCCAAGACAAGATATTGCGATGCGCGTGGTCCTGCCCCCCAATTCACCCAATCCCTAATAAAATCGGGAGCATCGGGATGTGTCGGGCGCGTGTTAAGACTCAATTCAACGGCGTAATCAACCATCGCCTCAGCAATTGGCACTTTCCGCACAATCTGCTGCAATCTTAACACTTCTTCACCCGTGATAACCGGTTCTATATTGGGTTCATAGGCGGAGGTCGTTGTCATGACAATCTCTTTTTCCTCAGATTTCTCTGGATAATCAATATAGATATTGAACATAAAGCGGTCAAGCTGCGCTTCAGGCAGAGGGTAAGTGCCTTCCTGTTCAATTGGGTTTTGTGTGGCTAACACGAAGAAGGGAAGTTCCAGTGCATAAGTATTACCACCTGCTGTCACCTTATATTCCTGCATCGCTTGCAAGAGTGCCGCTTGTGTTTTTGGCGGTGTTCGGTTAATCTCATCTGCAAGCACGATGTTAGCAAAAACCGGTCCCTTAATAAAACGAAAAGCACGTTTACCGGTATTTACTTCTTCTTCAATAATATCCGTCCCAATGATATCCGAAGGCATCAGGTCCGGTGTGAATTGAATGCGGTTGAATGGAAGTTCAAGAATTTGTGCAAAGGTGCTGATAAGTAATGTCTTTGCTAACCCTGGCACTCCTACAAGAAGGCAGTGCCCTTGTGAAAAGAGAGCGATAAGAAGTTGATCAATCACATCGCTTTGCCCAACAATTCGTTTTTTCAACTCGGTCAAAATTTTTTCACGAGCGGTTTTTAAAAACTCGGCAGCTTCCAAATCAGTTTCAATATGTGCAGTTTCCATGAACCTTCCTTCCATCGTGTATTGAGAATGCTTTTTGTATACGAAATTAATAGTAATAGAAAACGGTACACAAAGTGTACCGAATAATTGGCAAGCGGCGATAGAGTCTGTAATCCTGTTAAACTATTCTGCCCGCCATACTTGAAGTCCATCAAAATCGAAGTTGAAGTCAATGATCCGAGTCCCTGCTTCTTCAAGTTTCTGACGGACATTATGTTCTCGTGTTGGCTGACAGTAGAAAAGGAGACAACCGCCACCTCCAGCACCACAGGCTTTTCCGCCGATAGCCCCATGTTCATTTGCTATATTAAATAGCTTTTCTATCTGTTCATTTGTTACAGATGAATGTAGTTTTTTCTGATTCTCCCAATTTTCAGTTAGAAGTTCACCGAAATCTGTTAAACGTCCTCGAATTAGCGCAGTTTTTGTGGATTCTGCAATTGCTTTTAAGTTTTCTAAAGCTTTCCTAACACCCGGCTCACCGCTTTTATAAGCGTGTGTAACGTTCTGATGAATATTGCCAGAAAGCCGAGGTTTTCCGGTATAACAGATCACAAGATTCTTTTCTAACTCATAACGGATGTGCGGCGGCAGTCTCAAAGGTGATGTTTTTACCTCTTCTCCCTGAAATTCCATAAAACTAATACCACCGACAGCACTTGCATAATGGTCCTGCTTGCCGCCAAGGATACCAAGTTCATGGCGTTCAATACCACTAGCGAATTCTGCATATTGATACGGAAGATACGTTACATCTTTAAGCGCTCCGAGCACGCCGATTAATGTGACACCCATAGCTGCTGAAGTGCCAAGACCACATCCTGGAGGTGCGTTTGACTGTGTAATTAGATCGAAACTGCCGATTTGAATTGACATCTGACGGACAGCTGCTTTTACGAGATCAATATTCCCATCATATTCAAGTTGCCGGACATCTTCAGCTTCAACAAACATATCAAAATCGGCGGAATAAATACGAATCCTTTTGTCCAAGACTCGTTGTAATTCAACGGAATCGGGGAACTGCGTTTGGCTATCACAAACAAGTGTTGCATACGCGTAGCGATTGATGGCTCCGTTGACAACAAGCCCTTTGGATTCTTCTGTGAAAAGAGCAACATCGCTCCAACCACCAGCAAAATCAATGCGAACAGGTGCTCTACTCCTGATTAACATCTCGGTTCTCCTGAAATTGACTCTTTACCACCTACATGTTCTGACTCCAAGACATTATACCATTTCTAAATAATGATATTACATTATTTGATAAATCAGTTTTAAGAATGTAACACCCTCTTCTGTAGGAGCGACCTCCCGGTCGCGACCAGGAGGTCGCTCCTACAAAGAGACTCAAAATCGGAATGATACTTTGTCAATTAGAATGGTATTACTGAACTCTCAGTCACAAAAAAAATGGAGTCACATACCACCTATAATAATAGCATAGTGTTAGACAATTTTCAATTAATTTTTCTGGTGAATTCAAGGATTTAAAAACCGGAGGAATTCTATTGCGGACGAATAAAACAAGAGGTTTGTGAAGTGATTATATTAGACAAAACAAAGAAAAAGTCGTAAAATACATCATTCAAAGTGAGGTGTATTCCACGACTTTTCTAATGTTAGTTGAGTTACTGCGTTTAGGAGACAGCGTCTCTGAGTTTCTTACCAGCTTTGAATGCAGGAACCTTTTTCTTTGGAATCTTAATCGGATCGCCGGTTTGTGGGTTGCGCCCCTCTCGGGCAGCGCGGGTTCTAACTTCAAACGTTCCAAAACCGATGAGTCCAATTGAATTGCCTTTTTTCAGGGAATCTTGAACGGTCTTTGTGAACGCCTCAACGGCGGCAGCTGCATCTTTTTTCGTGAGACCTGTTTCTTTTACGACGCTATTGATGATGTCGTCCTTCATTAATTTCTTCGCCATGATTCAACTTCCTTTTAAAAAATAAAATTTATTCAGCCAACAAAACTCACACTCCAGATTTGGAATCAAATGAATGAGGAGTTTACGCGTCGGACTGAAAGTTAAATTTGATAGAAACTAATCACTATACGGTTAACTGAACACACACATATATATATATATGTCAAGAAAAACTTAACGTAATATAGATTCTACATTAGTATGATACTACATAATTCAAGCGTTGTCAAGGCAAACCTGAATTTTTCCAAACCGTTAACTTTCAGAATTCAGCGTTCAAAAACGTCAGAATCCTATTTATCTATTGCTATAAACGTTAGTTTTGTAAAAATGGTTACTACTGATTCATCTTTAACGTAGTGTACATCTATAAAATAGCAATTAATATGTTGAAATTTTTATCCTAAATATCAATATTTTACTGACAATTACAAAACCTATATCCGATTTAAAACAAGTTTGCTTAAGTCCCGAATTTGTGGTAACATAATATAATAAAAGGTTTACTTTGAGGTAAAAATAAAATGAATGAAAGTTATCGTGTTGCAATTGTCGGTGCAACAGGGGCAGTTGGTAACACTATGTTAGAACTTTTAGAGGAACGTTCCTTTCCTGTTGGTAGTTTGAAGTTGTTGGCCTCACACAGGTCCGCAGGTGAAATCTTGACATTCAAAGGCGCACACATCGTCATTGAAGAGTTGACGCACGATTCATTTGAAGATGTAGACCTTGTTTTTTCATCCGCAGGCGCGTCTGTCAGCCGTGAATTCATCCCAACTGCAATAAAAAAGGGTGCTTTAGTTATTGACAACACAAGTGCTTTTCGGATGGACGATGATACCCCGTTAGTTGTACCAGAAGTTAATATGAATGCCGCTTTAGAACACAACGGTCTCATAGCGAATCCGAACTGCTCAACTATTCAGATGATGGTCGCGCTCAAACCAATTTACGACGCTGTCGGGATCAAACGAATCGTTGTTTCCACTTACCAGAGCGTTTCCGGTAAAAGTGGACGAGCAGTGAACGAGTTGATTCTACAAACAACCGAGGCGTTAGAAGGTAAACCGATTACCCTTGACCGATTCCCCCATCAAATGGCGTTTAATGTTGCCTTCGATTGGCCCTTTACAGACTCAGGTGATAACGAAGAGGAACTAAAAATGGTCAACGAAACCCATAAAATTCTTTCCGATGATTCTATTGGGGTTTCAGCAACAACTGTTCGTGTACCTGTGTTCTTCGCACACTCTGAATCCATTAACGTTGAAACACACGAGAAACTTACCCAAGTTGAAGCGCGCAAATGCCTCGCTGACGCACCAGGTATACAGTTAATTGATGACCCAGACAATTATAAATATCCGATGGCTATAGATGTGGCAGGAAAAGATGATGTATATGTCGGACGTATCCGTGAAGATTCATCAATTCAAAACGGCTTGAATCTGTGGGTCGTCGCTGACAATTTACGTAAAGGTGCCGCGTTAAATGCAATTCAAATTGCAGAAGAACTCTTGCTGTAGATAGAGACTTCTTGTCAGTTGTCCTTATCCAAAGATGGAACTAAGCAGAGAAACCATCCCCCAATATCTACGCGAACGTCAGTCTGAAATAGGCTTTTTTACTTCGGATACAAACCTGCATTCCGAGGAAATCGGAGACGGGAATCTTAATTTTGTCTATCGTGTTTTTGATACTGAACAACCAGAACGTTCTCTCGTCTTGAAACAAGCACCTCCTTATATTAAAATATTGGGACCTGACTATCCACTGCCGCCTGATCGCTTGACTTTTGAATCCCTATCACTTGGAATCTATAATCAGTTTGTGAGTGAGGCAGTACCAACACAGTACTATTTTGATAGTGATGCAGCGGTAATAGTGATGGAGGATCTTCGCGGATACCGTCTATTGCGAGATGACCTCATTGCTGGACAGGTCAATCAGAAAATCCCTGAATTGATTGGGCAGTTTATGGGGAGTGTCCATAGCCAAACTTATGCTGACAACCTTGACAGTGCTTCAGTAGATAAGTACCGAGAAGACTTTGCAAACACCGTCATGCAATCAATAACCGCAGACTATGTCTTTACACTGCCTTTTATTGAACATGAGACAAATTTCTATACCGATGGATTGGAATCTGAAATTTTACGATTGAAAACAGATGACACTTTCTCGCAACAAGCGCAAAATCTAAAAACGATTTTTCTTACTGCACAGCAAGGTTTAACACATGGCGACCTTCATACCGGAAGTATTATGGTAAAAGGCAATTCTGCCAAAGTCATTGATTCCGAATTTGCTTTCCACGGTCCCGTTGGATTTGACATTGGATTATATTGGGCAAACTATTTTTTGTCCTATTTTTCACACACGGATAATTCCGATGTTCAGTCAGAACTTAAAACTGCGATTGTTCAAACTTGGAACGCTTACACAACAGAATTTCAGATGGCTGATGAGGTGCAGAAAGTTCGGACTTTACAGCAGATTTTTCACGAATCTGTTGGGTTTGCAGGAATGGAAATGTTACGACGTATCATCGGGGCAGCACATGTCAAGGATATTGAAAGAATTGAAGATGTGCAACGAAAATTGCGGATAGAAACCACTATACTTGAATTTGGTAGCACGCTTGTTAAACAACACCAAAATATCTCTACTATTGATGAGTTAATAGAATTATTGTAGGATGGCATTCTTTTATGGCAAATAAGCCTATTTACCTAAAATGATGCCTCAGGAGACTATGAGAGACTATTACGAAATACTTGGCGTTAATCGGAACGCCTCTGCAGAAGACATCAAAAAGGCATATCGCAAATTAGCAGTTAAATACCATCCCGATAAAAATCCTGGTGACAAAGCTGCTGAGGAAAAATTCAAAGAAGCGTCTAATGCCTATTCGGTGCTATCTGATCCTGAAAAGCGACGAGTGTATGATACGCGTGGACATGCTGGAGTTCACGGTATGGGATTTGAAGGTTACACTAATATGGACGACATCTTTGCCAACCTCAATCTGAACGATATTTTTGGACGTACGGCTTACGGTGGATTTGGCGATGCTTTCGGCGATGTATTTGGACAGCAACGCCGAACAACCCGGACCTATCGTGGTCGCGACCACAGGATTAACCTTCCTATCCCTTTTGCTGATGCTGTACTTGGAACACAAAAAGAGGTTAGCGTCCAAGGAAAAGGTATAACTCTTAAAATTCCCCCCGGTATTAAAGATGGTCAAACATTACGTGTTCGTGGACATGGAGAATCTATTGGTGCAGGGACATCAGGAGACCTACTGGTCAAAATATCAGTTCAACCACATCCTACCATAACACGTGACGGACTTGACCTGGTGACGGATGCGAAAGTGCCAATGACAACCGCAGCGTTAGGCGGCACTGTGCGAGTGCCAACCCTATCAGGAAACGTGGAGCTTAAAATCCCAGCAGGTGCACAACCCGGACAACAGTTACGCCTTCGTGGGCAAGGAATAGTAGACCCATCTGGACGAAACGGCGATTTGCGAGTGCGTCTTGTTATAGAAATTCCAAAATCATTGTCCCGCAAACAGAAGGATTTATTGAAACAACTTGCAAAGACGTTATGAAAAGTGAGCTTCCTGAACCAGATGAAATTTCCAGAAGCAATAGGTTTTGAGCGGTGAATTAAGGGAATGTGTTGAGGTCGCGCAAACTATCCCAATAGACGAGGCAGACAAGCCGGATTATCTCGCCTCTATGGCTATTTTGTCTGACATGATATTTGATTTTCAAGACATTCGTAGAATTATATCGGAGGAAACCATGCACGAATCATCTGTTATACAATACTTTTCAGAAAAAGCTGAAAGAAAGGCTACCATTGAAGATATACTTGATGTGTTAGATGTCCGCTTCCAACCTAACAACGTGCAAACGTTGAAACCTATGATTGAAAGCATTGAGGAATTGCAAACGCTTAAGCGATTGCATCGCGAGGCAGTTCAAGTGCCGAGTCTTGATGAATTTAAGCGTATCTTGGCATCATAAGGGAATTGAGCCTTATATCACAGAAGGTTTACTATAACAACTCGCAAAGACACTATGAAACAAAACATAGTTAATGCACTAAATTCTGCCTCATAAGAAGGTAAGGAGAACTAATGATTTCACTATCACAACGGAGTCAAAACGTAACACCATCATCAACCTTAGCCATCACAGCGAAAATAAACGCGATGATTGCGGATGGCGTAGATGTCGTCAAATTCGGAGCAGGCGAACCCGACTTTGATACACCCGATTATATCAAAGCCGCCGCAATCACTGCACTTGATGCGGGTTTTACCAAATACACACCCGTCCCCGGTATCCCCGAACTGCGAGAAGCAATAGTGGACAAATTCAAAAATGACAACGGACTGGATTATACTGCATCCCAAGTCATCGTTTCCTGTGGTGCAAAACATACCCTCTATAACATCATGCAAGCGATCTGCGATCCGGACGATGAGGTCATCTTTGCTGCGCCCTATTGGGTAAGTTATCCACAGCAGATTAAGTTGGCAGGTGCTACCCCACGCGTCATTGAAACCACAGCCGAACAGAATTTCTGCATGCAACCTGATCAGGTGGAAGCAGCGATAACACCGAAAACAAAAGCGATTCTCATCAACAGTCCAAGCAATCCCACCGGCACTACTTATGATATAGAAACACTCAAGCAAATAGCAGCACTTGCAGTCGAAAATCAGGTCTATCTCATCTCCGATGAAATCTATGAAGCATTGCTTTATGACGGTGCAACACATCAGAGTCCTGCGTCATTCAACGAGGAAACAAAAGCGATAACCTTTGTCGTCAACGGGGTTTCAAAAGCGTATTCCATGACAGGATGGCGTATTGGGTATACTGCAGGTCCCGAAGATGCGATTTCAGCAATGTCTCGCATTCAGTCACACAGCACCTCAAATCCGACCTCCATTGCGCAAAAAGGCGCGGTTGCCGCACTCAACGAACCGCAAGATGCTGTTGAAGAGATGCGTAAAGCGTTTGAAGAACGTCGTGATGTTATCTGTCAACGTTTTGATGAGATTGAAGGTGTCAGTTATGTCAAACCGCAAGGTGCTTTCTACATCTTTCCCGATTTCTCTGAACACTACGGCAGAACACTTGATGGCAAAAAGATTGAAGGGTCAATGGATATAACCGATTATTTACTCGGTTCAGCAGGTGTCGGTGTTGTGCCAGGAAATGGATTCGGTGCGGATAACAATTTGCGACTCTCCTTCGCCACCTCTTTGACAGAGATTAACCGCGGATTAGATCGTATCAAAAAGGCATTGGGATAAGGAAATCCTCTCTTTTAGGAAGGCTCCCTCTTGTTGGAGGGCTTTGTAAGCCCGATTACTGTCTGAATCACGGATTTATACGGATTACACCAAATTACCCAAATGCCTCTATGAACATAAAATAAAGGAGATACTATCGTGACACAACCTAATCTTGTCTTCGTTATCACCGACGACCAAGGCTACGGTGATTTGGGATGCACCGGAAACCCAGTCATCAACACCCCGAATTTAGACGCACTTGCAGGAGAGAGCGTCCAACTGCGGAACCTGCATGTTGGTCCTACTTGTTCACCGACGCGCGCAGGCATCATGACCGGACGCTACTGCAACTCAACTGGTGTGTGGCATACCATCGGGGGCAGATCACTTCTCCGCAGCGATGAGGTCACGATGGCAGATATCTTCAGACGTAACGGCTATAAAACTGGCATGTTCGGCAAATGGCATCTCGGCGATAACTATCCGTTCCGTCCGCACGACCGTGGTTTTGAAGAAGCACTCTATCATGGTGGCGGGGGTATCAGTCAAACTCCCGACTATTGGGGCAACGATTATTTTGACGATACCTATTTTAGCAACGGGTCTGAACAACCTTTTGAAGGTTATTGTACTGATGTCTGGTTTCAAGAAGGCATGAAGTTTATTGAAAGGAATCAGAATCGGCCATTTTTCTGTTATATCCCAACCAACGCCCCACACGGACCCTTCCGCGTCCCTGATGCTTATAGTGAGGTATACCGCAGGAAAGGGGAACCAGAATCGCGTGCTTGTTTTTACGGCATGATTACCAACATAGACGACAACATGGCACGACTCCGACATCATCTCAAAGTATTAGGACTTGAGGAAAACACCATCCTAATTTTCATGACCGATAACGGTTCTGCGAATGGCTGCGATTTGGATGGACAGCAGTTTGTCAAATCAGGATACAATGCCGGGATGCGTGGTAAAAAAGGATCACCTTATGAAGGTGGACATCGTGTGCCGCTCTTTATGCACTGGCCCAACGGTGGTTTCTCACAAAAGAAAGAGGTTGACGAACTCACAGCAAACATTGATCTATTGCCAACACTTATTGACCTCTGCGATTTAGAAGTGTCCGAGACTTCACGTTTTCACGGCACCAGCATTGCACCGTTATTGCAAGATGAACCAGTGGAATGGAAAGAGCGCGTAGTTGTTACAGATTCACAACGTATTGAAAATCCGATTAAGTGGAGACAGAGTGCCACAATGTCACAAAGATGGCGACTCATCAATGGTACCGAACTTTACGACATCCAAGCAGACCCCGAACAACGTGAGGACATCGCTGCTGACCATTCTGAAGTTGTGGCAGAACTACGCGAGCATTATGAGACGTGGTGGACATTGGTTTCGGAACGGTTTGATGAAGAGTGTCCAATTGTCGTTGGCACTCAAAACGAGCAACTTGCATGTATAACGACACATGATTGGCACGGTAGTGGAAATGCCTGGAATCAAGGGTCTATACGGAACGGAATGGAATGCAACGGGTATTGGGCAATTGAGATTCCTGAAGATGGTGAGTATAGTTTTGAGTTACGCCGCTGGCCTCGTGAGGAAAACAGAGCCATTACAGAGGGGATTCCCGGTGAGAAAATTGACCTTTACAACGGTGGACGCGCATTAGACTTGAAAACAGCACAAATCCGCATTGGTGACCAGTCTGCAACCCAGGCTATTGAACCTGATGCAGTCGGCGCAACCTTTACATTCAACCTCAAAGCAGGACAAACACGTCTCCACACACAATTCTCGGACGAAACAGAAGAATTAACACTTGGCGCCTATTATGTCTATGTAAAACAGGTAATTTGAGATATAAGTCCCGCTAAACTTCATAGGACAGCACAGAAATGTCCCATAATCCCTCTCTTTCAACTTCGCCTGCACAAAATCGTGCAGGCATCTTCTCCTACTTGTTCCTTTTCGGGCAATTCAAACCTTGATATACTAAGTTTATCAATATATTTAGCGTATTGACACTGGCATAGAAATTGCGCATACACGGTTAATAACAAATTATGAAATCCATAATTCTACTTATTCGGGTAGGCGCGCTTTGTAAGCACGCTGATCAAATATGCCGTTAATTGTAAATTACTATAGTCAAGATAATTGATAGTTCTTGAATGTAGTCGGGAATCGGAGTTCCCTCCTACAAGAAGGGATATTTCAGTAGGAGCGATCTCCGAATCGCGACGGACAATAATATGTTGACAAAGCAATAGTTTAGTTCGTGTCTATTCACAACCCAAAGGAGTTATCCAATGAAAACATTAAATCTTCTGGCAGGCACCATGCTTATTTTACTGGCAGGTTGCGCAACATACACTCCTATAGAAAACAAATACAAATCAGAAAACGCCCCATCAGTGCGGCGAGGCATGGATGTGTATAAAGGACGACACATTTCAGAAGTTATCCAAAGATGGGGACAACCTCACAAGATCGTTGAGCAAAGTTCAGGTGGGGAGATTTATACTTGGAAGTTTAACGCACCTATTACAACCTTTCCCGATGGACGCCTGCGTAGAAGAAAAGGCACGATACAACCGATCATAAACCTTTATACACATCAAGATGGCATAGTATACCACTGGACTTCCGATACAGGGACACGAGTAGTAAGACCTCGGTAATAAATGATACTCTAATAAACTTGGTTCACCAATCATTACCAAGGTTATACGCTCCACTAAATTCTACCGCTGCTTCAATTTCCCCCATACCGTAGGAAGTTTATCTGACGGTTCCACAGCAAGAACAGTCTGGTGAATACCGTCATTCATTATATTCTGAATCTCTTCTTTGGAGAGGGCATCGTTAAAGAGACCGACTTCATCCATTATACATGCCGATAGAAAACCAGTTCCTCTATCAGTCGCAAGCCATGCAGTCTGATCTTGATCTTGGAGTTGAAACTTCGGCACTGCTTGTGAGATCTTTTCTTCACCATCTACGTAGATTTTCGCCGTGTTGCCATCGTAGACGTTAGCAACGTGATACCATGTCCCTGCTTTGACGCTAACACCACTGCCAATGTTCCAGTTATTGGTCCAACTTCGGAGGAAATTGCTACCATCTTTATATGGAACATAGCGATTGCCACTTTGATCCCATATAGAGAAATAGTTTTGCTGTCCACCAACATTGGTAAACTGAAGCCACAGGATAAAACTCATTTTATCCTGAATGGTTCCTTTTCCTATAGGAATAGTGACAGTTCCGCCCTTCTTAATACTTAGTGCCCCGTCAACTTTCCCGTCAACCCAATTGGATTGTGCAGCAGTGCCTTTCTTCTCATTTCCAGACGCATCTTTAACGTCATCACCCTTACCTTCGTCAAGTAACCATATCCCGACAATCTTCTCAGGATCAATCTGAGCATCGCTAACACTTATAAACACGCCTAATGTTAGTATGGCACAGAGGAATGTAATAACCTTAATATACATGTGTTGCTCCTTGTTTGAAAATAGTGGTTTAATTATATGTTGTTTTTGCAGTTTAAGCAAATTAATCGGATGTCAAGAGTGTGTAAATATTTGGGCATTAACCATGTCATCTTCCTTGTTGAAGGGCTTTGATGAAGTTTAATAAAATAGATCGGTAATTTTTCATTATGCATATTCGGAACATTCTAAGTGCCTTTCAGTCTCGCTGAAGAGGATTTCCATGTTTGAAAATTGATTACGTTGACAGTTATAGGTATCACTTCACCCTTCCTAATCTATATCTTCAATATATTAATACATATCCTAATTTCATATTATATTCTCGTAGGGAATCAACGCAGCATGAGCGTTTGGCACGCTGCCAAATCAACGCCTCATGCGCTTTTGGCATTCGGCGGGTTTCGTTCCTCAACCCAACCTACAATATAAATTTTCAGTAAAATTATTAACTGAGAATACTCAAAACTAAATAATTCTGTCTAAAAAGTAAAAAATTGTTGCATTAAAAACGTGAATGTGGTATAATATTTGAAAATGTCAGAAATTACTTGAAAAAGTGATTGACGTTTTTTGTAAAGTCGTGTAGACTTTACACTAAGGTGTTAGGAATGCACGGAACGCGTGTGTTACACCTGGGCACGCTAACCCCCGAGTGGGGGCGCGCCGAGAGTGCTGATCTTCACAAAAGCACAATCAGCGCGTAGCCATGCCATAATCCGAGTATGACAGGGCTGGTTTTCATTTTATCACAAGTATCACGCTTGTTGCTATAGAAATATGGAAACCAGCGAGCCCGAAAGGGAACAGTTGACAGCAACTTTTCACTTTATCCTGCCAACATCTCCTTGAGGGTCTGTCAAAATCAGAAAGACCGCTATACGAAAATAGCGTGTAGATGAATGTTACAGACATTTACCCAAATCCAAAAGGAGACTGAATAATGTTCTATATTCAACAACAGATCGAAAAACGAAATATATTTGTGGTGTCGCTCATTGCATTCTTATGTATCTCAATGCTCTTATTGGCAGATCCAACTGTGGCTTCGATTTTATGGGGTATTGTTAGTGCTGCAGGAACAGTTTTATCATTTATATCGCTGATTTGGATTGACATAGGAGACCTTGACGACGAAATTAAGGATCTCAAATGGGAAATTTTCAGACTGGATGTGAAATATAAGAAGCATCATGCGAAGTATTTATCTCATAAGCAGAAAAGGCAGGAACATTTAGATAAGGTTACTGAATATGAGGGCAAAATCACGACTGCGGCAGGTGCCAAGAGGGATGCAGAAACACGTGCGGCAGAACAACATTATAACTATGTTTCAGCAAAGCATTATAGCGATTTAGCATGGAAGAAGTACATGAAACATTATGATAATTGCTCTACTTGTCAAGAGGATATGGCATCTTGTAGTGAATGCACAAATTACTATAATCTGTGGTCAAGTAAGTATGCCGAAACGAGCAAATACAAGAAAGCGTGGGACGCTGCGAAAGCGGAGATCAAACGGCAGCAGTCAATTATTACCACTGCGGGGTATAATGTTCGAAATCACAATACGTTTGCCGATATACAACAACGTTTTGCAGATGGTGCCAAAAAGTCTCGCGATAAAGTCGGTGAGAAAATCAATGTCAAAGTAGCGGAAAAGAAAGCGAAAAAGAAATTACGTGACGATAAGGAAAAAGAGCGCAAAAAGTTAAGGAAAGAAGTAAAAGCGCTACAAAACCAGGTGAAAGCCGTAGAAGCAGATGACCCTGAAGGCTATGCGGAAGCCCTTGAATCAGACTCTGAACTCAAGGAAGAAGTTGAACGGCTATTAGGGCATGATACAGAGGAGTAATTTAATGAAACAGAAAAAGTCGTTTTACATCGGAACATCTATTATTTTATTTCTGTTTGTTGTAATTTGTGTTTTAGCATGGCAGGTGTGGCATCGTGGGGACGATTCGTCTGAAAATCGTCACCTTCCTCCTGTTGTAGAGACAAGCAAAAAGTCGCCATCACCGATCCCCGCAGGGCTGCCCCAAAAGGAGAACAACATGGATATGACAGATATAGATACGATTGAATCCCCTGTCGTTGTCGCCCGTGCGAAGTATGGGAAACAACTGGATCGATTTATGCCTTTTGAAAATAAAGGCAAAACGGATATTCTCAAAATCCTTGCGGGACTTTATCCTCATGGTGACCAAAAGGAAACCTTTGAGCAGTATGCGATGGCTTATGATGTTGCGATTCAAGAGTTTTCAAAACCGGAAGAAAAAGAGCAACTGATTTTGATATTGCTACAAACGGCAGACGATCTTTGGCAGCTGGAAGTATCTAATGAAGGTAAAGCCCATTTTGCCGACTTGCCAGATATAATTAGAGAAACAGAGACGTTGCTTCGTGCAGCGGAAGCTTCTGGAGATTTGGAAGAAGCGGAAAGTCTTCGTCGTGCTATAACCCATCTTAACCAGATTCACCAAAGGAATGCAAACAACTCAGAAAGTGAGGCAGAAGCAGAGCAGAGTCGTCGGGAAAATGAATACCATGATGCTGTGTATGGCAAACCCGATCCTGAGATTTTAGCACTTATCAAAGAGCGTGGGATGCCAGGTTCATACTCCGAGTATCTCGAACTTCTTAAAGCAGAGGGGTTAGTGCCGAGTAATACACCGAATATACTCACCGATGATGTTGCGTCCCCTACTGTTTTATCGGAACCGTCAAATCCATCGCCAACCGAAAAAGTCGTTGTATCTCCGTCAGAACCTTATGATCCGGTAAGGTCGTTGTCTTTGGTACAAACTTCGTTGAAGTCATGGCGTACCGATTTAGATGAGAAATACTTTGATGTGGTAGTATCGCAGTATTTTACCTCACAGGAAATAGATGAGTATTTCCCAACTCCGCAGGAACGTGAAAGATTGAAATCTCGAACCTCCGAGATGCAAAGAGCGGTGGTGTCAAAGATACGCAAAGTTGTCTCCGAGATACCGAATGCAACGCAGGCACAAAAAAGCAAACTCGCGCGTGAGTTGGTCACCACTAACTTTGACAAAGATTTTGCCGATGCTGTGATAGAACAGCTGCAACTTGACCAAAAATAATCAACCTTATCAAAACTGCTACAGTCAGCAGGGGGCGTCAACCAACCTACTGACTGCAGCATGTTTTAATCTAAGCTACCGCAGCCGGCAGGGGCATCAACCAACCTGTCGACTGCAACATCTTTTTAAATCCTGTCGCGATAGCGTTTTATCGCGACAAAACCATAGGAGTATTATATCATGAAACGCTGGACAGCGTCTACCCTTTTCTTGTTAATCGCACTCTTTCTCGGTGCGATTCCCACCCACACTGCCAACGCAAACGATGCGGAAATAGAGGCGTTGCTTGACGAAATTGCATCTTTGGAAAAAAAGTTAACGCGTTTGAAGAAATCCGTTGATTCAAAGCAGTCGGATATTGAGACAGCGAGACGCAACCTTTCTTATATTGCGGACACGATCGCCAATGTGGATATGTATATTGCCAGTGCCAAAGCCGAGCTGGCAGCCGCTGATAACGATGCAGAACGCGCAGACTGGTTAGCCGTGATTGCGGATTTAGAGAAATATCGCACTGAGCAAGAGTCTGAATATAACTCGGTGGCTTATACAATCCAGCTGCTTGAGTCGGAGATAGATAATCTCAATGCCGATATTGCTGAGGTGAAGAAGGAGATCAACATAGCATACGCACGACTCTTTGAATTGCTCAACGACTAAATCGTGTCGGTTTGCTGTTTATCGGACAGGCAGATATCTTCAGATATCTGCCTTTTTCTTTGCGTTGATTAAGAGAAAACGGTATCAAACACTCTCTTTAGCACCCGCTGAATCATGTGGAATCATGTAGAATGCCATACGGGGAATGCCTAAAGACGAATGCGCGTATGGCATTCGCCATGATTCATACCGTTGATTTGGACCTACAACTCACTTTATGGGTAGGTATCTTTCAGATATCTGCCTTTTTCTTTGCGTTGATTAAGAGAAAACGGTATCAAACACTCTCTTTAGCACCCGCTGAATCATGTGGAATCATGTAGAATGCCATACGGGGAATGCCTAAAGACGAATGCGCGTATGGCATTCGCCATGATTCATACCGTTGATTTGGCGCATTCTACCACGCGCATTCCGCCAAGCGCATTCATAACGTTGATTTACTCCAAGAAAAAAAGAGTATTCATGCCAAAAACTTTACACACCCAGATGTCAATTTGCTTTTAATGTGTATTCTGCATATAATAGCAAGTAATGTTAAGGAAATTCTGTCCTACAACCAGAGTTTGGAATCATACTTAAAGGAGAATAAGATGTATAAATGTGCAATTTTAGGATGTAGAGGACGGGCACGCGCCCACGCCCGCGCTTATGATGATGTCAAAGGTGGTAAACTCGCCGCTATCTGTGATATGAAGGAAGACTTACTGAACGAATTCGGTGACGAATTTGCTATAGATGCCCGCTATACTGACCTTGATGAAATGATCTCCAAGGAAAAACCCGATCTGTTACATATCGTGACTGCCCCAGTAATGCGCGGCACGAATGAACGGATCCGGTACCCGCTGCTGAATCAGGCATCTGAGCATGGTGTGCCAGCAGTGGTTATTGAAAAACCTATCGCTGTTGAGAGCGAAGACTGGCGGCAAATCTATGAACTTTCCAAACGCACGAAAACAAAGATTGCTATTAATACACAACTCAATTTTCATCCCAAAAACCTCGAACTAAAACGGGATGTCGCAGAAGGCAAAATAGGTGCGATCAAATTTATTGAGGCAAGCGCGCGTAACCCGCCTGTAGACCAAGCACCACACGTACTGCAGTTAGTCTCCTCCTACATTGACAATTCTCAACCGGTGAAAGTAATGGGACAGATCGCAGGTGCTGGTAATTTGGATGGAGCACAACCTTCACCCGCGAACGCTACAGGATTAGTTACTTACGAAAATGGCGTGCAAACTGCAGTAGCTTTCGGACCGGAGATGGCACCACGTGTGAGCGAAGGAACCGGGAATAATCAACACAAACGCGTCTGTGTTTTTGGTGAAAAAGGCTTTGTCCATTGGCGTTTTAGTAGTTGGGAGCGTTACACGCCAGAAGGTGGTTATGAAGGTGGTAGTCTCGGTTACGGAGGCCAAAATGCAGTTTCACAAACCAATTTGACTGAGGCTATGTTTGACTGGCTTGACGATGACAACAAGGTTCACCCGACAAACCTACCGCAATCCCTTGCGGAATTCAATCTGCTTCTCGGAATCTATTACAGTGGTTTGACTAACACCGTTATTGAATTGCCATTTGATCCACCAGATGGGTTAATGGACATGTTCAGAGAACAACTTAAATAGTAGTAGGCACACTCCACTGCGGTGCTACTCAAGGTATAGAATGAGTAGACAACCACGTTTAGGCGCGCTTTGTAAACGCGCCCTCGGAAAAAGGAACTTTCCTCGTGAATAACATTATCTACATGGACAACCATGCAACAACACCGATTGCCCCCGAAGTGTTAGATGCGATGCTACCGTATCTAACGACACATTTCGGCAATGCTGCCAGCACACATCCATTCGGCATTAAGGCAAAAGACGCAGTGGACAAAGCGCGGTATCAAGTTGCAAACCTACTGAGTTGTACACCAGAAGAAATAATCTTCACAAGTGGGGCAACAGAATCGGACAACCTCGCTATCAAAGGTGCTGCCTATGCCTATAAAGATAAAGGCAACCACATCATCACCAGCACTGCCGAACATCACGCTGTCCTTGATACATGTCACGCTTTAGACGCAGAGAGGTTTGAAACCACATATCTGCCTGTAGACAAATATGGAATGGTGAGTCCTGACGACGTAGAAGCTGCCATCACACCGAAAACCATTCTTATGAGTTTCATGTACGCCAATAATGAAGTAGGCACTATCAATCCGATTCGTGAAATAGCTAACATTGCTTCAAAGCACGGTGTGCTGTTTCATTCAGATGCGGTGCAGGGCATCGGCAAACTGGAATCGAATATGGATGTGTTAGGACTTGATATGGCATCAATTACTGCACATAAGATTTATGGTCCAAAAGGTATCGGTGCGCTCTATATTCGGGACGGGGAACGACTGAAATCTCTTTTCTATGGTGGCGGTCAGGAGGCGGGTATCCGCCCGGGAACGCTGAATGTAGCAGGCATTGTCGGTTTGGGTGCAGCGTGCGAAGCGTGTCAAAATGCGATGGAGATGAAAACGGAGGAAAAAGTAGTTGGTCCTTTGCGTGATGCACTGCACCAGAAATTAGCATCGCAGTTAACGGATATCCATCTCAACGGTCATCCGGAAAAACGTTTGCTGGGGAACTTGAATCTCTGTTTCGCGGGTGCGCAAAGTCATGCGCTCCTGATGGGACTCAAGAGCGTTGCTGTATCAACTGGCTCAGCGTGTGATTCCGAATCTGTTACGCCATCACATGTTTTAGTGGCAATGGGAATTCCAAATGATTTAGCGTTGACCACTGTCCGTTTCGGTTTAGGGCGTTATAACACAGCGGAAGAGGTTGACATGGTAGCAGAAGAGGTCATCAAAACGGTTAATCGTCTACGTGCCTTAGCACCCGAATAGCAAGACGTAATACTATATTGCTATCCCTCTGAAAATGTGTTATTCTTTTAATCAACAGATTACCAGATCGGATACTACAAGCAGAACTAACAGACTATATATCGAGAAGTCAAGACTATATATAGTGGATTCTACAATTAACTTTACTTATGAGTTGTAGGAGGGAACTCCGGGGAATGCCAAAAGGCATTCATACCGTTGATTTGGATTCCCGACTATTAGTGGTTTCGTCGCGATTCGGAGATCGCTCCTACAGAATATATGTAAACTTATTTACATAATTTACTATAGAACATAGGAAACACGCATGTCATCAGTTGCTGCGCAAACCTATTTAACTCCCCAAGAGTACATTACTGCCGAACGAAAGGCAACTCTCAAAAGCGAATACCTGAGCGGAGAGATTGTCGCAATGTCCGGTGCAAGTCATGAACATAATCTTATTACAATGAATACAGCAACCGGACTTTACAACCAATTAGTAGAGCAAGGATGTAGAGTTCTTGCCAGCGATATGCGTGTCGGAATTAGTGCAGGGGACTCCTATTTTTATCCAGATATTGTTGTTGTCTGTGAAAAGCCTCGCTTTGAAGATAATGAATTCGACACACTTATCAATCCTATAGTTGTAGTAGAAGTGCTTTCCCAGTCAACCGAGGCGTATGACAAAGGTGAAAAATTTAGACGTTATCAGCAATTGGAGTCATTGCAAGAATACATACTTATTTTACAAGATCAGGTTCAGGTTGAACGCTATCACCGTCAGGACAAAAATTGGGTATCCAGTGAATTCACTTCACTTGAGGATATACTCGGGCTTATATCAGTAGAAGCCGAACTCTCTTTGCAGCAGATCTATAGATTTGTTGAAATATAATTGAAACCTCTCAATAAAAAAGCATCCTACCCTACCACTATTCAGAGGGAAGTTTCATAATCGCAATTCCCTGTTCACCCGCCACAGAATAGAGTAGCCAAGTATTTTCACCTTCGCAGTAGATATCTGGATCGCGGAGCTGGTGCACCCGCTCCCGATCAAGTCCATTCGTTGAAGGCACAATCGGTATATCCACACCCTCAAAATCGTATTTCGGAGCAATAACCTCTATCGGCGGCGATGCCTGCCAATCGTTCCAATCTTCCGTGAGTTCCACTGTGCTTTTTAAAATCCGTTCCGGTTTTCCATCATAAAGCGAGTAATAAACAGTCAGTGTATCACCTACAAGGTGATTCGCCGTGTGGCGTGGGGTGCCATCTCTACCTTTACCCGGTTCTCCAGGAAAGAGGGGTGCGTCGCGCCTTTCAAACACAGTCGTCCATTCAGCAGTTTTACCACGGTTCAATATATTGTGATTCGTTGCATAAGGGAGACCTTTCCACCAAAAGACACGAAAATAGGGTCCCTGCTGTTTTTCTAACGTTTCGGACGCTGTATAATAGATGCCGTCGGAGGAGGTTGCCCAACAAGTTGCTTGTCCACCACGATAATTACCGTGAAAATACATAATGAAACGTTTGTTATCCTCGTCTATATGGACATCTGGCGATGCAATATGATCACATCCCTTAAATACTGTGTTATCACGATGCAGTGTGCCATGACGGTAAACAGTATAAGGCCCCTCAATCTCATCAGCATACGCTAAGCGGATATAGGCACCGCGATGGTGTGCAAAATAGAGATAGTATTTACCCAACGGGTTCTCAACCCACTCTGGCACGCGAACAAGTGACGGACCATTAATATTGGAGAATCCATGTTCTCTATCAATATCGGGCATATCTGGATGAATAAGCAGTGTGCGTTCCATAAATTCCTCTTTATAATACAATGAATTCTTAATCGTGTGCTTGAAAACGGTAGACCTCTTGAGCATCTTCAGACATGTTTGTCCATATATCTTCTGGGACCTTTGCGTTGAATATATTCGGTGCATCGGGGGCATGGTGAAACCTTCGGAAATAGACGAGGGCAAGCATAGGACGCCGAGGTTGCGTCCGATTTGGCATTGCACGATGCCAGCACCGCATATCACGCACCACAACAGACCCCGCAGGCATAACTAATTGAAAAGAAGGCATTTGTGCAGCGCGAGCCTCATCACAGACGTTGTAAGGCGTATTGCGGACTGCCTCATCATCAATAATCAGATGTGATCCAGGCCAAACCTCTGTCGCACCGTTTTCCACCGTAAAATCTACAAGTGGGATATTCACAACAATTGTTGAAACAGGCAGCGCGAACGGCAATTCGGGAAACAGTTGTCCAGAATCTCGATGAATCCATTGTATCTCGTTGCCAGGGGTGGTTGCATTGCATCCATAAGGCAAATATGCAAAAATCTTTTCGCCCATTGCAGCTTTCATTATCGGCATAGCAAAGGAATTGTCAATGATACGTGGATCCATAAACGGCATTTTTAACATCGGGTTTATGCCGTTATGGTCATCCTCTTCCCTATCAAGCACTGTTTGCATCGCAATGTTAACTTCTTCAATCCAATCGCGTGGAAGAACGCTCTCAATGACAACTAACCCTGTCTCACGTAAGAGGCGAGTGGCAGCATCAATGGTCTCTGGTGTCGGTTTGTTTTCAGCGCGTTCCTGCGGCGAGAGTTCTAATTTAGGGATGTTTATTGTTGATCCTGCACTCATGTGCTAAACCTACCTTTCTAATTAATTTACGGCAATTTCAAAGCTTCCCGAACCGCTTGACGAACTATATTGAAGGTTTTCACCGCATGCTCTGCATTCTCAGCTGTTGTAGATTTTCCAGGATAACGAAAATCCACTGCATGTTCTGAAAGTGCTGAAAAATCAGACTGCCAAGAACGCCAATCCGGGATAGTTGGCACAATTAAATTTAGCAATTCCTCTAAATTATGAGTTCTTAGAACGGGGATATTTGCCTCTTGTAGCCATGCTTTTAAGTATTTTTCTATACACTGTTGTGCGTGGAAGCAGATGACATCTTTGCTTGAGATCGGACTCTGCTGAAGCAACTGGACCGTAGTATAATCACCTTCCGCTTTTTCAACCCATTCCAGTGTCAAAGGATTCATATCACATTTTTCCATTTTCAGAGGCATTTCTAAAAAATTCAGATGTCCATAAAGCACTTCACCTTTCTCGGTGATCTCGCGCAGAAACCAATCGTTATGAGAAATACGATAGGCGATTTCTTTCGGTGAACGAACGAGAAGGTCCATGCTGAAGCGCCGTGGGATACGTTGCCGAATCTCCACTGCTTGGCGACGCGTTTCCGATTCAGGAATGTCCATCACTACCAAAAAATCAACATCCGAGTCTTCCGTTGGGGTACCATAAGCATAGGAGCCAAACAGAATAACTTGTAGAGGCGCAAATTCACGGACGATGTCATCACAGGTGGCTTGAATGTCTTTTTCCGTAACCATGAGCCATTTCTCCTTTTTGGGAGTATAGCATGGAACATAACACATGTCAATGTTGTGGAATCATTTGTTATAGAAATTTATTGACACTTTATTCTTAAAGATGTTATAATTCACATAACCTTACAAATCAAAATAGTGAGGCTGCATGATGTCCAACATCAGATTGTGTGCCATTAGGTTTCTCCTTCTCCACATCCTCTTTTTTTCTTTCGCTCATTTTCTTACGGTTTATGCGGAAGAAAATCAAGAGCCGATAGAACTTGATAAAATTGTCGTAACACCTGGCCGCTTTATGATTTATGATGGCACGATCCCACAACTTTCGCTTTCAAAGGAGGAGATTGAAAGGTTTCCTTTAATAGACAACGACATCATGCGTTCAGGGCATATTTTACCGGGAGTTATTGCAAGTGATTATAGCGCTCGCTTCAGTGTAAGAGGTGGAGAAAAGGATGGTGTTTCAGTCAGATTAGATGGAATGGAACTTTATGATCCATATCATTTACAAGATTTCGGTGGTGCAGTTTCGTTAGTTGGACTCGGTTTGATCCAACGTGCTGATCTGTTGATGGGCGGATTTCCAGCAGAATATGGTCAAAAGATGTCAGGCGTGTTTGATATGACAACCAAGGCACCGAATACAGAAAAGGTCTCAGCAAATTTTGGAATAGACCTCATCAACGCAACTGCTATGGTGGAAGGGCCTCTAACTGAAAAAGGTGGATGGATGCTGTCAGCACGCCGAGGGTACGTTGACCTAATCCTTGCACTCATAGATCTTGACGAAGAATATAAACCGCAATATGCTGATATCTACGGAAAACTGATATATCAGGTAACAGAGGCAGATACACTTTCCCTTAACGGATTGTACGGTTGGGATAAGAATCTGATACGTGTAGACGATACAGACAACAACTTAGATTCCTTATATGACAATTCAACCGCTTGGCTAAAATGGCGGCATGCGTTTGGCACTTCGTATTGGACAGATGTCTTTGTTTTTGGAGGCACATCAAGCCAAGACAGAACAACACGAAAAGTGGATTTTGACAATCGTGACTTCCGATTTTTTGGCACAAAAGCAGAACTCACAGTAAACGCATTAGAAAAACATACGTTTCGTACTGGTGTTGAGTGGCGTTGGTCGACTGCACAATATGATTACAACGTTCAAGAGCGGCAAGCAGGCATAAACAGATACAAACCAATTCGCACAAATATTGACGACAGCGGGAGTGACATCAAATTATTCCTGCAAGATGAGTGGCAGATTCATCCGAAACTTGCTCTTAATGTAGGTGGTCGTTATATTGTGCAGAACTATCGGAATGCAGATGTTCAAAACTATGAAATTGGTCCCCGTGTGGCGATCGCGGTGAGTCCAAAGAAAAACTTAGTATTCCGAGGCGCATGGGGTATCTATCATCAACCTGTCGACTTGATGTCAGTGCCTGTTGAAGATAATATAAAAACCGTCGGGCGTGCCGAACAGGCTATGCATTACATTCTGGGATGTGAATATAGTCGTGGCAACAATTTCCTGGTTCGCCTTGAGGGTTATTACAAGAAATTTGACAATCTGGTTGGTAGACTTAGAGAATTCGGACGACAAATGCAAATTTTCACAGCCCCAGAATCCGCTGATGCGAAGGGATTTGACATTTTCGCGACACAGGCAGTTTCACCACGTTTGACTTGGGGACTCGGTTACGCTTACGGCATCGCAAAAGAAACATCGGGAAACACAACAATATTTCGGCAGTATGATCGACGGCATTCACTCTTTCTAAGTAGTAGCCATCAGCTTTCATCCACATGGCACCTCTATCTCAGTTGGCGTTTTCACACTGGTGATCCGAGAACGCCTTTGACTCACGAAGAAGTCGCATTACCAGATGGAAACATCGGTTGTGACCGACAGTTTGGCGAAACGCATTCGGAGCGATTGCCTGCATTCCATAGTCTCGATTTTCGGATTACAAAACGAAACCCTTACAAGCGTTGGAATCTCACATGGTATTTTCAGATTTTAAACCTATATAATCATACCAATGTAGACCAATATGCGTTCAGTGAAGTACGGGATGAAGAAACAGGGACTATTACCGGCTGTGCAATTGAGGAAGAACCCCTTCTTCCAATTATTCCTACGTTAGGCATGACGATTACATTTTAATCAAGTATATTTATTTTGGACGAAGAACAGAAATGTTTAAGCGTATTAGAGAATTGTTATATAAAATCTGGGATTCCGTCAGAACCTCACGAGGCAACTTTCTACCACGGGTAGCACCAAGTGTAGAAGAGGCAATCTTACCTTATGATCCCGAAGATTACGTTATCCTACCAAATGAACTTAAACAGATGCTGGATGCTGGTAGGGATTTTGTCTTACTTGATGTAAGGGAAACATGGGAATACCAACTTGTTCATATAGACGGGGCAGTGTCTATCCCCCTCGGTGAACTACCGAGGCGGTTTCGTGAACTTTCACCCGTAGATGAAATCGTCGTTTACTGTCATCATGGCATGCGGAGTCTTGATGCCGCATACCTTCTACAACAACTTGGGTTCAAGTCGGTACTCAGCGTTGCTGGCGGAATTGATAGGTGGGCAAATGAGGTTGACCATGAACTTCAACGTTACTAATTTTTCCCAGAGTCCGCGTAAGCCCTGAAACCGCCACTATTCACCTTCTCTAAAATCTTGACTTTGCAATCCATAACTCTGCATACGATGCTGAAGTTGACGGCGAGAGATGCCCAACAATTCTGCCGCCTTCGTTTGTGTGCCGTTTGTTTTAGCCAAAGCCGCACACACATATTCCTTGATAATCTCGTCCAATGCCACACCACTCTCAGGGATGTCAATCTCAAAATCTGTAGATGGTAGTGAGGTATCCAAAATTTCAGGCGGTAACTCGTCTAAGTCAATGGAAGCGTTTTCAGATAAAACATAGATACGATGCAGATAGTTTTCCAATTGGCGCACGTTCCCAGGCCAATCATAACGGCAAAGAGCAGACATGGCACGTTGTGAAACTTGTTTTGGTTCTGCATCCACGTATTCATCGCTAAACTTTTGAATTAAGTAATTCACAAGTATTGGAATATCCTCAACACGTTCACGAAGCGGTGGAAGATGGAGCGGAATGACGTTTAAGCGGAAGTAGAGATCAGAACGAAAAGTGCCGTCTTTTACCGCTTCAACCAGATTTTTATTCGTTGCGGCAATAACACATACATCAACTTTTATATTCTCACTACCGCCAATTCTGCGTATCTCATGTTTTTCTAATACATGTAAAAGTGTGCTTTGCGTCTGGACAGAAATATCCCCAATTTCATCAAGAAAGAGGGTGCCGGTATCAGCAACTTCAAAAATACCTTTCTTTTGTTGGATTGCGTCTGTGAATGCACCTTTTTCATGACCAAACAGTTCGCTTTCAATTAAGGTTTCTGCGATGGCACCACAATTTATTGAGACGAAAGGTTTATCTTTGCGATTTCCATATTCGTGTAGCGCACGCGCAACAAGACTTTTACCACTACCCGTTTCACCTGTGATGAGAACCTGCTTAACCCCTCGGTGAATGACTCTCGCCATGTTTTTGAAGAGTTGTTGCATTTTTTCACTTTCACCCACGATATAATCAACTTCAATATCAGGAGACGTGTCGTCCGAATCAGGTTCACCTTCAGTTAAAGCCCCGCGAGTTTGTAATGCCCTACCGACCTCTCGCTTAAGCACATCAATCTGAATCGGTTTTTCAAGGTAATAGAATGCTCCCTCATGCGCGACAAGGTTAACGGCATCATTGAGTTCAGCGAATGCAGTTATAATCAACACCGGCAATCCAGGATCAATCTTTTTTATCTCTCGGAGTAGGTCCCGCCCATCAAACCGAGAAGACATCCACATATCGCTAATCACGATGTCAAACATCTGTTCTTTAATTTTTTCAAGTGCTGATTTGCTATCTTCAACCGTTTCTACATCGTATCCTTCGCGTTGCAAGATACGTTGTAGAATAGTAAGTTGTGCTTTGTCGTCGTCTACAATCAAAATTGATGGCATTTCTAATATCTCCATTAAAGGGAATCTTTGCAAACTACACTTTCTGGAAGTCCTCATTTTCTTCTAACTTCAAACTGCTAATCTCTTGTGGCTTTTTAACAGGAAAAGTAATTTTAAAAGCCGTTCCCATACCAATTTTGCTTCTCACTTCAACCTTGCCTTGATGTGCAGTGATAACTTGGTGTGAAACCGCAAGCCCCAGACCGGCACCACCATCCGCTTCTTTTGTTGTGAAATAGGCATCGTAAATCCGTTCCTGATTTTCCTCTGGAATGCCAATTCCTGTATCTCGAATTTCAAGCACAACGTAAAAAACACCGCCTATCTCTTCTAAGGTTGTCGTCAGATAAATACTTCCACCTTTCGGCATTGCCTGTATGCTATTTTGCACAAAATTGAAAATTGTTTGACGCGTTAGCATCTCATCTAATTGCATATCTGGGAGTTCTGGATCAAAATCCCGAATGATTTGAACTTCTGCTTCTTCTGTAACAAGTACAAATTCAGATAAAACAGAATCCAAGAGGCCATTCAAATTTACCGTTGTTAACTTAAGCTTCTGTGGTCGGTTGAGTGTTAGAAATTGTTCTGAAGTCTGTTTTAAGTCCTGAATTTTCTCGTCTACAATATCTAAAAATTCTTTAGCCTCTTCAATGTCTTCAGGACTGATTTTGGGTTGAGAGAAGATCGATTTTAAATGTTGTGCTGTCATACCGATTGAATTCAAAGGATTACGAATTTCGTGTGCAACTCCAGCAGCAAATTGTCCAAGTGCAGCAATTTTTCTTGAGTGTGATGTTTTTAACTGGACAAACATTCGAACCAAATTACGGGTAGCTTTGCTGATTTCATCTGAGCCATAAGTCCGATGTAAGTAGGATGAGAAGTTACCCGTTTCAGCATTCTGAATAATTTCGGTCATCCGCGCAAGTGGTTTTATAATTAAGTGGTTCGTCATCAAGTCTATAAGAACAACAAGGAACACACCGACGATGATGATAAAAATTGCATGCGTTAAAAGTGATGAACGGATAGATTTCGCAATATACGGCACATCAAATAACACTCGGATATAACCACTGTTAGCATGCGCCGTGTGAATCCAGAAATTATTTTCCTCCAACCACAAATTATATACGTGCCCTGTTTCTATATCTGTGATTTGCCATCGGTTATTTTCTTCATCTACTGCCACTGTGGCATCTGGAGACAGATTAATATTATTAGATACAAACATCCGATACAAATCAAAATGAAATTTACCCTGGTTAAGAAGTGTTAGATAAATGAACTCAGGTCCAACCTCCTCAATTAAAACTTGTGTGTCCGGTGACAAACCAAATTTTTCGCGGACACGCTTTTCCCGCGCCTCAAGTGTCTCAGGTGGAATTTGGTCAACGTTTTCGATTGTTTGAGATTCCAACTTCTTTGGTGAAATTGTATACTTAACAATGACAGATGTTGCGTCTTGCCCCTCCATCGTATCAATTTTTGCCCCGTATGTTTTAATCTGATGAATGTCGTCTTCCCCTAAGAAAAAAACGGTTGTCTCGTCTTGTGCAAGTAAACTCGAACGCACGCGCGTATTCTCTAAAGTAACTTGGACATTCAGAACATCCTGCATATCAGGAGTTTGTTTAAGTCTAAGAAGCAGCTGATCAATTTTTTCGGCATTAAATGCTTGTGATGTTGTGAGTTCTGTAACAACAGCGTTAAGGATAGTGTTTTCTACGATCCTTTTTATTGTAGCACCCCGTTCCGCACCTAAGGCGTGAAGCCCACTCATCTCTCTACGCATCCTAACACTGTCCAAAAAATAGAAAGCGACGAGCACAGCAATAACCGTTAAATTTATGATTAACGAATACTTCCACTGCAGACGCATCGCTACACCTCATTTGCATCACGACTTAACCTTTGAATTGCATCGCACCAACCAGCGAGTTTTTCATTTCGTTGCTGAACGTCTATCCGAGGGAAAAAGATACGGTCTATTTTTCGGTAGTTCTCAAGTTCATCAATATTCTTCCAAACACCAGCAGTAATTCCTGCCAGATAAGCAGCACCGAGTCCAGTCGTTTCAATCCGTTCAGGACGTTCCACATCTATACCCAAAATATCTGCTTGAAACTGCATCAAGAAATTATTAGCGACTGCTCCACCATCAACGCGCAACCGTTGCAGCGGAGTATCTGCATCCGCCACCATCGCACTGACCACATCTGCTGATTGATAGGCAATCGATTCCAATGTGGCTCGGACAATATGTTCGCGAGTTGTGCCTCGTGTGAGTCCAAACATAGCGCCCCTCACTTCAGCATTCCAATAGGGTGCACCAAGGCCGGTGAATGCTGGTACAACGATGACACCTTCTGAATCATCTACACGGTTGGCAATAACCTCTGTATCTTCTGCAGATTCTATTATTTGTAAACCATCTCTGAGCCATTGCACAGCAGCACCAGCAATAAATACACTCCCTTCCAACGCATACACAGGTTTAGCATCAAGGCTACAAGCAAGTGTCGTCAAGAGTCCGGATTCTGATTCAACTCGATCCGAACCGGTATTTAACATCAGAAAACAACCTGTGCCGTAGGTATTCTTCACCATACCCGATTGCCAGCAGAGTTGGCCGAACAACGCAGATTGCTGATCACCCGCAACACCTGCAATTGGCGTTCCTTCCAAAAGGGGAATTTGCGCTTTTCCAAAAAGACTTGCAGATGGACAGACTTCAGGTAAAATGGGTTTCGGGACATTAAAAATTTCTAAAAGTGTATCATCCCAAGAAAGTGTATCAATGTTAAAGAGTAAAGTTCTTGATGCGTTTGTGTAATCAGTTTTATGAACTGTGCCGTTTGTCAACTTCCATAGAAGCCATGTATCAATAGTCCCGAAAGCGAGTTCACCACGTTCTGCCTTTTCCCGTGCTCCGCTTACTTTATCCAGAATCCATGCTACCTTTGTACCTGAGAAATAAGGATCAATCACAAGTCCAGTTTTGGTTTTTACTTGTGCTACTATATCTTCCTGTGTGTTGAGTTCTGCGCAGATGTTAGCGGTGCGGCGACATTGCCACACAATCGCTGGATAAATCGGTTTTCCAGTCTTACGATCCCATATAACAGTGGTTTCACGTTGATTGGTAATACCGATTGCCGAGATATTACTTTCTATCTCAAGGGCATGCAACGCATCTACAATAGCGTTCTGTGTTACATCCCAAATCTCATCGGGGTCATGTTCTACCCATCCGGGACGTGGGTAATGCTGAGCGAATTCCTGATACCCTTGTGATACAATTTCACCTTGGGCATCTACAAGTAGTACCGTCGTCCCAGTCGTCCCTTGGTCAATTGAGAGGATGTAAGCAGAACGTGGCATTTCTTAGTCCCGATACATATCTGATTTTCCTCTATTTTAGCCCAAACCTTGAAGTAAATCAAGCGAAAATCTAAATCCGACAGACGGTATGCTTACGCAACGCTGATGTGTGTATCTAAATTCGCCTCGTTGTTATGAGAAAAACAGTTAGGTTTTAAAAAGTTGCAAATTCAACATAAAGGTGCTATAATTATCCATAGTTATAATCAAGAAGGAATACGTTACTTCTGATTGCACTATCACTTGTTTCTGTCAACTATGGATAACTGGAGAATTACAGGACATTTGACAGGAAGTTCAGGATTGGTATTTTACGCCGGAACATTCATAAAAAAATATATTTTAGGTTGACATGACTCACAGAACATGGTATCTTAAATCAATTGGAAATAAACTAATTTTTGAAACTTAAGTCATTTTGTGTGGCGAAAATCTACACACCTCTACTTTTCAGAGAATCCTCAGTTTCTATTTGCAGAATCTTCATACTTGTCCACACGATAATCAATTTTCAAAAAATCAAAGAGGAGTTAAAATTGTGAAAAAAGTTTTGCTTTGTGCACTTGTGGCATTTTGCTTAGCTGCATTCCACGCGAATGCACAGATTAAATGGGACGCTAAAGAGTTTATGTCGTTGTCTGACGTTAAACCAGGCATGGAAGGAAAAGGGTACACCGTATTTTCCGGAACAGAGGTTGAGGAATTTGATTTAGTAGTAGTGAGTGTTGAGTATAACTACGTACCTGGTTGGCATGTGGTATGGGTAAAAGGCACGAGCGAGAACTTCAAGCGTACTGGTGGCGCAGGCGGCATGAGCGGCAGTCCTATTTACATTAATGGTAGACTCATGGGAGCACTGTCACTTGCTGCTTGGGATCAGCGCGAACATGCCAACATCGTTGGGATAACACCTATTGAACTCATGATAAAAGTCGCAGAACGCGGCATGGAACCTAACTTAAGATATGCAGGTGCTAAATTCTTAGACCTTGGCTCCGAATATGTATCGGAAGGTCTTGATATGGTTCCTTCTCTTATTCCTGAAGGCAATAGAGGGTTGCTACAAAACAATCTTGATAATAGGAACCAGACATCAAGAAACAACCTATATACGCGAGAAAATTCAATGCAGTTGGCAATGCCTATCGCTCTCCCAAGGCTTGATGCAGCAACGATGCAGCTTCTAAAACCGCATTTTGACAGATGGAACATGATACCTGTCCAAGCAGCCGGGGGGGGCGGCAACGGAAGAAAATCACCTGTAGAGAAAGGGCAAATAATCGGCACAGAATTTGTCCGTGGAGACTATACCGCCTTCGGTTATGGAACTATCACCTATATTGATGGCAACGAATTATTAGCGTACGGACATTCAGCTGGTGGTGAAGGCAATGTAAACCTACCGCTCTCTGGAGGTTTTGTACATTATATTTTGCCACGAATCAGTCGGTCATCCAAAATAGCGTCTCCAACGCAACTGATCGGAACTTTAGTACAAGATCGTGATCCAGCAATTGCTGGGTTGATTAAGAAACTTCCGAACACACATCACTATATCCCGGTAACAGCAAAACTCCAAACATCTGATAAGAAAGTGCATGATGTGTACTATGAAGTGATCCGAGAACCGTTTTTCTCACCGTTATATACGGGAATTGCTATTTCCAATATAGTTAGTGGGATGGAATTCGCTTTTAATGACCATACAGTCAACACAAAGGCAACAATCACACTTAAGGATCATCCAGACTTGGATACTCAGAAAATTGTCTTAAGAAACATTTTTTCTTCAAGCGGATCTCCTGGATTTAATGTTTCACGGATAGTTACGAATCCGATGCGCGATCTGATATCTAACCCGTATGCTAAACTCAAAGTAGAGTCTGTGAACTTTGATATAAAAATTGAGGATAAGCGGAAAACGGCCTCAATTCTAACAGCTCGGGTTGATAAGCTTGCATATCGGCCAGGTGAAGAAGTAAAAATGACTTTTACGATACGCCCCTATCTTGAGCAGCCGATGCCATTAACAGGAACAATTAAAATTCCGAAGGATACACCTGATGGGATTGTTTTGCTTCGTGCGATGAGTTCAAGTTCATATCAATTATGGAAGCGTTCTCGTGCCCCTGGTGTTTCTCGTCCGAAAAACATCAATCAATTGGTCAAATTGTTGCAAAGCGACGAACCTAACACAAATCTTATCTTAGAACTTTCGGCACAACAGCCAGGATTAACCGTTCAGGGTGAAGAATTCCCCGATCTTCCGATTTCGGTCATGTCTGTGATGAACACGGCTATGCGGATTGGAGAAAGTGGATATACGGTTGGAACAACTTTACACACTGACAAAGTTGAAACAGACTACATCATTGTTGGTAGTGCTTCAATGGCTATCGCCGTTAATAGAAATGCTCAATAACCTAAACTTAGGATTTCATTATTTCATATTTTGCGCAATTAACAGGAGGATATGTTTTATGCGCCGTTTCTTTTTCTTTTGGAGCCTGATGGCAATTGTCTTAATTTACGCAAGCCTCGCTTCTGCCGTGTCAACATCTTTATGGGAACAACACCAAAGAACGCATTTTGAAGCGGGCGAAATTAAAAATATTTCTGTCTCAAGCAAGGGTGATGCCAGTTTATCCTTTAAAATAGATGGTCTCACAAAAATTGATGAAGCCCGAGTATGGGCACTCGTTGAAGATTCTGAGGGCAATATCTATGCGGGAACAGGCAACGAAGGCAAAATATATAAAATTAGCGCAGATGGAAAAACATCTACGCTTTATTATGATTCACCAGAAGTTGAAATTTATAGTCTTGCTATTGCACCGGACGACACACTTTATGCTGGTACAGGTCCCGATGGTTTGATCTATAAAATTACCGATCAAACTACCCCTCCCAAAACCATTCTGAGTAAGGGCGATAAGTATGTGTGGGCAATGCATCTGGATGACGAAGGTAATCTGTATGCTGCTACAGGGACTGAAGGAAAAATCTATAAAATCACACCTGAAGGTGAATCCAGTGTTCTCTTTGATGCAGAAGAAAAAAACATAAGGTCCTTGGTGGCATTTGATGGTGGATTTTATGCAGGCAGCGGGGACAACGGAATTATCTATAAAATCATGGACGATGGCACGGCAAACGTGATATACCAAGCCAAAGAAAAAGAGATACGAAACCTGATTATGGATAGTGAAGGGAACGTCTACGCATCGGCTGTTACGGCAGTACCGATGGATAGAGGTAGTCCCCGTGCAAGTAGAGGACCTTCTATTCCTGCCCCACAGGCACCGGGTAGCGGTCCCCCAAAAGAAAACAAATCGTATATCTACAGGTTACACCCTGATGGCACAACGGCATTGGTGTGGAGTGCACCGGAACCAGTTATCCACGCTATTGTTTTGGAAAGTGATAAGCAAATCTTAGTAGGAACTGGAAACAATGGCAAATTGTATCGCGTCCAGACAAAGACGGGTGATTTTGAGACCATCGGAAAGTGTTCCGGCAAGGATGTCATAGCGATCCATCAGACAGAACATGCAGATAGTATGAAAACGATATTGGGTACTGGAAATGCCGGTAAACTCTTTACGCTTACATCATCGCATGTTGAAGAAGGTACGCTTGAATCCTCTGTCCACAATGCACAAAGTTTGTCGCGTTGGGGTAAACTCTCGTGGGAAGCTGAAGTCCCTGATGGCACTTCAATCACCTTTGCAACTCGTTCAGGGAACACCCGCAAACCGGATGATACGTGGAACAAATGGTCAGAGGAACTCGCCACACCAGAAGGTTCGCAAATTCCGAATGCGGATGGTCAATATATCCAGTGGCGAGCGAAGTTCACTACCACTAACCCTGCGGAAACACCTACTTTGAAAAAGGTCACACTTGCATCCGCTCAAACTAATATTAAACCAAAGATCAACGAGATCAGCATTAATACTGGTACGACCAGTTCTCAAAGACCTTCAGCCAGTAGACCATCACCACCAAGTAGCTCAAGTAGGGGTTCTTCTTCCGCTAATGCTTCTCCGAAAAGATGGAACATTGGGTGGAAAGTTGAAGATGCCAATAAAGACACACTACAGTTCTTCGTCTATTATAGTGCTGTCGGTGACGATGAAAATTGGCAACTTCTTAAAAAAGAACTCGCTGCTCCGAGTTATGCTTGGGATATCACATCAATCGCTGATGGGAAATACCAATTGAAAATCGTTGCTACAGATAAGCTGAGTAATCCTGTCGGATGGGAGAAAACAGCTGAAAAAGTCAGTGCCCCATTCACTGTGGATAATACCGACCCTGATGTCGGCGAAATCGATGTTAAACCAAACGAGGATGGTACATTTAATATTACTTGTGATGTCTCCGATATGATGAACACCATCCAAAAAGCTGTTTACAAGATAGACAACGATGAGCAGTGGAAAGTTATCTTCCCTGAAGATGGCATCTTCGATTCCAAAGAGGAGCAGCTGCTGTTGAAAACTGGCAAATTGCCTGAAGGCACACATAGCATTACAATTCGGGTGACCGACAGAGCACAGAATGTAGCAACAGGTCGCCAAAGTTTCTAACACTACTCTTTGTAGTAAACTATTTGTAGGGCGGGTTTTTAAACCCGCCCTATTTTTATTTTTGTATCTCTTTTTACTTAAATCTAAAATAGGCGAATCCCTCGGTTGGTGGGGTTAGGAAACCACACTATAAGCGTCAATTCAAGGATTTACCAATCATTTTTCGGTGGTTTCTATCCCTCTTGTAGGTTGGGTTGAGGCACGAAACCCATAAGTGTCAACTTAAGGATATTTCCCATTGTTGGAGGGGTTTTCAACCCCGATTTTATTGGTTAGGTCTCACAATATCGGGCTTACAAAGCCCTCCAACAAGAGAAAATACAGCATTTTTTTTAAGTTGACACCTATGGGTTGAGGCACGAAACCCAACATCAAACGCTTTTACATACTGTAAATGTTGGGTTTCACCTTCGGTTCAACCCAACCTACGATTAAACTGTTGTATATCGGGTTTCACTTGACAAGTCGTATTCAGTTTGATAAATTCTATCACAGAGAATATCAAAAGCTACCAATCCTACTTGACATAGGATTTCTACCGTTAAGAAATAGGAGAACTGATACCTTGAAAATAACAGATGTCAAAACTATTCTGACTGCCCCTGATGGAATTCGGCTTGTCGTTGTAAAAGTTGAAACGAGTGAACCCGATTTATACGGTGTAGGTTGTGCGACGTTTACACAACGTCCGCTTGCTGTTGCGACCGCTGTTGATGAATACCTAAAACCTTTTCTAATTGGGAAAGACCCTACCAACATAGAGGATATTTTCCAGACAAGTTTTGTCAGTTCGTATTGGCGAAATGGACCGGTGCTGAATAACGCGCTTAGCGGTGTGGATATTGCGCTGTGGGACATTATGGGCAAACGCGCGAACATGCCTGTCTATCAACTACTCGGTGGTAAATGTCGTGAGGCAGCAACGCTTTACGGGCACGCAGGTGGTGGAACTTTTGAAGAGGTGGAAAACAGCGTCCGGCGATATATGGAACAAGGGTATCGTTATGTGCGCGCACAAGTTGCAATTCCCGGACACTCTACTTACGGTGCAGGCGGCGGCAAGCGAAGTTCTCCTGCATTTGAGCCGACACCTTATGTCAATACAGTCATTAAACTTTTTGACCATCTGCGGACAAAATTGGGTGATGAGGTTGAACTGCTGCACGATGTGCATGAACGGATACCACCGATTCAAGCAATTAATCTTGCCAAAGGACTGGAACCGTATAATCTATTTTTCCTTGAAGATCCGTTTGCACCGGAAGACGTTGACTATTTCCAACTGATGCGTCAACAGACAAGCATCCCAATTGCGATGGGAGAATTGTTTAACAATCCGAATGAATATGTGCATCTCATTAAAGACCGACTGATTGATTTTATTCGGGTGCATATTTCGCAGATTGGTGGTATTAGTCCTGCTCGGAAACTCGCTGCTTTCTGCGAATTTTTCGGTGTACGCACAGCATGGCACGGACCGGGTGATGTTTCTCCTGTTGGGCATGCTGCCAACGTCGCTTTAGATTTAGCATGTTATAACTTCGGGATTCAAGAACAGCATGTATTTGGTGAAAACACAAAAGAGGTTTTCCCAGGTTGCCCAGAAATTCGGGACGGTTGTTTTTGGGCAAATGAAGCACCCGGACTCGGTATTGATGTCAACGAAGAACTTGCGGCACAATTCCCATTCCCAGAACACCCACTCAACGGTGGTTGGGCACCAGTGCGCCGAATGGACGGTACAGTTATTCGTCCTTAGATTTACGGTATTATGAAATGCTTCACTTATGTTGCTTCAATGCTATTGGTAAGTCTCACACACGCGGAGATACATTTTACGCGGGTAACTGAGGAAGCGGGTATCCAATTCCGTCATTTTAATGGTGCAACTGGAGAAAAACATCTCGTTGAAACAATGGGTGGCAGTGCCGCTTTCTTTGATTACAACAACGACGATAACATAGATATATATCTGGTTAATGGTGCACCTCTCACTGAAAAAATGCCAGATATCCTTCCCACAAATCAACTCTATCAGAATAATGGTGATGGCACTTTCACTGACGTGACGCTACAAGCAGATGTTGGTGATACCGGTTATGGTATCGGTTGTTGTGTAGCAGATTACGATAACGATGGCAACCGTGATCTCTTTGTCACCAATTTCGGGCAAAATGTTCTCTACCGGAATAATGGTGATGGCACTTTTACTGATGTATCACGCCATGCAGGAATTACGAGCGAAAAACACTTTTCTGCTGGTTGTGCCTTTGCTGATTACGACAACGATGGATGGCTTGATCTGGCTGTTGTGAACTATGTGTTGCTTGATCTGGAAAACGCTCCAGATTGTTCTCAAGGTGGAATCCCAGCATATTGTCGTCCGGAAGATTTTGCTCCTGCTCCAGATGTCCTTTACCGCAATAACGGTGACGGCACTTTCACCGATGTAACAAAGGACGTTGGTCTTACCTCACTCGGCAGAGGACTCGGTGTTGTTTGGACAGATGTTGATAATGATGGCTGGCTTGACCTCTATATCGCAAATGACCGAGACGCTAACTTTTTATATCATAACAACGGTAATGACACATTCACCGAGTTAGGTGAATTGTCTGGAATTGCCCGTAATGAGCATGGCGACGCAGAAAGTAGCATGGGTATTGACACTGCGGATTACGATAACGACGGTGATCTTGACGTAATTCTCACGCATTACCAAGCCGAAACGAACACGCTTTATCAGAATGATGGAAAGGGTGTTTTTTGGGATGTTACTGCACAAAGTCGTTTAGGCGAACCGACGCTATTACCGCTTGCATGGGGCACAAACTTCGTCGATTTTGACAATGATGGCTGGCTTGACCTCTTTTTCGCAAATGGACACCTCCATGACAATATTGAGGAATTGGAGGAGATAGGGGTTTATAAACAACGTAATCAGCTTTTCTACAATCAAGGAAATGGAATATACACGGATATTTCGAATAAGTGTGGGAATGGGTTGTTAATCCAGAAATCCAGTCGAGGCTCCGTTTTTGGAGACTACGACAACGACGGTGATTTGGACATCCTTGTCATGAACATCTCGGATACACCGGATCTGCTGCGGAACGATACGCCGCCAGTTCACCGTTGGTTGAACATTAAGCTTATCGGCAAACAATCGAATCGGAATGGAATAGGCGCGAAAGTAACGCTTCATATTGGAAATACACAGTTACTGCGCGAAGTGAAGAGTGGCGGAAGTTATCTTTCTCAAAACTCGTTTCGACTTCAGGTTGGATTGGGGACAGTAGAAAGGGTTGACCGATTAGTTGTTCAGTGGCAAAATGGTATTCAAGATGTTATTAAAAATGTGAAAAGTAATCAGTGGTTGACAATTCGTGAAGGAGATGGTATCATTTCGTTCAAATGATAAATGTTTGGTATAGGAGGAAAGTCAGGTGAACACGAAGATTTGTGTTGTTTATATTATAGTGATCATTATGTTTATTACAAGCCCGTATGCGTTTGGGAAAATTGACCCTGATACCGTTGCTGGCATGTGGCTTTTTGAAGAAGGTGGTGGCGATGTTGCAAAGGATAGTTCCGATGCGGGAAACGATGGGACTATCGCAGGACCTAAGAAGTGGCAAGATGGAAAATTTGGAAAAGCACTCGAATTCAACGGTAACAATGTCTATGTTGAGGTAGAAGCGAACGACAGTATTATCCTTGAAGAATTAACAATTGTTGCTTGGGCAAATCTGAAACCGTCAAAAGGGACACGCTGGCAATCTATTATGATGCGGGGACAGAATCCACGGAACTATCTGTTGGTTGTGGATAGAGACACTCAAACGCTTCAGCTGAGTATTACTAAAGGTGCCCCTGGCGCATGGGCGGGTCCAAAGGGTGGTCCAGTGATTACAGGCGATGGGTGGCACCACCTCGCGGGCGTTTTCGGTGAAGATGAAGGTTTAGTGATCTACACCGATGGTGAGGAGGTTGGTAAACAAGTTTATGCGAAGCCGAGCCTTGATGCGAATCCTTCTCGGATGCGAATTGGTGATGGGTCTGACGGAGGACATCAATGTGAAGGCTTACTTGACGAGGTTGCGCTATTTGACGTGCCGCTTTCACAAGAGGACATAAAAACCGTTATGGAAGAAGGACTTGAAAGGGCAACCGGATTTCTGGTGGTTGAACCTGAAAGCAAATTGACAACAATTTGGGGCAAACTGAAAACAGGATTGTAGTATTTATTCCTTGCGCTGACGGATTTCTTTCAAACCTTCTTGATAGGTCGGATTATCGGGTGCGAGTTCAATCGCCTTTAAAACTGCAGTTTCTGCATCGCTATATTTGCCAGTCTTGTAATACAACCATGAGAGTGTGTTATAGTAGGGTGCGGATTTTGGGGAAAATTCTGTCGCTTTGCGTGCTAATTCGATCGCTTTCTCCAGATTTCGATCGTATTGTCCATATAGATACGCGAGTCCATGGTATGCGGCTGCCATCTCTGGGGCAAGTGTGATTGCGCGTTGATAATGCTTTTCTGCATTATCAAACTTTTTGTCTGTTGTGTAGAGCGTGCCTAACATAAGGTGCGATTCTGGAAAATCTGCATTTAGCGTGAGTGCTTGTTGGAACTGTTTTATGGCGTTCTGTCCATCTCGATTCTGCATATAAGCGATGCCAAGGTAATGGTATATTTCGGTTGTCTTTAAACCGAGTTGGATGGCATGTTTATAGTGTGTAATCGCTTGCGTAACATTTTCTTGCTCCAATGCAATTCTACCCAACCCCGCGGACACTTGTGCAATATCACTATCTAATCTGCTATGTTTGCGAATACGTTCAAATTCCTGGGTAGCCTTTTCATATCTTTCATATTTGAGATAGATATTTGCGAGTTTGCGTAACGTTTCTACTTTTTTAGCAGCATCTGCACTAAACACTGCTTCAAGATGTTTTTGGATATCTGCATCTGCTCTCTTCAAGGTGCGAAACCGCTGCATCGCTTTTTCTGCCTCTAATGTATCCCCTGTCTGACGGTAACATCGCGCAAGTTGATAGTGGGCATTTGGCATCGTTGGAACTAACCCAGCAGTTTTCTGATATGCCGTGATCGCCTTCTGCCAATCCTGTTTACGACTGTAAAGCACACCGAGATGGTAGTACGCATCGGCAAATTTTGAATCATCCGTTATTGCTTGCTGTTGTGCTTCAATCGCTTTCTCTATTTCTCCACGTCCAGCATAGATTCTTCCGAGGTTATGTTGCGCTTCGGCGACACCAGCCGCACCTTGTTCTACAACTTTTGCATAGAACTGAATCGCATCATCAAACTTCCCCTGTCGGTAAGCGATATATCCTAACCCTAAAAATGCTTGTGCTTTTACAACGCGGGTTTGTTGGCTTTGATTTTCGGATGCCTCTAAATGGAGCGCGTCCTGATACGCACGAATAGCCTCAGCGTAATGCCCAAGTTGAGAATAGGCGTATCCTAAACGGGTAAGTGTCTTTCCGTTTTCTTTATTAGGTGTATTTTGGAGGTGCTTAGTGAAGTGTTGAATTGCTTGTGCATAATCGCCTCTCTGAAGCGCATCTTCACCAAGTTCATATATTTTTTTCGCGATTGCGGGCTGCGCATCAAATACGCCGAAGAGGCTAATTAGCAAGAACAAAATGAAGGATAGCCAACGACTTAGGGTCTTCATTGGTATCATCTCTAATTGTAATGGAGAAGTTTTATTCGTCAAATCCTAAACGTTTTACCTCTGTTTGAAGCAAGATCCCAGTCTTTTCACGTACCTGCTTTTGAATATATGCGACTAAGTCTAAAACATCCGCCGCTGTCGCGTTGTCCATATTGAGGATAAAATTGCCGTGAACCGTAGAAACCTCAGCGCCACCGATACGATGCCCTTTCAAACCACTAACGTCTATTAGTCGCCCCGCAGAATCACCAGGGGGATTCTTAAAGATGCATCCCGCATTCTCTTCGGCAAAAGGTTGTGTTTCGGTTTTCTGTTTGAAGAAGTCTTGCATCCGTGCCGTAATTGTATCTGCATCCCCATGCTGAAGTCTGAGCGTTGCACCTATAACGCAAAAATAGCTATCTAACCTGCTATGCCGATATTCAAAGTTTGCTTCCTCGTGGGTTAGTTTAACGAGTTCACCCGTATCACGCATTACGGTAACATCCGTGACGACATCCCCGAAACTACTCCCCCATGCGCCAGCGTTCATAATGAGTGCACCGCCGACAGCACCAGGAATGCCGAGCGCAAATTCTACACCGCTCAACCCTTGTTTTGACATAACTTTGGATAGCCCCGGTAATGGATGCCCCGCACCAACGGTAACAATTTCCCCATCAACCTGCAGTTCTGCTAACTCTCCGATTAACCTGACGCTAATACCATTGAACCCTTTATCACTTACTAATAGATTTGAACCTCTTCCGATGACTGCAACGGGAACTTCCCAGTTGCGATGGAAACGTGCTAATGCTGCTAATTCGTCTATCGTGCTTACTTCTATGTAGGCAGTCGTTTCTCCACCAATTTTGAAGTAGGTATGTTTTGCGAGTGGTTCTCCGAACCGTAGCCTTGTGTCAGGCTGTGTTATAATTTTTGGTAGTGCGTCTTTCCAATTCATTATGTGTTTCCTTTTGTTTCAATTATAGCACATAAGTTGAGAGGTATCAAATTTGAAATTTACTGAGGATGATTCATAAATATAAGTATACAAAGAAACAATAAGGCTTGTTAAATAACAGGGTTATTCAGTTTTAAAGATTCTTATATTATCAAGTTTACTGCGAGTTTAGGTTTTGAAGCATAATATTTCATTTTATCGGCAATACGCGTTATCCCTGAAAATCGGAATACGGATAATGCTGTATTGCGTAAAGCAGCCATGATTTGTGGGATACCACCACACCGGACAGGAGAGACATCTTCTCCGAGCACCATATCTCGCATCCAATGTGACTTGTTCTCTATTGACCAATGTCCACGCCGTAAAGCAAGTAAGCGTTTTGCAGATGCTGCTTCGGGACTTAGACTTGTTATGCCATAGTGGACTTTGTGTGTTTCTTTGCCTGTGTTCAGTTTCTTGCATGTATAACGATATTGGTCACTTGCGCTATTCCTGGCCAGTCAAGATACGCATTGAGACTTGTGCTTGCTTTGACACACCTTGTTTCAAGTCTCCCATGTGATTTTTCATAAGTCTCATGCTTGTAAATAGGGTCTCCCAATAGAGGATGTGTTGCGTCCTCAGAAAGTGTGTCAGCAACGCCTTGAAAGAGTTTTCGGATATCATCGTAAAGGTCAGGTTGGTTGTCTTTGACAGGAAACATATAGTCTCCATCACGATTTATGATGGCGTGGCAGAAAGTGCGCTGTGTCAAAAGTGCGTCCGTTGTGATGACTTTCCCACTCACATCAAACGCTTTGAGGATCTCTGTTGAGATCGGTATTTCGTTCGCTTTGTCGCTGACACTTTGCTGCGTGAGGGTAACCCCTAACTCGTGGGAAACGACAGAAAGCAGGTGCATCGTTATCGCACCACTTTTTTTAGAGGCACGCATCGTTTTGCCATCTATAGCGACTGTGTCAAGACATCCTGTCAAATCGAGACGACTTTCTATCAAGGTGTTTACCCACGCTGTTAGGGTCTGTTCTAATGCCACAACATCTAACTCTTTCAGTAGATTGTCGTTTCCCTTTCTCGTTGCGTGGGTCTGTCACTTCTGCTAACATATCTAACAAGTGGCAAGATAGTTTTCTTGTCATGCTTCACCTCAAAAATAGTATAGTTTTAAGGTGAAGTATAGCAGATATGGTGTGAAAAGACACACTATATCTGCTTTTCATAAAAAAATAAACACTTGTGAAAAAATATAGAAAACTAAATAACCCTATAAAAAGAGAAATAAGTTGACACTTTCGGACTGTTTAAGGTATCCTATAAATGAAATGATTTGATCGGGAGATAAAGATGGCAGATCAACCTATAAACATCCTTGAAACACGGGAATTGAGCCGACACTATGGCGGTGTTATAGCATTATCGAAAGTTACAATTCAGGTGCGTGCTGGACAAATTTCCAGTTTAATAGGCCCAAACGGTGCGGGGAAAACAACACTGTTCAACTGTGTCACCGGATTAGATAAACCCACGTTGGGTAGGGTTAATTTTTTGGGGAAACAAATTACAGGTTTACGCCCAGATGAGGTTACAGGACTTGGGGTTGCCAGGACGTTTCAGAATATTAGACTTTTTACTGAACTAACGGTGCTGGATAACGTCAAAATTGGGAGACACCCGCGCACCTCCGCTACCTTTGTAGGTGCGGTATTCCGAACCAAGAGACAACAACAAGAAGAAAATGGAATTAAAGAATACGCCGAGGAGATGCTAAAATTTGTCGGATTAGCAGACGTTAGTAATCAGACAGCAGGAAATCTATCCTATGGAGACCAACGCCGCGTTGAGATCGCCAGAGCCATGGCGACAAAACCTTTACTTCTTCTCCTTGACGAACCCGCTGCAGGCATGAATCCACAAGAAACACGCGATCTTATTTCCCTGATTTATACCATCCGCGAACGGGGAATCTCTGTCCTACTGATTGAACATGATATGAAAGTGGTGATGCAGATCTCCGATTGGGTTACTGTGTTGGACCATGGCGAAAAAATTAGCGAGGGGCAACCCGTAGATGTGCAAAACGATGAACGTGTTATCGCAGCATATTTAGGAACATCTGATGATGCTTGAACTTAAGGACATTCATACGTATTATGGAAATATCCGCGCGGTGCGCGGGATTTCAATTGAGGTTAACGCTGGCGAAAAGGTGTGTATGATTGGCGCAAATGGTGCGGGCAAATCTACCACACTCATGACCGTTTCTGGTGTTCACGTACCGGCAGAAGGCACTATACATTTTGAAGGTGAAGATATTACAACGACTTCAGCGGAACAGCGAGTCGCCCTCGGTATTTCTCAGGTGCCTGAAGGCCGTCTGATTTTCCCAGATATGACTGTGCTCGAAAATCTTGAACTTGGTGCCTACATACGAAACGATTCGGCAGGTATAAGATCCGACTTAAACAGGATTTTCGATTATTTTCCTGTATTGGCGGAGCGACGGAAACAGCGAGGTGGCAGCCTTAGCGGTGGTGAGCAACAGATGTTAGCAATTGGACGCTCACTTATGTCAAATCCAAGACTTCTACTTTTGGATGAACCTTCTTTAGGGCTTGCACCGCTTATTGTCAAACAGATTTTTGAAATTATCCAGCAAATTAATGAAGAGGGAACAACAATTCTTTTGGTTGAACAGAACGCACAACTTGCTTTGAACGTAACAAATAGAGGGTATGTGATGGAAACAGGTGAAATAACAATTGAAGGTGCTTCTACCGATCTCTTAGCAGATGAACGGGTGCGGCAAGCGTATCTTGGAGAATAATATAGATGCATCCCACGCTTATTGATTTGGGAACGATCTTTTCTATTCCCATCGGTATCCATAGCTACGGCGTTATGTTAGCCACTGCATTCATTACATGTAGTGTGATGATACAACGTGAATTGAATCGTAGGGGTTTTCAAGGAGAAGTAGCTACAGCTATTGTCGCTGCAGGTGCTATCGGTGGGATACTCGGCGCAAAAATCTATTATGTACTGTTCATCGTAGAACACTTTTCAATAAGCGATCTCTTTAGTCCGGCCGGATTAGTCTGGTATGGTGGATTAATCGGTGGCAGTGCGACAATTAGTTGGGTTATCCATCGTTCACCTAATCCTTTTCTGCCGACTGTTGACGTTATCGGACCGCTCCTATTACTTGGGTATGGTATTGGACGCATTGGGTGCTTGCTTGCAGGTGATGGCGATTACGGACCACCTTCTGATGTACCGTGGGCAATGGCATTTCCAAAGGGCACTGTGCCAACAGACGTCCCTGTTCATCCAACACCTATTTATGAGACCCTGATTTCGTTTACGTTCTTCGGTATCCTCTGGTCACAACGCAAAAAATTTACGGCAATCCCAGGCCTACTCTTTGGTACAAGTCTTGTCATGCTTGCGGTGGAGAGATTTATCGTAGAATTTTGGAGGCTCACACCGCGTGTGTTTCCAGAATCACCGTCCTTGTCGTGGTTCACATCACCGCAACTTGTTAGTATTATCCTGTTCTGTTTTGGAATCTATTTTATGGTGTGGATGTCCAAGCGACCAAGAGTGAAGGTGGGTATTGAATCCGAAACTCCAGAACCTGAAAAAGTAGCACCACGCCCGCAAAAACGGAGACGGCGGCGGTAAGTTGATTTCGTTATCAACTGTCAGTCAGGGAGGGTTGTTTAGCCTGAAGATGTTGTAAGTTATAGATTCTCGTATGTCTCTCTCCACGTATCCGTTTTACTTTATGCTTCTACTCGTGCAGCAGTTGCGTGAAGTCTTCAATACTTTGCACCTTCGCGGCGGCGAGATGTAGCTGCTTAAGTTTCTGCAGATCGTTTATGTTGCGAAGCTCGGGTGTTATGGCAATCACAGCCTCCGCGTGGAATTGATCTTGAAGCAAAGCTAAGGTGTTTTCAATCGTATTCTCTCTGGCAATTTTTTCCACTTGGCGTTGGTAAAACTTAGATTCTCGCATAAGTTCCTCCGGTATGAGTTGTTCATACAACTCAGGGTTATGTACTAAACTTCCGAAAAGAGAAATAGCATAAAGTAGGTCTGCCTGCGTTTGATGGTCCACAGGGGCGGCACACGTTGCGTTAACACATTCTTGTGCCCACTGTTCAATGTCCATCCCTGCGGGCGGTTTCATAAGCGGCGTAAAGGGCAAGATACCTGGTGCATTCATCTCCAGAACCGCTTGCCCATCTATATTGATGAGTCGTATCACCTTATAGTGTAGTGTATATTTGTACCCACGCCAACTATACTCGTATCTCCCCGTATCATTCGTTCCGGCATTCGGATGGAAATAGATGACGTTTGAGTAAACAGGCAATTCGTGTGCACCAACGAGGTATCCGTGATATGCTGCGTTTCGTGCCCACATCGGTTTGTGAGTGCTATCGCGCAGTTGCAATTCAATGTGTAGTATTGCTTCACTATTATCAACGCGAATACGTTTTGTGCTGTCGGCACGTTGCCCTATAATAGTCTGTTGTTCCGTGTCAATGTTTTCAAGCACCTCAACATCTTTCACACCGAGGACAAACTGTGAGATTTCGGTGGCGTAATCTGTCAACAGATTTTTTGCCATATTATCGTAGTCTTGCGGCATAGAGATATTGTACAGTAGTGTCCCAAGAAAGTCAAGAAAAACAGAAAATTGCCCTTAAAAAAACGAAGCAACCTTAAAAAAACAAGGTTGCCAAAATGGATGTCTATGACTACTTTATCTATGTCTACTCACGCACCTGACCATCCCCATAAACAATATACTTATAACTCGTCAAACCTTCAAGTCCCATTGGACCGCGAGAATGGAGTTTTTGCGTGCTAATCCCGACCTCAGCCCCTAACCCGAATTCATAGCCGTCGGTAAAGACGGTGCTGGCATTGACATAAACTGCAGCAGAATCTACCTCTTTAAGAAATCGTTCCGCAGCGGAGTAACTTTCTGTAATAATTGCATCTGAATGATGTGATCCGTAAGTCTCAATATGGTCAATGGCTGTGTTCATGCTATCAACAATCCGAATGGATAAAATGTAATCAAGATATTCTGTGCGCCAATCTTCTTCGGTCGCAGGTTTCGCAGCGGCGTAAATCTGCTGCGTCCGATCACATCCGCGGATTTCAACTTCAGCATCTTGCAACGCATCGCAGATAACAGGTAGATATTCTTCAGCGACTACCTCGTGAACTAATAAGGTTTCCACAGCATTACAAACACCGACTTTATACCCGACTTTTGCATTCATGCAAAGTTTAGTTGCCATCTCAAGATCAGCGGCTTCATCCACATAGATATGACAGATACCATCTGCATGTCCAAGCACTGGGATATCGGATTCCCGCATCAGAAATTGGACGAATTCGTTACTACCACGTGGAATAACGAGGTCAATGTATTCGGGAAGACGGATAAGTTCGTAGACCGCTTGTCTGTCGATGGTATCAACAAACTGAATGGCATCTGGCACACCTTCTGCAGCAGCGGTATCGCTGAGGATGCGGGCGAGTATCGTATTGGAGTGGATTGCTTCGGAACCACCCCGCAAAATAACTCCGTTTCCAGATTTGATGCAGAGTGCTGACACCTCAACGGTTACATCGGGACGCGACTCATACACAACGCCGACAACACCAATAGGGACACGCACTGTGCCGATTTTGAGTCCGTTAGGACGTTCCCCCATACTAATCACTTCACCGATAGGATCTGGCAAGGCAGCGACTTGACGTAGATTGTCTGCCATCCGTTCTATTTTTTGATTGTCAATCAGGAGACGCTGCATGAGTGGTGCAGCAAGTTCTGTTTTTTTGCCGTTTTCAAGGTCAAAGCGGTTTACTTCCTGAATTTCGTCTTTTGCTTCAAGAATATTTTCTGCCATCGCTAAAAGCACGTTGTTTCGGATATCAGCCGAGCTGCGCGATAAAACGCGCATCGCTGCTTTTGCTTTTTTGGCTTTTGATTGGATCATGTTTTGGATATTTTCGCTCATAGTGTTCCTCGTCCATGTGAATGTAGCAGGGCACAGAGACCCTGATCTACGATTTAGTTAACGCGCCTAATTCAGTTCAGTTAAGCAATACAAGGTTATCCCGATGTATAATTTCATCGTAATCGTGGTAACCAAGAATTTTTTCTATGTCCTGCGTCTGTTTACCAGCGAGTTTTGAAGTCTCTGTGGAGTTATAGTTTATCAAGCCGCGAGCAAATTCAACTCCATTCTCGGTGAAACATGAAACCGTATCGCTATAATTAAAATGCCCTTCAACACGCTGAATACCTGCGGGTAATAAACTTTTTCCACCTTGAATCAGCGCGTTTCGGGCACCGTTATCTACAACAAGGTAACCTTTGGGTGGACGCGAATAGGCGATCCATCGTTTACGCCCAGAGATACGCGTATTGGGGAGAAAAAGGGTGCCGAGCAGTTCGCCTTTAAGAAGACGTGTAACTATAAGAGGCTCTCGTCCATAAGCAATAACTACCATTTCACCAGAAGCGGTGACAATTTCAGCAGCGCGTAACTTTGTGATCATCCCACCAGTGCCACTGGTCGTGCCAGCTTGCCCCGCGGCTTTCCACATCTCCTCCGAAATAATATTGACAGTGTGGATTAATTCCGAATCTGGGTTTTGTCTTGGGTCTTCGGTAAAAAAACCATGTTGATCAGAAAGGATGACAAGGAGATCAGCCTGAACAAGGTTTGTTACGTAGGCTGAGAGCGTATCGTTATCGCCAACCTTAATTTCATCTACTGCAACACTGTCGTTTTCATTAATAATAGGAATCGCATCAAGTTGAAGTAGTGCCTGCAAGGCATCATTCATACGGGTGTAACGTTTCCTATCAGAGAAATCATCCTGCGTGAGCAAATGCGTGCTGCACACTTGTTGATAGTGGCGGAAACGTTCTTCGTAGGCAGCCATCAACCGAATCTGTCCAACAGCCGCGGATGCTTGCAATTCGGGTAACGTCTGTGGTTTTGTGCTGAGACCGAGATAGGGCCACCCTGCCGCAATGGCTCCCGATGTAACAAGAATAACTTCCACTCCATTCTGTTTGACAGTGGCTAAATCGTGGACAAGTCCATCAAGTGCGGCCTCATTGATGCGCAGGTTGTCTGAAATCGTGCTGCTGCCAACTTTTACGACAATGCGTTTCACATGAGATAAACATTCGCGTTCTGAGATTGTCTTGTGTTGAGCAGTGTCGTTGACTTTTTGACGAGATTGCATCTGAGTGAATATTTCTTCGGAATGCCCCATGCTGTGCCACTTTATTTAAGTATTTTTGGACTATAGGTGAACTCGAATTCATCAATCTGAATTGTATCACCTTCTTTGACGCCAGAACGGGTAAGAGCGTTTATTACCCCCATCTTTTTTAACTTCCGAAACAGTAGCATCAACGCTTGTTCGTTTTCCATGTCGGTCATAACAACAGCACGTTTCGGTTCTTCACCTGTGACAACAAATCCTTTTTCAGTTTTATGGAGTTCAAACCGGGCACGCGGTTCAGGGGGAAGTTCATGTTCAAAGGTGATTGTTGTTTCAGCTTGTTCCCGTGCCTTTGCTTCAAGATATTGCAAGGAACGGTATGCTTGTTGCATTAAAGCATTGACACCTTCACCTGTAACAGCAGAAATAGGGAAAACTTTTCGCTTGCCAAAAAATTCTTGTACGCGTGCTAAATTTGCTTCTGCTTCTGGCATATCAATCTTATTAAGCGCGATGATTTGGGGTAACTCGGTCAACATCGGATTGTAATGCCCGAGTTCAAGATTTAGCTGCTCATAGTCTTGGATGGGATCTCTACCATCAGTGGCACTGAGGTCAATGACATGAATCAACATCTTGGTGCGTTCAATGTGTCGTAAAAATTGGTGTCCTAATCCCGCGCCTTTATGTGCACCTTCTATTAGTCCGGGGATATCCGCAAGCACAAAATTTTGCTCTTGATCAATGCGAACGACACCTAAGTTTGGGATAAGGGTAGTGAATGGGTAGGAGGCGATTTTGGGGGTAGCAGCAGAGGTTCGGGCTAAGAGGGTGGATTTACCAGCATTGGGATAACCGACCAACCCGACATCGGCGATGAGTTTGACTTCAAGGCTTATTTCACGTTCTTCCCCAGGTTCGCCTTTTTCAGCGACGCGCGGCACCTGAAAGGTACTGCTCTTAAAACGGGAATTGCCTTTGCCACCAATGCCGCCTCGTGCGACTACAACGGTCTCATCAGGTTCTGTGAGATCGGCAAGCATTTCATCCGTATTGAAATCTTTGATGATGGTACCAACAGGAACTTTAATGATACGGTTTTCCCCATCTGCGCCATCCCGTTGCTTGCCAGCACCGTGCTCTCCGTTTTCAGCGACTTGGCGTGGATTATGACGAAGATCAATCAGGGTACTCATCCCAAGGGTGGCAACGAGGATGACATTGCCCCCGTTTCCGCCATCACCACCATCGGGACCACCGCGAGGCACAAATTTCTCACGACGAAAACTGATGCATCCGTTGCCACCATTGCCTGCTTTGACATGAATTCTTGCTGTGTCCATGTCCTACTCCTTTAGAGCAGAATCCCATTTTCTTTCCTGTTTTATGACTAATCCCATCCATCTTGTTTAGTATGACCTGGGTACGGTGGCGGGTTAGCATCATATTCTCTCATGCTAATTTCTTTCATGATGTTGAATGTTTGAGTTTGGGGGGCGTACATCCCGTGAGTCCAAGTTACAGTAATCGTAATTTTCTTGTCCTTCTTTTCTTGTTCAGTTAAGCCCTCGTCCGTTGGATTATCTTCTCGCAAGAAGAACTGGGCACTGTAATCGCTGCCTTCAACGCCATTACTACCGCCTGTGCAGGGGAAACCTTTATAGTCATCACGGTTGTCGCTGTCGTTATCCGTGCATGGACCGCTGGTTTGAGTAAAATTTGTTCTCGTGCCACCGGTTATGCTCAACGTGAAGCCACAACCATCGGGATGATTTATACTATTACGCGGATGACCACCTGCCACGTAGTTGTGAGGATAGTATACCCAGATTATCCATCCGTTGCGGGTAGGATCCTCATTCTCGTGCCCGTAAACGTAGTGTGAATCCACATTGTCGGGTGGATTGTGCCCACTGGGATTAGGATTGCTATTGACTGGCGGATTGTTTTTGACCGGTGGATTATTATTGACCGGTGGATTGTTATTACTGGGAGGTGTTTGCCCGCCATTATTGTTTTCGTCGTCGTTGTCGCCAGGTGTTTGCCCACCAGGAGGTTGTTGATTGCCACCATCACCTGTATTGCCAGGGATTTGTTGGTTGCCATCACCATTGTTGCCAGGTTGTTGTCCACCAGGAGGTTGTTGATTGCCACCATCACCCTCTGTATTACCGGGAGGTTGTTGGTTTCTGCCGCCGTTGTCGCCAGGTTGTTGTCCACCAGGAGGTTGTTGATTGCCACCATCACCTATATTGACGGGAGGTTGTTGATTGCCACCACCAGTATCGCCATGCGTTTGACCACCATTTTTAGGAGGTGTGCCAGCATTGTGGTTATTGCCATTGTTCCCATTATTATCGTTACCATTTCCGTTGCCACCGTTGTTATTGCCGCCACCATTGTCATCAGGTGTTTGACCACCGGGAGGTTGTTGACTGCCACCACCGCCTGTATTGCCGGGAGGTTGTTGGTTTCTGCCGCCGTTGTCGCCAGATTGTTGTCCACCAGGGGTTTGTTGATTGCCACCGCCTGTATCACCAGGCGATGGTTGACCGCCTCCACCAGTATCAGGTGGTGTAGGATTTACTGGAGGTGGTGGGAGAGGAGGCGGTATATCTACCGAACGAATGCCACCATCTCTTGGTTGATTATCTTCTCCCGCATCTTTTATCTCATCCACTATTCCAGAAGTGTCCATCGGTCTTTCTGCTTGTAAGATAGGCACACCTTTATAATAGAAAATGTACTTAATGCTTGATGGGTAGATGTGGATGATGGGTATGGTGCCATCTCTTCGTTTTGGCACAAGTGTTAAGCAAACTGTCTCAAATCCATTGGTAAGACAAATTCTTCCGTCACCAGGCGAGAAAAGATATTTATCTACATCGCCGGGCTGCAGCATTGAACCTGTATAAGGCATGTCGGAACAACTGGTCATACCAAGAATTATAATTAAGATAACTCCTACTGATATTAATGATAGAGATAAGAGTTTTTTGACTGCTTCAAACCCTTTTTTATACTTGCTTGCTGTAAAAGAGGAAGTAGGGATGCGTGATGTGTCAAGCTGGTTACTCTGTTTGCTGTAATGCAGATTCACGACTGAGCGTAAAACATATTTCCCTACAGTCAACGCATCTGTCATTTTTTTAATGCAGTGTTGGCAAAACATATCACTGATACTTATTTTTCTTTTCCCCATGATCCTACACCTTGAATCTGATCATAAGTCATAATCTCTTAGGTCAATATCACTTTTAAGGGTGAATGTGGCGGAGCGATCCGTATAGGGGGGATTCCATGTTACGGTGATATATGTTTCTAACTGATCCGTTCGAATGACGAGCCTAACGCCGGATCCGCGTTCGCCACCAGTAACTTGAGCAAATTCTGTTGTTTCACCACCATCTACTTTAATAGTGAACCCGTATCCCTCAGGCGAATTTGGTAATCCACGCGGTCCACTATAGTCATCCGGGTAGTATATCCACACTATCCATTCGTCTCCGAGCAAGTTATTCGGAGGATTGCTAAAAACGTAATGTGAAACAATATTATTGGGAGGTCTGTCGTCATCAGATGGAGTGCCTCCTGTATTAGGTGGTGTGCCTCCCGTATTAGGTGGTGTGCCTCCCGTATTAGGTGGTGTGCCTCCCGTATTAGGTGGTG
>JAPPIG010000132.1:135046-146739 GCA_028820635.1 Candidatus Poribacteria bacterium
TGCCTCCCGTATTAGGTGGAGTGCCTCCCGTATTAGGTGGTGTGCCACCATCACCAGTAGTGTCAATAATCGACACTGGTCCACCATCTCTTGGTGGGACACTTGTTATTATATCTATGTTATCCCTTATTTTTTCTGCTTGCAAGATAGTCTTGCCTTCATAGGAGAAAACGTACCTGATACGTGATGGATAAATATGGACTATAGGTGAGGTGCTATCTTTTCCCTTTGGATAAAGTGTTAGGCAAATTGAATCGTACCCGCTCTGAAGACACAGCGTTTCACCATCAGGTGAAAAAAGATAATCATCTATGTCATCAGGTGTCAGCATTGAATCTGTAGAACCTATATAAGGCGTGTCGGAACATCCAGCTACGCAGAAAGGTAAAATGAGAAAAGTAAACATTAATTTTAGCGGAAAAGATTTGATTCTCTGCATGATACCACTCCTTGTGGAACTACGGTAAAGGTTCCAACTGAAAAATACTCCTGTCCTCATCAGCTACTATATCATCAGCGTTGACGTAGAACTTTGCTGTGTAACCGGGAATTAAGCCAACTACATGAATTGTTATCTCGGAATTCTTCGTATCAATAGAGAATTGAACGCCACGAGTGCCATCGGCTCCGTTGATTTGTGTGAAATTTTCTATTTCAAGTTTATCTCCTGAATAAATTCTTAGTTTCATTCCTTCTGCAATTCTGATGTCAAGTCCGCTGGTTTCAGGTGTTCTGCCACGATTTGCTTCTGGGAATGACGCTGGATAGTATATTTGGAGAGTCCAACCTCTGTTAATTTGGTTAGCATTGCCAGTATTTGGCTCAAAACTATTTGGGGGCAACTGAACTCTTTCGGAATCTACCAACCCTTGGACAATTTCCGTCGTGTCCATTGCCTTTTCTGCCAGCAAAATTGGAATATCTTCAAAATGGAAGATGTAGGCTACGCTTGCTGGATGAACATGAACATAGGCCGCACCATCTCCCTGAACGTCAGCCTCAACTTGTGTATATTTTAAACAAATCGTATCAAATCCATCTTGTAAGCAGATTTTATCTTCACCCGTCGAACTGAGGTATCGGTTTACATTATCTACTGTAAGTATCGGACCAGTGTAAGGTGTTTCGGAACATCCGATTACGGTGAAAAGTAAAATGAGAAATGGGGTGAGCAATTTCAAAAATTTAACGTCTTTAAGTCCTATCAGCGTATCCGAGAATGTTTTGACACCTTGCTGCCAAGGCATTCCTTGGATTCCTAATTTAATTTTTGCCATGATGGTTCTCCTTTGTCTGAATCTGCGTCTGTTTGGAAAAGAGACGCGTACAATTTATAAATCATACTTGGTAACTGACATATTCCCTTGATATATAAGGATTTAACTATAAATATCTAAACCAGTAACAGAAAACGTTCCCAAAATCCAATTCCTTCAAAAGATAATAAATTCAATCATTCTGATTTTTCTTTACCCTTTGGTGTCAAATTACGTCCACATGAAGGGCAACTTGATACGTATTCGTGCATTGCTAAGCCACAATCAGGACAGACGCGTTTCGTCTGTAAATTCGTTACTATCCGGGATACTAAAATTATTCCCAAAAGTAGGAGAATAAGAAATATTACCTCCCATGGACCAATTTGCATTTTTTATCTTAAACTAACTACAGAATTAGTGATCAATTATTATTCACCAAACCGCGCAGCGTTTTTAGATTTTTTCCGTGCATTGTGTTCATATTCGGCGTTTCAATAATAAGTGGTGTTTCAGCAAAGCGTGGATCATTTAGAATATAAGTAAATGCTGTAGCACCGATATTTCCTTCACCGATATGTTCATGTCTATCTACGCGGCTCTGATACTCTGATTTCGCGTCGTTAATATGAAATGCCTTTAGTCGTTCCAAACCAATGATTTCGTCAAATTTATTAAATGTCGTATCACAATCTGCTTCAGTACGTATATCATAACCAGCGGCAAAAACGTGACATGTATCAAGGCAAACCCCGAACCTATCCGGATATTTCGACATACCGATCACATCGCGCAAATGCTCAAAGCAGTAGCCGAGGTTTGTGCCTTGTCCAGCAGTAGTTTCAAGCAGTACCACAACATTTGGTGCATCTGTCGTTTCAAATAGCAAATCAAAACTATCACTTAACATCTTCAACCCAAACTCTTCCCCTTCACCGAGGTGTGCCCCGAGATGCGTAACAATGTGAGGAATTCCAGTCTTATGTGAAAGTTCCATCATCTGTTTAAACTGGACCCGTGATTTATCTAACACATCTTGTTTTGGAGAAGCGAGATTGCTAAGGTGAATATCGTGAACAATTATGTCCTGAATAGGCGAGTCTTCCCACGCTGCACAAAAATTCTCAATGACATCAGTGGTAGGCGGCTTTGACTCCCAACGGTTTGGGTTCGCAAGGAAAATTTGAATTGCGTCACATTTGAGGTTGTCACCATTTTTGATAGAATTGTGTATTCCACCGGAAGTGGAAACATGTGCACCGAGGACCATATTTTCTATAGCAAATTCGAAGGGCTTAAAAACTACTTAGAATTTGATTCTCCCATTTTGTTTGCTAAACTGCAGGATGTTATTGCAATCTAAGATAGATTACATATCTATTGGCAATTAACTCATTAACGCGCCAATAGTTACAATATTGTTTATGCTAACTGCTGTTGCCCTGTACTATCGCGTACTTAAACACAACTTATATTTAAAATATTTGCTGAAATATATAAGTACAACTGCGTCTATTAAGACGTTAAAAATGGGGTAAGAGTTACAAACGCCTTCGTGTTTTCTTAGGGATGCAATGCTGTTTTGACACCATTTTGGGCAATGGCATTATCAAAAGCTTCTAAACCTTGTGTGATGGGAAAGCGATCAGTTAGCAAGGGTTTGAAATTGATTGTTTTTTCAAGCAGTATTTGACGGGACTCTTCAAGACTTGCACGTGAAAATGCCCACGACGCCATCAGTTTGTGTCCGGTATAGTGAAATTCTTCCAAGTTAATGTGAAGTTCCTCACCTTCTGGGGCAAGACCGAAGAAGTTGATGCATCCGCCTTTGCGTACAATCTGAAAAGCAAGTTTAATCACTGACGACTTATTTGTTGTTGCTGAGATGACGGTATCAACACCGCCGTGGGTTATTTCACGTAGATGTGCAATATCGTCAGGAGAAATATCAAAAGTGGCATCAGCACCGACAGTTTCGGCGACAGTTCTACGTTGAGGTAGAGGGTCAACGACGTAGGTTGTTAAGTCTGCGCGTTTTGTCAATTGGGTGAACATCAACCCGATGGGACCCGCGCCAAGGATGGCAACAGTGTTTTGGAAAATGGTCTCTTGCATTGCATTCAGGCAACAGCCTAACGGTTCAAGGAAGAGCAGTTCTTCTGGCGGGATGTCATCTGGCACTCGGATGAGTTTGTCAGTGTCTACGCCATGTTTCGGCATCCGCATGTATTCGGCGTAGCCACCATCTATGTCGTGTCCGATGCCTTCAATCGTGTCACAGTATTTGTCCCGATCATTTTTGCAATGCACACATTTTCCACAAGAAAGCATTGGATTCACAGTAACCCGTTCACCTATTTTAACTTCTGGGTGCCGACTCTCAGCGATTACGCCCGCAAGTTCATGTCCCATCACAACAGGTGGGGCATAATCTGAGACATCACCACGGAGTGCTGCAAGGTCGGACGCGCAGATGCCACACAACTCTATCTGGATAAGCACGTCCCCGTCATTGAGTGTGGGAATCGGTTTATCTTGTATGCTTAACTTCTGGACCTTTTCGAAAACGATGGCTTTCATAGAGAGGTGGTTGGAGGGTGATCGTAAGAGCGAAGCATTGCCCCGCTCTTACTGATAGGGTTATCATTTCTAATTGTACGTTTTCAATATTGTAGGAGGGAACTCTGATTCCCGACTATAAACGTGTCGCGATTCGGAGATCGCTCCTACAAATGAAATAGGATAAACTAAGAATGGTATTAGTAGTTCAAAACTTACTCAAACTCATAAGGCACTGTTTCAGATTGATGCGTCTTTGATGACTTTTCTGCCAAATCCATGACAGCAATAACGCGGCGGGCGGACTCAGGAGTCACAAGCAATGGTGTACCATCGTTCAAGTGCGCAACGATATTTTCATAGTATCTCGGTCCAGGTCTTCCGTGATGACCAACTTTCTGCTCTTTCGGATGTCCTTCAACTTCGGATAAGACATGATATTGTCCACCTTCAGAAACAATAGAGCCGTGCGAACCGAGCATTTTCCATTTAGGTCCGCCAACCTTCGCAATGTTTGACATCTGGATGTTTGCTGATGCACCATCTGCAACAAATTCGCCCTCTGCAAATCGAATTACCGCTTGCACGTGGTCTTCGTTGGTAATGTCTTTCCAAACGAGGTTCGGTTGAAAGAAACCTGTGACATTAATCATGGGTGCTTCAAGGATATTGAGTAGCCAATCAAGAAAGTGTGCACCCCAGTCGTAGAATTGACCGCCAGAAATTGCTTTGACACTCCGCCACCAATTCGGATTTGGTCTACCGTAGCCACCGCTCCACATTTCAGCACAATAGACTTTTCCAATGACACCAGAATGAACAATTTCGCGTAGTGTCCAAAAATCAGCATCCCACCTGCGATTGTGGTGTATTGATAGCATTACATCATTTTCTTTCGCCGCAGTAATCATTTCTGTTGCTTCAGCAATTGTGACACACATCGGTTTTTCAACGACAACGTGTTTGCCTGCATTGTGAGCTGCCACGGTCGGTCCGCAGTGTAGACTGTGTGGAAGTACGTTCGCGATAAGATCAACATCCTCGTCTGCTACGAGGTCTTCAACGGCGTTATAAGTCCGGACATCAGGAAAATCTTGTTTTGCTGCCTTTGTCCGCTCTGGGTCAATGTCGCACACAGCAACACATGTGATGCCTTCTGTGCCTTGCATCATATTTGCGTGTGCTTTACCCATATTGAATGCTGCGCCATAACCGAGAACAGCACCTTTAATAATATCTGCCATTATATGTCTTGGCTCCTTCTGTGCGTGGGGTAGTTCCCCGATTTCAAATTTTATGAATATCTTATTATAGCATAGATGCGGGGGTGTGTCAAAAATTAAAATTGAACAAGGCAGAGGCATTCAATTTGCGGTCAATTATCCGTTTTAGTCTCGGTTTAGAGATTGCTCTTACAGATTGCAGGTCGTGATTCGGAGATCAATATTACTAAAAATCATACCGTACGGTATGTTTTTTCATACCACGGTATGATTTCTAAATTTGCCATGACACCACCCCCTGTATAGGTTTATAGGCATTTTTCTTAATTTTGAAATTAATTTTATTTTTATTTTTTCATCTGCGCTGAGGAATACGGTTTTCTTCTGCTGGCGATATTTTATTTGATAGGTTTTGCATTGTCGTCTCTGCATTTAGAGAGTTCCTTTCTATTTTCGGTGTGTTTAGGGATCGGTTCTCTTTTCATACTGATATTATACCAAGTTCTGTGTAGCGACCAGGAGTTTTCGTGATGTTAGGAACAATAAATATCCAATAGATTCACAATAAGTTTGCAGGAAAAGTTGAGGTTGATACGTTTTCTCCATCTTGGATGGACGTGTATTTGTTGTCAGGATAACGGTTGACGCGATTTTTTGGAGTCTTGGTAAAGAAAGAAACCATTGGAGAATTGAATGGCTCTGTGGAAAAGGTCCTAAAAGTTGACAAACACTTAAAGATAATGTATGCTATTACCACTTTCAAACGCATATCTATGGTAGATTTTAAGATTATTTGTACGCTTTGTGCTGGCGAGGTTGGGAAACCTCGCCTACCGCTCGTGATGTAGCAAATTGGTAATGGTATAGGCAGACTCTGCTTCAACTAATCAAGAGATTGGAGGAACCAATGCGTTATTCAAATGCAGTATCCATTATACTCATGGTCGTCATCTTAAATTCCATTGCTTTGGCAGGGACGTGGGAGGAAAATTTCAACAATGGACTTCCCGATGGCTGGGAGGAAATTAGTGGTGAGTGGAAAATTGAGGATGATGCTTACGCCGAAACTTCTGGTGAGAGTGTGTATGCCAAGACGATGTTTGGTGATGAAGATTGGACAGATTACACCGTTGAGGTAGATGTGACGTTGCTAAAAAGCGTGAAAGCGAATGCGGCAGGTTTGTTAATCCGCGCAGACGCGAAGGGAGACAACGGTATGCGCTTCTGGATTCGCGCTGACCAGCATAAATGCCAAGTCTCACGATGGAAAGAAAATAAATTTGAACACATTGCAACCGCTTTACCTGCCGAACCGAAAATCGGAAAAACTCATCGTCTTAAGATCGTTGCAGAAGGGCAGAATTACCAATTCTTCGTCGATGATAAACTCATGTTTGAGGGAGAGGATGATACGAAATTCCGTGACAATGGACGCATCGGTTTTATTGCGATTGAAGCACTCGTCCAGTACGATAATTTGGTCATTGACGGAGCAGAAATACCTTCCGCCGCGGTTGAACCGCACGCCAAACTTGCAACTCGTTGGGGACAACTAAAAACAGACCTGCGGATTGAGTAGATAGGAGGCAACGATGGTAAGTGTTGAACGTCCATCTGAAACAGGGGCACCGCGTTGGACCGGTCCACAGCAACGTCAACTTCCTTTTGCTCTTAATGCCGCTGAAGTTGACGAGTATCGTGAGAAAGGATTTCTCATTCTGCGCGATGTATTTCAACCTGAAGAGATTGAGGTTTATCGCCAAGAGGCAGAACAGCTTGTGGATCGTGCTTTCTCGTTGAGTCGCGAATTTCAGCTTGAACCGAAATATAATCTCCGCTTTGAGATGTTGGGAGATGGTCGTCCATGGAAAATTGATCCGTTTGTAAGTATCTCGCCGCTATTTTCTGCACTCGCCCGTGACAGACGAATTTTGGATCGGTTGGCATCCTTATATGATAGTTATGAAGCAGTGCTGTTCAAGGATAAACTCATCATCAAACCACCTGATAGCCACGGCAACGGATGCCATCAGGATTATAATTGGTGGCAAGGTTTCCCAGAAAGTCTGCTTACGGTTTCAGTTGCGCTTGATGAAAGCACGCGAGAGAACGGCTGCACACAACTATGGACGGGGCATCATCAAGGATTTTTGCATGAACACGGTTCGCTTGATAAAGGATCGATTGACCCAGAACGCCTCGCGAACGAGGAACACGTTTACGTAGACTTAGCGCCAGGAGACATAGCGATCTTTACCTGTTTTACGCCACATGCGGCGGCATCAAATAAATCGAATAGTGCTCGACGCGTGTTGTTTCTGAGTTACAATGACAGTCGAGATGGTGAACACTATACCTCACATTATGAACATTTCCGCTGGTATAGAACGCGCCCGGATCGTATGCCAGAAGTAGAACGGGAGAAGTATTATTTCCTTTGATGGCAATTTGATGTAGTCTTAATGTGTTGCAGGCGTGATATACCCAAATCGCAGTTGAATATGCATAAGGTATTCAGCTGCGTTGGAAACGCCTCCCACAAGAGGGTTTTCGGACAATACGGTTCAGTTAGGAACCCGAACCTACCGAGTATGGATGAACACGAATTAGCGCCTACAGACTTACAAAGAAAGGGCGAGACATAGAGCCCCCGCCCTACAGATAATTTATAAAATGATTCGTCCTGCTACTTCGCCTTGAGCTGTCCCCAAGTAACAGCGATCTTGCCTGATGCTTCTACAGCAGTTGGATTACTTTCCATCACTGCTGCGATTTCGGCTTCGGTGAGTACACGGTCATAGATACCTACCTCATCAATCTTACCTCTGAAAAAGTAATTATGATTTGCGGTTTCATTTGCACCTGCTCCGATGAGGAATTCCTGTTCGGGGTTAACAGCAATCTCAAAATTTTGTTCACCTACAAATTCACCGTTTACATAGAACTTATGATTACCGTCAGCATAAGTGCCAGCGAGATGATCCCATTTGTCAAGATTCACAGCCGGCCCTGTGACAGGTTTCCAACTGTTTGCGCCAGCACCAATCCAAAACTGCCATTTATTGCCAGGTTCTGCGTAAAAGATATACCCACGCTGAGGAAAATCAGCACGAGAAGAAATGACGGCACGATGGCCAGTGCCTCCAGATGCTGCGTTTGCCCACGCGCATATCGTAAAAGTTTCTTGATTCAGGTCTTTATGGAACGGAACGTTTACTTCATCTTGGGTTTGATCAAATTCAAGCGCACCGCCGAATTTCCCATCTTTCGTCCATTGTGGGTCTCCCACCAACTTTCCATGGTGTCCGTTGCCGCTTGAGTCACTTGCGGTGTCGCCAGATTCTTCATCAAATGCCCAGTACGCTACGAGCCCATCAATCACGTTCTGAGCGAATACTGGTAATGCTACGAATGCAGCAAGAAATATTAAGACAAATGTCATGGTTATAGTTTTCATTTTCTATTCCTTTCTGTTTAATTAACAGTTTAATTTGAAGTAGTTATACCATTTCTAATTAACAAATTGTCACAATGAACTGTAGGTCGGGTAGAGCGAAGCCTAACATAGAAACCCTATATAAAAGTTATACGTGTCGGGTTTCGTAAACTCAACCCGACCTACGAAATAATGCTATATAATCATTTAGAATGATATAACTACTTCGCTTTAAGTTGTCCCCAAGTCAAAGCAAGCTTACCAGACGGTTCAACATCCAACGAATCACTTTCCATCACTGCTGCGATTTCCTTTTCGTCCAGCACGCGGTCATAGAGGCGCACCTCATCAATTATACCTTTGAAAAAGTAATTATGATTTGCGGTTTCATTAGCCCCTGCTCCGATGAGAAATTCCTCATTGGGATTAACAGAAATATCAAAATTCTCTTCACCTATAAATTCACCGTTTACGTAGAACTTATGGTTGCCATCAGTATAGGTGCCAGCAAGGTGATCCCATTTACCAAGATTCACTGCCGGACCTCTAACAGGTTTCCAATGATTCGCCCCAGCACCAATCCAAAACTCCCATGTATTACCGGGTTCCGCATAAAAAATAAACCCACGCTGAGGAAAGTCAGCACGAGAAGAAACAACTGCCCGATGATTAGTACTCCCCGGTTCAACATTTGCCCACGCACATATAGTAAAGGTTTCTTGATTTAAGTCTTTATGGTAGGGAACGTTAACCTCATCTTGGGCTTGATCAAATACCAATGCGCCACCAAATTTCCCATCATTCGTCCATTGTGGGTCACCAATCAACTTCCCATCGTGACCGTTGCCAGATGAGTCGCCTGCGGTGTCACCCGCTTTTTCGTTGAAATCCCAGTACGCTACAATACCTTCCTCAACAGCTTGAACAAATATCGGTAGCGACAAGAATCCTGCAAATAGCAGTAACGTAAATACAAATGTGATTGATTTCATTTTTCGTTCCTTTTAGTTTGATGTTAAATTTTCGCTTAAAAGTAGCAGAGACACAAATACCACACGAGGATTTGTGTTAATCTGACACTTTGTAAACATACTGTCAATAATTGATCTTACCTACAATACAACACTTTACCAAATCCGATAAAAAAAGTCAAGAAAATAGAGATCTGTTGCCAGAGGCATTCAATTCTCCAGTAATCGCACATGCTATATCTGTTTTTTTGTTGGAGCGCTCTCCGAATCGCGACGAAACGCAACGATAATCGGGAATCGGAGTTCCCTCCTACAATACAATTAAATAGGAAAGTCGACAATTGAATGGTTCTGAGATATGTAAGAGGAATTATAGAAGGGAAGAAGTTTTATGCCAATTGCCGCTGGCGTATTTCACCCCAGGGACCGGTAATAGCGAGTGTAATACCCGAATGCTGTATGTTGACAAAGAGTGTCGTTCCATCAGGGGAGAACGTTGCCCCTGCAAATTCGGAAGTATTGCTTGCATTTCGCGCAAATTGATAGGTATGTCCTTCAGGGGTAACACCGACTAAATACTGTTCTCTTGGACCGTCTTCACAGATAATGAGGTCGCCCCATGGTGTAATTGTTAGGTTGTCAGCATTCTCAAGGAGTTTACTATCATTTGGTTCAATGAAAAGTTCAAGGATGCCGGGCTCTTTATCTTCCCGGCTTGTGCCTTCATAAGGACTTGGGGTGTATCGCCAGATTTGCCCTTTTTGTGCAACACCGCCGTTGGTGCATGCAATATAAAAAGCGTCACCACTGAACCATATACCTTCGCCTCGCGCAAATTTGGCAGCGTTTTTACCCTCTACACCCTGTTTTCGGAGATCATCGTTAGGTGCTTCCACGTTTTCAATGTCCACCCATTCAACAGCCAATTTCTGGGAGATTGGAATAGGGTCATACGTCCACGTAGCGATCTTTTGCAAACGGGTTTTCCAGTTTCGTGTATCTGCAGCCTTCATGTCTTTGATTTTCAATGCTTGAAGGCGACCCCCTTTAACAAGTTTACCGGGTTCTTCAGGGATAAAGCGAAAGAATAATCCATCGTTTCTATCTTCGGTTTCATAGACAATACCGGTGCGCGAATCCACAGCAACTGCTTCATGATTGAAACGCCCCATCGCTTTCAAAGGGACAGCTTCCACTAAACCCGGCGTGGTAGAGACTGGCACCTCAAAATTGTAACCGTGATCCTGTTCAAAGTCATTTTCAGCTTTTTGCACCGTTTCCTCACAGGTTATCCATGTATTCCAAGGTGTTATGCCACCTGCACAATTGCGAATCGTTCCAGCTAAACTTAGAAAATGCTTTTCAAGTGTCCCTGTGCGGGTATCATAGATAAGCGTTGTCGTCGAACCGAGGGAAGGTGCTTTTTTGTTGCCCAAATCATAGATTTTTTCGGTGTCAACCAGATTCAGTTTTTCGTTGTTCCACCCAAAAGGACCGACGATTTTATCGGTAGCGTTTAATTCGTGATTGCGGATTAGGATTGTTTTTCCATTAGGTCCAGGAAACGCCGCCATTCCATCGTGTTTGCCCGGCACCCAAAGCCCATCGTCCATCTTCTCACCAACCCGAGAAAATGCATGTGCTACAAATCCTTCTGGTAGGTCAAGAAGCTGGTTTGGACTGGGTTCAAATACGTAGGGGGGATCAGGTCTGAAACCCGGAATGTAATTTTTTAGTTTGCGACTCACACCCGAAAAACCGAAACCGACTGCTGCAGATGCAGCAGCAACCGCTCCGTAGCTAAGAAACTGACGTCGAGATAATTTGAATTTCACCGTTTTCCTTCTTCTGTTCTGATTTTACGTAGAACAACTAACAATCGGAACACCATTACGATGTCTATAAGGATAGTCTTAAAATGTTACATTTGTTTTAAGATTTCTGTAAGTTTATTGACAACTCTTTTCGACTTCCCATTTTGTCTACAAGAAAAGGATTTGTTTTGACACAGATACCATTTTGTGTTAAAATTCTACAACGAACATTAAGTATAACATAGTTTCAGAAATTGTGCATTAATTCTACACAAATTACAGAGTTATTTAGTTTTTGTTTTTCTGCTATATTTTTTTTACATTTCTATATGAACTATCTGTAGGTCGGGTAGAGCGGTAAGCACAAGCCGCCCCCTTGTTTTTTTTTAGGTTTTTGTGGGGGGTGGGGGGCGGCAGAAAATAAAATAAAATTT
>JAPPIG010000119.1 GCA_028820635.1 Candidatus Poribacteria bacterium
ACCTGCACCAGTCGACCTAATACCTGCACCAGTCGACCTAATACCTGCACCAGTCGACCTAATACCTGCACCAGTCGACCTAATGTTTGATGGTAATTTTAATCTTCATCGAAGCCCGATTTTCTTTCTTGTAGGAGAGAACTCCGGGGAATGCCATTATGGTAATTTGGCGAGGTTAGTTTATTTCGTAGGTCGGGTGTCGCTGCGCTCTACCCGACAGGCACGCAGCGTGTCGGGTGTCGCTACGCTCTACCCGACCTACAAGACTAAAACCTACGATAATTGGAAAATATCCTCTGTAGGCGGGAACTCCGGGGAATGCCAAAAGGCATTCATACCGTTGATTTGGATTCCCGACCGTTTGTAATATGTCGCGACCAGAGGTCGAAATCAACGGTATGAATCATGGCGAATACGCGTATGGTATTCGCCATGATTCCCCGCCTACAGAATGTAAGACGCATTTTCCGCGTTCTCCGCGCCTTCCGAGATTCAGACAAAAAATAATAGACCTCACACAAAAACAGTAAAAAAACGCAATTTTAACCCAAAAAAGTGCATTTTTCTTGTAATTTTTATTGACTTATAACGTTTTGATGTAGTATAATACTTTAAAATTTTAATGTTAAGTCAAAACTAAAAATATTTAAAAAATAAATAAAAAGTTATTGACTATCAACTAAGTGAAGTATTATTATACTTCTATTCCAAGAACGTCCTTAAGTTTCGGAATAACATATAAAATCAGAACATATCTGTAGTTAGACATCGGTAGATGCTTTACAGATAGTGGGCTGGTACGGCTTTATTTTTCATATTAAGACAAAATATTCAATAAAAACTTGACAATATATAATTTTTGTCTTATAATTTAAATAACGTTAACAGATGCGGTGTTGCCATCACCCAACTGGCAACCGCAAGATGTAAACGTAAAGAGATACCACACGGTACAACCTTGAGCCGATGTGGTAATGGTTAGTATTAGGTAAACAGGTTATCCCTGTTTTTTTACGCAATTTAAAATTGGAAAGATTAGATTAACAGGATTTAATTCCCTGAATCTTAACTTGAATTTAATATTTCTAAAGGAGAAATAAGTAATGCGATTGTCAAATAAATCGACATTTTCCTTAATTTGTTTAGTTTTGCTATTCGCATTTGCGACAGTGCCTGCGATGGCAAACACAATGAGTGCTGAATGGATGGCAGATGTAGACGCTGGTACGGATGACGATCAGCCAGGATGGGTTGTTACAATTACGTATACTGCGCATCCTGATGACTCTGCTGTGACTGAACCTACTGAAAGTAACCTTGGTACTGGTACCAGTGGTGGTAGCGTTCTCAGTGGCAGTCTTGAGAGTTCGCCTGCTACCGATCCGACGACGTACAAGTTTCGTATAACACCTACCACGGCAGGTGATGATGTTGATGTAACTGCTCCGGGCTTTCGTCGAGTGACACTTATGAATGGTGATGATCTGGCATCAACAAGCATCTATCTGCCACAGTTGGTCAGTATCACAGCGCCAAAGAGTTCTAATGGGACCTCAGTGATTGAGGCTACTATTACATTTGCAGCAGCGGATGCCGATGCAGATACGCCAATTGGTCCTGCAACTGGCCTCAAAAGAACCGATATAACTGATGGCAGTGCGAATCCTTTAAGTGTTACAATGGCTACGAATGAAGCCGGTACTGTCATTGATAATGTCTATAAGGCAAGTTTTCTGGTTAGTGCAAATATAACTATAGATTTTGCGCAAACTGGTGGTAGTGATAATTTTCCACATGCTGAGGATGACGATACAAGTGATAATACTGCTGCAGTCCTCTATGATGTTCTACCGCCAACTATTGGAGATATAGCGTTCCTAAGTCTTGTAGCAAACAGGGCTCTTGATACAGAAGACGTAGATGAAGCATTTGATGTTACCGTTGTCGTTACAGACGAGATAGTATCAGGAACAACATCTGAGTTTGATATCGATGTGGAGTTTACAGTTACACCCGAGGCAAGAGGTGCTGATGTCACTAACGTGGGTAAGACTCCTGATGAAAAAGCTGTTGCAAGAATAACACCGAAGGCAAATGAAACGACAACAGATTGGCCCGCTACTCCGATTAGGATTAAAGTTACTGTAACTGACGACGCTGGTAATGTCGCTACTACATTCACAGATGCAGTTACCTTAGCAGCGAGAGAAGGTCAGGATCCGACAGCTGTAACAATTCCGACTAAGGCTCTTGGAATGCCTAATGCAAGTAGACAACTCACGGTGACCTTTAGTAGAGATCCTGGCACTGTAACCGTGCCTACTGGATACTCCATCAGTGCCTCTGGCGCAGCACGCACTATCACGGTTCCAGCTAATAAGGCATCAGGTGATCACAATATTGCGCTTTCGTGGACCGGTCCCCCCGCAGGTTCCGACACAGTTACTTACACAGTTCCTGCAGGTCCTATGGTTGATCCCAATGAGAGTCCTGAAATCACGATTCCAGCCGGCGGGTTCGTTGTTTTTGTTAGAGAGGCTGCTACGGCGACAGCCTTAACAGATTATGATAGTGATATTGATACCGAAACTTGGATGAATATGCCAGATTTGTATTACATATTTAATACAAGTGCAATTCACGGTGGTGGTGCGCTTATTTTGATGCAGTCTGATGATTCAAGTGCTACAGGTTATGTTGCACTTAATCCTGGCACAGTCGGTATCAGTGAAATTATGTGGGCTATTGATGAGGCAGACTTAGGTGACTCAAATGCCCGACGAGAAGGTCAATGGATTGAACTTCATAACCTCAATACCACAGATGCGACTGTCAAGTTATCTTGGAGAACGGGTGCAAAATCTATTGCAGAAGATACCAGTATCAATGGTGATCTCGCAAAGCCCTATCTTGATATTGTAACGAATGTTTACAATGATCGGCCTGGTAATCCACATTGGACTCTTCCAGGTTCGAATGGTAACACCAGAGCAGGTAGAAACTTCGTTTCTGCGGCACGTACGGGCAATTTTAACCTTACCTCTCAACACCAAGGTAAACATAATAAACGTTATACCAAAACAGGTGATGGTAATTCTGCAAATAGTCCTGACGGTAGAAACAAAGGGCATTGGGCAGCATCTGCTACGGCTTACGATGAAGCCGAATCTGTTATTAATCAAGTCCAGTACATTACCCAATGGCATGGCACACCTGGAAGGGTGAATAGATTTGATCCAGAACGGGCAACCGTGAGAGATTCTCGGACAGACATTAATCCAAGTGGTATTATCATCAACGAGGTTGCAAACCGCGATGATGCAAATAACCAATATGAATGGATTGAACTCCGCAATGTTTCTGGTGGTGACATCAATCTGAATAACTATCAGATTTCTATATTGACGGGTGTTGGCAAAGATGAACCATTCATCTTCCTGCCGAACAACAATAACTCCGTAATTCCTGCGGGTGGTGTTCTGCTCTTAGTTGACTCCGATCCATTTGGTGATCCCGATCATCCACTGGCAGTCGGTTGGAAAATTGGCAAAAATCCAGAAGACCAAGTGCCCGGTTTGGAATCTATCGGTATTAATGGTACATCCAAAGAAGGACGTTATTTGGTTGTTCCCTTTGGCGGAAAGAATAATAAGTTCATCACTGGTCTGCCAGATGACGGCAACTTCATCTTAGTCGTGCGTAGTGCTGACAACCATGAAGGTGATCACCCTCATGGTGATAAAGGTCGTGCTGACCTCCCAACTGACAAGGACTCTGGTGATAGAGACCTTAACAGAATTGTTGACATCGCTGGATATGTCGGTGGTTTGAATACAGGTAAAGGCTACAAAAATGCTGTCTCTGAAACGAATTTATGGCCACTGAAACAGCAAGGCGCACCTGACGATAAGAACAGACTTTCTGTCAATAAAGTTCGCCGTCGCCAGCACGTTAGCACCAGAGATGGTCGTGCTGGAACTGGTAATACGCATAACGACAGAAAAGCTGGGCAGATCGCTTTCGGTGACATTGGTTATTCCGGTATCGGCTACAAACGCCAAGCGACCAATTCCGGCATACATGGTGGAACACCCGGTTATGACAACGGCGCGCAGAAAGGCAGAGTATCTGATCTCGCGATGACCAAACTTATCATCAGCGAAATTATGTTGTCTCAAGGTGAAGAAGGCGCACGGACGAAACTACCGCAATGGATTGAAATCTATAATCCTTCACCGCACCCCGTTGGTTTGGGTGGATGGAGACTGATTATTGAAAACCCACGTGATCCTATCAGAACGATTAACTTAGGTGGTGGTTCTGTGAAGACGATCCTTTCAGAACAAACGATTCTCATTGTTTCAGGATCAGCACGTGATATCGGTAGTGATACCTTACCGTCGTCTACACTGTTCCCACCGACCCGTGTGTATAATGTCTATAAGCATCAAAAGAACGAATTTAATATGACCAGTCGGTTTGACCCGATCCTTAATCAAGAGGCATTCCATATCACACTGATTGACGGGGCAGCACTTGATTTGAATAACGCTGCTCAAAAGGCTATTGCTGATGATCCTACGAAAAGTCTGAGAGTTGGCGGCAGTTACTATACGATTTCAGATACTGTCGGTAACCTTGACGGTAACCCCCGAACGAACGATACACCCGAAGATAACGGAAAGATGAAATTCGAAATGGGTCTGACCGAAGACGGAGAGAGAACTTCACTTATCCGTATCTTTGATGGTGGTCCAGGCATTCAAGGTGTCGCTCGTGATGGCACAGGCATGGTGAAACCGCTTGGTGGCACAGAAGGTGTCGGTGTCGCACGGATGAAAGGTATCGATTCCAAGTATAGTTGGGTGCATGCCGCTGATACAAGTGATAGGTATGTCCGCCATACTTGGTATGGTGATGAATCCGACTGGGGAACACCCGCAGACAGAGGCGGTCAAATCCTGCCTGTTGAATTGTCCTTCTTCCGTCCAACACTTGAAGATGGTAAAGTTACTATCCGTTGGACAACCGAATCCGAACTTGACAACGCTGGATTTAATATCCTCCGTAGCGAAACTCGGAAAGGTCAATACAAGCAGGTTAACACCGAACTGATTCAAGGTGCAGGCACCACAGGTGAACGGACAACCTATAATTGGGTTGATCCAACTGCTAAACCCGGTGTCGTGTACTACTACCAGATTGAAGATGTATCTTTCGCTGGTGAGCATCAAGTGCTTGCTACAACCAAGCTCAAAGGCTTGATCTCAGCGGATGGCAAACTTACAACGACGTGGAGTGAGCTAAAACAAGCTTCACAATAGGGTTAAATTCAGGGATATTTAACCAATTTCTCCTCACAATAAGGAAACTGCAGAAACCTTATTGCAGGAAAATCTAACTAAACGATTCCCATTTTGGAGACTGAGGCGATTTTTTCCGGGTTGTCTCAGACTCCTCAACATGGGATGAGAGATATCTAACCTAACCTATCTCATTAAACAAGGACATTCTCCAATGTCCTTGTTTTATTTTATATACTGGTATTTGTTGTAGGTCGGATACTGGTATTTGTCGTTAGTCGGATAGAGTTTGCGAAATCCATAAATCAACGGTATGAATGCCTCTGGTAGAATGCGCCAAATCAACGGTATAAATGCCTTTTTGGCATTCCCCGTATGGCATTCTGCATGATTTGTCGCCTCTTACTCTTACATTCTGTAGGAGCGAGCTCCTGGTCGCGACCGTTTGTAATATGTCGCGAGCTGGAACTCGCTCCTACAAGAATAAAATCGGGTTTACAAAGCTCTCCCACAAGAGGATATATCCTTTCCCAACGAACTTACCAGGGGAGACAATGCACGCAGCAATAAGCAGACAAGGCCAAATTGGCTTATATCTTATTGAGGATGCCATATTGGAGCTGCTATATCTCACCCGATTAGGCAGCAATAAGGCGTGGTTAAACAGCACAGATATCCATCATGCACTTGGACTGCAAGCAAATTCTGACTCACATTATGAGATTGTGCAAGCAGTTCTAAATTCATTATATGAATCAGGAAGAGTTAATCGTAAAGGTTCTTTAAAAAAACTTTATTGGCGCATCACCGATGTAGAATATGGTAAACGTCAAATTGGGGGCGAAGATTGAGGTTATTATGAATATACGGAATTTAGTCGTTGAATTTATCGGCACCTTCGCGCTGATCTTTATCGGTGCGGGTGCGTTGGCAATCAATCAAGCAAATTTAGTCGGTGTTGCACTTGCCCACGGGTTGGTCATTGTGGCGTTTGCGTATGCATATCAACATATCTCAGGCACACATATCAACCCTGCTGTAACGTTCGGACTCTTGGTAGCAGGTGAAATTCGGTTTGGTGCAGCCATAGGATATTGGATTGTGCAGTTTGCAGGTGGTATTTTGGGGGCGTATGTTCTCAAAGGTGTGTTGCCGGTAAACGGTGATTTGGGGGTAACTATTTTAGCCACGAATGTGACGCCGTTAAATGGACTGATAGTTGAAACCATACTCACATTCTTCCTCGTCAATACGATTTTCAATACTGCTGTGAGCGGAAAAGCGGGGAACTTTGCTGGACTTGCCATCGGATTAACTTTAGTGTTTTGCATCCTGATGGGTGGACCGCTGACACGTGCGTCCCTCAATCCTGCACGAACGTTGGGACCTGCTATCGCAGCCGGTGCTGAACATGCACAGTGGGGTAACATCTGGCTTTATTTTATAGGTCCATTTATAGGTGCTCTGCTTGCTGCGCTTCTGTATATTGGTATTTTGAAAGATAAAGACGCTGAAACCGAATAGTTGTAGCATTGTAGGTCGGGTGTCGCTTCGCTCTACCCGACCTACGAAATAAACTGCAAATGGGTCGCTTACATTCTGTAGGAGGGATCTCCGATTCCCGACTGCAAACGTGTCACGATTCGGAGATCCCTCTTACATAATTTACTATAAATTCGAGAAAACTCATTATCTGAAAGGGGAGAAGACATGGGTAATCAAAAATGTGAAAAACAGAAAACTAAAAAGACGTTTTTTGCTGGCGTCTCAGGTTGTTTTTATCCGTTTATGCTTTATCCGATTGGAACGGATTTACCGGATGATGAGGCAGTTTATATTTTCACAAAAGCGGAGGACGGGTCATACGACCCACTTTATATTGGACAGACAGGGACCCTTAAAAGCACTATCAGTGCTCACGCAAAGTGGACTTGTGTGAGCCGTTTGTTTGTGAATGCGTTGTGTGTCCATTTCGAGAAGGACGCAACGGTTCGAAAACAGATAGCAAACGATCTGATAGAAATGCAGTGCCCGCCTTGCAATGATTGATATTATACCATTCCTAAAAATGATATTACATTATTTCATAAATCTGTAGGAGCGATCTCCGAATCGCGACAAGAACATTGGTATGATTGTCGGGAATCCAAATCAACGGTATGAATGCCTTTTGGCATTCCCCGGAGTTCCCTCCTACAGCTCGGCTCGGATAATTAGACCTTTAGGACCTCGCCCCGTGGAGGCGTGTAGAAATATCCACAACAGAAAACGTTTCATGTCCTGCGCGGAGACGCTAAACCCGCGCATTAACTCTCAACTGATACTTCGCAACGGAGATGTCCTATGTTCTGGGCAAAGATGCTCGATTTTTTAGCAAATGTCTCACTCACCAGTTTGGGTATTATCTTTCATTTGGTAGTCATAATGTTTGTCGGTGTCGTTTGTGATACGATCTTAGATACTTTCACCGTGTCAAAGTGCATTGACAACTAATATGGAAGCCTCGTTCGTATTAGTGGTTTGTCAACATATTATTGTAGGTCGCGATTCGGAGATCGCTCCTACAAGAGAAGTTAAACCCGCACCTATCTTTACACCTCATCCTATTCGGAGATGAACGTTTTGGAAGATGTTTTTGAACATTGTCACAAACGGTATGCAGAAAAAGACATACTTCGCCAACGCAAAACAGTGATTACACCTGCGTTGTATAAAAGCTTCCCCTATCACATCAAGGTGCATTGTGTGCGCAGCAATCCGATGACACTGGACGCACTTGAAAATGCAGAAATTTCCTTTATGCCGATAGGACACGCACCTGAAAACGACCAAGGACCACGCGATCTTGGCGGGGACAGGTTCTTGAAACGGCAAACTGCTCAAAACTGGCGATTGAAACAGTGGCACGCCTCATGGGGAATACAGATATATACCGGTGTCCCCTCCGAACGAGATGATGCGCAATGGCACGACCTCGAATTTACATATCAAGCGATCTGTGCTGCCCCGGAAGCAGTTGCTACGTGTATTGAAGCACTCCTAAACATAACCGCAACCCCATTGCTGACGGTCACAAAATCCGGTGGACTGCGGTTCTCTTGCCGAATCCAGAATTACCTGCATCCAAACACCGATGAAGCGAAATTTTTCATCTATAAACAGACACCCACAGCCCACCGTGACACCTACCTAAAAATACATGGAGACAAAGGGTACAGCCGCTGGGATATGCGGTATGAGATTCTGTTCGGTAACCTGTTAGATCCGCCTGTCATCATCAAAGAGGTACTTTTCGCACCTATCAATAACCTCCGTGCTGCACTTCACGAATCTGAATCATCTCAAGAAAAGTTACCAAAAGACGTTCCAAAAACTGAAAATGTTATTTTACCATCTCTCGGATCAGATAATCTTGATCTCGCGAAAAAAGCATTTTTGAAACGCGGTTTTACTTATGACCAAGAAGCAAACGGTTTTCACTACTGGACGCATAAGGATGTAGACGCGTCGCTGTGGGAGGACAAAAACGTTGTATGGGTTCGCGCGGCTACACCAAATACCGAGTTACCTACAAGAGCCGTGCCGATAACAGATATATGGAATGACACTGGCATTTCGGCACCAACACTTGATGCCGGATTGCCAGTGAACGAAAAAGTTAACGCCATTCGGGATGGCAATCTAAGTCCGCTGGCAATAAAACGTTCCCCGCCAAAACTTCACAAACAGCAGACAGCACCAAAGGTATATAAAACACTAAAAGAACGTTCAGCGCAGCTACAAGATATCTTGAAGCGCGATACACGGATTCTTGCAATCACCACTTCCGAAGTAGGCATATTGACGAACACCGAAACAGAAACGCACCTTTTGCACGATCGTCTCACCTGCTTAAATATACCCAGTCGAAAGATCGCAGAAGCAATAGAAGAACGATACCGATCAAAAAAACTAACTTCTGTTGCACGTTGGCGGTCAATAATGTACCGGTGGAATCAAGTAAAAGATATACCGATGGTTATCCGCATGGCAAACCCTTTTCAACATGGTAATGTGTGTGAGGACCCTGAGCGATTTCGCGCTGTTCAGGAAAAAGGTGGAAATCCGAGAAAGATTATCTGTTCACAGTGTCCCGTTTATACTGCATGCCAAGAACGCGGCTATCTTTCACAACCGCTCACATTACAACGCGCAAACGCACAGATAACACCAGTCGGGAAACTGTTTCTGGATCCACGACACACACACTTGCTCCAACAAACATTGGGCTCCACAAATGAACCGGAACGTATCTGTATCATTGATGAACGTAAAACAGAAATAGAAAACCTATTTTTTGAATGTCTGATTCCAAAAAAAGTCATAACGGAATGGTGCGTCAACTGGCAAGGGAGCGCTTTGGGCAACTTTGCCGTGGCATTAATGAATGCCCTTGAAACGCAACGCAAACCTTATAATAATCCTATCGGTCAGATTCGTGCTGTGGTAGAAGCGTTCCATCAACACGCAGATGAGATTATTCAGCAAATGTGTTACATCAATATAAAGGGCAAAATTGTGGCACATAGAATTGTGGACACCAAAACAAAAACGGAATTAGCACGTTACGCAATTGACTTTCAGGGCGGTGCAACTGCACACATCCCTTTGAACACTGATGCCGAAGACAAGTTGAAAACAATGGAATTGCCTCTCTTACCGCTTGATGTTTTCACTCGCGATGATGCAGTAGGAGCGATCTCCGAATCGCGACCTATCGCGCCCACAGAGGATGTCTCTATCCCAATGCAGATAGAAGATGCAGTCACATTAGGAATCCTTAATGTCCAAACCTTAGAGAAAATAGAATTATTACCCACCGTCTGTCCGGATCCGGATTGGACGTATTGGCATCAGTTGCAGCGTTTCTTTGCGCATTACCCGCGAAATGTTGATGCTCCTATGCGGTTAAACGATAAATTTTTGACGTTTTGGATGCCGCCTAAGCTGCATCCAAATGTCAAACGTCTTTTGTTAATATCAACATTTCTTTCTGATCCGCAGCTTCACAGGGCGTTCCCGGATGAGGAAATGGATGTCATTCGTATTGAACCGACAGCATGGGTGTCGGGTAACAAGGTCTTTCAGCTCCGCACGAGTAACAACTCGCTACGTCCATATCTAAACTACAATAACAACTCACGCATTGGGGAATTGTCTAAATTAGGCGAACGTTATTTTTTAGGTATCCATGCAGAAATTAACAGGGACCCAAGCATAAAACACGCAATTGTCACAAATGGTTCAATTAAGAATAAATTGGTGGACCTGGCGGCAATGCAAAACGTCTGTTTCGTAGCGAATTTTAAAGCGTTACCCAAGATAGAGAAAAACATTGAAACAGCAAAGGTCTTATGGATTGTCGGCACACCATATTGGCATCAACACGCAATTTGGCACCATGCACAAATGCTGTTTGGAAATGATGAAAAACCGCTTAATTACGAAGCAGATGTATGGACTGACAACTATAAAGACGAACGGATACAAGAGGTTTATGATCAAAACGTGGTGGGGATACTCACACAGATCGTCGGATGGGCAGGACTAAACAGCAGTAGTGGTAAGACGGTGATGCTGCTCAACAACTTCGAAATACCCGACATTACCGATAGACCGGAAACATCTCTTTTTGATTGGGAAGACTTTGAAATCGCCGGTGGGTTACATAAACTTGAGGAAACAATACGCACACGCGAACGTTTTGAGACGGAGAGTGAAAACCTAACAGTCGAAGCCAGTAGAGAAGAAGTAGAACGTATTTTAGGATGCTCCTCAAGGCAAGCGAACCGTGTGTTGCAGAAGCTACGGGGCGGCAACATTCCTCGCGTTACTTTTCGAGAGCAGATCCTTTTTCTTCTCTCCTCCAGCCGTGAGAAAACAACATCATCACTCGTCTCAGCGATTGATGCCAGCCCTCAGGCAATCGGAAATGAGCTCAAGCGGCTTTTAGATGAAGGTGAGATTATCAGGGTGCGGCGGGGCGTCTACGCACTTCCGTAGAATATTGCTGTCTTGGTGAATGTGAACTTATATTGTTAACTTTCCGTATAATTCTGTATGTGACAATTTTTCCCACTTCATGACGTCTTGCACACATTATCTGTGATTGGTTAACGAATCGGTATAATTTTAACGTCATATTAACGAAGGAATTGATTTTTTTCACAGTGAAGGACAATTTCCTCTCCTTCTTTTTTTAACGTAACCTTTTTAGGCAGGATCTCTTTTACGCTGACATTGCCAAAGGTTTCACCGACCTTGACTGTGTGGAATTGGTTTGATTGACGTTCTACTATAAAGGCTGTGGCATTGCTACCATCAGAGGCAATTGTCGTACCGATAAGGGTATACTGTGGTGTTTTTTGAGGCGGTTTCCATCCGAGTGGACGAAAAATGTTGTTGTCCACAATAAGTTGGTAAAACTCGTTTGGAGTTTCGCTATTTGTGAAGGCAGCTTTCTTCATATTTGACTTGATAGCGTGAACCTCTACAGGTTTTTTCAGGCTGGGAGTTGCCACAGCAGAATTCGGTTGTAGGAGGTGTTGACGGTGTAAAAAAGTACCGACAGCAATGAGAAGCAGAACAAGGCAGATTGCAATGAGAGAGTTTTTTATAGACATAATGTTTAGGCTTTGTACCATCCAAGTGGTTCGTTTTGCAAGTAGGGACGCAACATATCCCGGAGTTTCCGATGCACATGGTGTAAGTGGGTTTTAATAGTTCCTTCTGATTTATTCAAACGCTGGGCAATATCTTTTATCCGGAGTTCCTCTCCATAGCGCAAATAAAAAACATCGCGTTGACCGGTCGGCAGTTGGCGCACAGCCTTACCGACGATATTTCTAAATTCCTTCTTTTCAAGGATTTGACTGATTGAAAGTTGTTTTTGGCTTGCTTCAAGAGTTTCATTCGCGTGTTGTGGTAATTCTTCCCAACTCAGAACAAATCGTTTGTTTTGCTTGCGAAGGAAATCAATACTACAATTGATTGCAATTTTATACAGCCAACTGTAAAAAGCAGATTGTCCTTTAAAGTTTGGAAGTGCTTGCCATGCTTTCAAAAACACCTCTTGGCAAATGTCTTCCGCTGTTTCACGGTCCCGCACTCGCTGATAAATCAGATTATAGATTTTCTGCTGATATTTGCTCACAATCGGGTTAAAAGCATCTACTTCACCCATTTGTGTGCGTGTAATAAGTTCTTTCTCTTCGAAGGGGCTAAGTTCTGAGTTTTTTGTTGCAGTATTTTCCATGTTTTCCTTTCGTATATGTTGCTAAAGTCTGTAGGTCAGTTTCGCAAACTCTACCCGACCTACAATTCACTTGCTTAAATATTTTATGGAATGATAGACAATATCAGACCTCTTGTACATATAAAGACACAATTTTTAAGAGAAAGGGTGCAAAAAAGGAAATTAGGGGTTTATTCGTTGTAATTTGTGGTAGGAAAAAAATAGTATAAGGTAGACATGGCACAAGGCGTGCATCTCCAAAGGGATAGAAAGCGGTTGATCATTTTCTGATAGAACTTATGATAGCATTTTCAACTTCTGGAGACGCTTCTTCAATTGATGTGTGAAATATTCCGCTCTGTTTGGTCGCAATGTAAAGCTTATCGTGGCTGGCAGATAGAGATATAACTTTATCTGGAATGTTTGAGGAGATCTGTTTCCATTTAGCATGAGAATCTAAGCGATAAACTCCCATATCGCCCGCACCATAAAAATTGGATTCGTCCATAGCGAACCGATCTATGATGATGTGCGTTCCAATATTATCCGTTAACATACGCCAGTGTTCTCCGTTTTGTGAGGTCAGCACGCCTGTATCCGTAGCAACATAAACTGTAGCCCTCACAAACATTATGTCCTTGATATGGACAAAACTGGACGGAAGATTAGGCGTAACATCTCGCCAGCTGTTTCCGCCATCAAACGATTGAAATAACCTGCCATCCCGTTTACCAACGTAGACAGTTTCCGCTGAAGCTGCTAACTTGAATCCTCTATCCGATTCATTATCAAGTTGTTTACCGGTGTCTATCAATCCTGTATCTGTTAATTTTAGACTGCTGGGTTCCCATTTGAAAAGTCTTCGCATATATTCTATGTAGAAGGTTTTACCGCTAACAGCAAATCCACCGGACTTCAGTAGTTGAGCTTCTTCAATATCTAAGAGATTTGTGTCTATCTCATCTTCATCGCTTGTCCGCAGTTTGGGAGGAGATATCCTGTGAACCATTGCGAGTACATTATCGTCAGGATGTAAACGGAAAATTCGTAATTCTTTTCGTTGAGACGTAATTGCATAAAGTATGTCGTTGGTAATTATTAACTTTGAGTAGGTGAAATAATTTAAATCTTGTTCTACATTGCTCGTTGGCGTTGGTATGAATTCACCATAATCAATGCGAACATCTTCCCATGAGTTTCCATTATCAGCTGATTTGAAAAATCCAGCACCAGTATACACATAGAGGCTGTCATTAAAAGCGACCAAATCTTGCATTTTGGTTCTTACCATTCCATTCATGAAAGAATGCCACGAGTCACCGCCATCAGTTGTGCGAATAATACCTGATACCCCTACCTTATAAAAGGAATTCTCATTTACTGCTATGATTGAAGAACTATTTGATGGAAGTGAATTTATGTCAAATCCGAGGTTTGTCCAAGTTTGCCCGCCGTCTCTTGATCGGAATGCCGGAACACCTAATACTAAAAGAGTTTTGTCAAACGCGGAAATTTTTGTAGGAAATCTAAGCAACGGTTTCTCTATGAAAGATTTATTTTTAGGCGTTATTTCGTTCCATGTATATCCTAAATCAGTTGAGTGGAAAATCCTATGAGGCATTTTGTAAGATTCTGGATTAAGAAAATCTTGACCCGTTAAAACGTAAAGATCGTTTTCAAAAACTGCCATTGAGTGAACAGTTTTTAATGGATCCACTGGCAATTGCTTCCAAACCCCTAAATTCAAGCGATAGAGACCTCGGTTTGTTCCAATAAACACTGAGTCTCCAATCGTAGCAACTGCGGTAATACTTTTTCCTGTCAATTCATTATTCAGAGGGAACCATTCTTTACCCAAATCAGCAGATCTAAAAACCCCTTTATCTTGCAAGGCGAGATATATTACAAAGTTTTCTTGTGTATTACCTCTTATTATTAACCCAACAGCATCTCCACTGGGGCGAGAGCTGAACCTGCTCCATGTTTCACCACCATCGGCTGAAGCAAATATCTCATCAGCATTGACAGAATAAATAACACCTTGATGTTCAGTTATTGGGGACTGGAACGTGTTAATAGGAGCATTAGAATTAATATTCATCCATGTCGTTTTGTCTTCCATTAGTCTGTAAATGCTCGTTGATGAAACTGCGTGGATACTATTTTCTGAAGTCGCAAAGAAGTTAAATCGGTGAGACCCTTGTGGTCCATTTGCCTGTGTCCAGCGAACAACTGAGGAATTGAGACCGTTTTCTTGAGCATTGGCAGCGAAGTCTGGATCGGAAACCGTTGCACCAACACCTTCACTTCTACTATTCGTCACGCCTCTCATAATTTGGTTTTGCGCAGCTGGGTTGGAAATAACATCAATGTGTATAGGTGATTCAACGATTTCAATCGTCGGTTCAGAGAGTGCATCAAAATTATACGGCATCTGAAAGTGCGCAATATATTGGTGCATTGTCCCCAATAGTAACAGAACCAGCACCGCAGCTGTACCGAAAGCTGCCCACGGCAGCAATGGTTTTGCTATCGGTGGTGATGGCTTGATGTCAGCTACTTGTCTCATGATGCTTTCAGTTAAATCTGTAGACAATTGCACGCTTCCAAGATTTTCGGTGATTAAATGTTCCTCTTCTGCTTTCAAGCGGTTTCGTGCTCGGCAAATCCTACTTTTAATTGTGTTTACTGATACACCTAAAAATTTGCTTATTTCCTGTGCTGTCATTTCACCGAGGTAAAAGAGGGTTAATACTGTGCGTTCGCTCTCTGGCAATTTTGCCAGCAGCTTTTTAATGATTGTGCGGTAATGCGCGGTCGTTTCTAATTTCCGTTGTTCCAATTCATAATGTGTATAAAAAGACTGTTCTAATTCTTCCATTGGAGTATCCTCTATGGATTGAACTTGGGTTTTGTTCTTACGAAACCAATTAAGGCAAATCCGATTCGCTATCACATAGACCCACCCATCAAATTGTTTGGGATTTTTGAGTGTTGGGAGTTTTTTGTATACTTTAAGAAAAGTATCTTGGGTGATTTCTTCAGCAATATGATAGTCTCCAGTCTTCCGCCAAGCGAGTGCGTGAATTCGCTTTTGGTACTTTTGCACTAAGATACTAAATGCTTCTTTTTCACCATCCAAAATTCTTTGAATTAGTTGAACATTGTTTTCTGCCATTGAACTTCCCTCAGAGTTAACCTGGATTATTAGATGTAATAGCGGCAAATTTGCACATAAATTGGTGTCAAATTCTTCTCTACATTAACAGACATGATATTCCTTTAGAGTTAAGACACAGTTTTTTGGGTAAAAGGGTGCAAAAGGTGAAAAAAGTTTAAATTAACGCTCTTCCCGTCAAATCCCCATGCTTTAGCTTGTGGGATGTAGACGGCTCATGTCTTTGTTGTCCAAAAAACATTTATGTCTGACCTCAATATGGTATAATGTGGTGGATGAAAACCTACAAATACGAGTTATCGCATCAATCTAATACGCTTCGGCTTGGCAACTTGCTTGACGATCTACACCAAGTGCATGTTCACGTTCTCAGGCTACAGCGTAGATATTACCGTCTTTTTGGCAAATACATATCTGCCTATACGATGAATGCTCATATTGCGAAGTTGAAAAAACGAACAAAGCCACACTGGAAACAGTTGCCGAGTCAAGTTGTTCAAGATATTGTGCTTCGTATAGATAAAGGTTACAAGAAGTTTTTTCAGAACATCAAGGACCGTCAAGCAGGAAAAACGACGAGAAAAGTCGGTAGACCGCATATCAAACCGCGCCATAAATACACCTCTATGACATTCACACAAGCAGGCTATAAAATAGAGAACAACCGTATTTATATCGGTTGCCTTAGAAAGTGGTTTACTTTTTGGAAACATCGTGATTGGTCAGGCACTATCAAAACCGTGACGATCAAACGCGATAATGTTGGGGATTATTATCTTATTCTTGCTTGTGACAACTGCGCCCCTTCAGAAAATCTATCCCTAACAGGTAATAGAGTAGGTGTAGATTTCGGACTCAACACATTTCTCACACTCTCAGATGAGACCAAAATAAAGTCTCCAGAGTTCTATAAGAAAAGTCTCAACGCTATTCGTGCTGCACACAAAGCTTTATCCAGAAAACAATACCTCTCTAACGGATGGTATAAAGCGAAACGCCACTTATGTCGTGTGTCCAAGAAGATAGCCAATCAGCGGAGAGACTGGTTTTTCAAGTTAGCGTTACGGCTCGTTCACAAATACGATCACATAGCGATTGAAAGCCTCAATCTTGATGCGATGAAACGACTATGGGGTCGTAAGGTATCCGATTATGCTTTCGGTGAGTTTGCGCTTATTCTCAATTGGACTTGCAACAAACATGGCAAAGTCCTTGCCAAAGCAGATAAATGGCAACCCACAACAAAATCTTGCCATCACTGCGGAAATAGAAATCCTGATATAAAACTCAACGATAGATATTGGACTTGCCAAGCATGTCAAACACATCATGACAGAGACATCAACGCTGCTATAAATATATTGCAGGCTGGGGTACCCGCATAATGCGATAAAACCGTTCTGATACGGAATAAAAGCCTGCGGGTGGAGCAAAAATAAGTCGTTTGTTTCTACGGAAACAACGCATTTGCGATGAAACCGAAGCCCCTACCTTTAGGTAGGGGGTGGTATCACATAATTATCATAATTTGAAAGTAGCCATATAATACAGCAATTTTACGCTTCAGACAAGTCTAAGATATGTTGTTCAGGGTTATTTAGTTTTAAGAATTATCGGTTAATAGATTTTACTGTGAGTTTATATTGTAGGTCCAAATCAACGCAGCATGCGCTTTTGGGCATGCTGCGGGTAGAGTTTACGAAACCCGACATGATCGCACTTTCACACTAAGATTGTCGGGTGTCGCTCCGCTCTACCCGACCTACAACGTTTGCAATAAAATGCGCAGAAAAACTGAAAACTAATAACCCTGTATATTGTTTTCAAAAGTGGTATACACAACGTTATTAACAGTTGACATGGAATGAATATTTTGGAAAACTATTTCTGTAGGAACGATCTCCAAAATAATCGGGAATCGAAAAAAGGGAACTTTTCAGCAATGAAGCGAGCATTTGTTTATGTTATGTTGGGAACTATGTTTTTCAGCATTAGTATTCTATTGGTTCATAACGTACAAGCGGAAAAAGAGTCTGTTATATCTTTTCTTTCTAACGAGAAAGGGGATTACGACATCTTCATCATGAATACGAATAATAGAATTCTCGAACGCCTTGCAACAGATGCGAGGAGAAAAAGCTCACTCACATGCGCTCCGAAAGGTTATCGTTTTGCTTATTCATCCAACGAACACGGAAATCTTGACATTTATAAAATGGATATTAGAAACAAAAATCCTATTCGGCTGACACTTCACCCTAAGAGAGATTTACGTCCAGCTTGGTCACCCAATGGAAAATGGATTGCCTTTGTCTCTGACCGAGAGGGACCTCATGATATTTTCAGAATGGATGTGGACGGTTCCAACTTAATAAAATTGACTAAACAAGGACACAACGGGAAACCTGCTTGGTCTCCAGATAGCCAGTTGATCGCTTTTAATTCTGATAGGGAGGAAATCGTTCTATCTATGTGATGGATGCTAACGGTGGGGAATTAAAACAACTGACAGAAGACGATCTACCGCTGTGGGGTGGTTGTACGTGGTCACCAGATGGAAAAAAGATTGCCTATGCTGCAGGAGTTCTTGACAAAGAAGGTGTGGATATTTTCGAAATTGATGTTGATACAAAAAATATCAACAGATTAACTAACATGGGTGTAGGAGTCCGATCTGGTAATCCTGCTTGGTCTCCTGACGGGAACTGGATTGCCTATTCAGTTTTGCAGATTGAGCAGTGGCCGCTCCCTGAAAATGGATTCCGAATTGTTTTTAGCGACAGCACCATTTATCTTATAGATAGCCGAGGTGGTATTGCAAAACCTCTTAAAAAGACAATAGGTCTTTCAAGTGATCATGTGCCGGTCTGGATACCAGAAAATTTTTTTTTCAGTTTCCCCAGATGCGAGTAAACAGACAGTGACTTGGGGAAAAATCAAACAACCTTAAATGGAATTCATATTTTTGTTTTTTATATGCACCTTTTTGAACTTAATACTGTGTCTTTAAGTTACAGAGGCAAGACGTGTTGAGATTCTTGCAGAAAAAGGGAATGGATCGCATCGCATATAAAAAGGAAAAAATATGAATTTAAATGAAATATTCAGAAAAATAACAAGTGATACTGAACATGCTAAAGAGTTATTTAACAAGGCAAGTTATTATTTTTGGAACGGTGATATTGATTCGCTTGAAAAATTGCTTGAATCTAATCCTGATTCTCCAATTATTTTGCAATATATTGAACTTTACAATTCGAAGGTGTTGCTTGATAAATAGTTTTATACTTCACTACCAACTCACGCGTACGTGTGCCACCGCAGCACATGTGCGCGTGCCGCTCATGTGCTGCTATTGACCATTTGTGACACGCGCACATGTGTTGCAGCTGCTCACAAGTCAGGAATCGGGGTTCCCGCCTACAAAGAACTATGCAATCGGTGCTTTTCCTTTATTGACAAACAACGAATTCAGCGCATCCGCCAACACTTCATTCACAGTTTTCTCTTCTTCAGCACAGATCAACGTCCAACTTTTCTGCAAACTTATTGTAAATATATTGGATATATATTGTTTGGCAAACCACAAATACTTCTTATCATCACACAGCACAATGTATAATATCATCATAAAAAACAAAACCGATCTCCAAATCGCGACTTTACCTTTAGAAAAAAAACGAAAAATGAACGGTTTTGAGGCAGATTTATTAATTTTGACAATTTTTTCGCAAAATTAAGTTGATTAAAAAGTGGAATTAATCGTAAAATGAAATTGTCAGGAGAATTAAATAGGTTTGTGTTTAAAAGCCGAAAGCCCAAGGCTTTTAAACACAAACAAAAACCTTAGGCCTACAAAAGTAGTATTCGGCGCGATTTTTTGGCGACCAGCTTTAAAAATCGTTTACCTGCTAATAAGCAGGATGATAAGAGTATAACACATCATAAAATAAAAAACAAGTTTTTTATTATTTTTTATGAAAAAATACTCTTATTGCCTCAAAATAAGGTGTTTTATGACTGTAAAAACGTTAGATAATATAGATTTGGCTCAACCTAATCCGATATCTTCAAGCATATACCCCGACATCTACGAAAACTGCCCAAATGATGAGCCGGTTGAGTCGTCCCGTCTGTCCATATTCGTAGAAACACAAGAAGATACGATGCAAGTTCCTTTTGGAACATTTAGTATGTTAGACGCTTTAATGGAAGGCACAGAAAAAGCGTTCGATACGGCGATCTATCAATGCTACAACGCTTTTTCGCATTGGGACTTTGGTAAATCACATTCGCTTTCAATCCGTCATGTTGGTAATTTGTTTACGACATCTCACCAATATGTGCAGCAAGCACTTTCGCGTTTGACTAACAAGAAATGGATGAAGCGTCTTTCCGGTAAATATAAGATCAGCAAGTTTGAGCTTAAGCATCATCTCTGTAATGACGAAGATATTCCGCGTGATAAAGACGGTAGACCCACTAAGTGTGCGATGCCGCGTGGCTTCGGTGGTTTATTCGAGCGTATGATGTCGGGTGATATTAGTTGGAAATCGTTAATAATATGGATGCTGCTGAAGATTAATTCAGATTTTACGACAGGTATTACGGAACCTGTGGGCATAAAACAACTTTGTAAATGGACACGGTTCGGAACGACGACGGTATGCGATCGTATTAAAGAACTTGAGTCTGCGGGTATGTTAGAGAAGTTGGAGCGTCGTCCGCAAGAAGCACAGTCGTATCAGTTATATCCCAAGCCTTATGCCGAGCGTAGAGAGCGCACACCAGAGGCGGAGCGGACGTGGCGTGATATGCGTGTTGAAGGTAACTGGCGGTACAGTTTTAACGAGGAATGGCGTGTCAATGTTAAGACTGCGGATATTCAGTATAGCCCGGACAAGAAGAAACCTTTTCGGAATGCATCTGATTACGAAAAGTTTCAGGTGATGCCCAAGAGTATAAGGAGGGATTTTGATTTAGCGGTTCGTATCCATTCGGATATGGTAGCCGCCCTCAATAAAAGTCCCTGTCCTACCTAAAAAATAGAAATCAAAAATGTTATTTCAGCCTATCCGATGCGGGTAGGCTATCGGTGTTGCAGAGATTATTCTGTTTTTCGTTATTTTCAGGCGTTTTTCGGTAAAAATAAAGCGTTTCGTTGATTTGGGCGAAAATGTTGAGACCAAATGTTAGAATTTTCCTGAAAAAGTGAACTTACACAAAATTTAACTTTTGTGAATTCCTGTGAGTTGCCACTGAATTCCTGTGAGTTGCCAGTAGATTCCTGTAAATTGTCACCAAAAATTTTTGAGAGGTTGTAAAGCTTGTGTAGGCTTAGGTTTATGGGATTAGTGGAAATCGGTACCACTTTCTGTACGTACCAAATATAATTAACGTACCCACGCCAATTTTAATTTTAAAAAAAGAAGAGGCAATACTAACATCAATGCAAAAAGAAAAAGTAAAAGAAATCATGTATAATATAAAAAGAACTTTAATTTTATATCAGATACTACAGTACCTAAATTGATAGGAAAATCCTTTTATGAACTATACATTTTTAGGCGGTGCTGGCGAAGTCGGCGCATCTTGTTTACTTATATCAGTTGCACACCGGCATATCTTGTTTGACTGCGGGATACGCGTCAATCAGACTGGGGCTGACGCACTGCCTGATATTGAACTACTCAAGCAAAGCGTGCCAACATTGGACGCTATCTTTGTATCTCACGCACACGCAGATCATATCGGTGCGCTGCCACTCGCGCACGCTGCATTTCCACAAACCCCTATCTATACGACAGAACCGACACAACGCATCTCCGCAATCATGCTCGCGAATGCCGTCCGCCTACAAGAAGGCGAACAGAATGAAGATACAATCCCACTTTTCACGCAGGAAACTGTTGATGCAACTATCGCAAAAATGCAAACACTAAATATGAGCGAATGGATTGACTTATGGGACGGCTGGCGTGTCAAGATGGTGCGTTCTGGACACATACTGGGCGCGGTCAGTATCTTACTTGAAACACCTGAAGGGACTTATCTATATGGTGGAGACATCTCTACTTTTCATCAGAAAACTATTGACGGGCTTGCGCTTGAGGAAATTGCTGGCACACAACCCGATTTTATGTGGAGTGAAGCGACTTATGGAGACGGTAATCATCCAGCACGCAGCAATGAAGAAAAGAAACTGGCTGAGGCTGTCGCGACTGTCGTTGGAAACGGTGGCTCTGTCCTCATACCGAGTTTCGCCCTCGGACGCGCGCAGGAAATCATTCTTATACTCAGGGATGCAATGATTAGCAAAAACATTCCAGTGTTCCCCGTAGTAACTGACGGGCTTGTTAATTCTATCTGCTCGGTATATGAAACGCTTACGCCTTATCTGGGGGCAAAACTACAAAAACACCTTGAAAACTCACAACAGCCTCTATTCTATTATAGAAACTTCCGAAGGGCAAGAATGGGAGAACAGGAAGCGATCTGTAAAGATGAGACACCTAAATGTATTATTGCAAGCTCCGGTATGCTCACCGGTGGTGCTTCAGTGACTTATGCAAAAGGGTTGGCTGCTAACGAAAAAAATGCTATCTTCTTGTCGGGGTATCAGGATGCGGAATCACCCGGTAGAAGACTACAGGAACTCGCACAAGGTAATACGCTCGCTTTCGCTGATGGCACGAGTGTGGCTGTCAACTGTCAAGTAGAAAGATTTAAACTTTCTGCCCACAGTGATCAAGGGCAACTGCTTTCCGTCATCAAACAGGTGAAACCGAAAGCACTCGCGCTCGTTCACGGTGAAGAAAACGCTCTGTCTGCTATGCGGGAAAAGGTAGGAAAAAATTATCATGTAACCTGCCCTGTCAATGGGCAAATGTTAGATGCCACAGATAAGCCTGAGTGCGTTTCTCCAAAAATACAAGAACAACTTCGGAAAAAGGAAAGGGTAGACTTTGATGTGGAGATTACAGATACCGGCGTTGTGCTTGATGAGGATATACTCAGTTTAGATCGGTGGAAAGACTTTGCCGACGGGAAGCATACAGCAACGCTAAAAGGGGAGCGACTCATTATCAGAAAAACATAGCAACTCGTCTATGGGGATTGAATCATTACCCATTTTTCGCAATTGGGGGTTTACCCTTTTGCTCAAATAAAGCATTGAGAGCATCACCTAAAACTTCTTGCAGGTTCTTGTCCTCCTCAGCTGCGATAACACGCAATTGACGATGCACCTCCGGCGCAAAATAACCTGAGATGTTCTTTTTACCGATGCGCGATGCTGCAATTTTCTGATTAGCAGGTGCAGATTCGACGGTTTCAGGTGTGTCCGTTTCCTGCTGCTGTTCTTCGTTTTCTTTGAATACTTGTGCGAGATTCACTTTTTTATCTTTTGACATACTAACCTCCTATACGTCCAATTCACTTGCCAAATATGTGTAGAATGCTTTCACTTCACCTGATGCTTTACCGCTGGGTTCAAATTCCTGTACTGTAAGCCCCGCGTTATAAGCGTGTACAAAAGCGATACGGTGTCCGAACCCACATGGCGCACACGGCACGTTGTAGATACTAACTGCTTCTTCGGCTTGTTTTGTTAGATCACCGCGAGAAGGAATGCTGTTGAAAACGATACGAGCTGGCACTTTTGCCAGACGGATGACATCTATTGTTGAACCGATTGCTTGTAAATCTATGAGTGCGGGTTTACACGGGATCACTGCCATGTCTGCAGCACGTGCTGCATCTAATGCGGATGCCTCAGTATGTGGGGCTGTGTCCAAAATGGCGAGTGTCGCACCATTTTCCGCTGCAAGTTGCAATATCTTTGGTAATCGTTCAGAGTGTGTAGAGATCACCGCTGGGGTGTCCTCTTTACGATTATCTCCCCATTTCGCAGCGCTGGTTTGAGGGTCGAGATCAATCAACGCTATTGTATGTCCAGCTTTTTCTGCTGCGATAGCAAGATTCGTCGCGATAGTGGTTTTCCCCGTCCCACCTTTACGAGATAAGATAGCAACTGTTTTCATTTATCCTCCACGTTTACATGTAAACATGACTTCCATGAAAGCATTGTTTGCATATAAGATACGCTTATTTGTGGGATAAAGTTACATGTAATTTTGTAAGGTGAGTTTACATGTAAGCATGTTTACATGTAGACATATAAATTTTGATTACATATAAGTGCTGTCTACTTATAAGCGATGATTTCATGTAAGCATTACTTACATGAAAGTGCTGTTTGTATGTAAAATGTGTTTAACTCAGAAAATAGCTCATAGTTTACGGTTACGTATAACATTTTTTATTTTTATTTAAAATATAAATAAAATTGTCTTGTTATAACTAATATGTTATAATGTCTATAGTAAATAATATAATGGCGTTCGTTAGAGCGTACTGTCAAATCCTAAAGTGAATAAGGAGATAGAAATGAAAACTGTAACTTTGATAATCACTTTACTTTTCTCATCAATTTTCATAACATTGCCAGTCCTATCTGTAGAGAAAGGGCTTGTAGCGTATTGGGGATTCAATGAAGGTAAAGGTGATACAACGGAAGATTTAACAGGCAATGGTCACAATGGTAAATTAATGGGCGATCCGCAGTGGACAAAAGACGGATACTTCGGTGGTGCTCTTGAGTTTGATCAAGCAGGTGATGAGGTGAATGTTGAGTTTCATGCAGACTTGAATTCGGAAGCATTTACTGTGAGTGCATGGGCAAATGTAGAACCTGGTAGTGCAGGACATCGTGCTGTAATTTCGTCTCGTGATGAGCCACCTGTAAGCGGATATATTATCTATGCAGAGCCTGGCAATAAATGGCAATTTTGGACGGGTGTCGGTAATAGATGGAGTCCAATAACAGGGCCTGCTATCAATTTAGGTAAATGGGATCACCTGGCTGGCACGTATGCCGATGGTAAACAGAAGTTCTATGTAAACGGTGAACTTGTCGGAGAAGTTGACGCGGAGCCTGTACTTAACACAAAGCAGGAGTTTCTCATCGGTGCTGGTGCGAATGAACGCGCCAATCATGAGTATCTGTTTAAAGGTAAGATCGACGAAGTGCGTCTCTATAATCGTGACCTTAGCGAGGACGAGATTGCTTCCGTAATGGATGCTGAGACAGCAGCTGATGTCTATGCTTCTGGTAAACTTGCTATGACTTGGGCAACACTTAAAATTCAGTAATGTAACATAACCCGCGCCAAGTTTTCCAGCTTGACGCGGGTTCTCATTGAAACAGAAAACACATTTACGCCTCTGGCAGTGTATATACACCCCGTTTGACCTTTACAATTTCACCGGCGTCTACAAGACGCGTGAGTTTTGTATTTATTGCTTTTGGATGTCCTTTAATTGCCTCTACGATTTCTGGTGTTTTTTTCTCTCCGTCAGCGAGAAGTGTGAGAATTTGTTCGTGGAAAGTAACACGTGTCTTCCCCCCTCTCAGCTTTTGCAACACTCGGTTCGCCTGTCTTGAGGAACATCCCAGAACCCGCTCTACTTCTTCTCTGCTGGATTCTGGTGTCAGATTGCCGCGTTCTGACTCAAAACGTTCACGTGTGGCTATCACTTCAGGTAGTTTATCTAACTCACCGGCGACATCGAAATCTGCCCAGTCAAAAAGGAGGGTTTCAGGTCTGTCCGTTATTTCAGGAACTCGCAAACTTGTAATCAACATAATTTTCTTGTTTGCCAAGCGGTTCAGTTGAGCCAACTCTATAATCTCTCTGAAAATACGGAAAACCTCTGCTTCATAAACGCTTTGGACACGCTCGTCTTTGTAACGGTAGGACTTAGGTTCCATTTCATAAGAGAGGGGTTCCTTGTCGTTTCCAAATAAGATCCGAGTGCGGTTCAAAATGCGGCGTGCTCCAATTTCCGGCATGCCAACCATCCAGATGACTTGCACTTCTTCAAGGGCGATTTCCAATCCTTCTTGAAGGGCGATTTCCAATTTTTCCACTTCTTGAAAATCTCGAAAACTCGTCAAGAAACAGACATTCTCATTTTTCGCGATGTCCTTCAGCTGCTCAATTGCCGGTACATGGGTTATAATCCCATGCTTAATATTTCGATCCCTTTCGATTTCCGCTTGAATTTTGGAAAAAATGTGCAGCCCCGTTTCAGACATCGTCATAATGTCCCAAGTGTTGCTGAGGTCTAAAATCGTCTCCTGTGGATAGATATCGGTGCGAATCTGGAAAACTCGGTTTCCGGGAGCCCACACCATCGGTTGCGTGCGAAGGATCTCAGTTTCTACGTCCAAGAATGCCTGCTGTAAATGTTCAGCGTAGAGAACCGGTATATTGACGAAAAGGTATTGGACGCTCGGATGCAGCACGGGCGGCACCCGGAATTGTAGGGCTTCGTCCTCCCATTGCATCGGCGCATCAGCGTCCCTTGTGTAATGTGCAAAGAAACGTTTGAGTTGATGCCAAAACGTCCAACTTGGATCCGCATAAATCGCGGGGAACGTCTGAATGTTTTCAACAACCGCAGCATCGACGTGGCACATCTGTTGGATGATCTCTTCTTCGAGCCATTCAAACGTCTGGACCACTGTTCGGATCCGTTTCATAGAGTTTCCATGGGACTTATCCCTGATGTCCACTGCATTCAGTAGGGCTATCGCAAAGTTGCCTAAGGCATTGCCTTGCCAATTGGCAACCCATGTCTTCAGTGTGGTTCTGGAGAGTTTGCATCTAAGAAACAGTTGAGCCTCTGAGAAGGTATTGATGATACAGAGGGGTTGTGTTCCCTCGCGCGTTCCGAGAAGTTGTTCCGCTATTTTTGCGTATTCTGGGTCCGAAAACAGTCGAGTACTGGGGATATCTTTCACCTGATCCCAGAGGTGCATCTGATCCCGCCACTGTGCCACCGATCTGACATCTCGGCTTTGAAGAAATTGCGATGCTACTGCCGCGAGATCAACACTCGGTACATTTAAACAGATTCCCTTACGCGTACGCAGAACGGATTCTATTTCGGGATCTTTCTCTGTGTCTATCTCGGCAGTAAATCCAAGTACACGCACATTCCTATCGAAAGCACGCTGTACCTGAACACTAATCTCTTCGTGTGTTTCAGAAGTATTTTCGGTCGGTTCGGACTTGTGTAATATAGGCTTAGGACGTTTTATGGATAGTGGACTCAGTTTCCCTTCCCGTATGGCAAGTACCTTATCGTCTATAGGCAGCCCCGTTGCAGGGATCGGAGGTAGAATGCCAGTATTATTCCAAACATCTGTTATGAGTGTTGCCTCCGTGGGCAGCCTGATATCAGACGTGGCAGCCCGTACCCACACGCCACTTTCACTCTCCCATAATGCCACCTCTGTGTTGCCAATCTTACTGCTTTCCTGGTTCCAATAGTGTAGGCCATCCGCTTGTCTTATATAAGAAAACCCGCGCTTGAGAAATGCTTCTTTGGCAAGGTCAAGTTTACGCGATCCGAGAGAGTATGGCACGTCGGGGATGTTCTCCTTGTGTTGTACGTTTTGGAGAACAGGTTCGTGCAGCGCGGCGCGAAGGGCATCAATCGGTGCGAAGAAAACCTCTTTGGAAATCACAGGCGGATCTAATAGGTCCCCAAGCAGGATTTCATAACGTGCATCCCAGCAATTGTGTCCCTTCTCACCCAAAATTTCAATATATGCTTTGTGTTGGTGCGGATTCTTTGCTGTCGATGTCTGTTTATTGACATATAACAGGGGTTGCGTGGTATTTGGGTGCAGGTACCCCGGTATCCTGCAAGAAAAGCGGAGTCCGCCAGACTTTAACATCGTCAATAGTGGGTTCGCAACACTGTTAACAAGTGCTTGAACGCAAGCGAGAACTGCATCAGGTGCAGCACAGATAGCTTCATATTTAAAGTCGATATCATGCCAGGGCGCGCCATCATGTCCAGAGGGCATCCCCGTATACATGTGAATCCCCCACGACTTGTGCCATTGGGTGATCCCCCAGTCTATCGCCTCTTGACGTTTCAAGAACCGTTCCCCTCCAAAATGACGCGGCGGACGGTCGGTTCCAGGAGCCTGCCCTATCGGCACAAAAGAGATACCTGCCATCTCCAAGTCTTGAAGCATCACAGGGTATTTATGCGCACAATAGACTGTGAAGTGGTAAGGAAGCCCTTTGTAAAGTGCTAGTTCTGAAGTCGTCTTCCGTTGCTTCAGTGGCTTCTCGTGCCGTTGGTGGCAACGTGAAATAATATCTTGCCAGACGTTGATTGTCATCAGTACGCGTCCTTGACTATAGTAAGTAGTTTGTTATCAATTTCATTTAGATTAGTAGTGAATATTATCAAAAATCTGGTTTTTAGTCAAATTTTGAAGATAAGCACGGTATTTGAAAAGAGGGTTTTTCTCACAAGGAATTGGCTAAAGTGTTATACGATTTTCAAGCAAATTCACAATTTCATGCTTGTATTTTACCTAAAAATACTATATTATTTATGGTTGTTAATAGACTTTATATGTTATTAATTTGAATAACATATAAAGTCTTGTTATAACTAATAGTGTATCAACTGCGGTTGTTCTATCTTTTGTGCTTTAAAACTAATGATAATAACATTAACAGCCGCAGGCGATTTTTCTGCTACGCGCAAGATGTTGATACGAAAATAATCATAACGTAAGACTTTTACACCTCGCCACTGGCAGAGGCGATATAAAATATCTGCCATTAACATGACTATAATACATATTTGTTTATTCCCTCTCCCCTTAGGATAAACATTGTGTGTTATAGTCTCCCACTTGATAGGTAGAGGAAAGATGAAAAAGAATAAAGAAGCCTATTTTTTAGGCATATCTGGTTGTTATTATCCGTTCAAGTATTTTTCTCTGAGGGATGAGTTCCCGGAGGCAGCGGCGGTTTACATTTTCGCCCAGATCGGAGAATGGAAACAGTGAACCGTTGTATATTGGTGAGACGGGGACGCTTAAAAGCACGATAACGGATCACGAGAAGTGGATCTGTGTCTGTAGAATGTCTGCTAATGCCCTATATGTTCATTTTGATAAAGATGCGGCAGTGCGGCGGCAGATAGTTGATAATCTAATAAAGACGCAACACCCACCTTGTAATGATTGATAATTGTTTATTATTTGAAAACAGTTATGAATTGACAGAATTTTGTTAGTGCTGTCCAATTTGTGCTGAGTTGTTGAATATTTGTTTAGGGATGGAGAGCATGTCAACTTTCACCTTGACTTCTCTTTTCTTTTATTATTCGATAAACAACAAGATTCAGATGGCTTGTTGTTTTCAAAAACGTTGTCTAATTGTTGTTTAACAGTTTTAAATATTTTAAGAATTGTTTTAAGGATGGCATGAACCTATACCACGACTGCGTTCCCAGATTTAAAGGTGTAGGTTTACGGGATGAAAGGTGTAGGTTTACGGGATGAAAGGTGTAGGTTTATGGGATGAAAGGTGTAGGTTTACGGGATGAAAGGTGTAGGTTTACGGGAAATTTTGACAATCTACGTAAATTAAAGATAAATCCGATTTTCAGTTTAAAGGTGATAGTTTACAGGAAAACCTTTTAAACCCACGTACAGCAAGGGTAAAATCGGGCTTATTTTAAAGGTGATATTTTTATTTATATAAATTACACTTTATAGATATTTGGTAAAGGTGTAGGTTCATGGGGTTAAAGGTGATATTTTATTTATGTCAATTACACCTTATGGGTATTTTGTAAAGGTGATCGTTTGTGGGAAAGTGTAGGTTTACAGGGTATCAGTCTAAAAGGTGTAAATAATATTTGATAAATAAACACTTTTATGTTAAATTATAGAAAAATATCTGAAGGAGATACCCTTAATGCACATAACTGAAATAAATGAAGTCATTAAAGCGAGTCCTGCCATCCAGATTCAGAGTAGCATTACGCACTTACAACGCCGTGCGTGGAACATATTACTCGCCAACGCTTATGATGAGCTGCCCAACACAGACATCCATCATATCAGTTTGTTTGATCTGGCGCTGAGTCTCGGTTACGATAGCAGAGACTACGACCATCTCAAGGAAACATTAGAGGCACTTGTCGATTGCACAGTGAAATGGAATGTTTTGAGGAAAGACAAAAAGCAGGAATGGGGCGTTGCTGCGCTGTTGGCATCCGCAAAGATAGCAAATGGTGTTTGTACTTATAGTTTTGCGCCGCATTTGCGCTATAAACTTTACAATCCCCGTATCTATACGAAACTCAACCTACGTTTACAAAACCAGTTCACGAGCAGGTATGCTGTGATTTTGTGGGAAGTCTGCTTTGACTACTTTGATATTGCCCGAAATGAAGGCGAAACACCGTTCATTCCACTCGAAAAGTTCAGAGAACTGATAGGACTCGGAGAGCAGGAATATCCACTGTTCAAAGAATTTAATCGAAATATCATCAAACCTGCGATCGAGGAGATCAACGAGTTGACAAACTTCTTAATCGAGGTAGAACAGAAACGCGTTGGACGGAAAATAGGTGAGCTGAAGTTTAAAATCTCACGCTTGAAAGAACTACCGCCCCTTGAGCCGAAACAGGAAACGACTGAACCGACGCAAGCGTCGCTGTTTGTTGATATGGAGGAATTACCGACAATTGCTGTAAAACTTGTCCAAGCGGGAGTCGCACAGAAAGAGGCACTCCGGATTGCGAACCAAGAATGGGATGTTGTGGACGCTGTGGCACTACCAGAGGGCAGAGAAGATTTTGCCGAGTATGTCGAAGAAAAAATTGCACTCGCACGACATGCTACGGGTGTAAAGAATGCTGGCGGGTTCATTGTCAAAGCGATCCAGGAAAACTATCAGGACCCCGAATTGCAAAAACGACTTCAGGTAGAGAAAGAGAAAGAGAAAGAGGAGATGCTTACATCGCTGAGGCGGGAAATGGTGGAAAAGAAAAACGCTTTGATCCGGCGAGCCGTGCGCGCCAATCCGGAATTGCTTGAACAGGCAGCGGAGCGGATTACCTCAAGTTTCGTTAACGACTTTTTGAAGGAATATGACTCCGTGAAGGATGCTTACGCAGTAGGTGGGTTAGTCGCTGGAGAAATCAATATAATACTTGGCGAAGAGTTCTGTGCTGATTTGATCGCCCCTGTTATTGCAGTGTACCAAGCAGAGAAGGAACGAATAGAAGGTTGATTGTTTCCTGGTAATCTGTCGCGATTCGGAGATCGCTCCTACAAAGAAACACAAGTTATCGGAGATCGCTCCTACATATAATTTTCAATCGTCTGGCAATTTGTACAGACCCCAGCTCACCCGGACAATTTCACCTGTATCTAAAAGTTTTTTGAGTTCATTTCCTACTGTTTGCGCGCTACTATCAATGGCTTCAACGAGTAAGGATGTTTTTTTCTCACCCGTCGCCAGCAGAAAGAGTATCTGCTCCCGGACACTTATACGGTTACCACCTCTTATCTTATTCAACACACGGCTTGCTGTTCTTGGAGAGCATTCCAAGAGACGTTCCACTTCTTCTGTTTTGGATTCGCCTGTTAAATTTGCGAAGTCTGTCTCAAAACGTTCACGTGTGGCTATCACTTCAGGTAGTTTGTCTAACCCACCAGCCATCTGAAAGTCTACCCAATCAAAAAGGCGTGTTTCGGGTCTATCCGTAATGTCGGGCAGCCGCATACTCGTGAGCAGTACGACCGTCTTGTCAGTCCAACGGCTCAGCCCTGCTCGCCCTATAATTTGTGTGAGTAGCCCAGCAGCACTCTGTTGATAAACGTCCTGCATCCGTTCGTCTTGATAGTGGTGCGGATCTATTTTTTGATCATAGTGGAGGGGTGTATCGTCATTTCCAAATAACATCTGTGTTCGTCGCCAAATGGTCAATTGTGGCCAGTGTGGTGAACCAACAATCCATAAGACTTGCGGTGCTTCAAAGATGGATTCCGACCGAAATGTGTCTTTGAAGTGTTTAATGAAACAGACATTTTCTTTTTCTGCTAAATATGATAAATGTTTGAGAACTCCTTCATAGGTGATAATTGCATGCGTCGTTTTTGGGTCCTTTTCAATTTCATTATGAATGGCGTGAAAAAAACGTTCTCCCAATTTAGACGGACCCATGGAGTCCCAATTGCTCTTGTAGTTTAAAATTGTTTGGAGTGGATGGGTGCCTGTGCGGATCTGAAAGACCCTGTTATTTGCTAACCAAGCGGAAGGTTCGAGATGCGTGAATTCAATTTCTTCGTCTGGAAACGCGCTGCGAAGATGTTGCTTAGAGAGCGTTGGGGAAATTAACAAAAGACGTTTGACGCTCGGATGGAGCATAGGCAGTACCCAGAATGTGAGTTTTTGGCTATCACACCGCATCGGCGCATCAGCATCTCGTTTGTAATGCGTAAAGAAACATTTCAGCTGATGCCAAAACGTCCAGTTTGGATTTTGGCAGACGGTTGGAAATGCCTGAATGTTTGCAACTGTCTCCACGTCCAAAATACCCAACTGGATGGCTTGCTTCATCTCCACCGGGATTTTCATGGTTTCGTTAAGGGAGAAGGCGCGAGGCTGAAAAAAAGGAAGTTCTTTGGCTTGTAGTTTCTGGGCAGCTTCATTGTCCACAGGAATGTAAGCAGAGGCGCCACCTTCAAACTCTATACTAAAACGTGCCAGTTCTTCTCCCGTTTCCGAATCAACGATACCGCGTGTTACGACCTTGCATTTCAGATTTACGTGGCACATCTGCTGAATGAGTGCTTCTTCATGCGGTTGAAACGCCTGCATCGCTGCGCGAATCCGTGTGATAGGATTTCCAGCGGATCTGCCGTAGGGTTCTATAGCATTTAGTAGTGATCTGGCAAAGCTCGCTAAGATATCGCCTTCCCAATTCACGATCCATTCTCTTAACACGTCTGTTGATAGTTTGCAGTTTATAAATAGGTCTTCTATTTCTGTTCTTCTTTCATCAATGATACAGATACGTTCTGTGCCGTCTGCCGGTTCGATAATTTGTTCTAATGTATCGGCGTGCTCTGGATTGATAAACAATTGGTCGAACGGTAATACCTGTGCTTTTGCGGATTGTAAGGTGAGTGATTGTGATAAAAACCCGCGTTCCTGACATGTTGCATAAACGGGACATGATGGACAGATACTTACCTGTGGATCTCCACCTTTTTCGGCAAGTGTGTCGCACCGTTCGGGGTCCTCACACACATTGCCGCCTTGAAACGGGTTTGCCATCCGAACATCTTCAGGTATATCTTTTACCTGCTCCCATCTGTATCGCCTCGATTTCCAGCGCGCGAAAGAGGGTAGGTTTAATTCCTGATACCGTTGGGCTGCATCGTCTGCGAAATCTGGGTCCGGTATGTTTAAACAGACGGGACCCTCGTTGAGGAGGTGCAATTCTACGCCATAATTTGTGCTGAGAATAGTCTTTGGTGTGATGCTCAGAACCCGTGTGTTTTTTTCAAAAGCGCGCCGTATCTGCGCAGCTTTTTCTTTGGGTGTCTTATAAACTTTTTCCGTAGGCTCTTGTTTGTGAAGGTCGATAGGGCGTTTTATCACTAACGGACTCCGTTCACCGTCTCGTATTGGGATAAGTTCTTTTCTTATTGGCAGCCCAGCGTTTGAAATTGGCGGTGTAACGCCGGTATCATCCCATATATCTGTTATTGGCGTGGTTTTTGTGGGCAGTGCAGTATCGGGTGTGTTCGCTCGTATCCATACAATATCCTGATCTTCCCATAGTTTTACATGAGTGTCGCTATCGGGATGTATCCAAAGGTAGAAATCGCCATCTTGTTGAAGATAGGAGAAACCGCGTTTCAAAAATGCTTTTTTCGCGAGATCAAGAGCCTCTGAACCGAGAGATTTTGGTGGCACAACAGCAGGAGTCGTTTGTGGGACGGTTTGTACTTCTATTTTTCCAGGTGGTTCCGGCGTGTGAAGTATCGAGCGGAGGTGATTGATAGGAATAAAAAGCACCTCTTTGGCAATCACAGGCGGGTCTAACAGATTTCCGAGTAGAATCTGGTATTGAGAATCCCACTGGCTGTATCCGTTTTCCCCAAGAATTTCAAGGTAAACCTCTCGGTGGTTGGGATTTTCCGGTGTCGGTGCATGTTTATAGATGTACGATCTATCATCCGCCGTGTCTGGGTGGAGGTAATCCAGGACTCTAAAAGTAAAACGCAGCCCGCCTGACTTTGTGAGCGTCAGCAGCGGGTTTGCCATGGAAGTGACAAGTGTGTCAATACAGGTCATCACAGCGTCCGGGGCAGCACATATTGCTTGATATGTGATATGCAGGTCGTGCCATCGTGCGCCGTTACGTTCGGATGGGATGCCGGTATACACCTGAATTCCCCACGATGCGCGCCACTGTCTGAGTTCCCAACTGAGTGTTGTTTGCCTTGTCAGGAATCGATCGCCCCCAAAATCCGGTGGACCGTAGTCTTTATCTGGGGCACGCCCTATCGGCATAAAGGAGATCTGTGCGGATTCCAGATCATCAAGCATCACGGGGTATCTCCGCGCACAATACACCTTCACATTATAAGGCATCGTTTTATACAGGGCAGGTTTTACCGATGTCTTCCGCTGATGAAATGTTGCTTTATGCCGTTTATGGCAAAGTTGAAAAACGTCTTTTAAGTTTTTGAAAGGAATCATGGTTTATTGATATGCTTTCCACGCTAAAATTCTGATAATTTTGGTGGGTATATTATCATAAACTTTTGTTTTTATCAAGGTTTTTGTAAAGTCTTGTGGGGAATCAACGCGGCATGTGAGATTATCTCTTGTGGGAGGGAAACCTTGTAAAGCCCGAATTTCTTCCTGTAGGAGCGACCTCTGGTCGCGACCAGAGGTCGCTCCTACAAGATATTCCGCAAATGGCACATTGCCCGTATGAAGTTTAAATAAATATTTCGGTAGGGGGCGAGGTTAGTTTATTTCGTAGGTCGGGTGTCGCTGCGCTCTACCCGACAGGCACGCAGCGTGTCGGGTGTCGCTACGCTCTACCCGACCTACAAGACTAAAACCTACGATAATTGGAAAATATCCTCTGTAGGAGGGAACTTCGATTCCCGACCGTTTGTAATATGTCGCGACCAGAGGTCGAAATCAACGGTATGAATGCCATTAGGCATTCCCCGCCTCGCCAGCAGAGATGTACAGATGCTGCTGGCGAGGTTTCCTAACCTCGCCAAATTACCCAATTTATTTTTTTATATTCATGAAACCGCACCTACCGGACCTGGGGAATTGGGATTACCGACAAACAGATAATTTTCGTTGTTTTTTTATGAGAAATAGCGTATAATTATAATCGGTCATAAGGTGGCGGATTGCCGGGGAACTCCAATTCCTCCCGCCACCCCCAACTGGCAACTGGGTTATGACCGAAGATCCAAAGTCGTGACATTAAGTGGCACGACTAATTATGACCGAGACCCGAATTGTTTACGATTCGCACTGGCAGTTAGAGATTTTGCTATGTTTTTATCTGTTTTGTGTGAGAAAGAAAATAAAACTGAATATGAAAAGCCTCCCTATTTATCCTGTTCCGTTTGGCGAAGGTTCGATGCACTGGACACTTTATTTCAGGAATGATGAGATACCTATGACGTGGGCGCAAGCTGCTTTGTGGCACTATCTCCATTACCGTTCTAACTATGATACTGGTAAATCCCATATTATGTCGGTTGATGAGATTGTGCAAGAGACTCAATTTTCCGAACGTTTTGTTTATCAAACCCGAAAACATCATCAAGATGTCGGTTTCATTTTAGGATGGTATAAGCGAAAAGGCGGTAGCGTTTATGAAATTGTCAAATATGTAGATACCAGCCGGCTACAAACTGGAGAACTTGATTTGCGCTATTGGGCGCCTCGTAGAGGGTTTAAAGGACAGATCATATCTGAATCTCCTATCTCTTGTTGGATAGATGGTAAGATCCGCGCTTCGGACTTTATTCTTTGGATGGCTCTAAATCGTCATAGCGATTGGCGAAGTGGACCAAAACAGGGAGAGGTTACAATGACTCATGAGTGGATGATAAAGTTGACAGGTCTATCAAAATATCTTGTTAAATCAGGATTAAAGCGTTTGAAAGATGCGAATTTGGTGTATAAGGTCTCGCAGAGTACGCATCAGTCAACTTATGTTCTATATCCATTTATCCAAGCGTGGCATCAGCGGGCTGCAGAAATTGAGCGCAACGCGGCGGCTTTGTTAAATGTTAGTAGAACGCACGATGAACTTTGGCATGACATTATTTGGGGTGATGGTGTTGATTCGCCTGATCCTGATTTGCCGGGCTGTTCTCAAGAGGAAGCCCAGACTGAGTAAAATCGCCTCTTCTTCAATTTATTAATCGACGTGTTGGGTTAATATTAGATTCTTTTAAATTCTTTTAAGAGTACTTAAGGAGACGTATTTTTTCGGTGCGCCAAATTGCGTCCGAATCCATACCTATACTGGCTTTATCGCAATGTGTCAAAATTGACGCACCTGCACCAGTCGACCTAATACCTGCACCAGTCGACCTAATACCTGCACCAGTCGACCTAATACCTGCACCAGTCGACCTAATGTTTGATGGTAATTTTAATCTTCATCGAAGCCCGATTTTCTTTCTTGTAGGAGAGAACTCCGGGGAATGCCATTATGGTAATTTGGCGAGGTTAGTTTATTTCGTAGGTCGGGTGTCGCTGCGCTCTACCCGACAGGCACGCAGCGTGTCGGGTGTCGCTACGCTCTACCCGACCTACAAGACTAAAACCTACGATAATTGGAAAATATCCTCTGTAGG
>JAPPIG010000065.1 GCA_028820635.1 Candidatus Poribacteria bacterium
AGAAGTTCTTTTAAAAAATCGTGTTTCAGTTTCCCAACAGGCAGATTCATGTTTTTCATATATCTTAGGAATGCATTGTGGAACTTGGTATCCGCTTTTGGGAAAACTCTACTTGTGTTCTTCTATACCCGCAGAACCTTCATCAACAACGGCATAGTCTGAGTGGAGGGAATCTTTTAATCCAGAGAGAATATCCAGGACTTTATCCAATTGCAACGGATGCTCGGAATTAAGGAGATAGGTGAGAGCTTGCGGACTAAGGTTTGTCCATGCGACAAGCCCTTCAATTCCGCCTTGTGCTTCTGCGACATCTTTCATAGAGAGCAATAGGATCTCGATGTTGCCATCTTTATCAAAGTCTTGGAGCGCAGCTTCCAGATAGCCTTTTGCGAATTCTGGTGCGGCAAGGTCTTTAAGAAGATAGTCTTCAAAACGGGTCGTGCACTGCTGAAGTTTAATAGGTATATCCATCCTTTTAGGCTTTACCATCATACAGATCTAACAATTCAAATCTACCCGATTTGAGTAGGTTGTCAAGCGCGCCTTTTGCCTTGTAGCGCACATCTTCATCATCGCTGTTAAGTCCTGCTTTGAGGATAGTTTTTACTTCCTCGGTTTGCATGTAAGCAGTATTAGCAGTTAATTTCGCGAAACACTCAATCACCTTCGCTGTATTGTCTGGAAGCATATCACAAAGTGCTTTCAGTCCAATCGGTTCATTTCGTACCTCACAAATGTCCAAAATCTTGAAATATGTGTCCAATCGCCATGTAGGGTTGAGTGCCTCGGCTTCCAACCAGATGGTAAAGTGTCTTAGTTCCATCGATTCTTTCTGTTCAAAACGCCACTCGAAAAAGCGGATTACTCTGTCTACCATATTTTGATCTAAGTTCTTCCCGCTATTCCGCAAACGACGACCAGTATTGTTGAACAAATTTGCCCAATGTTCTCGATTGGCATCAGTTTGTTGATAATATCTTTCAAGCAAGCTTTCCTCTCCTCTGAGTGGATACATATCCCACAAATAGTAGGTAAATAGGTGTTGTCCGAGAACATCAACAGGGCTCTTGCGGGAAATCTCGTGAGTCTCAAAGTTGGCTAAATTTCGCAAGGCAAAGTTGAAATCATCATAAAGAATTTCAAATGTAGGTTTGAACGGTTGACCATAATTGATAAAACTTCCAAATGCTGCCAACCACATCTGTAATGTTTTCCGAGGGAAAAAAGCCGATTTATGCTTGACTGCCCACGCTTCATTGAGATAGAAAATCCGCCGGTAGTTTACAGCTAGTACAGCATATTCTGGCAATGTTAGAGGATACTCAGTTTCTTGAGTAAAGCGTTTTTCAAGAATCGTTGTCACTTCGGAAACTTTGCTCTCTGAATCATGACTCCGTAACCAGAAACCAAAACCGATGAGTTCCTGTAGTGCACGGCTCCGCGTATTATTAATGCCCTCGGTGAGTGGGTCATATCGATTTAAGATCTTTAACCTATTCTTATCTAAGTGCGAATCAAATTGTGTGCAAAGCATTCCCAGAAGTTTCGCCAACTGTTCTCGCTCAGTAATTGGCACGTCCACATCCTCTTCTATACATACGCTGATAAAGTCACATACTGCTTGACGAGTACTCGACCAGTCTGGGTTCTCCCGCGATTCGTCCCTTGTTTTATGGTCCCCTTCGTGCTCCGAGTCAAGATGGGTTAGCACCCACTCGCTGAATGTCAACCACTCATCTAACTGGACAAAGTTTTTATCCTTTACCTGTGCCTGCATTGCCTTAATCATTGATCGCACGTAAACAGGTCTTTCAATTCGTTCACGATTCTCTATCCAGAACTTGAGTTTGTCGGCATCAGGAATGATTGACTCCCTGAAAACGGTGTGAAACTCCGCAGCAAGTGACTCAATACTAATTCTCACAAATGAATTGTCTTCTGTGAAATTATCCTCTTCTTCCCAATCGTTTATGAAGGCAAGCAAATCTTCATTTGTGAAATTAGCGAGGTCTTCGGTTGTGCGCGGGCTGCGATTAGATACCGAACCGACTATTATCTTATGTGATAAGTAGTCTTCATCAGAAACCGGTTCCTTGACTTTGGCTTTTAATGTCTCATAGTGCGCTACATACTCGTCAAACAATACACAAGCAAAAGGTGTAAACTGGCTTAAATGAAAACGATCTCGTCGTTCTTGAAAACGTTCCTCAGTGAACTCATCTCCTAACCATCCTACCACCCAATGTCGGTAATTTTCTTCTGATGGACCTTCGAGAATGGCATCAAAAATACGGGCGCGTTCGGCTTTTGTGAGTAACGTCTCGCCAAAGTGTTCACAAGCACTTCGTATCATCTGCTGGAATTCATAATGATGTTTCCACAGACCATAGTCTTCATGTGCGAGAATTAATTCTTGGATCCACGGCTTGGTTTGCTCATTTGGGTGTAGAGCATAAAGATGGTGACGTAGGCGTTTGAACACCTTCCACTGCTGTTTCCGTAAAAGTTTGTCCAAGACCTCAACAGCGTCGGGTGATTTTTCAAACACTTTCTCACATGCGAAAGTCAGCGCATGAATAAGTGCTGCTTCAGGATCTTCATGATCGCTATTTGGATCATTGAGAAGATTACACCATATCTCGGAATGGTCTTCCTCTTTATCAAGATCCTCTGGATGAGTGCGCAAATAAATCATATTCGTTGTAGTATCAATGAGAATGACCGCAATTTGATAAGGTTTCTTTTCAGCAAGTGGGCGAATCCCTTTAAACATTAGGTCCTGATAAGAAATGTCCATTTGGGGTAAAGGATCAGGTAATGTATCCGTATCTCTTGATTGAGGAACAGCCGTGAACGCAACAAAGATTTTAGAGAGTTCTAGTGCTGCTGATGTTTGATTTTCTTTTGTCCAATATGCTAACAAATCTACGTATTTATATGTACGGAGTTGATGATCCATACTTGCATACTCAAGTATTTTGGGTTTTAGTCTCGCGGATTTTTCTCCCGGGAGCTGCAATGCAATATCCAAAATACCGTCATAAACAATTTGGTTATCAATTGGCGGGAGTTCCATCACCAAATTGATAACTTCATCGGGGGCATCTCTACACACGTTTTTGAGGTATTGAATCTCCGGCCAGTATGGGTATATAACGGTGCCATCATCAAACCGTTGAATTTTCGGAGGGTATTTAAAACAGCCGCGTTCGGCAAGTGGTTTCAGCCACAATGGATTTTCCAAGCGAGAGAAAAAATACTTGCGAGCAGTTATCTTTTTGGCAGACTGAAGTGCCTTATCTATTAATTCACTCGTTGGCTTCTTCCAAGATTTCATGAATATCCCTCAGTTGTTCAAGTTCACTGCCTGCAGCGGCGTATAGAAAACTATCAAGGTTTCTAAAATGCCTTTCCACTTCATTAGATGCTTGTATCTCAAATTCATCTTCGGATAAATGGGTATGCTCGAGAAACCACAGCCTTGCATTCCGCCATTCCTGAGATAAATTATCCGGTATACTCTCTTTGTCTGGATAATCCAAAAAAGTGGTGAAAAAAGAACTATCTATATCTTCAGCTCTGAGACGACCTGCTGTGTGTTCATCAACCAGATTTTTTATCTTCTTACAGATCTCATTAGGAATTACATGTCCGTTTTCATCGTTATCTTCTGTTGTCTTAAACCCCTCGCCACCCCATTCATCTTTCCAATCGTTTTTGAAATCATCCACAAGTTGTACATACTGAACCTGCTGCCGTTTGATGCCCTTTACTGCCGCGGCAAGACCATTCATTAAATCCCTACCCGCATGGGATACAAACGAAATATAGCCCGGTGATTTCTTGTTTAGGAGATCTAACGCACCTTTGTACACCTCGGCATACGCTGGCAGCTCAAGATCGTCATTCAGCCAGTCAAAGACAGTTTGTTGATTTGATAGCATTCCGCTCGGGTAAAGATCTCCTCAATTGAAATTACATAGCGATTAAGGATCGGATAGAGATACCTTTCCAATCGCATTTGATTATCTAAGATAATAACATGCTTGAAGGGAAAAATCAAACGGAAATCAAATGTGTTTAGATTTTAGTATGGCTGAGTACAATGCCATTCAGACGATCACTTCTACAGAATTTTACAATCCGTGTAGGCTGAAGGCAGCATTAGATAAAAATCTTATAGGTCCGCAAGCCGAGTGTAGGTCCAATGATCGCCCAGATACTCCCGATAACGTAATCGCCTAAGATGAGTCCTAAAAAGAGTGGTGCAACCTGACGATGCAGCTTCAAACCGCCGTGTCGTAAAATCATTAACTTCAAAAACCACGCCACGAAGAAGGCAAACCAGAAGTAGTCCATCGCGAAACTGATTGCGA
>JAPPIG010000124.1 GCA_028820635.1 Candidatus Poribacteria bacterium
ATACGTCCTAAATGTGACGTGCAACGTCCTAAATGTGACGTGCAACGTCCTAATTCAATGTGTAGATCGAGGAGGGCGAAGCGAAACTCACCGACAATATGCTTTGTACGAAAACTTTACACACTCAGACGTAAACTATGCTATACTATAAATGCAAAGCATAGAAAACATCGGAAAACAAGTTAGAAGATGAATCTCAACTAACAACAAAAATTTTACATTAGGAAACCCGTGAGCACAAAAAAGAAAAAATTAACCCCGAAACCCGGTATTGAAACCATTAAGGCATATCAGGGCGGCAAACCGATTGAAGAGGTCAAACGCGAACTCGGCATCTCTGATATTATCAAGTTGGCATCAAATGAAAACCCGATCGGTCCCTCTCCGTTAGCGATGCAAGCAATTCAAGAAAGTGCCAAACAAGCACATTTTTATCCTGATGGAAATGCCTATTATCTCAAAGCAGATTTAGCCAAACATCTTGATGTTACAGAAGACCAACTGATTTTGACAAACGGTTCTAACGAGGTGCTACAACTCGTCGGTGAGACTTACCTCGGTCCTGGGGACGAAGTAATTTATGCAGAAGGTGCGTTTGTTGTCTATAAACTCGTTGCCACAGTTTGTGGGGCAACGCCCGTTGTTGTGCCAATGCAGAAAGATACACACCACTTGCCATCAATGGCGACGGCAATAACAGATAAAACAAAGGCTATCTTCATCGCAAATCCAAATAACCCAACCGGGACGATGGTTACAGCTGCAGAAACAGCACAATTTATGGCGCAGGTGCCAGAAAATGTATTAGTTATCTTCGACGAAGCATATTATGAATATGTCTCGCATCCCGACTATCCACAGACATTGCCTTACGTCATGGAAGAACGTAATTTCATTATCACCCGAACATTTTCCAAAATCTACGGTCTTGCAGGTTTGCGGATTGGTTACGGTATCGCACCACCCTCCATCATCGCAACGATGAATCCTGTCCGGCAACCGTTTAACTGTAATGCAGTCGCGCAAGCAGCAGCACGTGCATCACTCAAGGATACCGATCACGTTAAGAAAAGCCAAGAACTGAACGCAGCTGGTAAAGTATTTCTCTACACAGCATTTGATAAATTAGGTCTTCGTTACATCAAAACAGAAGGAAATTTTATCATGGTTTTTGTCAACCAACCCGGTGCAGATTTAGCGGATGCCATGATGAAAAAAGGGGTTATCGTCCGCGCAATGGCGGGTTACGGTTATCCTGACGCAATTCGGGTTACAATCGGCAAACAGGAGGAAAACGAACGTTTTCTTGAAGCACTTACACCACTTGTAAGATCGAGTTAGAAGAGTTTTGAATAATATCTATCAAGAAGAATTGACTGTAACAAAAAAATCTTGAACTGATAACTGAAAACCGACAACTGACAACCACTATAAATATGAAAGAACTTATTCAGATCAATAATCGGAAGCCAACACGAAAAATCCAGGTCGGCACCGTGCCAATTGGCGGCGGCAGTCCTATCTCCATTCAGACAATGACCACCACGTTGACACACGATGTTGATGCAACGTTGGCGCAAGTTGAACGTTGCGCGGAAGCAGGTGCGCAGATTGTCCGCGTCGCAGTGCCAGAAGAAGAAGACGCGAAAGCACTTAGCACATTAGTAAAACGTTCTCCAGTGCCGATTGTGTCTGATATTCATTTCAACTACCGATACGCGCTTGCTGCAGTAGACGCAGGTGTCGCAAAGGTTCGCATCAATCCGGGCAACATCGGCAACGAAGAACGAATTGCACAAGTGCTGTCCGCTGCGAAAGCCGCAAACATTCCGATTCGTATCGGAGTAAACGAAGGTTCTCTCGAAAAGGATCTCTTGGAAAAATATCCCTCACCGACAGCAGAGGCGTTGGTAGAAAGTGCTATGCGGCATGTCAATATCTGCGAAGAACACGGTTTTACAGATATTGCTATCTCAGTGAAATCCAGCGACCCGCTGCGGATGATAGAAGCAAATCGGTTACTTTCAGCCAAGGTTCGTTACCCGTTGCATCTTGGCGTAACAGAAGCTGGCACACCACGACGTGCGCATGTTAAATCTACACTTGGGATCGGAACACTGTTGTTAGAAGGCATCGGTGACACAATCCGTATCTCTATCACAGGTGATCCTGTTGAGGAAGTGTTAACTGCAAAGGAACTCTTACGTGCACTCGGTATGGCAGAAAACATGCTGGACATTGTCTCTTGCCCGTTTTGTGGGCGTGGGGACCCCGATGCGAATTATGAAAACATCGTTGCTGTTGCAGAGGAGCTTTTGGAGAAACACGGCATTGATTTCCAAGTTGCTGTGATGGGGTGTGAAGTCAACGGGCCTGGTGAAACGCGCAATGCTGAAGTTGGAATCCATTTAGGTGGGAAGGATCTTGCCGTTCTAAAGATTCGTGGTGAACGGGTCCGCACCTTCCGTGGAAAAGACGAGGTAAACCCAGAATTTTTAGCGAATGCGTTATTAGAAGCAGCACTACAGTGGCAAGCATCTGAAACGTAAAAAATCAATTATCTCATGTCATAAGACAAGGCTTCTGTTTCGTCACATATTTAGAGGAGGGTATAGGTGAAGTTTGCAGACCTATAGAAGAATATGAAAAATGTTATGGTTCTCTTAGTTTTAACTGTGATTTGCACGTTTGCTATTTCTCTGCTTGGACCTGCTGAGGATAAAAAGGCGGAGGCACCCGAAGGAATGGTGCTGATTCCAGCAGGAGAGTTTGAAATGGGAAGTAATAATTATAGAGTTAACGAAAAACCCGTTCACAAAGTCTACGTGGACGCGTTCTATATGGACATACACGAAGTGACCGTTGGTGAATATAATCAGTTTGTTAAGGAGACAGGGCATCGTCCATTACCTCCTTGGGTTGCCCAATTTTCACCAACTGATAAACATCCTGCGGTCTGTGTGAGTTGGCATGACGCAATGGCGTATGCAAAGTGGGCAGGAAAACGGTTGCCGACAGAAGCGGAATGGGAAAGAGCCGCACGAGGAGGTTTGAAAGGCAAATTGTATCCATGGGGTGATGATGCACCAGATGGCACGCAATGTAATTTTGCTGATACAAACTCAGATAAGAATTACGCAGATCACAATGTTGATGATGGTCACAAATTGAACGCGCCCGTTGGCAGTTATCTGCCCAATACCTACGGACTTCACGATATGGCAGGCAATGTATGGGAATGGTGTCTTGATGCGTTTGAACCTAACTTTTATTTAAATTCACCATACAAAAATCCTATTTTAGGTGCTACTGCTGTTGACTGGCTTGAAAATAACCTGATTTTACCCAGCAAGGATGCAATGTCCAGTACAAATAACATTAACTGGGTGATAGAAAATGCCGAAACTATTCAGTCTAATCGTGTGTTACGTAGTGGTTCCCGCGTTTGTAGTGCGACGGTAATACGGGTTGCTCTGCGGAACAGTGAAGTTGCAACGACCACTTATTACAACGATTTTGGGTTTCGTTGTGTGAAAGATGTAACACCTTGAACAAACCGACGTTTTGTTAGGTTCTGATATCTCATAAATCCGATATTCTCACAAGAACATGGCGGGTGTCGTTGCACTCTACCAAACTACTGAGGGTCTATATACGATTTTTTCAATTCCGCCCAACGCATAGATTGTTTGTTTATAGGTGAAACCGACAGTGCCTCACCATGCCAATCTGCATTAGAACCTTCTGCCAAGAACGTAATCTCTTCGGAGGCAATATCATACTTATAGATTTTTCGCTCAGAACGACGGTTTTTTTCAAATTCATCATAATCATACGCACTAAATAGCACAGACTTTTGACCATCCATCCAATCAACAGAAGTTGGATACCAATGTTCGGGTATTTTTAATGTTTTAGTAGCACCGTCATCTATGTTCTGGATGATACATCGAAATGTCCCTGCCGCCCGAATACTAATGCCGACATTTCCCTCTTTACCAAATTTTTTTTCAACGGTTATGTCCATTTCTGTATACAGCATCTGTTGGCCATCAGGCGACCAACGCGGGTTAAAACGATGCATGGACCCTCTTTCTGGATCGGGTTGTGTCCATGCACGTTGATTGTCTCCGTTCACATCAACAATCCAAAGGTTTTTCTCTACGACGTCATGATCATCATTGACATACACAATTTGCTTGCCATCCGGAGACCAGTCGAGATGAAATAGATGGGTATGCGTTAGCAGGTTAGGTTCAATTTTATCAAGATCTATCGCATTCAGATTGATTATGTTAATGCCCAATAGTGTGGTATTGAATATTAGTTTTGTTCCATCGGGAGAGAACGCTAAGTCCAATATATGCCCTATATGGGAGGAGATTTGCCGGGCAGAGGTGCCATCGGAATTCATGATGTAAATATAGGGCTTAACGGAACCGTCATTCGGTGTCGTGTCCCGTACAAAAGCGATCCGTCTCCCATTGGGTGACCACCGCGGCCTCCATTCAGAATATTGATTGTCGGTGAGTTGCGTGATATTCCCACCGTCGTCATCCATGACATAAAGATAAGAATTTCCGTTTTGGGATGCAGAAAATACTATTTTTGCATTGGCAGCTGCTGCCAAGAGCAGTGTAAGACTTATGCATAGTATCGTATGTAGAATTCGCATCTGTCTTCTCCTTGGTTAGATATGTGGAGGGACGAGCAATTTATGTGCCAATCGTTTCCCGCTGAATTGTTGTGAAACTGCACAATTACGTGCAAGTGTTGCCCAAATATGTGCGCGAATAGTGGAGAACATAGCCTCGTAAAATACTAAGTCCTTTCAACGTTGATTCGTGAATCTCTGTTTAAACAAAAATCCTTGACTTCCATAATAAATATGATAACATAGTAGATTATACGATAGTTTATGTCTTTAACTTGCCACATAAAACGCATGCATTTCCTTCAAAAAGCGGTCCGATCCATCGTAGCACAGGTTTGTGCTATCGCGTTATTTTTCTGGTTATACCACATACTTGTGGTATATATCATGCGCGAAACAGGACTTGACCTTGGCGCACTCAACTATAGCAGACACTTTATCCCACTCTATGCCGTCCCTCAACTTGACCTGAGTTGGTGGATTTTTCCTGCGCTTATTGTATGTATTGGATTCCTTTATCTCTGCTATAAATACCTCCTTCCAAATAGTATTAGTCCGCGTCGTCTAATCGGTATAGCGATTGTCTGTTTTCTTGCTATCAATATCAGTGTGGCACAAATTGATGGGTTCCGCGAAATCGGTACAGAAGACGAACTTAAGCGAATTTCAGCCCTTTTAGAACCCTATACACGATTATCCCTGGAATACTATGGAGACGTACCACGTATAGACGAATTAGGACTTCGCACATTTTTGCGAGATTTCAGCAAACCAGAGTTGTTTGATACGCTTTCAGGGCACACGCGAACACATCCGCCAGGAGGTGTGGTTTTCTTATGGCTTGTGAGTAAAATCTTTGGATACAATCTCGTATCGGCATCGTTGGCATCAGTTCTCTTTACAGCCTTCACGGTGATACCCATCTATAAACTTGCTGAACGCCTCTATGATGAAAAGGTTGCGCTTTATGCACTGCTGCTTTTTCTCATCACGCCCAACTTCGTGATGTTTACCACTACATCTATGGACGGTCCGTTTAGCGTGTTCCCAATTCTCAGTCTCTACCTTTTTTACGAAGCAAGAGAACGAGAAACTGTCCCTGACATGGCGTTGGACACATTCCGTCCCTACAGTTTATTAACGGGTATTTCCCTGGCACTCGGGATGTTTATGACATATTCAACGGTGATTGTCGGGGTTTTCTTGTGCGTAATTGCTTTATTAGAACGAAAACGGTTTGTGCAGTATTTGAAAGTCTTGGCGTTTGCCGCAACAGGTTTCATCGGATTTTATTTACTGCTTTATGTCCTGACCGGTTTCCAACCCATTGAAGCCCTCTGGGCAGCCATTAAAAAGGATGAGGCGGGTATGGGATCTGGTTTTGAAAGCATAGACCGTTATTTCCACCTGAGTTTCGCGAACCTTTTTGCATTCCTAATTGGTGTCGGCATTCCAATTACAACCGTTTGGCTACGGCAACTGGTATTAGCAGTTAAGGAATGGAAACAGAACAGCGCGTCCCCCGAACAGGAAAAAAATCTGATTCCGTGGATTTTTAATCCTGAAAAGTCTGATACCTTTGTCATCGGTTTCCTAATCACACTCCTCTATTTCACGTTTTCGACATGGTTTACGATGGAGGTGGAACGTATCTGGATTTTCATGGTGCCATTTTTCGTTATTCCCGTTGCAAAATACCTCGCGGCGCGACCGCGTTCAGATTTATATTGGGTTGCAGGAATACTTGTTGTGCAACTTATCATATCAGAAGTTTTGCTCTATACATATTGGTAACGTGAGTTCGGTATAAGCAACTTTCGGAATCGGCAGAATATGCCTCCTAAAAACTATTGTTATTTTGTATACTAAAATAATTCCGAATTTTTAGAGTCAAATATGACTATTTTTGTCATAATAAACCTGTCGATCCAGTTATAACAAAGGAGCGTAGCATATTACAAAATCCCATCATTTTCCGATTGACTCTAAAAACTCTAAAGATCTTTTATAGTAAAATCCGAAAATATGTTCACATGTCAATGGACAACAATCCTACACGCTCACGCTGGCGAGGTTTCCTAACCTCGCCAATGTAAAGGTAATTGTGGATTTTACTATATAACGTAAATAGGGAGAAAAGATATGGAATTCTTCAGGTCTTATACCGAACTCACGTTATTGGTAGTGAATCACCCATAAATTGAGAAATAGATCAAATGCGAATTCTTTATGTCATCGACTCTATGACCAAAGACGGTGCTGAGTCACAATTACTCAAGACTTTAACACGGTTCTCACCTGACCAATATGAAACGTATGTAGTGCTAAGTCGTGCCGAAGGAGAACGTTTTAACGAACTTGCAGCCCTGCCTTGCGTCCGAGATGTAACCACACTTGCTGGTGGAGACAAACGGATGAAAGTGTTAGAAAATGCGTTCACACTTGGCGGTATTATTAAGGCAGTTAAACCGGACATTGTGCATAGTTGGTTATGGTATTCTAACTTCCTCTGCGGTGTTTCCCGTAGATGTGGTTTGTGGCGAAAAATCCCGTTTATCGCTTCACAGCGCGGTGATTATCACGCCAGATACAGCAAATTCCGACTTTGGCTTACGGAAAAGATCATTTACAACACTGCAGACTGCATGTTAACAAATTCAGAACAGATTCAACGCCATCTCCACCAACTGTATTCAGATAAAAAGATTTTTAGCATTCCCAATTTATTGGAATTACCTACAGCGGAATGGAATCAGGAGACAAAAGATACTACAGAAGAGAAGTTAATAGTAAGTGTCGGACGGTTCGCACAGGAGAAAGGACACCGTTATCTGATAGAGGCGTTGAGTTTACTGAACCGTAAAGATGTTCGGTGGCGATGCACGTTTCTCGGTGAAGGTGAACTGGAAACAGAACTTCGGGCACTCACGGCAAAGCACAACCTTTCGGATAAGGTGATGTTTCCCGGATTTTGTGAAGATGTCTTTTCTGCACTTTTAAAAGCAGATGTATTTGTGCTTCCATCGCTACACGAAGGTTCACCGAACGCATTGATTGAGGCAATGGGTTTCGGCATGCCGTGCATTGCATCAGATGTGGGAGGTATCAGAGACCTAATTGAAAATGAAAAGAATGGTATCCGAATTCCATCACAAGATTCTGCAGCTTTAGCAGACGCATTACATCGCATGCTGGCAGAACCAGAGTTTGCAAGGGAGTTAGGTAGAAATGCGCGCGGAACTATTCAACGGAAATTCAATAGCGCTGAATCTATCCGAAAATTAGAAGATATTTATCGCAGCTTCCTATAGAAATATGATACCTTATCGACTCACAAACTTTGCCAAAACAGCACTTTCAATATTTATCTGCTTACTCGGCATTCCGTTGCTTATCCGAGAATGGGTCTGTCGGAACAGGGTTGCCATCCTTTTATACCACGATGTAAATCCAGAAATATTCGCAAAACACATAGCATATCTCTCCCGTCATTACGCAATTATTTCATTGGATACACTTGTCTCAGCAATCTACAATAAAGATTTTTCCGAAATCCCTCAAAAAAGCATTGTGATTACGATTGACGATGGTCATGCAGGCAATGTTACACTTTTACCCATTTTCAAGCAGTATCGCATTTATCCAACAATTTATGTATGCACACAGATTATTAACACACACCGACATTTCTGGTTTAGAATACTTGAACGATCCAAAAAAGAACGTCTGAAAAAACTACCGAATGTAGAAAGGTTAACACGTCTAAAGCAAGAGGTTGATTTTGAACCAGAAAAGGAGTATCGAGATAGGCAAGCACTTAATACAGATGAAATGAAAGAGATGATGCAAGACGTTGACTTTCAACCGCACACCCAATTCCATCCGATCCTGCCACACTGCACAGAAACAGAATGTAAACAAGAGATACTTGGGAGCAAAATGGACTTAGAGAAATATTTAGGAATTGAATGTCTGCATTTCAGTTATCCAAATGGCGATTATACTGAACGCGAGATTGAAATTGTAAAAGCAGGAGGCTTCCGTTCCGCACGCACGACGGATTTAGGATGGAATGGTATCAATACATCACCTTATAAACTACAGGCTATTTCAATTAGCGATAATGCTGGACTCATCCGTTTTCGCGCAGAACTGACAACAATCCCACAACGGCTTGGTAAATGGGTAAATTCTTTGTTATGGAGAATAACGAATTAACAAAATGGCATCGTGCCTACATTCAGAACGCTTATCACGAATTGGAACAAGGTATAACACGGAAGCAGCTTGGCACGCTTAATATCAAGGCAACTGACAGAAAGGTTCTGGATGTTGGGTGTGGACCAGGAAACCTTCTTGTTGCGCTATCTGCAGACAATCCGCAGCTCGTTATTGGTGTTGATGTAGATGCCACATTCTTATCAATTGGATATTCAAAAATCAAGGAATTAATAGATCCGTCTTCAAAAGTTCCCACCTTAATTCGTGCTTCACTCCCAACCTTACCTTTTGCGGACGAAACTTTTGATCTCGTTACTTGCTTTCTCGTTATGCCGCATGTGCCTGATGATAAAGTAGCCTTAACCGAACTGGCACGTGTGCTAAAACCGGGTGGAACACTCGTTATCTCTGGACATGGATTAGGATTTCCGATCCGTTATCTCAAACATTTCAGACTGAAACCGTTGCAGATGTATCTCGCCAGCATAATTTACAGATGCACAGGGAAAAAGTGGATTCGCAACACACTACAAAGTGAAAAGCAGATTTGCAACATTTTAAACGACGTCGGTTTGATAGTAGATGTCCGAAACTACAACAAAAAGGTACTTGGATGTGTCGCCACCTATTGGATTAGGGCAACAAAAAGCGAGACGAGTCCTAAAGCGACGCAGTAATACGAAAATAGAGAGAATTTCCCACGATTTAGCACTACCAGTAGAAACCGCAACGCAATATAACCGACAATAAACGACGCGAGCATACCAGTTCCTATAATATAAAGAGGTATCTCGGTGTTTTCAATATCCGAGATTTTGAGCGCAACCGCACCGAGTATTGCAGGAATTGAGAGGAGGAAGGAATATTCTGCAGCAGTCTTAGCGGGAATGCCTAAGAATAACGCAAGCGAAATTGTCGTTCCAGAGCGGGAGATTCCGGGTGTAATGGCACATCCTTGGGCAATACCAATCAGGGGCGCGTGCCATGACTTAATTTCTTTGTTTGGGGAGTCGGTACTATCCATGCTCTCTCTACGGAGACGAGGCAATTGAAGGATAACACCAGTGAGGATTAGCATGATGCTTACGATGTGGACTTTATCAAAAAAGGACTCTAACTGCGTTTTGAACAGCACGGCAATAATGCCTGTTGGAATAGACCCAAGCAGAATCAGCCATATAAATCTGAGTTCAACTGATGCGTTAAGCGTTGTAATCGGTTTACGATAAAACTCAGTGTTGCCAAGCGTTGATAGTCCACCAATCACTAATCTTCCTATTGCACCACGATATCCGACAAGCACAGCGGCTAATGTCCCCACATGTAGCATTACATCAAAAAAGACGAGTGGTTCTTTTAATCCAAGGAATTGCTGCGCTAAGACGAGGTGTCCGGAACTGCTAACGGGTAGAAATTCAGTTATACCTTGTAAAATGCCGAGAAGAATCGCTTCAAGAAATGTCATATTGCATTTACGCCTGACGAAACCCTGTCTCTGTGCGATGCCAATTCTGTCCTTCGTCAGGGTGACGAAACGGTATATTTCTACCCAATAACTGCTTTAACACGTCGCTTTCATCTGCTAACACATCGTCAGTCAATTGCCGGGGCATATCTTCTTGCGGATAGATGACAGAGCGGTTATACATACCAAGTAACCCAACCCGCGGCGCATCTGTAGTGTTCGGGAGACACTGATGCCAGATTGCACCGTTAGTGAATAGGATAGAACCTTTCGGCGCGATTGCAACACTCATTTCAAGACCCTCTGCTTCTCCCAATTCGGGACGGCGAAGTGTCTTATGTGAACCTGCAATGCATGCTGTTGCACCGTTTTCTGCTGTGAATTCATCTAACATCCACACCGTTTGTCCAGTTAATGAACCAGATGGAAACGGGGCTTGCATCGCCCAATAAGGGTAATCAATATGCCAACCGCCTGCAGGTGCGTCTGGTCCGACGATATTTGCTGTGAACGTGGATGCAATCACATCCTCACCAAGCATCCGTTTCCACACTGCCACAACAGTCGGATGTTGAATCAATTTCCGAAAGATAGGCGATTTGCCCACAATTGCCCAAACACGTCGGATTTTACCATCACCATAACTGTGGTCGTATCCATTTGCAATGTCTTCATCCACCATTTCCCAGATTGCCTCGCGCGCTTCGTCTGCTTCTTCAGTTGAAATCACATTCTCAATAATGTGGAAACCGACTTCGCGCAGGTCATGTTCAACAAGGTCAAGTCTTTCTGAATTTAATGCTGATTTGATTTGCATTATGTTTTTACCTCCGTACTATTGAATACGTGGTAGATTGCGGATTGTTTCTATAATCCTATCTTCTAAATCATCTGCATCACTATCTGGAATCCGATCGTGTTTATCCATCCACGCGATATTTTCTGCAACGCTTTCAGTAACTGGAATTTGTGGACTGAATTCAGGCAATGCTGCAGCCAATTTCTCATGGCTGAAAATCTGTGTATGTCCGAAGTTGCCTCGTAGTCCGCTGAACCGCTCTGGGGACATAGCAATAAGTATCTCTTGAGATACATGCACAATTTCTATGTCAACACCGAGCGCTTCTGCAGCAGCACGATGCCATTCATCCCACGTGCGTGCTTGCGGATGTACTATATTGTATATTTCACCAAAACATTCGGATTTACCAAGTATTTCTGCGAAGGCAACACCCGCGTCTCGTGATGCAAGGAATTGGAAATAGTTTAATCCATCGCCAGCAGAGAGGATCGGTTTTCCCTTACGCAACCGGTCAATCCAACTACCATCTCCCCACACCTGCCGAAGAAGGTTCATCCCTGGTCCGTGAGTATAAGACGGCTTGAAAATGGTGACAGGAAATCCATCGCTTGCATGTGCCTCAAGTAGAAAATTGTCTGCAGCAACTTTATTCAGTCCATATCCCGAAGTGCCTTGCAACGGTGCTGTCTCTGGTAGATTTATTCCGCTAAACGGCGGTCCATAAGTCATCACGGTGGAACACTGCACGAAGTGTCCGACACGTCCCTGACATGCACGCAGTGCAGACGCTGCATCTTCAGCATTAAAACTAATCATATCAATAACGGCATCCCAGTTTTCTGAACCGACTTTTGCCTCAAAATCATCTCGATTTTGTCGATCACCAAGAATCACACGGACATCTGAAGGCGGTGGGTCAACATGTTGTCCACGGTTAAATAGGGCAACTTCGTGATTTCTGTTTAAAAGTGCCGCCACGATCCCACGGCTGATATTGCCTGTTCCACCGATAACTAAGACTTTCATTTGTTAGATTCCTCTTCTATCAACTTAATTTCTGCGGGTGTTAACTCATACAGATCATATATCAACTGGTTTATCTCTTCTTCAAGGTCAGGAACTTTTGGACTATCAGGATTTTCAAGTATCTGTTCAACTATCTTCGTCAATTTTGTTTTTTGTTTCGTTGTTATGTCAGCCACCGGAAAATCATTTAGTTTATTTTTATTAAGACGACCTCCACCCTTTTTTTCATATTTGTTTTGTACATACCATTCTGCAAGTTTGCTGTTAAGAATCGCGAGCATGGAAAAATCTGTTGTAGGTATACAGTGTACAAACGGACTGACTACAATCGCATCTGATTCGTCATAATATGCAACGACAGGAGGTTTATCGTAGAAAGTAATTTTTGGTCCCAGAAACTCAGGTTTATGTTCACGATGTGTGAGTTCCCAAGAATATTTTCCTTTGCAACTTGCATGACGACCTTTTAAGTCTTTTTCAAAACCTTTTAAGTGTTTGCTAATTGCCGGATAGGTTTGAGCAAATATTTTCTTTGCCTCTGTTTCATTTTTAGCATCCGCCCATTCCCACTGCTTGTTTTTACTACTCGGCATCCAGATTATATATTTGAGAACAGGTTTCCATAAGTTTTCCTGATGTTTTCCAACAGCTAATTTTATTATCTCAGCACTTTTGGGATCTTCATCAATCAATTCTTGGCGTTTGGATTCTTCTATAACATAAGCCTTATTGCAGCCTGTTATAACACCTTTGTGTATTTTCCAGTCTGTATCTCCTAAAGGCGTGCATGTTTTTTGCAGTTTTTCTAACAACTCCTCAGGCGAAACTCGTGTTACGTTGTCCCTCAGATTTATCTTACTTTTTATTTCTGAAGACTCTATCATTTTTTTAACTTCAAGCTTATCAGGGATCACCTCTTTTTTATCATCGATTAAATTATCTTCAGAAGTCCTCTCTGTAGATTGATCAAGAAATAGATCGGCAGGGATTTCATGTTCGGAACTAATGCTAATGCGGGTATTATCCTGCGTCCAAGAAAGAATATTTAGCTCAGCGGTACGCCTATCTTCCATTGCTAAGTCTTTGAAGTAAGCAAAAGCAAATGGTTGGAAAAATTCATCCGTACAGATAAAACGTAAATCTGCAGGGTTATTACCTTGTTGGTCTAAGCCTTTCGCTACAGCCTGTAGAGTTCCGATATAGCCGGTTTCACTCTTGAATCGGATTAGGATGATGCCTGAAGGTTTATCGGGTGAAATGCAGAGTTCTTGGCAGTCTAAAACTTGCTGGTCATTGAACCCACTGAGTCCGAGTGCCTTATTTGAAAATATCGAGGTAATATCTTCAAGGGTCAGATCCTCAGGGATTGGCAAGTGCAGCATATCCGTCAGAAATTCCATAAAAGTATCTTCATCTATAACATCTTCAATATCATCTATTGTTATTATGAACATACAAATATCCTCTTTTGTAAATAGTTAATCCTGCACAACTGTTTTATTTTCTTTTCGGCGTGAAAATGAGATGCCACCAAACTCACTAATGATAGCGATGTAAAAACCGAAGTCGTACCACCATCCTGTATTTTGAGGTTCATAGACGCTGATATCTGAATTGAATATACTCCAGATTAGCGAAATAGGCGCAATCCATCCGTGCCAAATTCCCCAGAAAAATCCAGCAGGTTTTTCAGCGGTATGCTTACCATCGCCAGGCACACATCCTACAAAGGTCATAAGTGCTATCAATAGGAATATGCAAATGAATTTGGGAACAATGGATTTTTCCACAGGTGATAAACTGTCTGTTTAGCTACAGACCCTTAAATTTTTATTTTTTACTTACCCAAATCTTTTAGGAGTTTTTCAACATTTTTGGGAACATCACCAATGGGGCATGCAAAACTATAGGGTGGTTCTTTGCGTTCATGCTCACGCAGCATAGATAGATTTTGTTTATCGTAGTACGGTCCATCACATATTGTAAAGAGAGCAATTTCTTTGTTATTACAGTGTTCAAACATTTGTAAGAGTCTGATAAGTTCGTTGCGTTGATGGTCTTGAGCCCCATCTGACTCACGCGTGACTTTGTGGGCAGCAAAGCACCTAATGTGTGTATTTCCTGCCATCCACATAAAGTCTAATGACTTAATCCCGGTCGGTTTCTTTCCAGTAATCATATTACCTTGTTGGTCAATATATATAGCATTCTTGCCGCTTTTTGGTAAGGTTCTGAAAGATTGAATCAAGTTAGGAAACATTCGTAGGTATTTTTCTGCTTCTTTCTCTTCAAACCCTGTTTTTTTCGCATCTTTTGCAAAACAGCAAGCGAACATAAAATCATTTTTTATTTTTTCGCAAACTTCTGTTTCATCAAAGTCAAATCGCTCACAAAATGTGCTAATACGACGTAACAAACCAGAATCTTGATTGTTCAATAGATCTCTAACTTCAGCTCCATGTTTCTTCCATAGTTGCTTTTCTACTTTGTCATAATCTGGTGGAGGAATATTCATCTTCTAATCCATTTCCAATTTGAGTTGTAAATTCTCTACATCAATAATTGCTCTTGCTAAAGCCCAATCCAATCGACGTCTGTAGTAGCCATCGCGGCGTAAGCCTTTAAAAGCTGTTAAAAAAACATCATGTGTTTTTTCTCGAATTTCCACTAATCGTGCATTGAGTAGATCTATATCTACAGACCACGGTACGCCGATTTTCGTAATCGAACGACAGTGTGTCCGCACTTTATACTCACCCAATTCTGCTGGCGGACAAAAACGGATAGATGCATCAACGGTGTTGTCTATAGCGATAAGTCCCAGATTTCCATTCGGTTCATTGAACACGATACTGCGATTACGAGAGTACGGTGGTAAATGTCTTTGAAGTTCGCTCAGTTTTCCAAGCAATTGATTGTTGCGCCATACCCTAACATCTGAGGTGGCGTTCGGAGCAAACAGCGCGAGGCCTACAGGATGTTCAGTGTCATCAAACATATAACTTGTGTTCCTACTTTTATTATCTTGTGATGTTCCATTTTGCGTTTGTGGAACTAAAGAGATAAAATCGCACAGTCGCTGCAAGAATAGACCACTCCGAATAAATGCCTCAGGGATAATTGCTGCGACCCACTGACAATGTATCAAGCATTGCTCAAGTGCATATTTGTAAAGATCGTCGTAGTGAGTCGCCTCTGGAAACGGCAAACCCCGACGCGTTGCTGAGTTACGAGCAAGCCATGGCGGATTAGTAATGCATATATTAAACCCCTTGGGAAAGTCGGCGAGTGTATCCCGTTGTACAATCCCATTTGCCCCTGGTTCAATATCGTAAAAGGCCCAATCTCTACACCGCAAATGTGCAGAGTTAACCAATTGTGGAATATCCTTAGCACCCGCAAAAGGTTCTAATACAATCTGTTGATCTAAATTAGAATCTTTTGCCCATCTTTGAAAAGGTTCCAACTGAAAAGGATTGCCACGCGTATAGTAGCGTCCATTCGCACGTTTTTTGTCCATTTTCCTATTGTTGTTTAAGTGTGTTAAAAAATGTAGATTAGAGATCCTATAATTCTACACAGAACTTAAATTACGTAACGTATTATTCCTAATAAATATACACTTATTCGGCTAAAATATCAAGGAAATTTGAGTTATCTTCTTCTGCTGGAGACTATTTATGTATGTTTTTAAGTAAAAAGATTTGACAAAATCTTTATTAGCGTGTAACATATAAATCAAATTCAGATTGTTTGGTAATAAATCAATTTTAAAAATTATGAAAATGAGTCTCAATATCATGAAAAGAATGTTGAAAGTGTTCGTCAGCGCGTGCATAATTATCTGTATTTGCGCTGTTTATGTTGAAGCAGCAACCCGTGAATACTGGATTGCTGCCGAAAAAGTTGTTTGGAATTACGCACCGAGCGGCAAAAACCTCATCCGTCCAAAAATGGGATTCGGTGTTTGGGGAAAAGCATTATCGTATCATAAATATCGCTACATTCAATACACCGATAACACCTACACCACACAGGTTGAACAACCGGAATGGATGGGCATCCTTGGACCTCAATTGCGTGCCGTGGAAGGTGATAACATTAAGGTGCATTTTCTCAATCGTGCTGACAAACCGCTCAGTATACATGTGCACGGTTTGCAATATGATGAAGCAAACGAAGGAGCGGATATGAAAGGACCTGGCGGTTCTGTTTCTCCAGGCGGCAAGTTCACGTATCATTGGGAAGTTGGGGAGGACGCTGCACCCGGTCCAAACGACCCATCATCTATTGTCTGGCTATATCATTCACATGTTGACGCGGTTACAGAGGTATACGATGGACTCATCGGAACTATTATTGTCACTAAAAAAGGGATGGAAAAATCAGAAACCGATGCACGTCCAAAAGATATTGACAAATCCTTTACCACGCTATTTCTCATCTTCAATGAAAACGAGCGTGAAGTAGCCGAAGGTGGACAGCATGAAGTTTATGAATCCGATGAAGAAGCAGAAGAAGGAAATCTCAAACATGCGATAAACGGATATATCTTCGGAAATTTAAAAGGTTTAGAAGTAGAACAAGGGGATAGAGTCCGTTGGCATCTGATCGGATTAGGGACGGAAGTAGATATGCACACGGCACATTGGCACGGTCAAACTGTCTTAAATAACGGTAAACGCACAGACGTTGTTGATCTGCTACCGGGCAGTATGGTCACTGTAGATATGGTAGCAAGAATGCCAGGGAATTGGCTCTATCATTGCCACGTTGCCGACCATATTACAGCAGGGATGAATACGCGTTGGCGAGTCATACCTAAACGTTAGGCTGACAGACACAACTATTTCGAACTTTTTGACGTAATGTTTGCCAAAATATATAATGCGAACCTTTCTATTTTTCGTTGATTAGACAATTTGTAATTCATTAAAATAAGGAGATGATTATGTTTAAAAACCGATCCATTATATTCAATTATTTTTTTTCAATCTTTCTGTTGCTCGTCTTTATTGGAACGTTGCATGCTGAAACAATAACGCTTTATTCCGGACGAAGTAAAAGTCTCGTTGATCCGATTATTCAGCAGTTCGAAAAAGAAACCGGCATTGAAGTAAAGGTGAATTATGCCAATACGACACAGTTAGCAGCGAAACTCTTGACTGAAGGCAAAAAAAGTCCTGCCGCACTATTTTGGGCACAAGACGCTGGTGCACTCGGTGCTGTTAGCAAAGAGAAGTTGTTTGAAAATTTACCGAAATCTATTCTCAATAAAGTTCCGAAAATCTTCCGCCACGATGATGGATACTGGATTGCGACAAGTGGTAGAGCACGCGTTCTTGCCTATTCATCTGAACGCGTTAAAACGGAAGATCTCCCTGAAAGTGTTTTTGAGTTAACACAATCGAAGTGGCGTGACAAAGTCGGTTGGGCACCACTCAATGCCTCATTCCAAGCATTTGTAACAGCGATGCGTGAACAAGTCGGTGAAAAACGTACCGAAAAATGGCTACGCGATATGAAAGACAACGGCACAAAAACCTATCCTAAGAATACACCGATTATAGAAGCCCTTGATGCAGGTGAAATTGATCTCGGCTTACCAAATCATTACTATCTCTTCCGTTTTAAAAAGGGAAATTCAAAATTTCCAGTGGAACAGACCTTCTTTAAAGCAAAGGATGCAGGAAATCTTGTAAATGTTGCCGGAATTGGATTATTAAAGAATAGCGATAATAAGAAAACTGCTCTTAAGTTCATCGAATTTCTCCTCTCCCCTAAAGCGCAACAGTACTTTGTGAGTGAAGTTTTTGAATACCCTGTGACTGAAGGCGTGATACCGAATGCCAATTTGTTGCCCTTAGAAGAATTGCTTAAAATAGTGCCGAAATTCGACTTAAATGAGATGGACGATCTTGAAGGCACTATCAAACTCCTTCGGCGTGCAGGCATTATGTAGGTAGAGTTAGTAATTGCTTGATGGGATATTGAGGTGAATACCAATACACAACGCACTTATTTTCACGTTGGGCAGAAATGGCACTTCTTCATCCCCGCAATCGTTGTCGCTATCAGTGGATTGATTCCATTAGGGTATCTGATTGCAAAAGCATTTGATGTTGAAAGTGCTGAGCTGGTGGAAAATCTGTTTCGCTGGCGAAACGCGAAACTTTTCCTTAACACGCTTTTGTTGACGGTTGGCGTTCTTATTCTTGATATCCTTTTGGCAACTCCTGCGGCATGGTTGACCACCCACTCGGACCTCCGAGGCAAACGAATTTTTAGTGTTCTATGTGCGTTGCCATTGGCCATCCCGGGCTATGTGATGGCTTACGCGCTCTTGGCAATCGGTGGCAATAACGGTATATTTGCCGCACTTTTTGGTAAAAGCCTCCCACGTCTTAGCGGATACTGGGGGGCTTTAATCGCGCTTTCCTTTTACACGAGTCCTTATCTCTTTCTGAATTTACGCTCAGCACTCTTAGGACTTGACCCGAGTCTTGAAGAATCAGCACGAAGCCTGGGCTGCCGACAGTTCGGCGTTTTCATACGTGTTATCCTTCCGCAACTTCGTCCAGCATTCTATGCAGCAGGATTGCTTATCTGCTTACATGTGCTTGGTGATTTCGGTGTTGTCTCGTTGATGCGTTACGAGACATTTAGTTATGCGCTCTACATTGAATATAGAATTTACACGCCGTCTGCACAGAACTATGCTGCGTGGCTTGCGTTAATACTTCTTGCCTTTACCGGTTGCTTGCTCTACCTTGAAACGCGTTTGCTAAGTAAGACGGTGCTGCATCGTGCAGGACATGGCACTTCTCGGCACCGGACCTTAACCCCACTACACAAATGGAAACGTGCAGGATACCTTTATTTAAGTTTACTGTTCATTGCAACTGTGGGAATACCTGCGGGGACAGTGTTTTTGTGGGTGTTCAGAGGCTTTGAGGTATCGGCATTAAATGGGGTGTTGGAAGCGTTAGTCGGTTCTGTAGGGGTTGCAGTACCATCCGCTGTAGGCTGTGCAGTTTTAGCTGTACCGTTTGCGTATATTGGAGTGCGTTATTCTTCACGTTTCTCAAACACATTAGCGCGTATCCCTTATATCATTTACGCGATTCCACCACTGGCATTTGCACTATCAATTATCTTTTTTCTTGGAAGTCGTGAAACTATAATTGTCCTAATCTTCGCGTGTATTCTTCACTTCCTTGCAGAAGCGACAGGACCTGTACGTAGTTCGCTCTATCAAGCCTCACCTCACTTGGAAGAAGCAGCACGATCACTCGGATGTTCACCTATTCAAGCATTTTTCAGGACCTTATTTCCACTCCTCACGCGCGGCATGTTGACAGCCACCGCCCTCGTTTTCCTCGCCACGATGAAAGAATTGCCGCTGACCTTCTTACTCCGTCCCCCCGAATATGAGACTTTAGCCGTCAATGTATGGGATTACACAGGAGAAGCGATGTTCGCACAAGCGGCACCTTATGCATTTGTAATCCTTATTTTTTCTGCTCTCTTTATCAGTCCTCTCATCCATAAAGAGGAAAAATGACACAATTTTTCAACAATTCTTGGATATATTTGTCTAATTCTGATATAATGCGAACATATTATAGTGGATTTTAGAATTACTTTGACACTTTAGGGTAGGAGGGAACTCCGATTCCCGACTGTCTACTAATGTGTCGCGATTTATAAATCGCTCCAGCCGAATGCCATGCGCGCATTTGGCGTTGATTCACAGAAAATGTGTCAACTTATTTATGTATTTCACTATAATTGATGATTGAATGTCAGTCATCGGTTATCGGCATTTCATTATACCTACATATATTATGGAATACATATTTTGTTAGATTTTTTTACGCTACCGTCGTATGCCGAACTTGGTGCAAATGCGCTCAGAATACTCCTATCCTTTGCATTGGGCGTGTTTATTGTGCTTATCTATCAGTGGACACACGCCAAATCTCCACAAAAATCATTTACTGATACCCTTATCATCTTGTGTATGCTGATTTCAGTGGTGATGGTCATCATTGGTGATAGCATTGCACGTGCATTTAGTCTTGTAGGAGCACTCTCAATTATTCGTTTTCGCACGGCAATCCAAGACCCGCGCGATATCGGCTTTGTTTTTTTCGCGTTAGCAGCGGGGATGGCTGTTGGTGCTGGAAGCCCAGCAATTGCAGTTATCGCTACGTTCCTTATCGGTATTATTATTCTCTGCATGTACTACTGGCATCAACATTTTGTAAAGAATAACGAGTTTATCCTTGAGATTTGCTTGCCACCTGACCAACCATCTGAAACCGTTTATCGCTCTATTTTTGATAAACACATCACTTATGAACGCTTAATTGATAAACGGATTAAAAAATCAAAAGTCGTTGAACTAAACTTCAGGATTAAATTGGCAAATCCTGATAAATGGACTGCACTTTACAATGAACTCTCGGAACATGAAAACATCACTGAAGTCAAATTAGATAAAGAGTAAATACGAACCCTTTTGTTCCTGAGTTGTCTAAATTCAAAATAACAAGATGGAGAATATCATGAAACATATAAAACTAATAGCACTTATTGGCATATTTTTCTGCATTGCAATGTATACATACACCCAAGAAAATAAAGACGCACCAAAACTTTCAGAGGAACAGAAGCGATTTGACCTTGATGGAAACGGCACGCTAAGTCCTGAAGAAAGCCAACTCATGCTTCGAATCACAGGTTTAGAAGCATTCACAGGTAGCAAGTTAAGCCAAGAAGAAATTAAGAAAATCGCCAGCAGTCCACCTCCTAATATTGCCCCTGGACAACGTGGTGGTCCTCCTGGTTTTGGCGGTGGTAGACGTGGACCGCGCCCTGCCGAAAAACTGGTCACACAATTTGATACAAATAAGGATGGAAAATTGACGGGTGATGAGCGGAAGGCGGTACTTGAAGCGCGTGGGGACGCATATTCACCTGAACAACGTGCTGGAACTCCGATAGGTAATATTGATAACGATGTGGAAGTGAGTCTTACTTCCACGCCAAAAGACTCACCCGAATTCTATGATGCGGGGACACTCCGTACCCTATACCTCCGCTTCCATGACGAAGATTGGTATGCGCAACTAAACGCATTTTATCGCACAGACGTTGAAGTGCCAGCGGAATTAGTCGTTGACGGAAAAGTTTATCCAGAGGTTGGTGTCCGTTTCCGTGGCACTTCGTCCTATTTCACTGTTGAATCTGCGAAGAAGTCATTCAACATTGCCGTTGACTATGGCGACGATAGCCAACGTCTCTACGGTTATAAGACACTTAACCTACTCAACGGTCACGTTGATCCATCTTTCCTTCGTGAAGTGCTTTTTAATCAAATTGCACGCGATTATATACCCGCTATGAAAACTAATTTTGTGAAACTGGTTATCAACGGTGAAAGTTGGGGTTTGTATATCAACCTGCAGCAATATAACAAAGATTTTCTGGATGAGTGGTTCGGCACAAGAGATGGTGTCCGTTGGAAAGTTGGTCCCGGCGGTGGCGCGTTGACTTATGCTGGAGACGATACAGAAGCATATCAAAGAACTTATCAACTGAAGACAGCAAATGTCGAAAATCCATGGAAAAACCTCATTGCACTCTGTGAGATGCTTGACGCTAAAACGCCTAATGCAAAATTAGAAACGGATTTACCAGCGATATTTAACGTTGACCGTGCCTTGTGGCAATTGGCTGTTTCAAACGTCTTTATGGATGACGATAGTTACATCCATAAAGGTGGAGATTTTTCCATTTATCAGGATGTCAACGAAAGATTCCATCTCATCTCCCACGACAACAACGAAACTTTTAGGTTCGGGGGCGAGCGCCGTGGCGGCGGTGGACCCGGTGGCAGAGGAGGCCCTGGCGGATGGTCTTGGGGAGAATTGATATTAGGCACGGTATCTCCGACAACACACGCTGAAAATCCGATGCGCCCTGTTATTAGCCGTTTGCTTGACATTCCAGAATGGAAAGCGCGGTATATTGCACACGTACGTACAGTGGTAGATGAGTGGTTGGATTGGGAGGTGTTGGAACCGGTCATCAAAGAATATCATACGCTCATTGATGCAGAAGTCCAAAAAGACGATAAAAAACTTGACAGTTACCAAAGATTTGTGGAGAGTATTGATGGCGACGAAGGCGGACGCATACCGAGTTTTAAGCGATATGTAGCCCAAAGGCGAGAAGTGCTGCTCAATCATCCAGAATTGAGCAAACCGACACCGAAGATTGTTTCCGTTTCCACCCCTGAAAATCCTACATCAAATCAACCCGTTGAAATTACAGCGAAATTAGATAAAACTGTTGCAGCGGATTCAGTTCTATTGTATTATGGTACTGACCCGCATTCGGTTTTTAAACGGACGGAGATGTTAAAAAATGGAGATAAATTTGTCGGTAGCATTCCGAAATTTCCCGCAGAGACAACAGTTTATTATTATGTTGAAGCAAGCGCCGTAAAGACACACGGTACTACAGTTTTTTCACCTGCGCGCGCGGAGTTCGGGGCAGCCCATTACAAGGTTACATTACCTCAAGCGAAAGAGGTATCGGTTGTAATTAATGAACTCATGGCAACCAATACCAATAGTATTGTCGATCCACAGGGGGATCATGACGACTGGCTTGAATTGCACAACATCACCGATACCCCGATGCTGCTTACCGGAATGTACCTCACTGATAAAACAGACAACCCCAGAAAATGGGAATTCCCTAAAAACACAACTATCCCACCGCGTGGCTACTTAATTGTATGGTTAGATGAAGATGGAAAAGCGTCGGAAGGACTCCATGCCAATTTTAAATTATCTGCTAAAGGTGAAACTGTCATGCTCGTGGATACAGATGCACGTGGGAATCAGGTGATAGATACAATCACATTTGGGAAGCAGAAAAAAGATACCGCCATCGGCAGATTGCCAAATGCGAGCGGTACTTTCCAAGCTGTGCAGATGACACCGGGAACACAAAACAGTCAAAAGAAAATAAAATAACGGACATTCAAAAGAAAAACGAACCTTTCTGTTTGGGCTATGTCTATAGGTTAAAAGCGAAACTTAAAACCTAAATACAACAAGACTTAGCAAGATACTTATGGTCTCTGGAGGAGATAAATGTCCGTTACGACCCTTACTGCAGATATGGAAACCTATTCGGATATAGTTCAAGTGGAAGATTTTGATAGCCAACAGGAACGCGAACTAATCTTGCGATGCCAAGAAAGAGATACTGCCGCAATGGGAACCCTCGTTGTGCAATATCAGCATTGGGTTTACAACATCGCTTACGGCATACTTGGTCATCACGAAGATGCGCAAGATGCCGCACAAGATGCATTCCTTTCCGTTTGGCAGAACATTAACAAATTTCAGTTCCGATCTCAATTTTCCACGTGGCTGTACCGAATTGTCAAAAACAAATGCCTAAACGTTATTGACCAACGTAAACGTCGAAAGACAGAACCGATGGAGATTGATGACTCACAACCTTGGGTACCGCTTGATACTGTGACCCCTGAACAAGAAGCACTGCGCTCCGAACAGAGTGAAATACTCCACGCTGCTCTCGGTAGACTAAAAGAGAGTTATAGAACTATATTAGTGCTGCGGGAATTGCGTGAACTCTCTTATGAAGAGATAGCGGAAGTCCTCGATTGCACGCTTGGACGCGTCAAATCTCGTTTACATGAAGCACGAAAAGCTTTGAAAGATGAACTTGAACGTATTGATTGGTAAAGTAGTAGGCACACGCCGCTGTGTCGTAACCCTGAAGTAGAATGCACGTTCCGTAGTGCAACAACCTCTAACTAATTGAATTTAGAAAAATGAAACATCAACGTATTCAAAAACAATTATCGGCATATTTAGATAATGAATTAGCACCGGCTATGCACAAACAGGTGGATGACCATCTCCGAGACTGCCAAGAATGTGCAGACATGTTGGCAGATTTCAAGCAAAACCGGCAACAGATTTCTCAACTCGTGCATCCTGCGCCATCTATGAAGAATGCGGTTTTGGCAATGATCCGAGAAACCGAATCAACACCGCAGAATAAACTACTCGCAATATTTAGGCGTTGGATATTCCGTCCTTTCACAGTCGGTGCAACCGCCTTTTCAACGGTCTGCTTCGTCTTTGCGTTTTTCATCTTTACATATTCGCCTGCTCCTCAATACGATGAACTCCTTGATTTCTATTTCGGTGTTCATACAGAAGAGGTCACGAATAATCCGTTGAAATCAAACGTCGCAACGCCACTTAGCAACCCCACAACATTTACCGAAGATATGAATGAAGATACAGAAACATTGCTCAATCTGTATCTGGGTGAGTAATCCACTGTGGAACTAAGAAATGCGATAGGTGATCTTATGTTAACGAAACCATTACGCGCATGCTGCTTTTTTACGCTAACTATTTCTCTGTTGGCTGTCAACCACCTCTTTGCCGATGTCGCTGTGCTTGAACGCATTACAAAAGCGGAACAGGATGTAGGTTACGTCGGTCTCCGTCTCAGAACATACAGCTCGTCTCGCGGCGCTCGAACAATGGAAGAGATCATCATTCATAAATCCGCAGAATTCTCCTATCGCAAGGTGGAATCCGTTATTGGAGAACAGCGGCCAGTTAACGAAGAAAATAATCGTGAGAGAAACCGGGGCGATGAAAACGGAGATAGAAATGAACGCAGAAGACCCAGAGAATTTAGATGGGACCGGGAGAGAAGTCAATTTTCGCAGAACCAAATTAAATTGATAGCAAAAAACTATGAGTTGGAACGACGGCATTGGGGAGAAAAAATTGCTGGTCATGAGACCGACCTCTTAATCATTAAGCCGAAAAATGCTGGTAGACCGACAAAACATATCTACTTTGCTCGTAAAAACGGTGTTATCTTACGCGTAGAAGATTTAGACGCTGCTGGGGTTCTCAGGAGAATGTTCGTTTATACTCGCATCAGTTTTGACCCCGAAATAGTAAAAAAGAAATGGGAGGGTTTCAAAGCAGATATCAAACCTGAACCGTCGCGTCCACGTCCTACTATTTCACTTGCTAATGCTGAAAAAATACTCAAGAGAAAACTGATACAGCCTACATACTTGCCTCCAGGATTCCAACTACAGGGTATGTATAATCGCCATTTTGGTGGCAATCACGTTCAATTGAAATATACAGACGGTATGTTGGAATTCAATTTATTTGAAACAACAGACAAGATCACCAGACGGGAGGGGCGAAATAGGGGCGAGACTGAGATACAGATTGGCGGCAGTTCTGTGCGTAAGAACCAGCGCGGACCGACCCAGACATACGGTTGGTCAAGTGGGGATATCCATTTCTTCATATTATGCGAAATACCTGCTAAAGAAATTGAGACGGTTGTAGAATCTATTATCCAACAAGCAAATCAGAAGTAGTTTAAAATTGATATGTATATGGTGCCGTAGGTTGGGTAGCGCGAAGCGAAACCCAACTTTTTTGTTATCAGGAATATCCTTGTTCAGACAAAATATCCAACAACCAAAGGAGAAAAAATGAAAATCTATCATGTATTACTGTTAACTATCCTCATAACTGGCCAATTTCTTGCAAGCAGCGCAGCTGCCGATAGTCATGCTGACCCCATAAAAGAGGAACTTGAGAAATCACCGCGTCACGGAGAGTGGGTAAAAATCACCGCTGCCGATAAACACGAACTCAACGCATTTATTGTTTTCCCGGAAGTGAAAGAACCCGCAACCGCTATCATCGTTATCCACGAGATTTTTGGGTTGACCGATTGGATTCGGCTTGTTGCTGATAAACTCGCTGCAGACGGGTTTGTCGCGATCTGTCCAGACCTACTTTCCGGTATGGGACCCGATGGTGGCGGCACAGAGAGTTTTGCCTCTGGGGACGATGTGCGGCGTGCGATTCGTGGACTCACAACAGAACGCGTGACAACAGACCTTGACGCTGTACGCAAATATGTTCACGACTTGCCTTCAACGAACGATAAGGTCGCTGTCTCTGGATTCTGTTGGGGTGGTAAGCAGACGTTTAGTTATGCTGTGCATTCTGATGAGATCGCTGGGGCGTTTGTGTTTTACGGTTCCGCGCCAGCTATCAAAGATATTCCCAAGATTTCGGCACCGGTATATGGGTTCTATGGTGAAAGCGACAACCGCATCAACGCTACAATTGATGCGACCAAAGCAGCAGCGGATGCAGCAAAAGTTAAGTATGAACCTGTAATTTATAAAGGTGTTGGTCATGCATTCTTGCGGCGTGGTATGGAGGAAAATGCAAACGATGCCCAGAAAAAAGCTACCAAGGAAGCGTGGGAACGATGGGTTACGCTTTTGCGTGGTCTTTAGCACCAGAGGTGCGAAAGGTGTATAAGAAGATAATAAACCCCGACATCCAAGCACCAGAGGTGCGAAAGGTGTATAAAATTGCGTGGCATAGGTACTCCACCCTACAATGAAAGTGAGCATTTGGAAAGAAATCGCGCTTACAAAGAGCTCCTACAAGAGACCGGTAATCAATAAGGAACACACATGGCAAACCGACTCAAAGATAAAATCGCAATTATCACAGGGGCAGCGCGCGGTATCGGTGCAAAGAGTGCTGAACTTTTTGCAGCGGAAGGTGCCGCTGTCGCTATCTGGGATGTGAACACAGAACGCGGAGAAAACGTCGCACAGCAGATACAATCAGCGGGTGGCACCACAATTTTCTGCAAATGCGATGTAACCGATGCCACGCAAATTGCAGATGCAGCACAACGCGTCACATCTGAACTCGGCATGCCCAACGTGCTATTTAATAATGCAGGAATCGCTGTCGTTGGGGAATTAGAGGATATTTCCGAGGCGGATTGGGATCGTCAATACGCGGTGAATGTAAAGAGCATTTACCTTGTGTCACGCGCGGTTATCCCGTTGATGCGTGAGGCAGGCGGCGGTGCGATTATCAATATGGCGAGCGAATCCGCGTATGTTGGGTTTCCGATGCATCCTGCCTATACGTCCTCAAAGGCTGCCGTAGTACATCTCACGCGTAGCATGGCGGTGCGGTATGCGGAGGACAACATCCGTGTCAACAGCCTCTGTCCCGGCACGATTAACACCGAACTTTACCAAGAATTCATCGCGCAACAGGATGACCCTGATGCGGTCAACAAGGAGATTGAAGCGATGCATCCGTTGGGTATCGGTGAACCGGAGGATATTGCATGGGCAGCGGTCTATTTAGCATCGGATGAATCCCAATATATGACGGGTGCGCCGATGTTGGTTGAGGGCGGTATTTTATCTCTCTAATCCAATACATTGTAGGCTTTCCCGTAGGTTGGGTTGAGGAACGAAACCCAACCTACAAAAATGAAATCGGGCTTACAAAGCCCCCAACAAGAAAGGTTTCTCCTACAACGCATGATCAGAAGGTTTCAATCCCTTCTTAAACGTACCAAAGCCAAAGAACGTCGGTTCATAATCACCGACATAATCAACATTGCTTTTCTCAGGGATAGCGTCCTCCAGCCCCATACCCCAATAACAACCGTTGACAAGCAGCCGCCGCAATCCTTCGCTCTCTAAATCAACAGACGCACCCATCGTCGTATTGAATACACGAGACGTATTCCCTAATTCACCTGTATAAGTTTTTATCCATGCCAACGGCATTGTAGGGGTATCCGGTTTTGGCGGATCTGTCGGTTCCATACCAACAAGCACCTGTCCATGCACTAAGACTTGTGCATCTCCCGTCAATTCCTTAATACCGTAAACATCCGAGGGCCCCCATATATCCGATACACCTTTAAGTATAGGATGATCTTTGTGCCCTTCGTCAATTACACCACGTGCGCTCTCTTTGCCGTGATGTCCGTGATGATTGATCCAAGTTTCGCCAAGCACCTGCCGACCGTAGCCACCATCAAATTCTTGACTATTAAAACTATATTTCGCGTAGGGACTATCCGTGTTTTCCTTATAATTAAAGGCGTGTGTTGCGGTGCGTAGTCCCATCACAGGATTACCCGCGTTCGTATAGTCAATGATATATTTCATCTGTTCATCGGGCAACTCACGGAAACGTGTGAACAATACCATCATATCCGCGGACTCCAGATGATGCAACCCGGGTATATTCGACACCACATTCGGGTCTATCTCACCCGTTTCCGGATTGATAGCGAACAGTACGGTGCATCGGAAGCCGTGATGCGTGGCTAACACTTTGCCTAACATCGGCAATGCCTCTTCAGAACGATACTCCTCATCGCCACTCACCAGCACAATATGTTTGCCTTTACCAGCACCATCGCCACCTTCATATACAACCCATTCATTACTCATTAATATATTAAACTCCAAATATCATAGGATTTATAATATTGAGTATAGCACATTTTCGGTTAAAAGTCATATCGTTAATTGTCTGAACCAGGATACACAAGATTATTCTTGACAAGTTCTTTGTTGTCAATTCATCGCTACTATAGTATTCTAATGATAAAAAGTTAAAGCGTCTCAATACCACTGTGTGTCGGCTATCCTCCAACCTTGAAAATCGTATAATCCGGGGAATGCCAAAAGACATTCATACCCGCCAAATACCTAATGGTATTTGTAGCGTTGATTTCTTGATTTCTTCCTAACCTCGCCAAATTACTGATTTATTTTCTTAAACTTCATAATGGCATTCATACCGTTGATTTGGATTCCCGACTAAGAACGGTTTCGTCGCGATTCGGAGATCGCTCCTACAGAATATATGTGAACTTATTTATTCATCTGATAGGAGGGCTTCAATCATCCAAATTAAGGGTTGACCGTTTACCAGATGCGAACCTAAAAAACTGTATTGCCAGTTCCCGACTTTATCAACCAGAATAAAAAAAGGTATCCCTTTAATTTGATAAGCCTTTCTCAACTGTTGATTTCGGTCAAGCAGAACAGGCCATGGCTGCTGATGTTCATCTAAAGACTTTCGCACTTGTTCGGGGGTTTCACCATCATTGATCCCCCAAATGACGACATCATCGTTTTCTCGGAATTGCTCATAGACGGTTTTGACCTCTGGAATCGACATATTACACGGACCACACCACGAAGCCCCAACATCAAGTAAAACAACCTTCCCAGCCATTGCTGATAACGAGTATGTTTCGCCTTCCAGGGTTTCTAACCGAAAATCCGTTGCTTTCTGATTCAGTCTATTTGTGATAAATTCCTGACGGAATTTATCGAGATCCGCTGCTTCTCGGATCCGGTATTCCGCTTCGGTGTTTTTGAGGAACGCCTCAAATGTATCAGTGGTTTGTTCTCGTTCTATTTGATGGTAGACGCGTTCCAATCCGGCATGAGCTTCAACGTGAGGTTTGGGTGCAAAGTGTGCGTCGGCATAATAACGCCTTGCTATTTCCCATTCACCGATTTTTTCTGCCGACTGTCCCAACATCCAGAAGTAATTGATGGCACGCTCGTTGAACCTCACCCACAATGATTCCGAAAAATCAGGTGTGCTTGCGAGAAGACCTTCATGCGCCTCTTTCCATCGTTCCTGCTGGAGATAGATTTCAGCACGCAAGCGAGAAAGATCTTTCTGCTTTTCTTTTAGAGACCCCTTACTCCATGTTTGTTCTTCCTCGCCTAATCTGATTTCAGCACGTCCTAAAGTTTCCAATGCTTTGTCTAACCGGTTGTTAAACTTCAGCCGATATTTGACCGCTTCAATGTAAGCATAGCCAAAATACTGCTGTGTCTTCTGACAAAAGAAAAGGTGTGCTTTCAAATATCGGTCAATAAGTTTGTCAAGGGTATCATCACTTACCAGAGAGCAGTCCTCTTCTGCTAACCACAGTATTTCTTCATAAGCTAACAGATACCAAGATAATTCTGGGACATCCGAGGAGGTAAACTCATTAATGACGCGCTGGTAATAGTGCCACCTTTGAGATGCCTCTTCGCTCCGTTCAGCTAACCCTAACAACGCAAGCAGATGAAGTTCAGTTTTGGGGTATTGCAGCATCTTATCAAATAAACTGCTTGGAACATTCTTAGCACCGCCGGGAAGAAGTCTATATCCCCAGTGGACAGCATCCAATACTTCCGGGGTTTCTGGGTGTGTCCTCAGTAGTGCTTGGATTTCAGAGTTAATCCTTTTCTTTGCATCCGCCTCTGAAAACATTTTGGTTATCAATCTCCATCGAGAATCGTAAGCCTCCAAATCCGGTGGATCGGATTTTAGGACACGCTTACTGATCTCAAAAGCCTTATCGAATTCACCCAACTTACGGTGGGTCTCAATCTGCGTGGCTAAATCCTGTGTTTTCCTGTTTTCTTTTTCAGCTGCCGTGAACGCCTCTATAGGTGCGTCCTGTTTGATGAGCTGCGTGCAGGACAGAGCACCTAAAACAGACAGACAACAGAGTAAAAGTCCACCGCGTATCATACGACTTAAAAGTTTCATAGATTCCTCCTTAAGGTTATTTAAAGACGTAGTTTTCGGTTTCAGAGAGAATTGTTTTTTGCGTTGCTCTGAAAGCATTTTGGCTATGAGTTCCCATCAAGAAACCTTATATATATTATTAGATTGGCGAGTAGTCCTTGCCGAATAAGTGTTAGGAACATAAGTTATTACTCATCTAATAGGAGTGCTTCAATCAACCAAATTAAGGGTTGACCGTTTACCAGATGCAAACCTTCAAAACTGAATTGCCAATTTTGGTATTTATCAATCAAGATAAAAAACGATGACATTGTTTCAACCTGATAAGCCTTCTTTACTTCCTGATCTGGATCAAGCAGAACGGGCCAGGGCGGTTGATGTTCCTCCAAAAACTCGTGCACTTTTTGAAGGGCTTCACCATCATTGATTCCCCAGACAACAACATCGTCGGTTGTACTAAATCGTTCGTAGACGAATTTGACCTCTGGAATGACCATGTTGCCCGCGCGCGACGAAACTCCAACATCAAGCAAAACAACTTTACCTGACATTGCCGATAGTGTGTATGCCTCTCCTTCCAATGTTTCTAAACAAAAGCCCTTCGCTTTCTTATTAAGTCTGTTTGTGACAAGTTTCTGCCGGATTTTTTCACGGTCAGCACTTTCTCGAATACGGTATTCAGTTTCGGTATCTTTAAGGAAAGCCTCAAACGTATCAATAGACCCTTGCTCCACTTGATGATAGACCCGTTCCAAGCCTGTCAGACTTTCTACGCGAGACATAGGCATAAAATGAGCGTCGGTATAGTCATAGTAATGCCTTACTTTCTCACAGTGAGGGATAGGTGCAAAGTAGGCATTGGCATAGTAACACCTTGCCTTTTCCCACTTTCCTATTCCTTCTGCCGACCTTCCCAACATCCAGAAGTAATTGATGGCACTCTCGTTGAACCTTGCCCAGAGAGATTCCAAAAAATTCGGTGCGTTTGTTATAAGTCCCTCATGAGTTTCTTCCCATCGTTCCTGCCGAAGGTAGATTTCACAGCGCAAACGAGCGATTTCTCTGTGTACTTCTTTTACAGATCTTCTGTTGTTTTGTACAAGCCACACCTGTTCCTCTTCTTCACCTAATCTGATTTCAGTCCGTTCCAAAATTTCCAATGCTTTGTCTAATCGGTTGTTAAACTTCAACCGATATTGAGCTGCTCCAGTATCAGCCAAGCCGAACCACTGCTGTGTCTCCTGGCACATAGCAAGATGTGCCTTCAAATATCCGTCAATAAGTTCATCAAGGTAATTATCGTTTGCCAGAGAGCGATCCGCCTCGACTAACCTCAGCATTTCTTCATAAGCTAACAGATACCATGATAATTCTGGGGCATCTGAGGCTGTGAACTCGTCAGTGACGCGTTGATAGTAATGCCACTTTTGAGACGCCTCTTCGCTCCGTTCAGCTAACCCTAACAACGCGAGCAGGTGAAGTTCGGTTTTGGCGTATTGCAGCATCTTATCGAATAAACTACTTGGGACATTCTTCGCACGGCCGGGAAGGCATCTATAGCCCCAGTGGGCGATTTCTAATACTTCTGGAGTTTCTGAGTGTGTCCTCAGCATTGATTCGATTTCAGAGCAAATCATTTTTTGGACATCCTCCTCTGAAAACATTTCGGCTATGAGTCTCCATCGAGAATAATAAACCTCCAAGTCCGCTATCTGTAAGCTGCCAAGAAAATCCTGAATTAAGATATCTTGATCCGTTTTTAAACGCTTTCGCGCACGTTGAAGCTGACTCGTAATTGTGTTTACCGACACCCCTAAAAATTTGCTTATCTCCTTTGTTGGCATTTCATCAAGATAATAGAGCATCATCACTGTGCGTTCACTTTCTGGCAATTTTTTTAGAAGATCTTCGGCGATGGCATAACAACGCTCAGTCGCTTCTAACTCTTGTTGCTCTGATACATAACGCTCATAAGCTAAGTTATCTACTGCTTTTACAGACGTACTCTCGAGTGATTGCATCGTAGGTTTTTGCTTTCGTATCCAAGCAACGCAAAGCCGATTCGCAATGGCATAGAGCCACCCGGAGAATCGATTGATATCTTTGAGTGTAGAAAGTTTTTTGTATACCTGAAGGAAAGTGTCTTGCGTAATCTCTTCCGCATAGTGATAATCGCCGATCTTCCGCCACACAAAAGCGTGAACATTTTTTTCATATTTTTGAACTAAAGTGTTGAATGCCCTATTGTCACCTGACAAAATTTTCTGAATTAACTGAACGTCGTCTTCTCTTTCCACGAGGCTTCCTCCCAATAAACAGATTGGATGTATTCGCATTCGCCAAGAGGCTTAGATAGATGGTTAAATGCGGATTTGTAAACTTAAGCAATGTGACAAGGTGTATCATTACGTGACTATGCTATTATAGACGCGATTTTGAAGAGGAAAACGTGCATTATGTAAAAAAATGAAAATATCAGAATTTTTAGAAGTTGTTTCTTAAATCGAACTTACGTTAAATTTTCTATCGCTTCCAAACTTTGTCAATAAATTTACGCACCCTATTAGATTTCAATTATTTCAAAGGAGTTTCTTAAGATAAATGGATTAAATGAAATGCAAGAAAAAGCCTGATTCAGCCAACGTAACATACAATAACTGAATCAGGCTTAATTATGTTATTTTAAACTTTCCATAGACACTTTATTCAAGGTATAGGAAAGAGCAGATTGAAACTCTAATAACGTGCTTTCAGAGAACCCCAAATTGTCGGGAGTTTATTGGCAGGTTCAACTGCAGTTGCTGTTGAGGTGATGAGTTTGGCATCGCCAAGTGATGAGTGATCACATCCTAATCCATCGCCGCCATCGCCCATGACAATTGTGAGTTCTTTGGCGTTTGCCGGGATCTCAAATTCAACCTTTAACGGTTCAACATTTTCGCCATCCGCGGCACCAGTTAAGGTTTCGGTTGCGACAATCTCTGTTCCATCAAGTGAAAAGACAAAATGACTACTGCCACCGTGCCCACAGCCGCCTGGGTCTTTTTCATCAGACATGCCAGCATATCCCTCAAATCTGACGTAATCATTTCCAGTTAAATCGTAAACAAAAGTGCCAACGGAATGCGCACCGATACCACGCTCAAAATAGGTGCCGCCGATAACGATATGGTTTCGGGTTGTGGCACCTTCGCCAATGGTTACGTTATCAAAGTTTAGGGGACCGCCCCAACCTGTCCATTCTCCAGCCGGATTTTTTGGAATAAGACCACATCCATTGGGCTTTGGTTGACTTCCGCCAATTAAAGCAAGATAAACGACCCCTTCACGGTCGTCCTCTTCTACGACTTCATCGTAATCGTTTGCAACGGCGACATCTTCACTTGCGACCTCTTGAATTGGGACAGCACCATCACCATCAAGGTTTGTGCAGTCACTTTTATCAGTATGACCGTTAAAAACAAGACCAACGATTAATAAAATACTTAAAGCAAACAAAGTAGTAAATTTCAATGTTCTGAACCTCCATCAGTTTTGATAAAAACACAGTTTGATGTGTATATGGTAAAATATAAAATAAGGCATTTCTGTTGATAGACGCGCTTTGCGATCGCGCCTATCAAAATGGAACATTAATTGTAAAATCTACTGTAAGTAATATCTACTCACATGTCACAATGTTTAATAGCGTGCTTTCAGGTGTCCCCAGATTGTTGGGAGTTTGTTAGCGGGTTCAACCGCGAGTGCTTGTGCGGTGAGGAGTTTGGCATCTCCAATTGTTGAATGGTCGCAGCCTATTCCATCGCCACCATCTCCCATCACGATTGTGAGTTCCTTGGCATTTGTGGGGATGTCAAATTCAACTTTAACTGCCTCAACATTTTCGCCATCTTCCGAACCTTTAAGCGTCTTGGATTTGAACATCTCTTTTCCATCAACAGTAAAGGTGAAATCGCTACTGCCACCGTGTCCACAGCCACCCGGGTCTTTTTCATCGGACATACCAACATACCCTTCAAATTTTAGGTATTTGTCACCTGTTAAATCATAAACTAAGGTGCCGATTGCATGTGCACCGAAACCGCGCACAAAATAGGTGCCGCCGATGACGATATGGTTTCGGGTAGCCCCGCCTTCACCAATAGTGACGTTATCAAAGTTTAGGGGACCACCCCAACCTGTCCATTGGCCTGCATCATTCTTTGGAATAAGTCCACAGCCGTTTGCCTTAGGTTGACTTCCACCAATTAAAGCGAGGTAGATAACACCTTTGCGGTCATCTTCTTCAACAACTTCATCGTAGTCATTCACAGTGTTGAGATCTTCTTTACCAACCTCCTGAATAGGTTTGGCACCATCACCATCTATGTTAGTGCAGTCTTTTTTTGCAGCATACACGCTGAAAGCGACTCCAACGATCAGCACCATTACGATGCAAGCAAAACGTCCTATACGTTTGCCGCTATTTAATTCTTTAAACATATTAGCAAAATTCATATTAACCTCCTATATTATATAAAAATATGTTGAATACGAAATTGTTGTATCAACACTTTGCGATAGCCAAAGATTTGTACTGCCATCGGAAATTTAGACCACTACCTAAGATAAGATTGTGATATAATTA
>JAPPIG010000051.1:0-41928 GCA_028820635.1 Candidatus Poribacteria bacterium
CCCGACACGTTGCGTTCATGTCGGGTGTCGCAAGCGAAACCCGACCTACAGATAGTTTATAGAAATGTGAAAAAATATAACAGAAAAACCGAAAACTAAATAACCCTGGAAATTTAGCTTCAACTCCATCGGACACCAGTTGGAATTATACCGACATCTTCACCGCGTTTCATTGCTTCCGCTGCATCAAGGATACTTGCGATGTCATGCTGCGGTTCAAAATCTAATAAGGTTTTGATTTTGGTCAGGTCAAACTCAAAATAGTTTGGGTTGGTAAGTCTAATATCTGCGTAATCCTTATGATAGCGTTCACATAGATAAGGAATTACCTCTTCAAAATTAAAAACACCTTTTCCACCGAGGGTGAATTCTTCACCGACTGCAGCATCCTTTTCTATTCCTAAGACTAATCCCTGAACAATATCACGTATATCAGCAAAATGCTCTTTGTAAGGGCGTCCATCAGGGTTCCGTTTGAGTATAAACTTTTCTTCACCGTTCCACGCTTTCATTACCGCTTCTGCAGTTTCTAATTCAGCTGGGTCGTTGCCTTTATAGTTTTTGTATCGGTTATAGATAGTGCTAAAGACAAATAGTTTGGGTAACCCATCGTCATTGAGAAATTCACTCGGTTCAATGACAGTAGCAAATCGAAACACTGTGGAAGGCACACCGTATTGATGATGATACGTCATGCAAAGTTCTTCACCTATCCATTTTGTAAGGAAATAAGGCATGTGGTGGTATTTGGCGACCATATCTTCAGTAATTGGTTCGTTGAAAAGTCTGCCTTTTTCCGTTAGTTCCCAATAGATTGCTTCGGTACACGCATAGACGAGGCGGTGAATGTCTTTATTGAATTCGCGGACACATTCTAAAATGTTGAGCGTGCCCATTCCGTTGATAGCCAAATATTCACGGTTGTTAAATGGACCGCCAAAAGCTGCGGCAATATGGTAGATAGCATCAACACCGTTAACGGCTTTTTTGACATCTTCGTATTCGCGCAGATCACCGAGGAAGGTTTCAACTTTGTCATTACCTTTCCATCTGTCAACACGATTGACATCGTCCGGATAGGTAAAACAACGGATTTCATGTCCCTTTTCCAGTAGTTTTTTGGTGAGGTTTGAACCGATGCGGCCAGTGCCGCCTGTAACTAATATTTTCATATCTCTTTAGATTTTTTGCCAAATTGTAAGCGGTGCTAAATCGCTCACAATTTAGCTAAAATAGTTTATTGTAAACTCTTTATTTCTCCCCATTTCACAGCCAATTTGCCTCTCGGTTCTACATCAAATGCAGTGCTTATGAGTTTGATGTTATCTATCGCCCACCACCAATCATTCCGGGCATCAATGACACCGAAACTAACAACCATCTCAGCGGCATCCGCGGGATTGTCAATCGGGATTTCTAAAGTTTCGTTTACCTGTTCTAAATCGTTTAATCTTTCCTCATTTTTCTTTAAAGTAGGAATGGTGACAAGGGTCTGTACACCGGAACTCTCAAACAATAGGATTCGTTCTTCCTTACCGCCGTCAAAGCTCACAGTTATCTCAGCGGTTTGCGTATCTTCAGGTCGCCAACTGGAATCCAAAGTTAAAACAAGTGAACCTGCAGCTGCACCTTTGATATTAATGGGAGGTGTAATTAAGTGTCCATTCCATGCGCTTTTAGCCTCAGGTTTGCCGTTTACTTCCCAATCATCCCATTCATCTGGGTCTGCGACAGCTCCTTTACCTATGCCTTTACCGTCATTCTGTTTCATAGTGAACTTACTACGTTCTTGGTCTCCTGCAGTTTGTGTCCACCATGCAAAGTCAACAATTGCCCATGTTCGCCATTCAGGCATACCAAGGTCTTTGGGGTTTTCGTTTGTAATTTCCCAACCGTCAGGTGGTGTGCCCGACCAAACTTTAACGCCTTTCACCCCTTCCTGTATGCTATCTGCAAGTTTCACTGCCTCAAAATCTTCTTCAAATAGAACAGTATCAACACCCCAAATCGTTGGTGCTGTAAGACAAAAGGTTATCACAAGAACCTTGTATGTGAGAGTTCTTATAATGTTGCTATACATAATTAACCTCCAATGGTTTTAACCAAATAATTTTAATGTCTACGTATTTGAAAATTTACAAAAAACTTTGCCCGGAGTTCAAGTCTTGCCTTGTATGAAGAATAATTCCTTTAAAAAGTGACAGCATATCCATCAGTTCGTGGATCGGACCCGCCGATAAGAGCGCCCGATTCGGGATGAACCTGAATCATCTGTGCACTTCCTGGACCGCCCCAATCCCCGACAATTTGGAGTTCATGTCCTCTCTCTGCTAAACCTTCTTGAGTATCTGACGAAAATCGGGTTTCTAATTGCAGGTGATTAGAACAAGTGTGTGGAATTGTGGATTCCATCGGGTTTTGGAGACTGCGCCAACGTGGAGCAGAGACTGCCTCTTGTGGTGTCATACCAAAGTCAAGGGCATGTGTAACTAACTGTAGGTTCGTCTGTACCTGTGTGTCTGCACCCGGTGTGCCGCATGCTAAAACTGGTTTACCATCTTTTGTAACGATGACTGGATTCATTGTGTGACGGACACGTTTCCCCGGCATCAAGCAGTTCGGATGGTCTTCCTCTAAATGCCAATAGGTCATTCGGTTGTTTAGTAGGATTCCTGTATCACCCGCGACTAAGCTGGAACCGAAACCTGATTGGATACTCTGTAATACACAGACGAGATTCCCCGCACGGTCAGCAGTGCAGAAGCAAGTTGTATCCTCGTGTGCTTCGGGGCCACCTGCGGGAACATCAACAGCAGCTTTCTCCAAATCAATACGTTTTGCTTGTTCGGCGGCGTAGGATTTAGATAACATCCCTTCTATGGGAACGTCCACCCAATTAGGGTCTGCCATATATTTTTCCCTATCCGCGAAGGCGAGTTTTTTCGCTTCAACCATTAGATGCACACTTTCGGCAGTGTTACATCCCAACGTTTGCAAATCAAACAATTCTACAACGTTTAATTCCTGTAATAAGATATGTCCACTTGAGTTAGGCGGCATCTCATAGACTTCGTAACCACGGTAGTTGACGTGTATTGGATCGTCCCAATGGGCATGGAAGTTTGCGAGGTCTTCCGCTGTTAATAGTCCATCATAAGCACGACTGAATTCAGCAATTTCCTTAGCAATTTCGCCTTTGTAGAATACATCTCTACCATCTTTAGCGATTTTACTGAGCGTTGTACCAAGATTGGGGTTTGCAAGGAGTTCACCTGCGGGGATCGGTTCGCCATCGTTTGTAAAAATAGCGCGGCTGTTTGGTTCGGCAGCGAAACGAGCATTTTCACCTCTCAACCCTCCTGCAAGCCTATGACTCACTGGAAATCCTTCTTCACAGAGAGCAATTGCGGGAGCGAAAACTTCTTCTAATTTGAGTGCCCCGTAGCGTTCATGTGTGAGAAGCCAAGCATCAACGATTCCTGGCACCGAAACACTTCGTATCCCCTTCATCGGGATTCCACCGTCTTTAATATAAGTTTCTCGCGTTGCGGCACGCGGTGCGGGTCCAGTGCCGTTTACCGCTGCTACTTGTCCTGTTTCTGCCCAATAGATGAGGATAAATCCATCCCCACCAAGTCCAGAACCAGCAGGTTCAACTATACCGAGAGCCACAGCCGTTGCGATAGCTGCATCAACAGCGTTGCCACCTGCCATCATTGTTTGTATGCCTGCTTGTGAGGCGAGTACGTGTCCGGATGTAACCATGCCGTTGCTGCCCATCACCGATGGACGAAATGCTGAGCCGTGTGGTGATCGCATTTGATGCCTCCATTATTGATTGAGATGATCAGTGACAAGTTGTTTCCAATAATCAGTAGTAACGTAATAGGGACTATATATAGTACGTTCTATACTTAATATAATACGTTCTATACTTATACTTACATATCCAGTCTTGACAGATTGCCGGAAGAGTTCAATAATCTCTTCGAGAGTTTTCTTCTCCGATTCCTGAAAGTATATCTCTAAGAATGCTATTGCTATTGAGCGGAGAGAAAAATTATTCGTTCGGATACGTTCAGCGGTTTCGGGAATTTCCTCTGCATAGATGTCTGCAAGGTTGCGGACGAAAGCATAATCAAAGAAATCTAACCCACTTACTTCAATTAAAATACTGTTTATTCCGTCAAAACTATGATGGCACCAAGCCGCGTTGTATGCTGTGCTCACATGGTCTATTATTCTAACACTAGAAGGCCGTGGCGGTGGAACAGCGGCTATTTCGTAGTAGAAATTCGGCTGCACCAGTGCCAGGCCCGGAATACTGATTAATTCTCCCATAATAAGAAGCGGATCGACATCCGCGCCTAAGTCTATAGACGCAATCCAATCAAGTTCCCCTTTCACTTGTGCCGTGTATCCTTTACGATTTAGAAACTCAATCACAGCAGTTTGGGTTTCGTGCCACGGACGAACTGTATTGTCGTACTGGATCAAGATTACACCGATCTCATACATAGGAAGGTCCGGTTTAGGAACAAAATCATAGTAGGACACATCAATAGCCTGTCCGTATCCGAAGGTGAAAGGGATGAAAGCGTTCTCAGTAGGCAATTGCCGCAATGCCATTTCAGCATTCACAGCCTCTTGGGCAAATTTCAGCAACGTCCGTTCCATCTCAGCCGTTTCCCATATTGCGTATACTTTTACTGTGTCCATTAATGCTTCAGCAAAGTTCTGCAATTCTATCTTGCATCTTACTTCAACGAACACTTGTTCTAAGGCAGTTACCTCATGAGCAAGTTGAGCAAGTTTGGCAATTTTTGAAAATGTTGGTTCTACTGATGTTCCATTGTCAATTGCGATTACTTCTGCGACTCCGCTTGCAGCGTTAGCAAGATCAACAAGTCCACATTCAGCAGCGGTGTTCGCAAGGTCGGAGAGTGTCATCTGCGCGAATTGTGCAGTGGTTTGCGATGGACCAGTAGGGTCTATCGGTGAAACAAGGCGTCTCTCACACCCAGTGAGTATTATTGCACTGAGTGCTGCGAGGAGAAATAGTTTAAAAAACTTCATTCTAAACGCTGAAGCGGTGATACCTTGTGTAGGTTGCATGTGAAACCTCCGTTATTGCATCAAGTGGTAGTGAGAGTGCTTACAAGTGGTAGTGAGAGTGCTTAATTGTCACAGTTTCAATACCCATATTTCTATTTCTGACAGTTTGCCGGAAGATTTCAATAATCTCGTCAAGGGTTTTCCCCGAATGCTGAAAGTAAATAGTTAGAAATGTAATCCCGATTGGGCGGAGAGAGAAACCGTTTGTCTGGATAAGGTTTGCGTCCTCAGGAACTTCTTCTGCATAGATGTCAGCGAGGTTGCGGACGAAAGCATAATCAAAGAAATCTAACCCGCTTTCCTTAATTAATATCTTGTCCATAACGTCAAAGTTGCCTTGACACCAAGCTTCGTTATATTTTGTTCTCACCGCGTCTATTATTTGAACACTGATAGGTGGAGGGGGATAGGCAATTAAAGGAGAGTCATAGTAATAATATTTAGGCTGAACTAATGCTACGCCGGGAATAGTGATTAATTCTTCCATAAAATAACGCGGATCAAATTCCACACCAAAATCTATGGCTTCAATAAGGTCACTTACTCCTTCTGTCGTGACTGTGATCATGTTAGTTAGGAACTCAATCACGGCAGCGTAGCCGTCGTCTTTTAAGTCTTTTAAATTGAGTTCATCAATAAATTTGTGAATGATTTTGTTAGTTACGAACTCAATCACGGCAGCTTTCGTTTCGGTCACCGGACGAATTGTTTTGTCATACTGTATCAATATTACGCCAGGTTCGTAAGATGGAGGATTTGGATTCCAAGAATAATAGTCAGCATAGTCTGCATACGAATCAATGCCTATCCCATATCCGAAAGTGAAAGGAATGAAGGTGTTCTCAGCAGGTAGCAGCTGCAATGTCTTTTCCGCTGTCACTGCCTCATGAGCAAGGTTCTGTAATGCTTGTTTCATGTCACTCGGTTCTTCGGCAGGATAGGCTTTAAGTAAGGATAATAAAGTCCTCCATCTGTGTTCCTCATTAACTGTTGTTTCCGTTACGTGTGCTTTTGCTGCGTACACCGATGCTATAGCAAATTGTCGCAATTCTATTTTGCATGCTGCTTTAACAAATGCTTGTTCTAAAGCAGTTGCTTCCTGAGCAAGTTTCCAGAATGCCGTTTCTACTACTGTTCCTGTTTCTATTGCGAGAACTTCTGCGACTTCATTTGCAGCGTTAGCGAGGTCGGCAAAACCTCGTTCAGCAGCGGTGTCCGCAAGGTCGGAGAGTGCTTTTTGAGCAAATTGTGTATCGACTCGCGACGGATCAGTAGGGTCTATCGGTGAAACAAGTCGCCTCTCACACCCAGTGAGTATTGTTGTGCTGAGTGCTACCAGAAAAAGTAGTTTAAAACACTTCAAGCGAAACGCTAAAGCAGTAATGCCATGTGACGATTGCATCTGTAACCTCCATTATTCACTGAATACTGTCCAATCACTTACCAGGACAGATTTTGTATTTTTTTTCGCTGTTCTATACTCGCCCATCCACTTCTGTCTATGGTCACTAATCCATCTCTGATAAATTGTCGGAAAAGTTCAATAATCTCTTCGTGTCCTTTTTCTTGGTTCTGCGAGTGAATTGCATAAAATCCAATTGCTATTGAGCGCAAGGAAAAACCATTTGTTCGGATACGGTCTGCTGCCTCAGGAATTTCTTCTGCATAAATATCCGCAAGATAGCGGACGAAAGCATAATTAAAGAAATCCAAACCGATCTCTTCAATTAGTATACTGTCTATGGTATCAAAGTTGCCTTGACACCAAGCCTCGTTGTATTTTTTCCTTACCGCTCCCATTATTTCAAGGATTGGATAACTCGAAGAGAAATCGGTTGGAGGAAATATGGGAATATAAGTAAAATCAGCCCCAGCTCGTGCTACGCCGGGAATGGTGTCTAACTCTTCCATAATAGAATCAACATCCACACCCAAGCCTATGTTCCTAATAGTGGTGTGTAGAGATTCCCATTGCTCCGTATATCCTTTCACTTGCCCTATATATCCTTTAAGAATCAGAAATTCAACCACAGCTGTCCATGTTTCAGTTGCCGGATGAATCGTTTCGTCGAACTGTATCCATATTATGTCGGGAGGATGGGTAGGGCCTATATATAAAATATAATCTTCATACGAATCAATGTATGGAGCGTGGCCAAAGGCGAAGGGTATGAACGGATTTTCCGTAGGAAACTGTTGCAGTACCTTTTTCGCATTCAATGCTTCTTGAGAAAGGTTTTCCAATACTTGTTCCCTGTCATTCAATTCTACTGCTGCTTCTGCGGCGTATGCCCTTGCTGCGCGTTCGGTCGCTATAGCAAATCCTCCCAATTTTATTCCGCAGTTTGCTAAAGCAAATCCTTGTTGTAAGGCGTTTGCTTCCTGAAAAAGTTTCCAGAATACTGTTTCTGTTGTCGTTCCTGTTTCTATTGCGAGAACTTCTGCGACTTCATTTGCAGCGTTAGCAAGATCAACAAATCCCCGTTCAGCAGCGGTATCCGCAAGGTTCGACAGTGCGCTTTGCGCAAATTGTGAAGTAGTTTGCGATGGATCAGTAGGGGCTATCGGTGAAACAAGTCGCCTCTCACACCCGGTCAGTATTATTATCGCAGAAAGTGAGGCAAAAAAAAGCAATTTAAAAAACTTCATTCGAAATGCTGAAGCGGTGACACCTTGTGTAGGTTGCATGTAAAACCTCTGTTATTGTATCAATGGGTAGTGAGCATGCTTAATTGTCACAGTTTCAATACCCATATTTCTATTTCTGACAGTTTGCCTGAAGATTTCTATAATCTCGTCAAGAGTTTTCCCCGAATGCTGAAAGTAAATAGTTAGAAATGTAATCCCGATTGGGCGGAGAGAGAAACCATTTGTCTGGATAAGGTTTGCGTCCTCAGGAATTTCTTCTGCATAGATGTCAGCGAGGTTGCGGACAAAAGCATAATCAAAGAAATCTAACCCACTTTCTCCAATTAAGATACTGTCTATAGCGTCAAAGTTGCCTTGACACCATGCTTCATTATATCTTGTCCTCACCCGGTCTATTATTCCAACGCTCATAGGTGGAGGCTGCGGGATCCAATCAAGAACACAAACATCAAGACCAATATAATTGATATCAGCCTCTGCTACGCCGGGAATATTGTGTAATTCTATCTGTAATTCTATCGCAATGGGAAATAGATTGACCTCCGAATCTAAATTTACGGGTTTAACAGCGTAAACATCCCTTTCCGTTGAAACCGTGTACCCATTGTTAATTAGGAATTCATTAACGGCTGCCTGTGTTTCTATTGCTGGTCGAATTTTCACGTCATACCGTATGTATATTACACCAGGGGAATACGGACAACTTGTCTCGTCGGGGTAGGGAACTCCAGTACAGTTATAAAAATCGGGGCGAGCCTCTGCTACGCCGGGAATGGTGCGTAATTCTTTCACAACGGGAAGTGGATCGACATCCGCGCCTAAAAGTACTCTGTCACTATGGACAATTACTCCTTCTTCTGTAACCGTGTGCCCTTTATTAGTTAGGAACTCAATAACGGCTGCCTGTGTTTCTATTGCTGGTCGGATTTTTACGTCATACCGTATGTTTATTACACCTGGTTCATCCGGCGGACAACCAACGTAATAATGATCATAGTTTGCGTACACATCAATGCCTATCCCATATCCGAAAGCGAAGGGAATGAAAGAATTTTGAGTAGGCAACCGTTGCAATGTTGCTTCCGCCTTCAATGCCTCTTGAGCAAGGTTCTGTAATGCTTGATCCATTCCACTCGGTTCTTCAGGTGGATAGATTGCCGATAAGGCGTGTAGTTCCTCCCTTCCGTAGAACTCATACCCTGTGATTTCCGTTACGTGTATTTTTGCTGTGTGCACCGATGCTATAGCAAATTGTCGCAATTCTATTCCGCATGCTGTTTTAGCAAATCCTCGTTCCAAAGCACTTGCTTCAAGAGCAAGTTTCAAGAATTCCGGTGCGGGTTCTGCTATTGTTCCTGTTTCTATTGCAAGAACTTCTGCGACTTCATTTGCAGTGTTAGCGAGGTCGACAAATCCACGTTGAGCAGCCGTGTCCGCAAGATCCGACAGTGCGCTTTGCGCGAATTGTGCAGTGGTTTGCGAAAGATCAGTAGGGTCTATCGGCAATACAAATTGCCTCTCGCACCCAGTGAGTATTATTGCACTGAGTGCTGCGAGAAAAAGTAGTTTAAAAAACTTCATCAGAACTCCTATTTAGACTCAAGCAAGCATCTTTTGCGCAAATGCTTCTACATCAACCCGTTCGTGTGTTCTTGCTGATTCGTTGCATGCTTCCATCAATATCCATGTGCCGAGTGTACTATCTTGTATCCACTCTCGGTCTTTACCAGTTGAGATTGCTTCAGCAAAAGCGTCAAATTGGAGTCTGTCGTCTTCAATCAATCCGCCGTGGAGATCTTGAAGTGTGAGGTCTTCAACATTTTGCCCTGTTCGGAAAAGTTGCAGATGTCCACCATCGCGGCGTAGGTCGCCCTCTTCACCGTGAAATGTCCAACTTCCGCTCCATCCGTAAGCCCCCATGTGTCCTGCGCGGGTACCAGCATACGTGAACGGTGCGCCGTTGTCGTATTCCATCAAGGCGTTTCCACCTGCAGTGCCCCATGCATCTATTTGTCCTAATGCTGGGTCGCGACGGTTGTGAACCTGTGCAGTAACATACTTCGGAAGTCCTTTCGCTCCAACAAGTTGGTCAAGCTGATGGCTGCAACCAGCGTGGAAGTAGAGTCCATCAACGTAAGCATCGGGTTGGCGAGAATCTGGTCCAGTGAATAAATTTTGACGTATCCAGAATCGGCATTCACCGCCTAACATTTCACCGATACCGCCTTCTTCGCGAAGCCATTCGCGCATTTTTGCAGCGGCAGGATTCCAGCGTTTGTTTTGTCCTTGCACCAATATTGTTCCAGGGTTTGCCTTGTGTGCTTGAATAATGTCGTGGAATTCTGCTTGTGTTGTCGCAATCGGTTTCACACAGAGCGTGTGCATGCCGAGGTTCAAACTTTCAACAATGAGTTTAGCATGAACAGTTGTTGACGCGTAGATAAGACACGCCTCTGCGTCGTGCTTCTCTTTTGCTTCGGTTATTGTTGTATAGATGCGTTCTGACAAGCCTTCAGGCGCGTCATTTATTGATTCAACGCCTTTTTTTGCAGCTTCAAGGTTGATGTCCACGCACGCAACAGGTTCAAATCCGTGTGAATTGACTTGTGCTTGTAAGCGTCCATGTGCGAAATGTGTGCAGCCCACATGAATAGTTGGTATTGCCATATATCGGTCTCCTTTGTAGACGCATTGTTCCTATGGTATGTGATTGAATTTATTGTCAAACCAATTTTAGATACTATTAACAGCGCGCTTACAAAGCGCGCCTACAGAACAAGGGAATGTGCGTCTATAAACAAACGTTCACATATTTTAGGAAATCTCAGCAGTCGGGGGGTTGATGAAATCGTGATACTTCTGTGCTACTTTGCCAATATTGGCATCGCCAGCATGAATCAGGACGCGGAACCGGAAGTGCATCTCCTCACCCTCTTTTAGCGTGTAAGAGCCATCTTTGGATGGGTCTCGTTCAAAGGTGCCGCTCCCAAAAATATTGCTTCCCATTAAGCCATAGTTGCGGACGTGCCAATATGTCGGATACCGCGTATTGACAATGTGATCAAATACCGCAAGTCCAACTGGCGTGCCATCAACGACACCGGAGTAATCGCACCAGTTGGCACGTTTACCCCATGTTTCGCCCTCGTTGATACCACCAAAAGCGTTTTCAATCTTTCCGCCATCCGAAGCGTTCATTGACGGATGTACCCGAATTGACATAATGCCGCCTTCTTTAGTGTCGCCAAAATGAACATCACCAGCAGAGGCGATAAAACTTAAATCAAGGTCAACAACAGCCCCGTCCTCAGGTAGATTGTAGATACGAAAATTCTGCTTATCGGTCATCAATAATTCGCCATCTTTTGTTTCCCAATTGTTGTCAGTATAAATTCTACTGACAACGGCACCACCATGTTTTTGTGTGAAATTTTGGTGAACTACTCTTCCTGAATTCCTACCTTCACCCCATAAGTCAATATCATTGACTTCACCGTAAGCGACGTAGAGTGAACGGTGGTGAACGTGATCTTTTGAGATGTCGCTTGTTTCACCGCGTGTCACTTCACATCCATTTGGACCTAATACTGGAAAAAAATAGGGACGATACTGCGATTTTCCGTAGCGAAACGTTGTGAAAGCTCTGCCGTTGAGTGTAATGTCAATCGTTTCAGACCCATCTTTTAATTCAACTCCCGCTTCGCTATCGACGGTTCCTTCTGAAAGCGTATAAGTACGGGAAGCACCAGCGGCGAGGCCGTCAAGTATCCATGCTAAAGTGATAGATGTGCCATCGGCATTCGGGTAGCACTGTGCAGAGATAACATCTCCGCTTTCTGAATCCGTTAGGATGACATCTTTGTCAGAAAATTTGCTAATTTCGGGATGGTCAACATTAACGACAACAGGGCATCCCTCCCGATCATGAAAACCTGCATCAACGGTTAGCGTTAGGTTGTTCTGATTTGCCATAGATCTCCTTCGTATCGTATTTGAGTAATTACACTTCAGTTACTGATTGCAATTCAAGATATAGTGATTATTCACTCTTGTCTGCACTCAGTTCAAGGATTGCTTCCTCTTCGCTGTCGTAATTCTCAAAAACGGTCGCTAACCTTCCAAGCACGAGTAGGTTTCTGATATGTGCACCAGCATTAACGAGTGCTGTGCGTCCACCTTTACGTGTGATAGTAACGTGCACGGAAACGAGTGTTCCTAAGCCACTACTATCCATTCGGGTAACCTCTTCAAGGTTAAAGATGACCTTTGGTGAATCGAAGTGCTCCTCAAGCTCTTCATGTATTTGTTGTCTAATTTCGACATTTGCTGCACCGATCATGCGACCAGTGGGACGTATAATAATAACACCTTCTCTGTGACGTATTTCTGCTAACATTTTTCTCCCTCATAGATATTCCGCATTTAAATGCGGAGGTTTTGTAATTTTAGTGTAACGAATTCTTACTCTTTTGTCAAGGATGTATGAAACGAATCTATTTATGTCATTTTCATTCATTTGCTGCATGAGCGATATTCCAATAGGACTGATTTGCCAATAATCTCAATGATACGCACTGTTAATTCTGTTCCGTGAGCATCGGTGAGATGTAAATCGTCCCCCAGAACAAAATGAACTGGTTGTGGTTTCCCTTCATTAATAGCGATGTTTGAAGCATAGATATAGGTGCGGTCTATAGTATCGCGTATCGGATTTAAAGACCCAGATAAGCCTGGAATGCTTCCGGTTGCTTTGGGGAAAATTACAGAGCCACCATCTTGGAGACTCTGCATCTCAAGTGAAAGTCCAGCTTTCGCTGGCACCCAGTCGTTTTGACAATGTGCAGCATAACCGGGAGCCGCTGCGAACACCTTCATCGGTAGGTGCGTCATGTGCAGATCAATCTGTGCTTCGCCATTGTCGTCGGTGGTTGCATGTTTCCAAGTTTTATTCGGAAACAGTGCCAATAACTCAATTCCTGATAATACAGAACCTTCGTGGTGACAGCGGATAATTGCAGTCGATGGTGTCACATTTGTGTCTGCTGCTGGAATTGTGAGAATAAGGTCTGAATCGTCAATGAGATCATACTTAGGTAATTCCCCACTCAACGCTTCTGTTTCGCGAAATATGATTGGAACACCGTCCCCACGGCGTTCCATAAAAAATTGTCGTTCACCCGATCCGTGAACATTTTCAACAGACATCCTTCCGAACATTGAGGCGAGTGCTTCGTTCCGTGTTGATTGGCGAACATCCATGCTATCAATAGTCAGATTGTTCGGTAAACCACCGGGAGAGATAATTTCAATACGATCAGAGAACATTGAGAGTCTAATTTTACTACCCTGAATTGCGTAATCACGATGAACAACAGCATTGACAATTGCTTCAAACAGTGCTTTTTCACTATATTGTGGCAGATCAGTTCGCGCTGGGTTTTTGAAAGCCCCGACGCGCATGTTACGAACCGCGAAAGCCACTGCCTCAGCAATTTGTTGGTTTAGGGGACCAGTAATTGTCTGGGCATCTATCTGTCCAGATGCGCGGTCTTTGCCTCGGTAACAGGTTGCGGAGATACAAGCGTTAGGGAGCCATTCTTCTGGAGAAGGTGTGCACAATAGAACTCCTGCTACGGTTGCTCGTGTTGTGCCGTTTTCATCGTTAGTTAGGAGCCCCATTTTGTCTAATGCCAATTCGGGTGCGGCAGCACCTTCAGCACTCAACAAAGGTTTCCAAAGTGATTCATCTAACGACCCAAAACCTGTTCCCGGCACCAGTTGCTTATCAAACCAGAGGAAGCGTGACTGTGCGCGCTTCTGTGCGAGACGTAGCTGCTCATCGGTCGTCATTTGGCGTTTTGAGCTGCCAACGCGATGAAAGCTGCCACCTGGACTATTGTGCAATGCATATCCTTGTGGTACTCCGACGAGGAGGAATGGTTTTCCTTCCTCTATTTCTCTACGAAAAATAGTAGGGCGAATTAAGGGTTTAATCGTGTCAGTGCAAATCTCTACAAGCAACATCTCCAATTTGTCCATCTGCTCGCGCGACATGCCTTGAACATCACCACTATCGGTCACGCCGCATAAAACCACACCACCATCCGTATTTGCAAATGCAGCGAATTCGTCTGCTAATTCAGCGCGACGAGGTTCTTTGGGCTCGTCTCCTACGAACCTAATTTCCATGAATTCCCAGTGGCTATCTTCACCTAAACGTATATGGCGTTTGATTTCTTCGTCACTGAAATTCATTATTCATCTCCAAAGCGGAGTGTTGTACCGTTTTTAATCATCTCTTATAAATAATACCACATTTGGCAAGGACGTTCAAAGTCCAGTAGACGGATAATACGGTTCAAGAAAGATTTTCATATATTTTAAAATTGAATAGGTTAATTAGCTGTCAAAGAAATTTGTATTCTTGTTCTGTTTCAATCTACTACCACCCAGTTTTTACACAACACTTCGGCTTGTTCTAAAACTGTTCGGGCAGCTTTTGCTTGTTTATCAGGTGGATAGCCGTGTTTGCGAAGGATACGTTTTACCGCTAATCTTATCTTGGCGCGGACGCTCTCTTTCATTGTCCAGTCAATGGTCACGCTCCTGCGAACGGTTTCTACAAGCTCAACAGCGATAGTTTTCAAGGTTTCATCTCCGAGTACTTCAACCGCACTATCGTTAGTTTCAAGTGCATCATAAAATGCTAATTCTTCTTCCGACAATCCTAATTCTTCGCCTCGGTCTTGTGCTTGACGCATCTCTCTTGCGATTTCGAGCAGTTGTTCAATAACTTGTGCTGCTTCAACTGTTCGGTTCTGATAGGAACGGATTGATCGTTCCAACATTTCTGCAAATGAACGACTCTGGACAACGTTTTTCTGTGAGCGCGTTTTAATTTCTCCGCTGAGGAGTTTTTCCAAGAGTTCAACTGCAACGTTTTTATGGGGTAGGTCTTGCACTTCTGCGAGGAATTCATCGGAGAGGATCGAGACATCAGGCTTTTCCAGTCCAGCGGCGGAGAAGATATCAACCACACCTTCAGGCACAACTGCTTTGGAAACCAACTGCTTAATTGCTTGGTCGGCGGCATCCAACTGTGCTTCTTCTGCAACTGATGGTTTAGCCAAAACTTTTCTTACTGCTTGAAAAAAGGCAACATCGTCGCGTATCTCGGTTGTTTTTTCATGTGGGACAGCCAGGGCAAATGCTTTGGTTAGAGCAGAAACTTCATCCAGTAAACGCTTTTTTCCATCCTTTTGTTGCAGGATATGTTCTTGTGCTGCAGGTAGCAATTTGAGTCGATCTGCCGCGTTTCCTGTAGCCCACAACGACCAGTCGAACCCGTGAAACAAGTTACAGCAGATTTCATGCTTTTCCATCATTACAGCAACTGCTTCGTTTTTATCAAGGGTAGTCTCCCCTTTTCCACCACTTTTGGTATAATTTCTCAATGCTTGTTTTAGATGGTAAGCAAGTCCGATGTAGTCTACTATCAAACCGCCCGGTTTATCGCCATACACACGATTGACGCGGGCAATTGCCTGCATCAGTCCATGTCCGCGCATCGGTTTGTCTACATACATGGTGTGAAGACTTGGCGCGTCAAATCCAGTTAGCCACATATCGCGAACAATAACAAGTTTCAACGGATCATCAGGTTTTTTAAATCGGGTTGCCAACCCCTCTCGTCGTGTTTTGTTACGGATATGCGGCTGCCATGATGCGTCATCAGAAGCTGAGCCTGTCATGACAACTTTTATCTCGCCTTCCTTGTCATCATCGTTGTGCCACTTTGGACGACGATGAATAATTGCATTGTAGAGGTCAACGCAGATACGGCGGCTCATACAGACAATCATCCCCTTACCATCTATTATCTCTAACCGTTCTTCAAAGTGTTCAATTATGTCATCTGCGATGAGTCCTAAACGTTTTTCTGTTCCCACTAACGCTTCAAGCTGTGCCCATTTAGTCTTGAGTTTTTCTTTTTCTTCTACCTCCTCAGTTTCGGTTAGTTCCTCGAATTCTGGATCAATGTGGGGCTTTTCGCCTTCGTCAAGTTCAATTTTTGCGAGGCGGCTTTCGTAGTAAATTGGCACGGTTGCGCCGTCATCAACCGCCTGCTGCACATCGTAGATACTGATGTACTCTCCAAAGACAGCAACGGTATTACGATCCGTGAGTTCAACGGGTGTGCCGGTAAAACCGATAAAAGAGGCATTGGGGAGTGCATCGCGTATGTGAGCAGCAAATCCATCAATAAAACCGTACTGGCTACGGTGTGCTTCGTCAGCAATTACCACGATATTTCGCCGATCAGACAGTTGCGGAAAACGCCTCTCTTCACCTTCAGGGAAAAACTTTTGAACCGTAGTAAAGACTACGCTACCAGAGGCAACCTTCAACAGTTCGCGTAAGTGTCGCCTATTTTCTGCTTGTGCTGGTGTCTGTCGTAGTAATTGATGGCAGCGAGCGAATGTCCCGAACAGTTGATCGTCTAAGTCATTTGTGTCAGTGATAACGACAAGCGTAGGGTTTTCCATTTGCGGGTGTTGAACGATGCTGCCAGCGTAAAAAGCCATCGTCAAGCTTTTGCCTGAGCCTTGTGTATGCCAAACGACACCGCACTGTTGATCGCCTTCAGGACATGACGCTTTTAGCGTTGCTTCTACGGCTGTTTGGACAGCATGGAATTGGTGATACCCAGCGATCTTTTTGGCAATTGCTCCGCTGTTGGTTTCTTCAAAGACGATAAAGTGTTTAAGATAACGCAAAAAACGACGTTTGTCAAAGACACCCTTAATCAATATTTCTAACTCTAATTCGGTTGATGGTGCTTCGTCCTCACCTTCAATTGTCCGCCACGGCAGAAACCACTCCGTGTCGGCAGTTAAAGACCCTATACGTGCTTCTAATCCATCAGAGATAACAACTGCTTCGTTGTAGGTGAACAGTGCCGAAATTTCCTGTTTGTAGGTTTCAATTTGGCGAAATGCTGTTAGGGTGGTGGCTTTTTCGTCAGTTGGGTTTTTAAGTTCTATGACAGCTAAGGGGAGTCCGTTGATAAACAACACAACGTCAGGGCGGCACTCGCTTGTACCTATTACTGTGAACTGATTGACTGCAAGCCAATCGTTGTTTTCTGGTGCATCAAAATCTATTAACCGCACGCGATCGCCGCGTATCGTGCCATCTGTTTGCCGATATTCTACTCCTATACCGTCAACTAACATCAGATGGAATGCGCGATTGTTCTGCACTAAAGCAGGTGAATCTGGATTATGTACTTTGCGGATTGCTTCTTGCTGTGCATCGGCAGGTATGTTTGGATTTAGGCGGGCAACGGCATCTCGTAAGCGGTTTGTTAAGATCACTTCTTTGGAAGCGGAACGCTCAGCATTCGGAGCGTCTAACGCGATGTCGCGACCGTGTAGAACTGTATAACCTAATTCTGTCAGCCACTCAAGGGAGGCTTCTTCTATATCGGATTCGTAAATAGTCGTGAGATTCATGTTATTGCTTTGAGTTAGGTAACAACTCCTCCCAATCTTCAAATAGCTGTCGCATTAAGTCGTTGTAGTTATCTTCTCGAATAAACGAGGGACGCTCAAAATCAACTGATTGCAGACCAAGTAATGGAGGGCGTTTACCAAATAGAGGGTGTTTTTGTATTTCACTACTCAGATAATCAATAGCAGCATGGACAGCTGAAAAACAGTCCCTAAGTACCAAAATTACCTGCTGTTCATCTGACTCCACATTCATGTATTTTTTTATATCAAGTGTACCAGATCCACTCAGTTTCATATCTACAAACAAGACAATGGAAAAATTAGCATCTGGTGGCCGGGTCGAAAATGCTATAGAGTCTTTTCTTAGTTCGGATACATGAATTAAATGCACATGAGGTTTTATATCAGGATCACCTCCTCCATTATAGGTCACCTTACAACGATCCACAGTATAAAACGGGAAAATAACGTTTCTGTGTTTATCAATATTGCAGAGAGCATGAAGCGTTTTAAGGGCATCCCATTCGTCATTTCCGCAAAAAGGTTGCATTTCTTTAATTTTATCCGAAGATTCTTGACTAACTCCTTTAAGTTTGCTTTTCACTACTTCGTTGAAACGAGATTCGTCCTCAAGTATCGGGAATTCGTTATGACGGCCTGGCATCTTATAGTTTGCATGTACCAACTGCCAAACCAATTGGTCAAGGGCAGACCTTAGATTGTATACTACTTCTCCCAAGCGAACTGAGTATTCTATTGGAACAATAGGCGTTTCGCCTCGAAATATCCAAATTTTGTCCCAACATCTGGTTGCGGTTCTTCGGAAAATAACACACGTTGCGCTTCACAACTTGCCGCAACATCTTTTGATAAGCGTTCAATTTCATCTTGCGCTCTTTGGATTTTTGCGTTTACTCCTTCCAGTGTAACCATGTGAAGTCTCTCCTTCAGTTTAAATCGCTAAGTTGCTCTTCAATCTGTTTCACCTGTACCTCTCCTGACAACAGTTTTGGCAGCAGCGTGTCACGCGTTTGAGCAAGCGTGCGGGATTCGTTTTCATTAGATTCAATTTTTGCGAAAATTGGTTCTGCTATCGAATCAAAAAGACACCGTATTTTTTCTGGAGGAAAGGCAAATTGATAACTTGGTATCCCATCTTTACTTAAATGTAATACAGTTGTTCCGTTTGCATATCCATAGATATGAGATTGAAAACGTCTTTCTCGGAAAAGGCAATAGAGAAACAAAATAGAAACAGTAGATTCCAGGGGGCGGATAATACCTAAATCCAAAGATGCAACAAGTGTTTGATATCCCTCGTCTCCTCTAACAATTGCAGGCTTGCCGACAACCTCCGCCTCTTGTGTAACATCAGTATAAGAAACAACCAGTTCGCCAGGAGCGATAACCTGTTCCGGTTTGTATTTTCCAGTATAAGACTTCAACCCATTTGGACGGTAACCACCACCGCGCATGATTGATTTTAGTGTAACCAAAGCAACGTCTGATTCCTTTAGTTCACTACTGCGATAAGATCTCCCTTTGACAATTTCAACAAGATTACCAACTTTTTCCTCTTTCCACCCTTTCGGAATCTTTCCCAGTGGAGAATCTTGGAATGCTGATGGAAATAAGGCAGCGGTTTTGGCATCCATACATACAGGTGTGCGTCCCTCCATTTTGGCTTTTACGGGATCAAGGTCAACAAACCACGACTTGAAAATTGCGCGTGCTGTTGCTTCCAAAGTTTCATTCATCTGTCGGTTGAGTTCAATTTTGTCGTCAAGCGTGCCGAGGATATGCGCTATACGGCGTTGTTCAGATAAGGGTGGTAGGATGGGTATTTCAAGATCCCGAATATCCGACATGTTCAGATGGGGTACAACTGACCCTTCGGCGCGACAAGTCATTTCATGCTGCATCTCGCGCGTTAATAAAAGATAAAGTAAATAACGCGGAGAAACCTTTTCACGATTCGGACGGATAAGGACAGTTCGTTGACCAAGACAAACTTTCGCACCCTTTGGTATAATACCTACTTCTCCAACTGGTGCCTCTCTTGACAAAATTAAATCTCCAGGACGAGGTTTCATCCGTTTTGTCCATTCGCTATAGGTTTCTTTGGAAACTTTGTTCGCGTTGCGAAGATCTATATGTCCATTCTTGATATCGGTAGTGCGAATCGAGGGAATACCCACGTCTTCAATTGGAGCGGTTTTGTGTTCGCAATCTACAATTGCTTGGGTAATGTATCTTAGTTTTACCCAACCGCCACCGAATCCTGCTTGCTGTATTACCACGTATTTCTCTATAATTATTTTCTTAAATTCTTCTGATATCGTATGCCAATCTAAGACATCAACTCGAATCGGGAGATTGGATTCTTCAAACGCCTCTGTTAATTGACGTATCTGTCCAAGGTTGGATGTTTGATTGTCTATTACGACGAGATCAAGATCGGAATAATCCTCAGCTGTCCACTTTGCCCGGGATCCAAAAGCGCGAACTTCACACCCAGGGACATGCTTTGCGAGTATATGTTGAACTGTTTCAAAATGCTTCGGACTAAGGTCAATCATTACGCGCCTCCAACATCTTTAAAAGATGTTTGACATCATGGACAAATTCAGTGGCTTCCGTAAATACATTTAAGGCAGCATCCTCATCGTAGGTGTGAGAAGTCGAATTACGTGCATTGTGATATTCCATCCAACGTTCTACATCAGCGATGAGACGATTTTCTGCACCTAAACGAAAGAGGTTCCGTTGGGTAACACCATCAACAGAGGCAGCACCAATATTTTCTTTAAGCCATCGCTTTAGCATTTTCCACGACAACTCATAAGCAACTTCAAAATGTTGAATAACTCCTGCGCGAACCGCTTCTTGCAAATCTTCATCAGAGTCATCAATTCTACTTGCTGTCTTGACAGAACGTTCCAAACTATCAATAGATTTTCTTAAGCTATCCAATTGTAAACTCATTGCTCATCCCTATAACCTAATACCTCTAAATTTTTCTTAATGGCTGCGCCAAGTTTTTCGGATTCTGCAAGTTGTTCATAGAGTTTTTCGGAAAGTTGCGTTATCTGTTTTTCAAAGGGAATTTCGTCATCCTCAATATCCGCAATACCGACATATCGTCCTGGTGTAAGCACGCATCTATATTCCTGAATCTCGTCAAGTTTGGTACTTTTGCAGAATCCGGGGACATCAGCATATTCACTTGCGCCTTCATCGCCGCGCCATGCGTGATAGGTTTCGGCAATGCGTGTAATCTCTTTATTCGTTAACTCACGATGGACACGGTCAATCATCTTTCCTAACCTGCGGGCATCTATAAAAAGTGTTTCACCTGTACGTTGCCGAAAGCGATGATTTTCCTTATTCCTTGCAATAAACCATAGGCAAACAGGAATAGATGTAGAATAGAAAAGTTGTCCGGGCAACGCGACCATACAATCCACCAAGTCTGCTTCAACAATGTTTTTGCGAATTTCGCCTTCGGTTGCGGTATTGGTACTCATTGAACCGTTCGCCAACACAAATCCAGCGATACCGTTTGGCGCGAGGTGATAGATAAAGTGCTGCACCCAAGCATAGTTAGCGTTACCGGTTGGTGGTGTGCCGTGAACCCAACGTTTATCTTCACGCAATTGTTCACCGCGCCAGTCGCTACTGTTGAAAGGTGGATTGGCGAGGATGTAATCAGCTTTCAGGTCTGGGTGTTGATCATCATGGAAGCTGTCGGCACGTTCCTGTCCAAGATCCGCCTCAATGCCTCGAATAGCGAGGTTCATCAGTGCCAATCGCCGCGTGGTTTGGTTGGACTCCTGTCCATAGATAGAGATGTCATCACGCTGTCCGCCGTGTGCTTCAACGAATTCCTCACTTTGGACAAACATGCCGCCTGAGCCGCAGCAAGGGTCGTAAATCCGTCCTTGATATGGCGCGAGCATTTCAACGAGCAGCTGCACAACACAACGGGGTGTGTAGAACTGACCGCCTCTTTTGCCTTCGGCACTGGCAAACCGTGCGAGGAAGTATTCATAAACTCTGCCTAAAATATCTTTTGAGCGATTTTCCTCATCACCCAAACCGATAGTGCCGATGAGATCGACGAGTTCACCGAGTCGTTGCTTGTCAAGTCCTGGGCGTGCATAGTCTTTAGGCAGAACACCCTTGAGTCTCGGATTTTCCTGTTCAATGGCATGCATCGCGTCATCAATCAGTTTCCCTATTTCTGGTTGCTTAGCTTTGCTTTGCAAATATGACCAACGTGCTTCCTTCGGCACATAAAAGATGTTTTCTGCCGAGTATTCATCTCTATCCTCTGCGTAGTCAAAACGGGCACTTTCTTCTTTGACATAGTAATCACTTTGTGGATTGGCAAATTGTTGAAGTAGAAACTTATACTTTTCCTCAAAAGAATCTGAGATGTATTTGAGAAAAATCAACCCTAACACGACATGCTTGTACTCAGCAGCATCCATGTTATTGCGAAGTTTGTCAGCTGCTTGGTATAAAGTCGCTTCAAAGCCGAGTGTTGCACCGTTATTATTTGTGTTTGAATTCTTTTTTGCCATAAACTTTTTAGATCGTCCTATTTCAGTAATTTCATAAGAGATGTCCGGCGCGGTTAGAAACCGCGCCTACCATGTGCGTAAGTCCTATTAGAATAATACCACATTATAGTAAGGACATTCAACGTCCAGTAGACGGAGACTGTGGCCAATGAAGTCCACGCTGCCCAGATAAACTACGATTGGCAGATGGGCGATACTCTCTGTCAGGCAAACCAACAAGTTCACCATCTTGCACCCATTTTTCATCGCCGCCATAGAGTTCACCAATTAGAAGGTTTGTCAATCGCTCAAGTATTTCAGCATGCGCGGACGAATCGGACAAGTCGTTTAACTCTCGCGGATCCTCTTCCAAATCGAAAAGTTGTCGGTAGTTTCCAGTGGCATAGTAAATAAGTTTATAGCGTCCTTCATGGATCATTCGGGTGCCGCTATTACCGTCGCCAACTTCACCATATAACCATTCACGTTTTGTGTCGCCTACCATGGGCATGCCGTCAACCGTATCTGGTATATCAACCCCTGCAAGATGAAGCAGTGTCGGCATAACATCCTGCCATCCAACGAGTCGGTCATCTACCCTATGGTGTCCTACCCTGTCATCGCCCGCAGTGCCAACAAGAATCATCGGCACATTAGCAGAATCTTCATAATAGAGGCGTTTCGCCCACATCCGATGATTTCCAAGCATATCGCCATGGTCGGATGTAAAAAGAATAATGGTGTTGTTCAACAACCCTTCTTCACGTAGTGTTCCGACAACAACGCGTAATTGATGGTCAATATGCGTGCAGAGTGCGTAAAATGCCTGCCGTGCAGAGCGGATTAGATTTCCATTGTATCGTGCATCCTGCATCTGACGCGATTTTAGCGGTAATGGCAGCTTGTCTGTGTCTTTAGACCATTCGCCGTGATAGGGCATGTCTACATCAATATCTCGGTACATATCCATATAACACTGCAGCGGTGCCAAAGGTGGATGCGGATGGCAATAGGACAGAAACCAGAATCCCGGGCGGGTTGGGTCGCGACGTTTTATCATGCGCACCATCTGTTGAGTGCTCCAGTTGGTGACGTGGCAATCTTCTGGAAGGTGCCAAGGACGATTAAGATAATCGTTGTTACACATGCCGTGTGCAAACTGCTGCCCCGCGTAACCTCTGTCACCGAGGAAGAGTTCATAGTCGTCAATGGCACCGTATTGTAATCTGCCTTCTTCCCCTAAAATCACATCATCAAATCCGATGCGGTCACGTTGCGGATAGACATGTAGTTTTCCGACTGCATAAGCTTGGTATCCTGCGTTCCGAAACGTCTGTGCGATTGTTGGGAGTCCGTTTATTCCCTTTTTGTCGTTGAAAACCCTGTCTTTGTGGGTGCGCGTTGTTGTTCCTGTCATCAACGTTTTTCTGGCTGGAACGCAGACAGGACATTCGCTGTATCCGTTCGTGAATCGAGTGCCTGCACGTGCAAGTGAGTCAAGTGTTGGTGTTTGGATATTTGGATGTCCACTGACACCGAGCAGTGAGTTGGGCCAATGGTCTGTGGAAATTAGCAATACATGGGGTTTGTCACTCATAGTTATTCCTTTTACCGAGTATACCGCGCGAAATAGAAAGTTATTAGAGGTTCATTTGTATCATTGATTAAACTATGCCCTGGATTTGATGGCGCAACAGAAACTGCATCACCGGGCATCTGACGATACACATTCCTGTTGACAATGTGGATGCCGTTTCCTTCAAGCATATACCACACTTCGTCCATATCTGGACCGTGTCCATGTGTATCAGGGGTTTGCATCGCTTCAATCCGTACTACCAACACCGAATGCAGCACCACCAAACCGTCGTCTTGACCGAAAATTGGATGTACGAGGTGTGTCCAATGTCCTTGACTTAAAGAACGTTCGCGGTAGTTTCGGATAAGCGCGTCCTTACGTGACACTTCCACACCATCTGGGATCACCTCTTCTAATATCAGGAATTCTAATGGTGTGTTCTCTGGATTATTCAAGACATGGGAAAGTCCTGGGGGAATTAGGATTGCATCGCCTTCCGTAACCTTTTGCTTTAAATCGCCTGCCTCAAATACACCAGAACCGTCAACGATATAAAAAATAAGCTGTCGATCATCTAATGACGTAGGAACAGAAGCAATTCTCGGTTCAAGATAGCATCGGGAGAAACTATCAACATATCTGAGTATCGCACCTTCTTTATCTGAATTTTCCTCTGTTTGTTTGCTAAAGATTTCACGTTTAATGATGTTGCCGTGTGTAAGGCTTGAAGGACTTTGTAACCAATGCCGCATATACATAGTGAAGCATCTCCGATGGATATTAATTCGATAGACAACATTCGTTAGATTCAATCAATACCATCATACCAAAGGCTATGACAATTCGCAAGGAAAAAAGTTCAATGGACATTCAGTTTCATATATAAAAATCGGGCTTACAAAGTCCTCCTACAAGAGCCCTCGCAAATTATAGTAAAATCTATAATTACTTTTTATACACTTTGGTAGGTGCGGTTTCCTAAACGCACCATAGGCGTCAATTTAGTGAGTAACATTTGAGCATTTGATACACCTGTCGCCCCTCTGGGGCTTGATAAATACAGGCATTATGCTGCTATACACCTTTCGCCTCTCCGAGGCTTTGGCAAATTGCATCTCAGCACTAGCGGTGCGACAGGTGTATAACACAATATCGGGTTTACAAAGCCCTCCAACAAGAGTCTCTCACAAATTTAAACACTGAAAAGTTTATATTTTCTTTAAATTTTTGTCTATATCTGCATTACAGCAGTATTTGTGAGATACGGAGACTGAAACTGCGTCATATCACCAGATTTGAGTCCAGGAACGGGGAAAAGGCGGGCAGATAGTGGTTTGTTAAGCTGTGATGAGAGGGTGGCAACATCAGTGAGAATAGCGGCGATTTGAGATGTAGAAGCGTCGCCAGGGATAGGAATTGTGTCCAAACCAGTTCCACAAACGGTAGAATAGAGTAAAAGACTGTCTAAATTAAATAATCCCTCCTCGCTGCGTTTGCCCAATCCGACATCTTCAAGGACAGGAAGCATTAATCCCGAATATCCACACAGCGGTAGGGAGAGTGAGCGCAGCGTTCGCGTTATACCTGCAGCAACTGTCAAGGTGCCGCGTTCACCGAAGTGTCCTGATAATTGTTGTTCCATTGCATAAGCGATGCTCTCATCACCCATCGGTGCAGGCGACACGTCAATGCCAACAAATTTGATACCCCATTTCTGTGCGAATGCCTGCGCTAACGAAACAATTTTTTGTCCTTCTTCTTCCATAACTGTTTTGAGGTTTTGCAGAGCAGTTTCCAAATTGGGGGCATCTGTGAAAGCATCTTGCACAAGGTCTGCCGCTTGCCATCCGATGCCGAAGTTAGTTTGGGTATCATACCAGAAAGCAGCTGGGAAGAAAGGGGTATTTGGTGGACAGTTCATCAACGCAGCAAAGCGGAGGTTGCCGTAGCCATCATCAGTTTGGTGTGCTATCTGTTGAATGATGTTCGCAGTGCTTTCGGTGATGCCCGAGTCAATCTGACCAGATTGTGTTGTAATGGTAGTCGTGGCAAAAAGCGATTCGCTTTGGACAATTACATCGGTGAGCAGTTCAAGATGTTTTGTGGCGTGCTGCGCTTCTGGAGAGATTGTGCCTAAACTGAGGAATTCAATCCCTAATGTCTTGGCATTAGACTCTAACTTAAGGATTGTCCCTACATTTCGTGCTTCATTCCAGATTTGACAACTTACGCGTGTTGACTGTACCTGATAGTCGTTTGCTTCAAAGTGGGTTCGGCATGCGGCGTTAAATTCGGCTGCCTGTTTGAGGTAGGAACCAAAAAAAGGGTCAGGTATACCTGTGGTAATGGTTCGGATCTTCATGTGTGGTTAACGTCATCTTCTCCATAAAGTCCGAGATTTCGGTAGCGTTCATAACGTTGTTCAATCAGTTCTTTCTCCGTCATCTCCATTAATTCTGTAAGATGTTTCCGAATTGCGCGTTTGACGTTTCGTACTGCAGCGTCAGGGTCCCTATGTGCGCCACCCAGAGGTTCGCGAATAGCCTGGTCAATGATGTTTAACTTAAGGAGGTCGGGGGCAGTCGGTTTATAGCCTTCCGTTGCTTCAGGCGCGTGTTCACCTTTGTCTTTCCACACAATACCACTACATGCTTCGGGTGGAGCAACGCAGTAGACAGCATATTCCATCATCAACACGCGATTTCCGACTGCTATTGCTAATGCGCCGCCGCTGCCTCCTTCACCGATAATAACGACGAGGATTGGGACACGCATCTGCATCATCTCAGCAAGATTATCAGCGATTGCTGCCGCTTGCCCATATTCTTCGGAACGGAGATCAAAATGTGCCCCCGGTGTATCAACAAAGCAGATTAGAGGGCGGTTGAATTTGTTTGCTAACTGCATCAAACGTCTGGCTTTTCGGTAACCTTCTGGGTGCGTATATCCAAAGTTCATCTCCTGCCGTTCTTCAAGGTTTGTGCCTTTCTGTTGTGCGAGGTAGACGACAGGTTGTTCATCAAACCATGCAAAACCCCCAATGAGTGCACGGTCATCCCCATACAACTTATCGCTGTGAAGTTCTACGGGTTCGTCAAGAAGTTCGTTGATATACAAAGAGGCTTGTGGTCGTTGCGGATGCCGCGCCAATCGCACCTTATCCCAACGGTTCAATTTCTGGAAGGTTTGCTTTGTAAGCGTGTCGGCATTCTGTTTTAGTGCCGCAATACCTTCTGTTAGGTCTAACTCAGGATGTTCTTCCGCGAAAGCATCCAGTTGTACGAGATGCCGTTCTAATTCAATGAGAGATTTTTCAAAATCTAATTCAGATGAATTCACAAAATAATCCTCTTATACGGTTTTGGCAAATTGTTTACCGGGCAACTGCTGAATAGCACCTTTGAGTTCCAGCATCAAAAGTAGACTTGAGACTTGACTAATTGGCAGCTGCGTTGTCCGAACGATAGTGTCAATATGCGATGAAGGGACTTCAATCGCATTGAAAACCGTTTTTTCATCAGTTGTTAAATCGGGTGGTGGAACTACGGGGGCAGTTGTTTTCTTTTGTGTAACAGCTGTTTTTGGAGTGGTGCTGCTTGTCTGATTAAGATCGCTTTTCGCAACAGACGGTGTTTCTGGAATTGCTGCTGCTTTTTCTGACCCTGGTGTAAGGGTAGATATCTGGCGTAAGGCATGTTGCGGTAATGCTTCTAACAAATCATCCACAGTGCTGATAAGTTTCGCGCCGTTATCAATCAACTTATGCGTGCCAGTTGATAACTCAGAGAATATTTCCCCTGGTACAGCAAACACCTCTCTGCCTTGTTCACTTGCGAGTCGTGCAGTAATAAGTGCGCCACTCCGATTCGATGCTTCTACCACAACGGTTCCGAGTGTCAATCCGCTAATAATGCGGTTGCGTCTTGGAAAGTTTTCTGACCTCGGTTTCATACCCATCGGGAATTCGGAGATCAACGCACCGGACTCTACGACTTTTTCAACCAATTCACTATTAGCTGCAGGATAGATAAGACTTAGCCCATTTCCCATGACAGCAATTGTTCTACCACTTGCCTCAAGTGCGCCTCGGTGTGCACAAGTATCTATCCCCTTTGCAAACCCACTTATCACTGTTAGACCGCGTTTAGCAAGCTGATAACTCAGTTGGTAACTGACGCGTCGCCCATAATCTTTTGCTTGCCGAGACCCAACAAGCGCAATGCTAAATGCATCTTCTGGCTTCAGTTCACCTCTGACGTAGAGTATAAGGGGAGGTGTGTCAATCTCCTTCAACAGCGGCGGATATTCCGCATCATAGAACGTTACAATTTGACATCCAAATTCGTGTATCAATTCCAGTTCGCGTTCTAATGGACATCCGAGTTTTTTGTGGATCAATCGCTCACGTGCTGATGGAGTAAGACCTTCAATTTTTTCCAATTCTTGCGAAGAAGCATTCAACACTTTTTCAGCGCTGCCCAAAATTTTGATCAAGAATTGAACGGTTTTCGGTCCAATACCTTGAATTAGGTTGAGATGGAGAAGATTCGTGGTTTCCTGAGATAACATCGTTTATATTATGGTGGATTAGAAAAATAAGTTTACACTTCTCTTGTAGGAGCGATCTCCGAATCGCGACGAAACGCCTTGATAGTCGGGAATCCAAATCAAGAAATCAACGGTATGAATACCTTTTTGGTATTCACCCAAATCAACGCCGAATGCGCTTTTGGGCATTCCCCGGAGTTCCCTCCCACAGCTTAAAAGTGTTCAAGAATTTCTAAAATCTACTATATACCGTAAAAGGTGTAGCATATAGTTGTGTAATCCTACAGCTTTTGAGGAAATGAACCTGATGCCAACTGTATTCACTGCGTGGATGATGCTTCAGCAGCAGGTGTTGGCAGTGCATAATAGAGTTCTACCTCCTGAATTTTCCTATATTCTGCGGAAGTAGGGGCACCAGTTTCGGATCGTTTTGAACGACTTTGCCCTCCGACGCGTCGCGAATCCCATCTACGCGGCACTTTCAAGCGAAACTTCTTCGTTACAATTGGATCTCTGAGAGTAAATTTATATTCAGAACGCATGTTATCGCGCACTTGATTTACTGTAACCCACTTTCCACCGTCATCCATATATTGAATCTCAAAGAATTCTAATTGTCCCTCTTTTGCCTTAATGACAACTTGTTGGATCGTCTGAGGGATATTCCAGCTTAAGACTGCCTCGGTGAAATTATCTGATTCTTGTTGTGAAGCAATATCCCTTGCATCTTCACGTATAGTCGTGGTTTCTCCTTCGGTATATAAATTCTCATCATTTAACTTTGAATCGGTACTCGCAGCTGTGACTGCAACATTCTCACTCCGATTAAATGATGGGTTTGATGCAAGGATGCATCCTGACAACCCGAGTATCCAACAAAAAATTATAGCAAATAATCCAAAACGCATGTATACCTCCTTATAATGTATATCGTAAAATATGCAATGTTTTGTATAGTTTCAAGGCAGTGTTTCCCCAACGGCTGCCTTGAAATTCCGCTATTCTGTTTCTAATAAATCATCAAGTTCTTTTTCACGTGTTTCAGCGGCACTACTTTCCCGCGTTTGCTCAACAGTTTTATAGCCGTAAAGCTCAATTTCTCGGATTTTAGCTTGCGCGCGACGGTTCTCACCATAAAAGAAACCTCTACCACCAGTACGTGCGCGCTGCCTTCGTTTCAAGTTTGCGTCATCCGATGTTGATAAAATCCTAACCCGAATTCGGTTGGTAGGAAATGGAACTAAAACAGGAATCTCAATCGGGTTTGTTCTAACACTTTTAACATCTTTAATCAATTTCCAGTCTTGTTCGACGATGATACCACCTTTATCAGCAAAGATATCAAATGTCTTGATGTTATCGGAATGGATCACAATTCTACGGATGACCTTTTTTTCAGGTAGCGTGATGATAACTTCAGAGGGCGGGTTTGAACCGAAAGTAGCCTCTGCTGGAAAACTTGATTCTCCGATGGTATTCATATTGCCATCAATCATTTGAGGACTGCTTGCACTTGTGCCTTCAAGTAGCGCGTAGTTATCACTCCATTCTTGTTCGGAAAACAGGGCAGCACAACCTATCATAACAACGGAGAAGCAGATCAGCGAAAAGAAAATAGTAATTCTAAAAAGCATTTTGTAACTCCTTAAATACACGCCTATATAGTGTGTACAGTTTTAGTGATTTTACTAAATTAACTCTAAAATAAGTGTTCATAAAAATGGATTATTGCTTCGTCAACATATTATAGGTCGCGATTCGGAGATCGCTCCTACCTATGGAACGATTTTGGTAGGAGGGAACTCCGGGGAATGCCCAAGAGGCATTCATACCGTTGATTTGGATTCCCGACTACTTTCAAGACTCATCAATTATTACTTGACGAAGCAATATGTTGTAATTACGATACAAATTTCCAAGTAGACCCTTCATGGGTGTCTTGGATTTCAATATTTAGTTGTTTAAGTCGGTCGCGAATCTTATCGGATGTATCCCAATCTTTCTGGCTCCGAGCGTCTTGTCTTATCTCTAACAGAAGTTCAAGCAGTGGATTGAGAAATTCAGCAGTGCCAGCAGTATCTTGTTCGTCCATCGTATAGATTCCGAGTACTTGACACGTTTCGCTTAAAACCTTGTAGGCGTGCGCGAAAGTTTGATCGGATATTCCATTAGATGACCCAAGAGCCCTATTGATTTGACTGACAAGTGTGAAAATTGTTCCCATTCCTTGTGCCGTATTGAAATCGTTGTCCATAGCAGCTGTAAATTGCGATTGCATGGTTTCTATTGCAGAAAGGAGGGTAGTGTCTGCATCGGAAACGTCGCGTAGTGTGGAACTATTTCCGTCAGTAACTTCTGGTGTTTCTTCTTCATATTTTTTCAACGTTTCTAAACAGTTTTTTAAACGTCTGAGCGCAGATTCGGATTTTTGTAAACTTTCTAAACTGTAATCAAGTGGATGTCGGTAATGGGCAGAAATGAGGAAATGACGGATTACCTCGGCGGGGTATTTGTCTAATGCGTCCCTCAAAAAGATGAAGTTTTGTTCAGATTTACCCATTCTCGTCCCATCTATTTTTAGAAAAGCGACATGAACCCAGTAACGGGCGAAAGGTTTACCTGTAGCCAATTCACTTTGCGCGATTTCGTTTTCGTGATGTGGAAACAGTAAGTCTTCACCACCAGCATGGATATCAATCGTTTCGCCAAGATGCTTCATTGCCATAGATGAACATTCAATGTGCCAGCCAGGTCTTCCTGGTCCCCAAGGGCTATCCCAATAAGGTTCACCGGGTTTTGCTGCCTTCCACATGTCAAAATCGCGTGGATCTTCTTTGCGTTCATCGACTTCAACGCGTGCGCCTGCCAGCAAATCTTCAGGTTTTCGGCGTGACAATTTGCCGTATTCGTTAAAGGAATTAACGCGATAATAGACACTTCCATCAACGACATAAGCAGCACCTTTGTCAATGAGTGTTTGAATCAGGTCAATCATTTCAGGGATGTGTTCTGTTGCTTTGGGATGCACATCCGCAAGTTGGATGCCGAGACGTTGTGTATCCTCAAAGTATGCCTCACCGTTTGTATGTGCAAGTTGGCTTGAGCTGGTTCCAAGTGTTTGCGCACGAGCGATGATTTTGTCATCAATATCTGTCAAATTTTGAACTAACTTGACAGTATACCCTTTATATGTGAGATACCGACGTATAATATCGGTGACGAGTGCTGTGCGGGCATTACCGATATGGATATAGTCATAGACGGTAGGGCCACAACTATACATTGAGACGTGCCCTTCTGTCAAAGGTGAAAACTCCTCAAGTTGTCGGCTAAGGGAATTATATATCTTTAATCCCATTCGCTATCCCTTCGTTTTTGTTTATGCTTATAACACTACGGAATTAGGCCTTAATGAGACAGGCAATTGCTTGAGCAACAATTGCCTTTTCTTTCCCAATAATACCTAAACCTTCTGCGGTTGTGGCTTTGACACTAACCTGTGTTTCTGAGATGTCCAATGTTTTTGCGAGTACGCTGCGCATTTGTCCAATATAGGGTGCTAATTTCGGTTGTTGTGCTACCACTGTACTGTCAACATTTTCAATTATGTAATCTTGCTCCCTAACCATTTCTACAATAGTACGTAGGAAAACTTGGCTGTCCATTCCAGCGTAACTTGGATCAGTATCTGGAAAGTGCGTTCCAATATCGTCCAATGCTGCTGCGCCTAAAATCGCATCACAAATGGCATGTGTCAACACGTCTGCATCTGAATGTCCCAACAATCCTAAATGATAAGGGATTTCTACGCCGCCCAAAATTAATTTTCTATTTTCAATAAGTCGATGAACGTCGTAACCGGTCCCTACTCTCATTTTGTTAGGTTCTTTCAGGAAATTTCTATTAGATATTATACATTATATCCCATCATTTAGTAAAGTCTCAGCGATTCGCAAATCCTCTGGGGTTGTTAACTTCACATTTTTGTAACTACCCCTGACCAATTTGATAGGGGATCCCAGATTTTCAACCAATGCAGCATCATCCGGGGCATCAATTCTGTCGTGAATTGCTTTTTTGTGTGCCTCTACTATTAGTGATTTCCGAAAGACTTGTGGTGTCTGCCCTTGCCATAATTGCTCCCGTTGAGGCGTATGATCAACAAATAGTTTTTCGTCTGCGACTTTAATTGTTTCCTTCACTGGCACAGCGGAGACAGCAGCACCGCATTCCGCTGCTGCTTCAAGACATTCGAAAATAATTTTATCGTCTATAAACGGACGCACACCATCATGAACAACGACAAAATCAACATCATCTGAAAGCGCGCGGAGTCCGTTGAACACAGAAATCTGCCGAGTTTCACCACCAGCGACCAATTCACGAACCTTCCGATAGCGAAAAGGTGCGAGTGCGTTTTCTCGGCACACCGTAAAATCAGATTGGTCTACAATCACAAATATCTCGTCGATAACACTGTTCTGTTCAAAGCGGTCTATGGTATGCGATAAAATTGGTTTTTCATCTAACATCAAATACGGCTTTTTAACCGACGATTCCATCCGTTTGCCTTGCCCAGCAGCAGGGATAAGAACAGATATTTTGCTGTTCATCTGTGACCATCTCATCGGAATCCTTTTTCTGATGGAGATTCATCCGCATTTCGTGCGAAAATCATCTGTCCAGTGCTGGTTCGCAACATCTGTGTAACGACAACATCAAGCGTTTGTCCGATGTAGGATTTGCCATCTTCAACGATAACCATCGTTCCGTCATCAAGATAACCTACGCCTTGATTGGGTTCTTTGCCAACTTTCTGCAGATGAACCTGAATAATTTCTCCAGCGACTACGATCGGACGGATAGCATTTGCTAATTCGTTGATATTTAGTACCGTGACACCCTGCAATTCCGCGACTTTATTAAGGTTTAAATCGTTGGTAATTATTTTGGCAAAATATTTTCGAGCGAGATGGACCAGTTTGGCATCTACCTCAGTCAGATGCGTTACATCTTCTTCTATAATTTCTACAGCGATAGAAGGACTATTTTGGAGTGAACGTAAAATATCAAAACCGCGCCGTCCTTTATTTCTACGGAGCAATTCGGTTGAATCCGCGATATTTTGTAGCTCATTTAAAACGAACCGGGGAATTAACAACGTTCCATCAATAAATTGTGTCTCGCAGATTTCAAGGATACGTCCATCAATAATAACACTTGTATCTAAAATTTTAAATCCGTTAGAATCGTTTGTTGTAAATGGTGTTCCCGTTTGGATATAGCGATGCGAATTCAGTAATCTCACGACAGGCAAACTTTCGGATATGTGGTAACCACACACCATGCCAACATAACCGAATCCGAGAGTAACAGCAATTTTTAGAGTGGAGTTTTGAACGATTGAGTCGGATTGATTGAGGAGTTGGAGTAACCCTTGAGAAATCAACAAACCGAACGCAAGTCCAATACCACTTGAAACAAATCTGCGTATGTTAGGCACATGAAGGGATATTTCACCTGCAACGAGGATACATGCAATGGCAAACCCAATAAATGCGTCAGTAAGATTAGTATTTGGAAAATAGAAGGCGATAGCACTTGCGAATATAAAAAAAACACGAATACCCCAAATTTGCATAGTTCTTTCTCCGCGCCAAGTGTAAACAATGAAATATGTTTGATTGATAGTTTGAACCATGTTGTAGATCAAAAGCCATTCAACATTGTCTTACGAAGACAATATCTACTGATTATATGTTTGTTAATTGACAGGAACTTTATTCTGTTTTTTAGTAGTTTGGGTTTCGCTATATCTATTGCATCGGAATACGTTGTTTTCGTAAAACATGATAGAATTGATTTTACCATTAACTCAACTATGGATGCACTGAAATCCGTATGTTGAACTCGTGTTCCAATTACAGTAGTGCACTTAGACTGTCAAAGATATTTTTTACACCGATAAGTTCTATTGTTTCATTGATTTCTAAACCTTTCTGATGGTAAGCAGGAAAAATTGCTCGCGTGAATCCGAGTTTTGCGGCTTCTCGGATTCGCCTTTCAACATGAGGCACTGGTCGAATTTCGCCTCCCAATCCGACTTCACCAATTACAACCGTTCGCGGGTCAATTGAGATATTCCGATGGTTAGAAATTATCGCCATTAACACGCCAAGATCAATCCCTGGTTCATCAACCCGTAACCCGCCCGTAATGTTTACAAAAATGTCTGAGTCCCCTATATCCATCCCGATACGTTTATTCAAAACGGCAGTGAGTAGTGCGACACGGTTTCGGTCAATTCCTGTTGCAGTGTTGCGTGGTGTTCCGTAGTGAGTCGAAACGACGAGTGCTTGCACCTCCAATAACAGTGGTCGCGTGCCTTCCATACTTGACACGATAACGGAACCAGAAATTTCCTCCTTTCTGTCGCTCAAAAAGAGTTGGGACGGATTTTTGACATCTACAAGCCCTTTGTTCTGCATTTCAAAGATACCGAGTTCGTTTGTTGACCCAAACCGATTCTTAACTGCACGTAGGACGCGATATATGTGATGCCGTTCACCTTCAAAATATAGCACTGTGTCTACTATATGCTCTAAAACTCGGGGCCCTGCTAATGTGCCTTCCTTTGTTACATGTCCGATGAGAAACATTGGTATATTCTGATTCTTGGCACAAATTAAAAGATTTGCAGCGCATTCACGTATCTGTGTAATACTGCCCGGAGCCGATTGAAAATCAGATAGATAGACAGCTTGAATAGAGTCAATTACAACCGCTTGCGGTTGCAGTTTTTCAATATGTCTTTGAATCTCTCCTAAGTTATTTTCGCACAATACATAAAGAGTATCGGAATTCAGACCGAGTCGGGTTGAACGAATTTTGGTTTGACTCACCGATTCTTCACCAGTGACATAGAGCACACTGCCATATTTACGGCTTAATGCATCACTTGCTTGTAGCAGAAGCGTGGATTTACCTATTCCTGGGTCTCCCCCGATCAAAATAACGGAACCCGGAACAATTCCACCGCCAAGCACTCCATCAAATTCAGGCATTCCTGTAAGTTGCCGTTCTACATCCTCCACCGAAACGTCAGAAATTAACTCTGGTTGGCTTGTACGTTGGTTTATACTTCGGTGTAGTGGGGATGTGGTCACAAGTTCTGTCTCTTCAGCAAAACTATCCCACGCTTCACATCCAGGACATTTCCCAAGTGCTCTCGGTGTAGTATACCCGCATTCTTGGCAGACAAATTTGTGTTTTGTTCGTGCCATAACAACAACCCGCCCTCTGATAACTGACTATCAAAAACTATTTACCAGATTTTCCAATCCATATTGGGTGATTTCTACCCGTCTTGTAGGGAATCAACGCTGCATGCGCTTTTGGCATGCAGTGGGGTTGAGGCACGAAACCCAACATTAAACGATTTACATACAGAAAATGTTGGGTTTCACCTGCGGCTCAACCCAACCTACAAGAACAGTTTTGCTAAGTTGACACCTACTGGATAGAGTAAAGCGATACTCTACCTACAACTTATTCCCTACAAAGACCCGTTTGCTTCTAAACCTCTTATGCCGAAAACCGATAACTGACTGCCAAAAACTAATTTACCAGTCGCTTGTGATCCACTTAAGCCCCGTTGTCCAACGCCTTTCGTCCCTCCACCAATTTTCGACACCGAAGAGAATATGCCCACCACGAAAGAAGCGGAAACTCATTTCAGCGTTCAGTTCGGGTTTGTCACTTGTTATCCTAATGCCTTCCAGACCGATGCCTAACCGGCGTGATAACAGCCGTAGGTCAACCCCAGCACCAAGATTGGAACGCACAAAACCGAATTTACCTCGGAGGTAGTCTGAAAAATTATAGGCGTATTGAAAATCAACGCCAATTTTCTCCTCCCGAATGCTGAGTCCAAAATGGTACAGATTTTTTGAGGGTGGTGACGGTATAAGTGAAAAACCAAATTCGGTATGTAGATTTTCCTCACGGCTTAGATATTGGAATTCAGTATCCCATGAATATTTAGGAAGTTTAAAACCTTTTAATTGTTTGTCGGTCTGCTGATAAAGACCCTTCAATCCTGTTAGCACTTCATTCAGATTATTGAAAGATTCTTGTGCACCTTTAATAGGTTCTGGGTTGTTCAGGAGTTGTGCGACAGTGCCATCTCCATGTTGAATAGTATTTAACAGTTCACTGATATTTTTTTCCAATGTGGTGAATGCGGCTGTTACGTTCTGAAGGTTCTCAATAATTGGTGCAACATCTGTGCTTCCCTTTTCAATGAACGTGCTTCCTTGTGCAATGAGGTCAGATATTTCGGTTTTCAAAGAACTTGAATCTTGACGGAATTGTGTTGCTAACCGTCGAAAATCAGATGTGCTTCGCTGCAAGTCCGCTATCATAGAATTTACTTTTGGCGAGTTTTGATCTATCATTCTCAATATGGAACGGCTCACATCACTAATTTGACTGCTGAGGATCAATGAATCATTACCCAGTTGGTTTAACAACTTGTCCACTTGCGAAAGCGTTGATTCAAAGCGCACATCGTATTTTGAAGTTAGGTTCTGCAAAGTCTCGACTGTTGTATCTATATGTTCACTGAACTTTGTGAGGGTCTTACTTGTTAATTCGACTAATTTCCGTGTTTCTTTTATACCTTCCTGAATTTCTTCTTGACTTGCTTGTAAGACCTCGTTTGCTGCAGTCGTCAACTCAATGGCTTTACTCAATCCTGAACTGGTTTGTTCAAGTAATTCCAACGGATTTACAGGGTCAATTCCGATAATTGGGAGATCGGATGGTTGAAGGAGTGGATTTCCAACCTCTCCATTATTGAGTGTGATGTATGTTTCACCGACAAAACCGCTCATTGAAATACCTGCATCACAACCTTTCCTTAGCCACTGAAATGCGTTTTTGACACGGGCTCGGATTTCAACAGTATTCGTCTCCGGTTTGAGTTCAATGCTTGTTACTTTACCAATAGAAACACCGGATAGAAGGACACCGGAACCGACATAAAGTCCATTGACAGCCCGGAATTCAAAATATATATCATCTCCGCGTGTTGCCCAGGGCCAGTTTCCCGCATTGGTAAGGAGGATTGCAAGGAGAACAATGGCTACAACAACCATCAGTCCCACTTTCACAGATGGGGTCCAAAACTTCATTGAGGTTTCCTTCCTGTAAACTTCTTCAAAGTTGGGTTGTCAATGTTAAGAATCTGGTCTGGTGCACCAAAAAGGATAAACTGCTGTAAAACCGGGTTATCTTCGTTAATCATAGCTTCTGGTGTTCCATAAGCAAGTTGTTTTCCTTCGTGGAGCATTACCATAAGTGTTCCGACACTGAATGCACTGTGCATATCATGTGTAACGACGACAGAAGTGACTTCCAATTGCTGATTTAGGTCGCGAATCAGTTCGTTAATTTCGGTGCAGGTAACTGGGTCAAGCCCAGTTGTGGGTTCATCGTATAAGATGATTTCTGGGTTGAAAGCAAGCGCCCGTGCGAGTCCTACCCGTTTTCGCATGCCGCCGCTCAGTTGTGCCGGTCTTAACTCTTGAACACCGTGTAAATCGACTAATTTAAGTTTCTCATCTACAATCTTACGCATCTCTTGTTGGCTTAAATCTGTATGTTGGTCAAGCATAAAAGCGATATTCTCTGCTACGGTCATTGAATCAAATAACGCTGCAGACTGAAAAAGCATCCCGATTTTTCGGCGAATCTGGTTTAATGGTTTCTTTTTAAGTTTGGTGATTTCTGTTCCGTCAACCCAAACCTCACCTGTATCTACGGAGAGAAGTCCAGCAATAATTTTGAGTAGAACGCTTTTCCCACAACCGCTTCGTCCCATAATTACAAGGGTTTCCCCGCGTGGAATTTCAAGGTCTAATCCGTTTATTACTTTTTTCGTATCAAACGCTTTTCTGACGTTTTTGATTGAAATCATAAGAATAGTGAATTGTTTATCGTAATTTGTAGTTTACAAGGTCGCGATTCGGAGATCAGTATTGTCGTTAAATCAATCCCAAGATATTAAACAGGATATGGTTTAGAACAAAGTCTAATACAAGGATAGTTATCAAAGAGATAACGGCTGAACCAGTTGTTGCAGTTCCAACACCTTCTGCACCACCTGCTGTAGAAATGCTAAACCCCTTATAGCATCCGACTGCAGCTATAGCCATTCCAAAAGAAGTTGCTTTGATTAAACTAATTAGTACACTTCCAACATACAGATTCTTTTGAACTTCTAACACATAGAAATATCCGTTGAAACCAAACAAAGAGACTACCGCAACATAGCCGCCGAAGATACCAGCAAACGTGGAAAAAATTGTGAGGGTGGGGAGCATAATTGAACAGGCGAGAAAACGGGGGACAACCAGATATTTAACAGGGTTTGTTCCCATCACCTCCAGCGCGTCAATTTGCTCGGTAACCTTCATTGTTGAAAGCTCGGCTGTAATAGACGCACCTATGCGTCCGGAAAGCACAAAGGCTGTAATCATGGGACCCAGTTCTTTTACGACAGAAACACTGACGAATTGAGCAACCGAACCTTCAACCGCGTACGGCTTCAATTGCACATAGCCTTGAACACCCAATACCATTCCAGTGAAAAACCCAGAGACTAAAACAACCGACAACGAGTTGAAGCCAATAAACAGCAGTTGCTTCATTAATAGGTCAAATTGCCACGGCGGTCTGAAAATTTGGAAAATGGTTTCGGCGAGTAGACGACATGCCTCTCCTATTTCTGAAAGGGTGCTGTGTAGCCGATTTTTTATTAAGAACGCCAACCCATTCGAAGATGCTGACTCAGAAGGAGGATTGCGCATAGAAATATTCCAGATACAGAGTTCTCTTGTCAACTCGGATTTTCGAAACGCATCTGCGTCTTGCAATAATGCAGAACGATATTTCCAGTCGGTCCGTTGCGCTGCTTTTTAATTAACAAGGTCGCCTCGACCCTATCGTCCGTATAATCATCTTGATCGTCATAGTAATCATCTCGGTGTATAAAAGCGACTAAATCAGCATCTTGCTCTATAGCACCGGATTCCCGCAAATCAGAAAGTTGTGGCAGTTTGCCGGGACGGCGTTCAACTTCTCTACTCAGCTGCGCGCAAGCGAGGACGGGAATGTTCAATTCCCATGCAAGAATTTTTAAAGCCCGTGATATATCAGAGATTTCTTGCTCACGTGCATGGTAGCGTCCTGTACCTCGCAGTAGCTGCAGATAATCAACGATAATTAAAGCGAGGTCTTCGTGTTCACCTTTCAAACGTCTCGCTTCTGCACGAAGTCCTTGCACAGTCATGCCTCGGTTATCATTGATTAGCATAGGTGCTTCGCTGAGACGGCCGATGCTTTGTCCCAAAGGTGCCCAGTATTCTTCACTGAATTTGCCTAAGCGTAAATGTTGATAGTCAATTTTCGCCTCAGCAGAGAGCATACGCAGGGCGATATCTTGTGCAGGCTGCTCAAAATTAAAGATTGCAACAGGACGTTTCTGCTCAATCGCAATGTTTTGTGCCATATTCAGTACCAGGGTGGTTTTTCCCATCCCTGGTCGTGCTGCAATGATAAGGAAATTTCCAGGTTGCAAACCGGAGGTCAGGTTGTCAAAATCTATGAATCCTGTAGGAATACCTAAAAACCGATCTTTTTTGTGATAGAGTTTTTCAATTATCTCAATGCCCTGTTTTAGCAATGAGCGAATATGTTCAAACCCGCGTTTGCTACCGGTTTGCCCGATTTCAAAAACAGACTCCTGCGATTGATCGAGGACTTCGCTTATTTCTATGCTTTCATCTTGAGCAAGTTCACGAATTTGAGTAGCTGTTTGAATTAAACGGCGGCGTGTTGCCTTTTCCAATAGGATTTCGGCATAGAACTCCGTGCTTTCAGTTTCAACAATCGGGGCTTGCAGTTCATAAAGATAGTCTGATCCACCAACGCGGTTTAACTGCTCTGTCCGATTCAACTCATTCGCAACAAGAATCGGGTCCACGTTGTTATCACGATTATAAACAGTAAGAATCGCTATATAAATAAGTTGATGGTCAGTCGTAAAGAACGCATCTGAGGTAGGCCCGAGTAACGTCTCTACCCGTGGAATAACGGACTTTTCGGTCATCATCGCGCCAAGTACCGCTCGTTCTGCCTCTTTATCCATGAGGGAGTCAACTGTTTGCATCGGTATTCCTCCCGTAGAGACAATCGTATATTGCCTCTATCCTTATTGGAAAGTATTCCTATTCGTCTCTTTCAACAACCACACGTATTTCTGCTGTTACATCTGTGTGTAGTCTTACAGAGACAGTAAATGCTCCGAGTTCGCGTATCGGTTCAGCGAGTTCTATGACGCGCCGGTCTAATTCAACGTTTGCTGATGCTCGCAATGATTCTACAATATCTGCGGTGGTTACAGAACCGAATAGACGGTCGTTTTCGCCTGCCCGTCTGGTAAGATGACATGTGGCGTCCGCAATTTGCGCCGCAATTTCCTGAGCGTGTTCTCTATCCTTAGACTCTTGCTGTTCAATCACCCGTATCTGATGTTCAAGATGTCGCCGATTTCGTTCCGTTGCATGCACTGCTAACTGTTTTGGGAACAGATAGTTTCGGGCATAACCGTCTGCGACTTTCAGCACATCTCCCGGGGCGCCGAGTCCATCAATCCTTCTTTTAAGTATGACTTCCATATCTTTCATCCTTGCAGCCCTGAAATCAGTGAGGAAATTCACGAGGCATCCCGGTACAGAAACCGAGGAATACCATGCGCGCATTCTATATCAATTTCATGCTACAGTGTAATTATATCTCCATGTTTACCGCGTAAAAGGCAATAAAGCCATATTGCGCGCCCGTTTAACCGCACGGGTTACCATACGCTGCTGTTTTGCCGAAAGTCCAGAGACTCGGCGGCTCACAATCTTTCCCCGCTCGTTTATAAACTTTCTTAACGTATCTACATCTTTATAGTCTACGGATTCCAGCTTACTAAAACGGGATCTCCGACGATATGCCATATTAATTTACTCCTCTTAACCTGAACATTGTTGTGCCAGCACTTGATCTTATAGTAGATTTTGAATTAATTGGACACTTCTGCACCAGCGAGGTTAGGAAACCTCGCCTACAGCGGGATGAAGTGTCTAATTTTTTATGATTCACCATATATTACTGGTACTGACAGATGCAAAAAGGCAATGATGCCGTATCACACCATAATCTATAATGAAATTTGTCGTGTGGTATATAAAGTGAAATTTAGCCGTTGTATAGTCTAAATTTGAACTGTTAACGAACTTTAGAATGGGATGTCATCCTCAGTAGATGATGTGTCACTTTCACCTGCTGATGGTGCGGGCATCTGATCAGAAGGCCCCGACGTTGAACCACCTGAAGGTGTCGCATCGGCATAACCGCCTCCTGCACCATCTTCATCCTGTCTGCCACCGATAAATTGAAATCGTAGGAGTCGGACTTTAAGTCTGCTCCGTTTTGTTCCATCTTCGGTTTCCCAAGATTCAAATTTGAGAGCACCTTCAATGAAAACAGGACTACCTTTACTTAAATATTCATTAACAATTTCGGCTTGCCTGTCCCATGCTTCTACATCAACAAAGCAGGCAGACTCTTTCTGTTCACCAGTTTGCCGATCAGTATATCGTTCATTCATAGCGATGCCGAAATTCGCAACGGCGGTTCCACTTGGCAGGTACTTCACTTCGGGATCACGGGTGAGGTTGCCCATCAGGATTACCTTATTATAACTTGCCATGATTATGCTCCTTTCTTTTCAGTGCGTGTTACAAGATAGAATATCTTGTACGCAATTTGGGATGATGTTATTTAAACAGATTCTTCAGTATCTTCTGCTGGTTCTTCAGTATCTTCTGCTGGTTCTTCAGTATCT
>JAPPIG010000051.1:42028-143313 GCA_028820635.1 Candidatus Poribacteria bacterium
TTCTTCAGTATCTTCTGCTGGTTCTTCAGTATCTTCTGCTGGTTCTTCAGTATCTGCCTGTGATTCTGCTGAATCTTCCACAGATTCAGTTGTATCTTCGGCAGTGTCAGCATCCGATGTTTCGGGTTCTACCGCCTCTTTTTCTGCTAATTTCAGTTTTTCGACATCGTCTTCATAGAGCACAATCATGTGTCGTAAAATTGCTTCAATAACACGGAGTGATTGGTTCAACTGCGCAACAAAACTGGGTTCGCTTTCAAAAACATAAACTACGTAATAGCCTTCGCTGCGCTTCCGTATCGGATAGGCGAGTCGTCTTTTTCCCCAAACATCTGTGTGGATGATATTTCCACCATTTTCAATAATACCCTTGACGTTTTCGGTGAGTGCTTCCGCTTCGTTCTCCTCGTGGTCAGGGGTAATGATAAGCATAAGTTCGTACGCTTTCAATGTATATCCTCTCTTTGGACTCACGGCTCCACCGCGTAAATCAGGGAGCAGAGATTAAGTATATTATTCCATCTGTCGGATAGAATTTTGCTAAATTATTTCAAGTGACATAATTATAACACATTCCAGTCGGTATATCAACTTTAAATCATGTTTTCGGTTAATTATTGCAGATGCAAAACCATTAAGTAATTGTAAACTATACTTTAACATATTTGATATTTTATGTCAAACGTTTTGATTGCTAATTTCACTCAAATGCGCTATTATTTGCATAATCATGTATAATTTAAGAAGAATCTACCGAGATTATTCAGATATTGATTAATCAGGAAAAGGTTGAATATTTGCTAAAAATGCCTTATACTTATAGACATGCAAATTCGCCCCAGAGAAATACTTCACTATACTATGCCAAGCGGGCGTAATCCGTATCGGCAATGGTATACGCGGATTAAGGATCAAAAAACACAGATAGCAATCTCTAATAGAATTTCACGATTAAGAACAGGAAACTTTGGAGATTTCAAGCGATTGAGTAAAGATTTATACGAATTGGGAATCCACCACGGACCCGGATATAGAGTCTATTTCGGAGTCTTTCAAAATGATATTGTTATTTTGCTTTGTGCAGGGGATAAAGGCACACAGCAGCGGGATATTACCAGATCTCAAAACTATTGGAACGACTTTCTGGAACGAATGAAGGAATAATCATAATGAATATAGATAATAAACTTCAGCAATACACAATCCCTTTTAAAGACTATCTTCTTAAAGACCTTGCTGAACCTGAATTTGCAAAGGGTTATCTTCAAGCTGCGCTTCAAGATTTTGATAAAGATGGTAACATTGAAACGCTATTGCTCTCCATGAAAGATATTGCAGAAGCACAAGGTGGAATTGAAAGACTTGTCAGCTGGACAAATCTCAATCTGCAGGATCTCACCTATCTTCTTAATTCCACGCACACACCGCAATTGGATGAAGTACTGAACATTCTCTCCAGATTAAATGACTCCCTCAGTTAACTGGCAAAACTAAGTTGAAATAGTTAAAAACACACAAAGAACCGAGGTCAAAAATGCCAACAATTTTGGAGCGGTATCAAAAAACATTCGCAAAAGACAAAGAATTGGCACAGGCAGCAAACCAAATCTTCCCTGACGGTGTAACACATGATAGCCGTTATATGTCACCATTTCCGATTTACATTACCCGTGCGGATGGTGCGAAAAAATGGGGACTGGAAGACAGGACGTTTATAGACTATTGGGCAGGACATGGGGCACTACTGCTTGGTCATAATCCACCTGAAGTTGTGGAAGCGGTGACAGCACAGATGCATCGTGGCACACATTACGGTGCCTGCCATCCACTTGAATTGGAATGGGGCAATCTCGTAATCCAACTGATACCATCGGCGGAACGTGTCAGGTTTGTCAGTTCTGGTACTGAGGCGACATTGATGGCGATTCGTCTGGCGCGTACCTACACACGAAAAAATAAAGTGTTGAAGTTTGCCGGACATTTTCACGGTTGGCACGATAGCCTTATCTTTGGTGCATATCCGCCCTTTGATATGTCTGTTCCGGGCATTCCGCAAGAGGTGCGCGACACAACCCTTCTCTGTCCGCCGAACGATATTGATGCCGTCGAACAACACTTGAAAACAGACAAAGACATTGCATGTATTATCCTTGAACCGACAGGTGCTTCTTTCGGAATCGTGCCAACTAATGGCGTATTCTTGCAGCAACTTCGTGAACTTACACAGAAACACGGTGTCCTTCTCATTTTTGACGAGGTGATTACAGGATTTCGGGTAGCACCCGGTGGTGCACAGGCACATTACAATGTTATACCTGATATGACAACATTAGCAAAAATCTTGGCTGGTGGACTTCCGGGCGGCGCACTTGCAGGAAAAAAAGAGATTCTTGAGTTAATTTCAATGCAGGCAGAAGAAGATGGACTGAAGATGCCGCATCCCGGCACATTTAATGCGAATCCGATTTCTGCATCCGCAGGAATTGCGATGCTTAACATTGTCAAGACTGGTAGACCGCACGAACAGGCGAATCGCATCGCACAACAACTCCGCGATGAACTCAATAGCGTTATTGATAGGTATGGATTGGACTGGGTGATTTACGGAGAATTTTCTGGTATCAGGATGCTCATCGGACACGGTGAACAGGATATACGCGCTGCTGATTTTGACCCGTATACATGGGATTATCGGAAACTCAAAGGTGGTAACGATGAAGAGTTGCTTATACATCTCCGATGCGGTTTATTGCTCAACGGTGTTGATCTTGCTACCAACGGTGGTATGACAACTGCTGTACACACAGAAACGGACATCACAAAAACGGTGCACGCCTTTGAGCAGACGATTGAGTGGATGAAGACGGATGGGTTAATCCTGAAGTCAAAATAGATAATCGAAGGTGTATGGATTACTACATCAGCCTATACGGAGACGATTCAAACTCAGGTATCTCTCAAAAACATCCGTGGCAGAGCATTGATAGGGTGAATGCAACTCGAATACAACCGGGCGATTCGGTGTGGTTTCACGCTGATCAGACCTTTAATGGAAACCTAACACTTTTTGGTGCAAATACAGATGCTTTGGACGAACCGATAACATTTGGTTCTTATGGGAGCGGTAGAGCAACAATTGATGCTGGCACTGGTGCTGGTTTTTTCGCTAAAAACCGTGGCGGTGTTCGGATAGTTGATCTCAACTTTGTTGGATCGGGAACAGATCAAAACACGGGTTCTGGTATCTGGCTCGTCAACACGCTACCAGATCACGAAAAACTGACGCATATCCGTATTGATAATGTTGATGTTAGTGGTTTTAGGCATGCAGGGATTCGTGTCGCAGCACAGCCGATTGATGGCGGTTGGAGCGGATTCAGTGATGTAAAAATTACGAACGCTAACGTCCATGAAAATGGAAATGCGGGGATAAGTTGCCTCGGTGCTTGGAAACCTGAAGTGGAGGGCTATTCTCACAAAGACATTTATGTTGGAAAGTGTCGTGTCTATAAAAATTTAGGCATTCCGGGAAAGGGGAGTCATTCGGGAAATGGTATTGTCCTCGCGCAGGTAGATGGTGCCACGATTGAACATTGTGAGGCATCCGAAAACGGAATATTAAACGATTTTGAAGGCGGCGGTCCTGTTGGTATCTGGACGTGGGACTCAAATCGTGTTCTCATTCAGTTCAACGAATCTTATCATAACCGAACGGGAAGCAGTAAAGATGGCGGCGGATTTGATCTGGATGGAGGTGTGCGAAATTCAATTGTGCAGTATAACTACTCACACGATAACGATGGTGCTGGGTATCTGTTAGCGCAATTTGAAGGAGCAAAGGCATTCCATAATAACGTTATACGCAATAATCTCAGTGAAAATGATGGGCGAAAGAATAGTTATGGCGGTATCCACCTCTGGTCTACTGGTGCAAATGGCGGTATCAGAAACACCACTATCTATCGGAATACAATCCTCACAAAAAAATCTGATGTTGGGAATCCCGCTGCAGTTGACTGTATGAGTGAAGGAGCTCACAATATCCGTTTCTACAATAACACCTTTAAAACCGATGGCAAAGCAGTGCTAATTCGTGGAGAAGATAATCCAGAAGTAATTTTTGAAGGTAACATTTGCTTGACTACTTAACTTGGATGGCGAAGGATTGACAGGAGGGAGAAAATGAGGCGTTTTGGAACTCAAGGGCGTGTGTATCCTGATCGACACTATGTTGTCCCGCGCGCCGAAGAAATTGCTGACTTCATCGCACGTGTAAAAGATGGAAGGTATATCGTTCTCTTTGCCCCACGCCAGACCGGAAAAACCACTTTCTTCCGATTTGCCCTTGAGGCACTAACCACAGAAGATCCAACCTATTTCCCTATTCAGTTAGATTTTCAAATTATGCGAAATTCCTCGCCACCTGTTTTTTATGATAGATTTTCTCAGCTGATTCGTAGGGAAATTGAGTATGTTCTACAAAATAGAAAAGTGGAACTGTCTGAGAATGTAACACAATTTTTAGAGGATACACAAATAAGTGATCATTATTCAATGACAGATTATTTTGAACAATTAGCGGTTATTCTCGGTAATCAGAGAGTTGTGCTCCTTATTGATGAGTTTGACGGCATTCCTCAAACTGTTGTAAGTGATTTCCTTTATGCCCTCCGTTATATCTATCTTGATGAAAAACTTCAATGCCCACAAAGCGTTGGAATAGTCGGTGTTAAGAGTATTAGTCAACTCAACTATGATCGATCTGTTTCACCGTTTAATATCCAAGATGAGTTTCGCTTGCCAAACTTTACGCTTCAACAAGTTCAAGAACTACTTTCGCAATATACAGATGAGGTAGGTCAAGATTTCGCACCAGAGGTGATCGCCTCTATCCACAAGCAAACCGCTGGGCAACCTGTACTTGTGAACCGCTTCGCGCAGATTCTCACTGAGGAGATGGATATTCCCAAAACCGAAACTATTACCCCTATACACTTCTCAGAGGCACACATGCAGCTTCTTCGTGGACGAAATACGAATATACAGCATCTAACAACGAATGTCCGCAGAGACCCGCGCTTTGAAAGTATGTTGATGAAAATCATGGCGCGTGAGGAAGGCGTGGATTTCAACCTTGATGATGACATCATCAGTGAACTTGCCACTTACGGTGTTATCCGAGAAGCACCTGACGGAAGGTGTGAGATAGTTAATCCAATTTATCTCTACCGTATTATGAGAACCTTCAAACCGACATTCAATGGGTTGGAGAATGAGTATCTGTCTGAAGAGAAGGATGAATGTTTCTTGGATTACCTTACACCTAAAGGACAAATTGACATGGTGTCTTTGCTTGATAACTTCGGAGATTTTATCGCTCGTGTTGGTTTCCGCATCTTGCAAGTACCGGATAAACCGCAGGAATATGTTGGACAGCATCTGCTTTATGCCTACCTTGAACAGTTTATCCGCAGCGTAGGTGGAAATATGTACCTTGAAGTGCAAACAGGTCGTGGTAGAATGGATATGCTTCTCATCCACAACCAGCGGAAATACATCGTAGAAACCAAGGTTTGGGAAGGTAGCAATCGCTATGCAGCGGGCAAAAAACAACTCACCGCGTATATGGAATTGGAAGGAACTACAGAGGGTTACTATGTTGTGTTTGATCATCGCGAGAATCCAGAACCGAAAGTTGAGACAGAAACGGTGGACGGTTTGACAATTCGGAGTTACGTTATTCCGGTGATACAAGCACGTCCTTCATCAGTTTAGACAGAATACTAAAGCAACAAGGAGCACTGCAGCCTTAAGAAAACTAAAACGAAATATGAAAGGAACAGACGAAAAATGAAAACAATTACCTATCGTGATGCGCTAAAAGAGGCATTGATAGAGGAGATGGAACGCGACGAAGCGGTCTTTCTCATGGGGGAAGATATTGCTGAGTATGGCGGTGCATATAAGGTCACGGATGGTCTCTTTAAACAATTTGGAAAAGATCGTATCCGAAACACACCGATTTCTGAAGCCGCTATTATCGGCACAGCGCTTGGTGCTGCTGTAACAGGCATGCGTCCTGTAGCAGAACTGATGTATATTGACTTTACTGCTGTTGGGATGGATCAGATTGTCAATCAAGTTGCTAAAATTCGCTATATGGTGGGTGGGCAATTGGATGTGCCACTTGTTATCCGCACGCAAGGTGGTGCAGGTCGTTCCTCCGCTGCACAGCACGCACAAAGTCTTGAGGCGTGGTTCGTACATATTCCAGGTCTGCTTGTTGTGATGCCAGCTACCCCTTATGACGCGAAAGGGTTACTAAAAACCGCTATCCGAAACGACAACCCGATTATGTTTATTGAACACAAACTGCTTTATACTGAAGAGGGTGAAATTCCCGATGAGGAGTACACTATTCCATTGGGTGAAGCGGATGTAAAACGTGAAGGTGAAGATATAACAATTTTAGCGACATCGCGTATGGTATTGAAAGCACTTGATGCTGCAGATGAACTGAGTGAAGAAGGCATCTCAGCGGAGGTTGTTGATCCAAGAACATTGATGCCGCTTGACAAAGAGACCATTTTTGAGTCTGTAAAGAAAACAAATCGCCTATTAATTGCGCATGAAGCAGTTGGCAGAGCAGGGTTCGGTGCTGAGATCGCTGCGCTCGTTGTTCGCGAAGCGTTTGATTATCTTGATGCGCCAATTGAACGCGTCGCTGCAGTGCCAGTACCTGTTCCTTTTGCCCCCGTGATGGAGAAATTTGTTATTCCGGATACTGAACAAATTGTTGATGCTGCTCGGAAGTTAGTTAGATACGAAATTTGAAAACACCGTTAGCTGTGGTAGATGCGGTTTCCTAACCGCATCATAGAATTAATTTAAAAAACCTCGTAGGTCGGGTAGAACGGAACTGAGAAAGAGAGTGCTAATAGCCAAACATGTCTCAAATTACATACCTACCTATTCCAGTTAGGTAGGAGTGAAACCCGACAATAGACTTATAAAGAAGGAGAAATAACATGGAAATATCCGAATACTTGCATCTTATTACACCAAAACGAATTCTATTTGTGATTATTGGTGTAGCAGTCTTGGTGAGTTTAACAACCAGTTTTTACACTGTTGAAGCAGACGAAATCGCTGTTGTCTTGATGTTCGGAAAATCTGTCCGAAAAACCGAACCCGGGCTCCACTTCAAGTTACCTTTTGGCATTGAGAAAGCCGTGAAGGTACAGGTACGAAAGGTCTTCAAGGAAGAATTCGGATTTAGAACACTTAAAGCAGGTGTCCGTACCCAGTATGACCCCAGTGATTTTGGAGAAGAATCTTTACTACTGACCGGAGACCTGAACATTGCTGATGTTGAATGGGTCGTTCAGTACAAAATTAATGACCCCGAAAAATATCTATTTTCTGTTAGGAATCCTCGGTATGCTTTGCGAGATCTATCAGAATCAGTGATGAGTCGAGTGATTGGAGACCGCACTGTTACCGAAGTGTTAACTGTTGGACGTATAGAAATTGCTGCGGAAGTAGAACAACATCTGCAGACACTTCTTGATTTGTATGAAACAGGGTTAGATGTAGCAACGGTGACACTGCAGGACGTTAATCCACCAGAAAAGGTGAAGTCTGCATTTAACGCGGTTAATGAAGCAAAGCAGGAAAAAGACCGTCTCATCAATGAAGCGTGGCGTGATTACAACCAATCTGTTCCGAAATCTAAAGGATTGGCACAACAACAGATTTCAGAAGCAGAAGGTTACGCGCTGAAACGTGTTAACCAAGCACAAGGGGACGCGGATAAATTCAATGCAATACGCGCTGAGTATCAAAAAGCGAAAGAGGTAACTCGCCAACGACTCTATCTGGAAACGATGCAGGACGTTTTGCCTCAGGTTAAAGAAATTTATGTCATCGATACTGAAACCAACACACCGATCCCTATTCTGCAACTAAAAGAATAGTTGATAGCAAGTTGCTTCAACAAAAGGAGTTTTCTGATGAAATTCAAGATACTGGTACCGTTGATTATCGTTGTTATTCTGGTGGTTATATTCTCCTCTGGTGCGTTCTATATTGTGTATGAAGGTGAACAGGTTGTCATTACTGAATTTGGTCGTCCTGTTGGCGATCCCATTGTCAATGCGGGATTAAAAATGAAGACACCATTTATTCAGCAGGTACACCGCTTTGATAAGCGCATCCTTGAATGGGACGGTTCTCCAAATCAGATTCCGACAAAGGACAAGAAATTTATCTGGCTTGATACGACAGCACGTTGGCGGATTAAAGATGCACTCCAATTCTATGAGGCACTCGGAACAGAGGTGCTGGCACAATCACGACTGGACGATATTATTGATTCTGCGGCACGTGATTTAGTGACAGCACAACTGTTGATTGAAGTCGTTCGCAATTCAAACCAAGTGTTAGAACAGAATACTGAAATCCTTGAAGATGATGAAGGTCAATCCGGCGAACCGTTAGAAGAGATTCAGATTGGTAGAGAGAAGATTACGCAGATGATTCGTGAAAAAGCACAAGAAGCTGTTCCGCAGTTTGGTATTGAACTCGTTGATGTGCAGGTAAAACGGATTAACTATGTAGACGAAGTTCGACAGAAAGTTTTTGACCGTATGATTTCGGAACGTCAGCGTATCTCCGAGAAATATAAATCTGAAGGCGAAGGCGAAGCGGCGAATATCATGGGGCAGAAACAGAAGGAGTTAGAACGTATCCAATCGGAGGCATACAAGCAAGCAGAACAGATTAAAGGGGATGCTGATGCGCAAGCTATCCAGATTTATGCTGATGCACACGGCAAAGACCCGGAGTTTTTTGCCTTCCTCCAGACCTTAGAGACCTATCGTAAAACAAGCAGCGCAAGCACGAAACTTATCTTGTCAACAGATAGTGAACTCTATAAATATCTTAAAAGTGCCCAATTACTGAGGCGGTGAGTGTCTGAACATTACTATTGAGTCTTGATTTATTCAAAACGCTATTGTATAATACCGATATGGCGCAAGACTAGTAGTCTGTCCAGTCTAAAATTGTAAGTATCAGCAATAGTCGGGAATCGGAGTTCCCTCCTACAAAGAGCAGGCGGTATTGGTAGGAGCGATCTCCGAATCGCGACCTATACCGCAATTTTAGAGTAGATAGACCACTAGGATAATATGGCAAAAAGTCTGTTGACAGATTATGCCACCGACATCTCAAAGTTTGTACTCAACGTAAATGATGTTGAAGTCCTCGAAAAATTGACACTGAACAACAGATCGTTATAGCACAACGCACCGATAGCACAAAACGTATCCGTGTTAACAACCATGAAGCTATCTTACACATTGAATTGCAACTTCGCGACAGCACACGTAAACCGATGTGGGCACGAAACGCTGTGTATCACGGATACCTTGTCGGTGAACATCAGATACCTGTCTACTCCAATGTCATCTATTTTCACCCGAATGCTGGTAGGAATGACACAGGGGTTTATGAATACAGTTGGCACGGTTATGCATACACGCTACGCTATAAGGTGATACGACTCATTGAGATAGAGGGACAGGCGGTTTTAGAGACGCAAGCACCCGGCTTATTGCCTCCACTCCGCTTATGAAACCACCCACGGGGATGGGCATAGAACAATGGGTGCAAGAATGTATTAATGTAACGCGTGATGCTCCAGTTGATCGAAGGACACAAGCAGATTTACTTTACGGAATCTACCTTTTTGGTGGAATAGTGTATGACTCTGAGTTGTTTAAACGATTTATACCGGAGGAACTTATGCAAGAATCAAAGACTTATCAATATCTATACAATAAAATCCTTACAGAGACCATGATTAAAAACATTCTGGCGTTATTGGAGTCAAGATTCCAGGCAGAAGCGGTGAGTGCCCTAACGCCATCACTTCAGAATATTACCGATTTGCAACGACTTGAACAGCTGCATCTCGCTGCTGCTAACGTCCAGAGTCTTGATGCCTTTGCCCAAATGCTAAGCGAATAGAACAATCGGACTAAATAAACGGCTAACCGAATAACCGTTAAAATTTCTGACTTGCTGGTTTGTGATGATTTTGCAAATCAGGTTGTATCTTTGGTAAAAGAGAACCAATATCTGCATATTGAGTGAAAACGCTGTGACCGCGTCCTGCGCGGAGACATTAAATCCGCGTGCTAAAACTGTAAAGAACAAATTACAATGGAATACAACCCCACAAAATACCTACTCCTTATATGCGCTGGTATTCTCACGCTGATTCCAAACGGATTTGCAGCGGATACCCTATCTGTTCCTGCATTTCCCGGTGCGGAGGGTTACGGCGCAAGAACATTATCCTTGACCATGTCTCTGCAAGCTGGAGTATAGATGAGACAGTATCTATCTACTATTGCGAAAATGTAACAATTCAATGATGTCTGATATCAGAAAGTTTACGCTTTTCTGGGCACGCCAAAGGTGCACATGGGTTTGGTGGAATATGGGGATCAAACCGTAGCACGTATCATCATAACCTGTTTGCACACCACAGCAGTCGCACTCCCGCTTTTGCTCGAGGTTGCGGATATAACGATTTCAGAAATAATGTGATATACAACTGGGGTTACAACAGTGCCTACGGTGGCGGGAAACAACATGCAGACGATGAGAGGTTTAACTTTACCGTTGTCAACATGGTGGCAAATTACTACAAGCCGGGCCCCGCGACTCGCCCTGGCAAGTGGTCTTACCGCATTGTTAATCCATTCTCGGAAAATTCAGACAACAATTTTGGCAAATGGTTCGTTGCTGATAATGTTGTTCACGGCAATCCTGCAGTTACTGCTAATAACTGGGACGGTGGTGTGCAGCCTGCGGGTGGCAATTCACATATTCCAAAATTAAAACTTGACAAACCTTTTAACGCTGTCCCTATCAACCAGCAAACCGCTGAAGAGGCATACCTTGCTGTTCTTGAGAGTGTAGGCACCTCATTGCCCAAACGCGATGCCGTAGACGTGCGCATTGTTGACGAAACCCGTAATGGCTATGCAACTTATGAAGGGGGAATATATAAAAATAGGTGGCCCGTGCCTGATGCATCGAAAAAATGCGGTATTATTGACTCACAGAAAGATGTTGGTGGGTGGCCCGAACTCAAAAGTCTGCCTGCTCCGCTTGACAGCGATAGTGATGGTATGCCCGATGAATGGGAAAAGGGGTACGGGTTTGATCCGAGTGATGCTTCCAATGCCGCAATGGACAACGATGGGTACACTAACATTGAGGAATATCTTAACGGCACTGATCCAACAGAGTTTGTGGACTATACAAAGTCCGAAAACAATGTAAACACATTGAAGTAACATAGGTTCGGACGAACTTCACCTACTGCTTTGTCAAGTGATAATTGATGAGTCTTGTAAAGTAGTCGGGAATCCAAATCAAGAAATCAACGGTATGAACAGAATCAACGCCGAATGCGCGTATGGCATTCGGCGCCTGTAGGCGTTCCCCCAAATCAACGCCACATGCCTGTAGGCATCTGTCCAAATCAACGCCGAATGCGCTTTTGGGCATTCGGCGGGTATGAATGCCATTTAGACATTCCCCGTGTGGCATTCTGCATTGGTTAGGAAACCGCACCTACCGAGACGAATCGCGTTAATTTGGTATTAGAAGTCCCACAAGGGATTGAGTTATTTTATTTACCGCCGTATACGCCCGAACTTCAACCTGCTGAACGGCTATGGTCTCTGTTGCGAGAGGTCGTTGAGAATAAGTTTTTACAACTGTCAGCACTTGAAGAAGTGCTTGTGGAAAGGTGTCGGTGGTTTTCCAAAAATAGAGAGAAGGTGCAGGCACATGTCGGTTTTGAGTAGATTTGCAAAATAGAAAAACAATATGAATCAAGTTAATTTGGTATTAATTATAGTTGCTACTTAGTGTTGCACTACTTTTATTTAGATCAATTACTTCTATTTGGCCTGCAGCATTTATATATTTCTTTTGATCCTTAAGGCTACCCACTTCCTTCCTTAACCTATCTTTCTCTGCTTTTAGATGCTCTATTTCACTCTTCAATATTGCACTACTTTTATTCACAAATATATCATCTACTCTGCCTTTAGCACTATTCTGTTTCTTTAACTCTATCTTTTCCTTCTCGAGGTCTTCTACTTCCTTACTTAACACATTTTCCTTTGCTTTAAGTCGTTCTACCTCACTTTCCAGAGACTCAACTTCTCTACGCGTAGAGCGTGCCCTTTCCAATAATTCTTTTTCTGCTTTTCCTGCTTCACTTCTTAGCACCTCGATCTGTTGATGTGCCTTAGTTATTTCTGCTTCAAGTCGTGTTACCTCACTTTCCATGAAGTCAGTTTTTTGACGCGCATCGCGTCCCTTCGCCAATAATGCCTGTTCTGCTTTCTCTGCTTTCTCAATTCCTTCAATAAGTTTTGTTTTACGCGATTCAAGCGACGATATTTCAATATCTAAATAGCTTAAGTGTAATTGTTTAAGCTCCATAATCGCATCATCAACCGGACACTTAAAGAATTCTTTATTTGGAGATACACGGCAATAAGCGAGTTTAAAATGTATATCCTTTTCAAGTTTTATATACCACTCACAATATAGGGCATAAGCAACCTCAAATTGGTACGGAGCGGCAGTTTCTCGTGAGAGTTGTTTCGCTCGGGCCTCGGCGAGACCGCCTGTCTGGCCAATTTTTACTAAGCCTTGATTTCCTTCATTCGTAAGAATATAGACACATCCCATGTTTTACTCCTTAATAATTCTTTTAATTTAAAAAGGTAATCTGATCGTTCCTAAGTTTTTCTTGCTAATACCTTGTTATGAGCAGTAGCGACTTAGGTTTACATTTCAAACACCGTTATTGCATATATCAAAGAGATTTTTTGTGTTAATGTCAAAACTCCATATCAACAGTATCGTATTCAGTATCAATTACTTGTCCACAGAAACGCGGATCAAGGCAATATCACGCCTTTTGTGTTACCATACTGGAGAGGATTCCGAGAATTCTGTCACACCGCTCAATTGTATAAGTTGACATATCAATATGCAAACATTTTCCCTCCAATTTGAGGAACAGCCAATCTATTCCTGTCGTGGAAGCCCCATAAACGCATGAGATATCATTTCCTCTTTCTGCGTTAAAGCGTTGAGCAGCGAGCATCTCGGCGACACACTGACCCATACCAAGTTTCAGGTCATCCTTTTTCGCTTCAACAAGAACGATGACAGGTGCCTGTAACAAATGCTGCACTGGCGACAAGCTTACTAAAAAATCGCACACCCCGGTTAATCCACTTTCCTCGTCAACACTGAACTCAATACCAGAGAAAAAGCTGATGCGGTGCTCGAATTGCTCTCGGAGTTCGAACAGGATATCAGCAACAATCAGTTCTGATTTCGCCTTTTCAGTACCTATGGCGATGGCTAACTGCACCTTTTTGGTTAACACTTCTGTGAGATAGCTACTTGGAACTATTGTTTCTATTTCAGCAAAAAGTGCCGCGGATTCAACGATTTCTAATTGAAACGTCGTTACCACTGTTTCCAGCGTCCAATTGCTATAAGCCATATCTGTTCCTCCTGAAAACTGTGAAAATGTGCCCCGTTTCATCTTCTCATTTGTCTCAACACCCCTGCTATCCGCAAGTTTAGCAGTTCCCTTGCCAATCCTGTCTATGGTCACGCCTTTTGTGCCACCATACTGGAGAGGATACCGAGGATTCTGTCACACCGCGCGATTTGGTAGGTTGCCATATCAAGTTGCAGGCACTTTCCTTGCAACTTGAGGAATAACCATTCAACCCCTGTTGTGCTTGCGCCATAAACTGTAGAGATGTCATTTCCTTTCTCAGCATTAAATCTTTGGGCAGCGATCATCTCAGCGATACACTGTCCAAGCCCAAGTTTTAAGTCAAGATTTTTTGCTTCAACAAGGATGACGACAGGTGCTTCCAAGTAAAATTGGTTTGGTGATAGACTTACTAAAAAATCACACACCCCTGTTAAACCCGATTCTACATCTACATTGAAGTCAATACCAGAGAAGAAACTTATGCGGCGATCGAAATGTTCAAGGAGTTCAACGATCACATCTGCGACAATCAGTTCCGACCGCGCTTTCTCGGTGCCGATAGCGGTAGCTAAAGCAGCTTTTTTTGCTAATGCAGTCGTCAGATGGTCACTTGGAGGAACCGATTCAACTTCTGAAAAAAGCCCTATAGTGTCAATCTTTTCAAGTTGGAACATTGGCACTACAGATTCTAAGGTAAACTCACTATAAGCCATTGATAAAATCTCCCGTGTAGCACCAGGGAAGTTGTAATTCAGAGGTATCGCCTAACTTTCATCTTTCTTTTCATCTTCGTCAACGACTTCGTATTCAGCATCAATCACATCGCCACCGTAATTTGGGTGACACAGTCAAGACCCTATCACGCATCTTGTGATACCATGCCTGTCAGTATACCGAGGATTCTGTCACATCGCTCAATCGTATAGGTTGACATATCAAGTTGCAGGCACTTTCCTTCTAACTTGAGGAATAACCACTCAACTCCTGTTGTGCTTGCGCCATAAACTGTAGAGATGTCATTTCCTTTTTCAGCATTAAAACGTTGTGCGGCAAGCATCTCTGCAACACACTGCCCAAGTCCAAGCTTCAAGTCGAGATTTTTTGCTTCAACAAGGATAATGATAGGTGCTTCTAAATAAAATTGTTCAGGCGATAGACTCACTAAAAAATCACACACGCCAGTCAACCCTTTTTCAGCGTCAACATTGAATTCAATCCCAGAAAACAGACTAATGCTATGATCAAAGTGTTGAAGAAGGTCAACGAGTACATCAGCAACAATTAGTTCCGATCGCGCTTTTTCGGTGCCGATGGCGGTAGCTAATGATGCCTTCCGCGCTAAACCCATCGTGAGATACGTACTTGGCTCCACTGGTTCTATTTCAGAGAAGAGTCCAAAAGACCGAACCGTATCAAGATGAAACGTTTTCTGTGCGGTCTCTAAGGTAAAGTCACTATAAGGCATAATAACACCTCTTGGATAGAAGCAGGTGGTTAGTGGGACTGCCTACTCCTTGTCCTTATTCTCATCTTCGTCAACGACTTCATATTCAGCGTCAACTACATCTTCAGGTGGAGCATCTTCAGAAGTGGCATCTTCTGGGGCAGCACCCTGATCAGCATCAGCGGCCTGTTGATAGAGTTGTGCTGAAGCCTCATGCCATATCTGCATCAGGTCATCAGTAGCAGATTTTATCTCAGCACTGTTGTTCGCTTCCAGTGCCTGCTTGACGCGTTCAACACCAGCGTTAACCTTTTCCTTAGTCGCATCGTCCACCTTGTCACCGAATTCCTTCAGGTTTTTCTCAGTTTCATAGACTAAAGAATCAGCGCGGTTGCGTGTCTCAACTTCTTCTCGCTTCTGTTTATCCTCTTCAGCGTGTGCTTCGGCATCTTTCATCATCTGTTCGATTTCCGCATCGCTAAGTCCGGAGGAAGCAGTAATCGTAATCTTCTGTTCCTTGCCCGTTGCTGTATCCTTGGCAGATACGTTGAGAATACCGTTCGCATCAATATCAAATGTGACCTCAATTTGCGGAACGCCTCTGGGAGCTGGTGGAATATCGCCCAGTCGGAATCTGCCAATTGTTTTGTTGTAAACTGCCTGTTCCCGTTCACCTTGAAGGACATGCACATCAACAGCAGTTTGACTGTCTTCCGCAGTTGTGAACTTCTCGGATTTCTTTGTTGGAATCGTGGTATTCTTTTCGATTAACCGCGTAAACATACCACCGAGTGTTTCAATACCGAGTGAAAGCGGCGTAACATCCAATAGCAATATGTCTTTGACTTCTTCATCACCAGCGAGCACACCACCTTGAATAGCTGCACCAACAGCAACAACTTCGTCTGGATTGACACCTTTGTGTGGTTCTTTTCCGAAGAGATCTTGGACAGCCTCCTGTACTTTTGGCATCCGTGTTTGCCCACCAACGAGTATAACTTCGTCAATTTCAGAAGGTTGTATTTCGGCATCGGTGAGTGCTTGTCGGCACGGTTCAAGGGAACGTTGGACCAAATCATCCGTTATTTGTTCCAGTTTTGCGCGCGTGAGTGTTAAATTAAGGTGCTTGGGACCGCTGGCATCGCTCGTAATAAAGGGCAGATTAATATCTGTCTGTTGCGTGCTGGAAAGTTCACACTTTGCCGTTTCTGCTGCCTCTTTCAGGCGTTGCAGTGCCATCTGGTCGCTACGCAGATCAATACCTTGGCTACTGAGAAATTCCTGTGCCATCCAATCAATAACCGATTGGTCAAAATCATCTCCACCGAGGCGTGTATCGCCATTTGTGCTTTTTACTTCAAACACACCATCTCCGATTTCCAGAATAGAGATGTCAAACGTACCACCACCAAGGTCGTAAACAGCGATTTTCTTGTCACCTTCATTTTGCAATCCGTAAGCGAGTGAAGCAGCGGTCGGTTCATTGATAATCCGCTGAACTTCTAAACCTGCGATTTTACCCGCATCTGCTGTCGATTGGCGTTGCGAATCGTTGAAGTAAGCAGGTACAGTGACGACCGCTTGTGTGACTTCTTCCCCAAGGTATGCCTCAGCGGTTTCCTTCATTTTTCGCAGAACCATCGCGGATATTTCGGGTGCCGAGTACTCTTTGCCATCAATGTTTACAACAACATCACCATCTTTGTCGCTTTTTAATTCATAAGGCACGCGAGATGTATCGTCTCCAAGTTCGTTATATTTTCGTCCCATGAACCGTTTAATAGAAAAAATTGTATTTTCAGGATTTGTGATGGCTTGTCTTTTGGCTACTTGCCCAACGGGACGCTCCCCTTCTTTGGTGAAACCGACAACTGAAGGAGTCGTCCGATTTCCCTCGGTATTTTCAATCACCTTCGCATCGCCACTCTCTAAAACAGCAACACAAGAATTTGTTGTTCCTAAATCAATTCCAATTACTTTACCCATTTTTAATCTCCAATAGAATAAATTGTATTATTTTATATAGTGCAATATCTGTGCCAACATTGACCTATTAAATTATAGTCAAATCTGAAATATCTCTATACAATAACTTGTGGACAAAGATGCCATAAACACATTCGGCATTGATTGGGTCCCTGCCCAATAGTTTCATATCAAGAAATGACGAGGCACAGGGACCTCGCCCTACAAATAGGCTATAGTTCTACGCTGCAGACAAGTCAAATTGGCAGTTTTACTCCAAGAAAGTATTAATAATGTCTGTCAATTTGACACACTACGTATATTATACTTTTGTTTCAGAATGCCCCATTTTGTTGATAACTTATCAGTTGCTTCAACTGATAAAGCATCCGCAATACCTTCCTGGAGCTCTTTAATTTCATTTTGAGAAAGCCCGCGGTTAAACATAGCAAACTCATCCATATCGCCATTATAGTAGCGGTTTAATCTAAACGGTTCTTCAGTTCCAAGCAGCAACGGTGATTCAACAGGAACTAATTTGCCATCTTGCTTCGGATGATCGATTAGCACTTCACCATCAAGATATACCGTCCACCATTCTCCATGTTGAAACGAAATAGCAACGTGCTGCCATTTATCTTTGACAACCTTGGGGGGACTCTGTGCAGGCACTTTACGTCCACTTGTTAATCTCCATCCCATCCATATAAAACCGTTTGGATGGAGAAGTATTTCAAAAAACTCTTCGACATCAGGGCCTTTTGCAGCAATCAGTTGCCATGTGCCGGGACCTGCTTCTAAAGTAGGGCGAATCCACGCACAAATGGTGATCCCATCGGTAAATTGGAATTGATGGGAATGAACGACCCGAACAATTCCGTTCTTACCACCAAAATTTAGACCTTTACCAAATTTGCCGTTGGTCCAGTCTGTGTCTCCTTCTAATTTTCCATCTTGTTTGTTTCCAGATTGATCTGTGACGGTTTTACCCGCGCCATCTTCAAAGTCAAAATAAACGACTAACCCTTCCAATTCTTCAGCTGTGCTGCTAATTTGAAAACTCGCTGCCAGAAATACAGTTGTAAAGAACATAACTATAAAATTTCGCATGAGTTTCACCTCTTTATAAATTGGGGAATAGGTTGAATTTAGGCGGATACAAATCCGCCTAAAAGATAGAGTGGATTGTTCTAAGCAAACGGGAAGGTGCCTTGATATCCGCGCGCTCGTGAGACGTGCCAAACACCATCATACATCGGTGTGACCTGATAATGGCACACAACATTACTCCGTTCCATATCGTCGCGTTCTTTTGCACCTTGATGTGGCATGTGGTTGATGAACACGACACAATCGCCTGCTTTCGGATACAAAATGACGTGTTCTTGTGATTCGCACCACTCCTCAAATTTGGGACGATCTAATGGATACAGATGCGGCGGTTCGTTTAGATGTCCACCCTTTACAAACTTGAGGTGTCCTTCGCCTGGACCGTTGTCTTGAAAATAGTAGGTGGTGTTGATACCAACAGGCACCATTGCAAATGGATGTTCCTCAACATACCGCTTTTCGTGCCAATAGCCGTAAAAATCCATGTGCCATTCCTGCAGATATGGACCTGGATTGATATGTGCGCGCAGACTACGAAGTTGACACTGTTTGCCCATCAATCCTTCAAGATAAGGGCGGACGCTTGGATGCCCTACAAGTGGTGCGTAGGTGTCCGGTTCACGATCAAGCAGGGAATCAAACCACATATTACCGACTGCGTTCAAGCCCTCTTCCCAACCCTGTTCGCGTGCATAGTTAACCCGCTGACGAACATTTTCGGTTTCTTCAGGTGACAACGCGCCTTCTAATAAAACGAAACCGTTTTGTAGTAGTTGATCAATCTTAACTTTCTTATCTTCCATGGTTCATCTCCTTCTAAGTTTAAAGTCGTTACCAAAATTCTACATTCTTAATCACAAGATGTCAACGTTTTCGTATTTTTTTATATGAGATTGCATGGAACTTCCCAATTACCCAACAAAATGTTTAACAAATAACCCCCAACCACTAATTCCTGCAAACACAATTAGCACAACTGCGGAAATCAGCGAACCGACCAACATGAATGGTCGAGTGCGATAGGCAGACGGTAGTTTGAAGTTGAGATATATAGCTGCGAGCATCATCAAAGCAATTGAGAAGTTCGCTAAGATAAATGCAGCTATTTGCGTTAAGATGTCAAACGGAATGTTCAACCAAATAATAACCATCGTGGTCAGAAAAATATAGAGACAGACCCATCGACGAATTGTATCGTAGCTCCATTCACGATTCGGCCACACAGCCTGAAAGAACTCTTGGATAACCCGTGCGTAAATTTCAGGAAGTGCTTGTAACGTTCCCCAAAGTGCAACGACGATGCAAATATAGTAAACCCAGACCAACGATGCGTGAATATTTTTCCACACGCTTGCTTGGTCGGTGAGTAGACTCCATCCTTCAAACGAACTTTCAAGACCATACAATACTGCAGCACCTGATAGCATGAATGCACCCGTCACAATGAACAGTACAATCGCGCCCATGCCAATATCCCATCGCAACGGTGCAAGAATTTTCCGCAAGCGACTAACTTGTTCTGGCTGTTCAGGTAGATAGTCAATTCTATCACGTCCGGACGCATGACTACGAATAGCACCAATGTTCTGATGTGAAGTCATCCCCCATCTATGAATGCTAACCCAATTTGCGTAAACGATGTAACCCATCACAGAACCACCGACGTAACCGAATGTCGTTGCCATTGTCAGCAATGGGTTTTTAACTGCATCTTCAGGTGTCCACGCTGGAAATTCAGGCAAGTGTCCAAAACGGAGACTTCCGACAATAGCCTTACCAAAATCGGGACGTACCATCAGAGTTCCGACAATCGTTCCAACAACAAGTATAGCACAGATGATAAGTTGCTGTTTTTCTAATTTTTCGAACGAGAGTCGTAAACCGAAAAGCAATGCTAAAGTGATGAAGCAAGAAGTAAATAGATTTTCCCAGATCTGTTGCGAAACAGAAGACGTAAGTGTCTCTTTAAACAAAAAATGAAGCAGTGAACCGCACGGCTTCGCAATCGGCACCCATGCTAAAGGTGCGCCTATCATTTCAAAGATGATAATAGCGATTAACAACCATCCACGAGGCCCGGGCAGTTTGGCAAGGCGATTTCCGATATACTCACCGCTGACTGCTGTATAGCGTCCCAACAGATAGGTAACAAAAACACCCTTCACGACGCAGCTCAACAGCACAAGCCAGAGCAGATCATATCCTGCCCATGCACCAGCACGGACAACAACAATCGTCTCGCCAGCACCGATGCTTACTGAAGCCACAATTGCCGCAGGACCAAAGACTGATGCCAGCGCAATGATCTTTTTTAGCGACCACGGATCAGCATAAGGTCCGGTGACGGGTGGAATGTCAAACTTTTCGGGATTTTGCGTATCTTCGCTTTGCATTGGCAAATTAATTAGAGAGGACAGACATGATTGCCTGCCCAACTTAATTCCCGCTTGGAAAGGTCAGTTACTTCCTTCAACTGAGAGGTTCTAACGGCTTCGCATTCCCAAAGACAGGTACCGGCGCATCACCAAGAGCAGCCCATCGCGACGCATTCGCAATTACATGCCGTACATTTTTATCGTAATAGATAGGATACGTTTCATGACCGGGACGAAAATAGAAAATCTTCCCTCTACCGCGGTAGTAGCAACAGCCGCTACGGAACACCTCACCGCCAGGGAACCAGCTGATGAAAACAAGCGTGTCTGGTTCTGGAATGTCAAACGGTTCACCATACATTTCGGCCTGCTCAATTTCGAAGTATTCACCAAGTCCTTCAACAATCGGATGCCCATGTTCAATCACCCAGAGGCGTTCCTTTTCCCCTGCTTCACGCCATTTGAGGCTACACGACGTTCCCATCAAGCGTGTAAACGGTTTAGAATAGTGCCCTGAATGTAAGACGATAAGTCCCATGCCCTGTAGCACACGCGCTTTTACCTTATCCGCAATTGCGTCTTCAACAGCACCGTGCGCGGCGTGTCCCCACCATATCAACACGTCTGTTTTATCCAACACTTCGTCAGTTAAACCGTGTTCAGGTTCATCTAACGTAGCGGTTAGCGTTTCAATGCCGTGTTCACCTAACCCATCGGCAATAGCAGTATGAATACCTTTTGGGTAAATTTTGCGGATGGTTTCGTTCGTTTTTTCGTGCCTAAATTCGTTCCAAACTGTAACTAAAGGTTGTGACATAACTTCTCCTTCAATTGTATTACATTGAAATTCTATTAGGAATATCTGCCAGACTATCTTATACTGAACGTGAATTCCATAAAACATCCAATATGGCTTCTTTCAAATTATATAATGCTAATCTTTCTTGCTGTTTAGTTGTGTTCATCAATCTTTACATTCCTTTAATGAGTGTGCGTTTTTTTATCTCCACGTAAGGATACATAAGGTAAAACCAAGTATCTAATGGGAGTATTGCCTCTAAACACGCTCTCGTGAAGCGAGACCTAAATGCTCTAATTATCCAATTTTAACGTTTGTGCGCGTTTCATAAAAACACCGTTATCCACGACCCATTGTGCGTAGCCGATGTTGCCGTTATCGGTGAGATAGTTAATCCTTTTATTCAGAAACTCAAGCAATTCCGTGTTTTCACGTGCGACAGTAAACCCACCATATTCTACCTGTTCATCGAGAGCAGTAACAACGAAAGTCCCAGCAGATGCAGCCGCAGCATCTCGGTTGCCGATCTCACCGCGTGCAAGGGCATCAACCCTGTTTTCTTGTAAGTTGCCAAGTAACACCTGTTCTTCTGATAGGACGACGGTAACACGAGGTATAAGCGGGTCAAAGCCTTGATGCGGCATATTCACTGGATAGTTGACTTGCGGCATATTGTCTGCGGGCGGGTAGAGAGTAAACCTGTTTTCTATATTCGGTGTCGATCCCGCTGCAGTAATTTTATAATCCGCTGTGCCATCTGCCACAACCGTGCCTTGTAGTGTTTGTATGTGTGTGCCTTTTGCTACCACGCCACTCTTATCCACAATTCCAGTAATTTGAAGTAAGCGTGCCTCACCGGTTGTCCCCCTTAGTACGCCAACGCGGACATCGCGCGTCAGATCGGTGTAGTTTTGGATATGCTCTGCATCTTCAGCACGTACCAGGATAGATTGACGAAACACAATGTGAGGCGTTGTGAAGGTAACAAGGGGTGTGCCTGTTGCGTCCTTTGTCCGGTCATCAAGGATCGTGATACCCCCACCGATAACATCATAGTCAGGCGCAGCTGCCAAGAGCCAGATATTCTCCCATTGAGAGATCGGTTCCCTTGTAAAAGACAGATTAGGGGTTTCCATGACTTCAAGTGCAGTCAAAAGGTCTGCTTCATAACCGAGATGTGTATTTGTCCAACCATAGCTAACAGGCGAAAAAGAGTCATAAAACCCAACATTGAGAACACGGGGCTGTTCTGGTGTGCGTGTGTCGTCAATGACATTGATAGTTTTTTGGTATTCACACCCGATTGATATCACGCAAAGTGCTATGAAAACAATAAACAAGCTGCGCAAAAGATATATCGAAAAAACAAAACTATAGTAAATCTGTTTTTGCATTGCGCATCTCCTTTATAGTGGATTCTACAATTAACTTCACATCTGAGCTGCGAATCAACGTTGAATGCGCTTTTGGCATTCAGCCAAATCATGCAGAATACGCGTTTGGTATTCTGCATGATTTGGCGCCTACAGAAAATGTGCCTCTTTCATTTTAAGGTTCACAATATCAAAATCTCTGTTGAGATTTCGTTTTCAATTACACTCTAAAATACATTGAGGACTTGCACGCCGTGTCTGCAGCCACCCTCAATTTGTGAATCAGAAATAAAGGTGATAACCAAACGATAAACGCACACCTAAATCATCTAACGGATTTATACCTATCTCAAATGAATATCCAAGATCTGGAAGACTTGGAAAGAAATATTCATAACCCATAAATACTTCAAACCAAGTATTGGAAAGCGTATGTTCTTCGGTATCTGTTTCGATTTGAGAGATTGGATAATTCATGCCCCAGCCGACATAGAATTTGCTCAGAGGTTTTATGTGAGTGGCATATAAAAACCTGTTCCCTGCCCACACTTCAATTCCGTTGTTTGTCCCCATAAACATTTGCGTTTCAAACCAGTCTAATATTCTAATCCTCCAACTGGTCCCAACTGAACTGACTAACCCACCATTAAATACATAGACCCCGCTTGTGATGCCAAACCCAAACCAATTCGTATCATCAGATGCAACCGTTTCGGTGGCAGGATTCGTTGCTGCAGCAGGATGCAGGGCTAAACTATAACCGATTGCTAAAAACGTCAATAAGCAGATGAAATAACGTTTCACTATCGATTTCCTCCACTGAATGTTGGTTATAAAATCACAATAGATTCATTGAAACACACAGACAGCGCGCTTACAAAGCGCGCCTACCGTAATTGGGGTTACGCACCTACCGTGATAGGGACCGTTAGAATGCTAATTCTGTCTCTACTGCTTCATCATAGTCAACACCCTCAACCTCAAATCCGAAAAGGTTTCGGAAACGTCTTCTATAGCCAGCGTAATCAGAGAGTTCATGGAAATTGTCGGTATTAATCTGTTCCCATCGTTCTGTGACAGCATCGGTCACATCCTGCCTTAATTCTCTGTCATCCAGTCGGATGTAACGTTCAGTATCAAGTTGAGGCTGCAGTCCAGGTCCAAGATGTTCCGAGAATAATCGATGCATCTGTCCAATCGGTGCTTCATTGATACCTTTTGCATTCATAATATCGTAGAGAATACTAATGTAAAGAGGAACAACAGGTATTGCCGCAGAGGCTTGCGTAACGACTGCTTTGTTAACTGAAATATAAGCATTGCCGCCGAGTTGATCTTCAAGTTTTACATCAAGCGTATCCACACATGCTTTCAGGTCATCTTTTGCCTTGCCGATAGTGCCATCTCGGTAAATTGGCCAGGTCAACGCACTGCCGATATAGGTATATGCCACAACAGTCATCTCTGGCGCGAGTAATTCGGCATCTGCTAAAGCATCAACCCACATTTCAAGGTCTTCGCCACCCATCACAGCGATTGTATCTGCGATTTCTTTATTATCTGCTGGTTCAATCGTTACAGGTACAACGGTTTCATCGTTCAGGTCAATGGTTTTGCCTGTGTATGATTCACCGATTGATTTTAGCACAGAATTATGCGTTTCGCCAGTGCGTGGGTGGATTCGGCGCGGCGCAGCGATGCTATAGACAAGCACATCTACTTTGCCAAAGTTTGCTTTGAGTCGTTCAATCGCCTCCTGCTTCATTTCATCCGAAAAAGCATCTCCGTTGAGACTCTCTGCCAAAAATCCATCCTGTTGTGCTTGCCGATGGAAAGCCACGGTGTTGTAATAGCCTGCAGACGCGGTACGCCTCTCATCAGCGGGACGTTCATAGAGAAGACCTAAAGTTTTTGCACCGTATCCCCACGTCAACGCGATACGAGAAGCGAGTCCATAACCGGTTGATGCACCGATAACAAGCGCATTTAAACCCGTCCCTTTATAAGTAGCATTCTCCTTAATTAAATCTATCTGATTTTGAATGTTTGCCTGACAGCCAGCAGGATGTGCATTCGTACAGATAAAACCACGAATCCGAGGTTTAACAATTTGAACTGCCATAATTCCCTTCTTCTTTTCTAAAGCAGTTAGCCTTCAATTTCTACGACCATTTCAACTTCAACAGGAATACCACCGGGCAATTGCACCATGCCGACTGCTGAACGCGCGTGTTTGCCTTTATCCCCAAAAACTTCAACAAAGAAATCCGATGCACCGTTGACGACAGCGGGCTGATCCGTGAAATCTGCCGAAGAGTTGACAAAACCGACAACCTTCACAACACGTTTTATCCGATCCAGATCGCCTAACGCATGTTTGAGCGTGCTGACCAAACCGATAGCAACTTGACGCGCAGATTCATATCCCTCTTCAATGGTTGCATCTGTGCCGAGTTGGCTTTTATAGATTGGACCTTCGCCCGTGCCAGGACCGTGTCCAGATGTAAAGACAAGATTTCCTGTTTGCACTGTGGTAACGTAATTCGCCACTGGTGTCGCAGGGGGTGGTAATTCTATCCCTAATTCTTCAAGTCGTTTTTCTATTTTAATGTCCTTTAATATCTCCTAAAAAAATAAGTCTGGATTTAAGGTGCTGCAAACATGATATTTGCACATCAACCTGTATTATTAAATAGGTTTTCGGAGATTTTGTCAAGTGATTTTGTTTCTGAAAAAATAAAGTTGCTGTATGAAATGGGTAGGAAAGATCAATCTTCCGTGAGCAGCTGAAAGTATTCTTCTCTGCTCAGGTTTACAGTTCGCATATTATTTCTGATGACGGTGAGCGGCACTTCGTCATAGCGTGGAATAACCACAGCACGTTTAGCATTAGGATGGTGATAGATGAGATGGGAACCTTTTTGTCGAACGAAACGGCACCCGAATTTTTCAAAAATCTTAACTTGGGTTCGCCAGTCTGTTGGCGAAATTTTAGGCACTAAAAGCCTCCAATTGGCACGGTAAGTTGATTGAAAGAAATCACCTGTTTATCAAGTTGGAGGGTTGATTGTGAAGTGTTTAAATCATAACCAGCATCTTCTAAAAAAGCCTTAAGCGTTCCAAGTTGTGCTGTTTCTTCTAACTGAATTTCAATAACTTCAAGCAAGTTATTTCGTGCTTCTTCAATATCCCTTCCGCAACTTGCAACGTCTAATTCTGGGCAATAGGCGGTGTACATATTGCCTTCTTTCCAAATTTCTTCTGTTACGACTAAATTTCTCATTATAGCCTCCATCTTTTTACCGTTGAATTGTTCATGCACCAATAAGAATTGTACACAATTTTGCTTAAATTATCAAGTAATCTTGATGGCTGAGAAAGACTGATGTTAATGATAATCTTATCTTGTAGCAAATAGTTTTTATGAAAATAACTTGACACGCAATGCGATTTTGTGTTAAAATTTGTCTTATGAATAGTAAACCTGTAGAAAAAGGCAAAATCAAACTTTTAGATGTCGTTGCGCTTACTGAGGATATCCCTGAACATAACCTTAAGCGTGGAGAAGTCGGCACAGTCGTTGAAATCCTTTCGGATGGCGAAGCGTTTGAGGTTGAATTCAGTGATGACAATGGACAAATGTCCAAGTGTACCAGTTTCCTTGCATCTCAATTGGAAGTTCTTCCTCACGAACCAATAAATGTAAATCAGAACAGACAAGCAAATGATGCCATACAAGGTTATTACTATCAACTTTGCCATACTGTAAATGCTTGGTTAGACCTTGTTGATAATGATATTCTCTATGTTGAAGTTGCAGAAGATTTTGACATAGATTCAGATGGGACGTTTACGGCTACGCAAGTCAAACACACACAAGGCAACATAACACTTAGATCTAAACAAGTAATTGACGCAATCAACAACTATTGGAAATTACGAAAAAACAATCTTAATCGTTATGTAAAATTCCGTCTCCTCACAAAATCCAAAATCGGCAAAGAACAAGGTGATCCTTTTGGAACGGATAAACCAGGTCTTGAGTTATGGAGTCGTTGTTCAGGTGATGAAGCCGTAATCCAAAAAATATCTCGCTTTTTGCAGAATGATGGGAAAATATCATCTGACGTAAATGATTTTCTTCAGAAGGCAACACCTCAAGAAATTTATGACCAACTTATAGAACCCATTGCTTGGGAAACTGATAGCAAACCTGCAAGTTTCGTTGAACAATCCATAAGTAAAAAACTGATTACTCATGGTCATGAGTACAAGATTGCACCTTCTTATGCCAAGAAAGTCGTTGATCATCTTCTCAAAGAAGCGTTAACAGTTGCAACAAAAAAGAAAAATCGTGAACTTACCAGAGCACGTTTTCTTGAAATTTTTGAAGAGAAGACAACAATAAGAGTGCCGATTCAACAGCATATTCAGGCACAACAACCGATCAATCCAAAGCTTATTCTCGATTATTTTAAGGAAGAAATCGAAGAACTCGTCGATGATCTATCTGAATTTAGCATTCAATTTCAGCATCCTATACAAACTGATATACCTCCACTCAATTTTGATGTTGCTCAGAGAGCAGAACTGCTCACAGATATTCAAGTTAAACTTGAAGTCGAAAATTTTGTCGTAATTCAAGGAGGAACTGGAAAAGGAAAGACCACACTTGCAAAATTGTATGCAAATGCTATTAGTAGTAAATGGCTTTGGGTAAACTTTACAAATAAAGATTCTTCTCTGATCGTTCAACATCTGCAGCAACTTGCTGCTGCAGTTAGTCAGGAAGCATCACAGGTCAATATTGTCCTTGACGATTTGAATTTACAACCTCAACAGCTTCGAGAGTATACAGAAATCCTAAGCGTAGTCGTTAATAGAATTAGGGAAAGTAGGGCAAAATTATTGATTACAAGTCAACATAAACCGCCTAATAACTTCACCCGTGATCTTGGTGTATCATCTTCCGTAACTACCAATGTTCCTAACTTTACTTCACCTGAGATTGAACAATTTGCACTACAAATGGGATGTCCAACTAACGATATAAAAACTTGGGTAACACTTATTCAAGCACATACAGGTGGACATCCAAGGCTCGTACACGCTCGACTCGCCCAATTACGAGAGGAAGGATGGAAACAACCGGACACAATCGAAGGTATGATATATCCCTCCCAAGAAATAAAAAAAGAACGTGAAGCAGCACGACAATTACTCACTGACTACTCAAAAGATCAACGTGAATTTCTTTATAGACTCAGTTTGCTAACTGAATTCAGAAAAGATTATGCAATTAATATTGGTGAGATACCTGCACCTATACCCCATCCAGGCGATGTTTTCAGTCAATTGGTTGGCCCTTGGATAGATCAAGTCAATGAGACCTATTATACTATTTCACCTTTATTAAAGGATGCCGCCAAAGAGGTTTGGTCCGATGATAGAATAAAAGATCTTCATGGGCATATTGCAGATGCTATAATTAAAACAAAGAAACTGACCCCAACAGAGGGCTGGACTGTATTTACACATAGTATGGTTGGCCAGAACAAAGAAGGAATTATTGCTTTCATTTATTCATTGATGGACGCTCCAGAGAGTGGTTGGAAAGATCTCTGTCAACAATTCTCGATGTTAGCACATATTAAAACTGATCCTCCCGAAGAATTATTCCCTGGTGAAACATTTGTAAATCAAATGTTTCGGACACTGCAATATCGCATTGCAGTTGAGGTGAAACCTGAATTAGTTCCAAAGATACTTGAAATCTGGGATAAAGAAACCAAACCTTATGAACCCCGCCAGTCATACTTGCTGTCTCGTCTCATGTTAGCAACAGAAATACTCAAATATAATCAAGTGACACTACCAGCCAAGAAACTGGTAGGTTATCTTAAAGAAATTATTGATATTAAAAACATGGACAAAAAGGTTTGGAAGTCATATTTTAATCCCATGGAAGAATTAAAAGAAATAAACATTGATGAATCAAACTTTTTCAGTTTTCTATTTAGTTTTATCTATGCACGGCCTCCTATTTACGAGCCGTTTCTCAGCGACCTTATTGATGCGTTGGATGAACTACAGCCAGAAATTCGAACTTTACTATTGGCTGACTTTGGAGGGAATAGTATTGAAGCTCAGCTTTTGATTAGTGGCGTTTGGTTGGCAGAATCAAAGCTTGAAAATCCCGATTGGCAAAGGTGTCTTGAAACTTTTGATAAAGTAATTGAAAAAGCTATTGCCTGGGGTTATCCACATATCGCAGCCGCATCAGCAAAAGGAAAAGCCATCATCTATGACGAATACTTGAACACCCCTGACACTGCCCATGAAGTTCTTAAAGATATTACATCAAAAGTCGGATCACTACCGGTGATAGAAGAAGAGCGTGCATTGGTATATTTCCACCAAGAACATTATAGAGAAGCACTAAATATTTATGAACGTATTCTCCCAAAATGGGATCCACCATCGGAACAATTAAACATCGGACCTTTAGAGGAATATCGAAGAGCTGCTGTGTGCGCTGCACATTTGGACGATTGGAAAAAAGCAGCTACCTTTTTCGAAGAGGGAGCTAAAAGAACCCAAAAGATTGAAAATACCGAAAGATATATCGGTTTATATGCAGATGCAGGATTTGCCCAGTTTAAGGCAGGCAATATGTTGAACTGCATAAAATTTCTACATCTTGCGTTGCAAGATTTTGAGAAACGTCCTCAAGACAAGACAGACCTTCAGTATTTCACTTTGAAAAAACGATTAGAACACACTATAAAATGGTTATGGCAAATATGGTGTGGGTTTGAAGATAACGCTTCAGAACCCTCTGAACTCCCCCCGGGTTTTTGTAGCAATACGGAGACTAACGAAAAAGTTTTAGACTTACCTGATTCTCCGATAGGATACTCTTGGCTCTACCTTGCACAAATTGAGTACAGATTTGGGCATGAGACGACAATTTTTCAACAGGCCTTTCAAACCACAAATAAAAATACATATCCAGAATTAAGTTTCTTTCTCTCTCTACTTAAAACACAATACGACTTTAGAAACAAAACCCTCAATGAGCTGCCAGCACGTATACAGCAATTGGCAAATGCTTGCAACTCAATACAAAAGCACTTCCAAAATGGTAAAGGGATCGGAGAAGAGGGAATCGGCTTTATACCTATAGAAAATGTGCCTAATTTCACATCTGTTGAGAACATCACTGTTATGTTAGTAGCAGCCCTTATTATTCAATTATCAGCAGGGGCAGATACACATGCAATTTTGTCTATATGGCGTGCTAATTCTTCAGAGCTATTCATAAAAGAAAATATGACAACTGTTCTTAATCTGATTGACAGAATGCTATCTGCAGATCAAAATAACGTCCTAAAAGTGATGAAAACACAAGATGTTAAATCTGAAGAAAGGTTAACAGCAGCATTAAAGATTATTTATAATACCGAAACAAGTCCAAAAGATCTTTTTCATGCACATATACTCATTTCAACTTATCTCGTAGATAGTCTAATATGGCTAGATCCCTTCTTGACAGGTTTAGCAGACTTGCTTTCCGTACAGTGGCTTGAGAAAATAAAATTTCGAGCTGCATTGAAAATGCCTATGGTTACAGTGCCCGAAATTGAACAAGCCTGTAAGAGTAGTGAAACCGGTAAGAAAAAAATTGGTCAGATTCTACTCGCTGTACATCCCGCTGTTTCAGCCAGAGTAGCACCTGATACATTGCAGCAGTTTCGCACTTGGACAGAATCAGATCAGAAACAGGAACATACAATAAGAAAAAATCTCGCTGCTCAACGCCTCATCAAAGCGATGGAAAAGCCACCGCATCTCACTGATGAAGACATTGAAGCACTCAATCAGTCCATAAAAGAGGGGGAAATACCTATAAAATTTGATTCACCCTTTGATTCGGATGAAAGCGAAAAATAATGAATAAGTATCTCTTGGATACATCAACATGTAGTGAGTTGATGAAAGATAATTCCAGAGTAAAGAGGCGTTTAGATTCGCTAACCGAGTCGGACTACCATTTTACTTGTCCCATCGTTAAGGGTGAAATTCTGTTCGGAATTCGCAGGCTTCCTGCAGGGAAAAGGAGACAAGACCTCGAACAAAGGGCAAATGAGTTTTTTGCTGATGTGCAATGTGACCCAATCCCAGAAAATGCCGCCGATGCCTATGCACAAATAAAAGTTGCTGCGCAACAACAAGGAACGTCTTTAGGTGAATGCGATCTTTGGATTGCTGCTACAGCTTTGTCTCTTGATGCAATCTTGGTTGCTTCTGATTCTGATTACGAGAAAATAGTCGAGTTGGGGTTGCGTTTGGAAGATTGGAAGAATTAACAACACATCTACGCACACCACCTCACCGCTCCCTACCGTCTACTTCAACCTAACAAATCCGCCAAATTAACTGACACAAATATATGTATATGCTATAATACCCGTAAAACCTATGTTGGAGTGCGGAGATGGTAATTGCTGTAGATGCAGCGTCCCTTGAAAAACGAAACCGAACAGAGCAACAACTTTTCGCAGTGGTTGAGCAGAATACGCCCGACTCAATCAAATCCCCCCTTTTTCCTCAAGACGAACCCGAAGCATTCACATTTTTGCTCAACAAGGAACTGATTGAACGTTTGAACCTTTGGGAATGGTTTGGCAACTATGCAAAGGAAGCGCAGGTGTCAACCGCTGGCATACGCGGTCCCCAAAATATTCTCTATCCATGGGATACGCGCTTTCCGATCAATCAGGTTGGCATTATCCTGGCGACACTTGGAAAAAGTCTCGTCGCACAGGAAAAATCTGATGGGAAACCCGTAGAGAAACTTGCAGGATGTGAGGTGCGCTATAACTCCCAAAAATATGTTGAGTTCATCGCGCGGATTCAGGCAGCACAAGGCATACGAACTTATGTGCCGAAAGGGTTTGGCACACTGCCGATTTGGATGGCATCGTTCCTTATTTTCATGCTTGACTTGGACGGTGGTGAGCATGTCACATCAAGTCATTCTGTTAGTACGAAAAATGCAACAAAGGATCTCAACAATCAGGGTAGTCAATACTTGCCCGAAGAATCCATGCAGTTTGTTGAAAAGATTGAGGAGATTCTTAATACTGCTGAAACGGATGGATATCCAATTCAGTTTAGCGCAATCAACGACGAACATATTGATTTTGAACGATTAGACGAACTCCACGATGGCGTGCAGCTTTATGTCGGTTATCTCAAAAGTGGTGTCGCTACAGATGCAAATCTCAATCTTATCCGAAAGACAAAACCTCCTATCGTTGTTGATTGTGTCGGTGGATGTATGTATCGCCCGATGCGTGCGATCTTTGAACGGTTAGGTATTGCCAACTCTGTACGTTGGCTTCACGTTGAAGCAGACCCACTCTATCATAACATTGGGAAACTGGGCAGAAATCCGAAAACAGGTGAGGCTGAATTTTATGACCTTGGATGTGATTTTAGTATTCTGGATGTCGTCAAATCTGCTGAATATGCGACGAAACTAAAAAAACAACCTATCGGAACAATTATTGAAGCAACCGATCCAGACGGAGACCGACTTATCGTTTGCCAAATAGAAGAAGCATCGCGTGCTGAAACCCTGCAACGTCTCGGTGTTGATTTTCTAACGCTTGATGATGACCGACTATTGACGATTTACACACCTAATCAGGCGTTTTTGATGTTGATGGACTTTCACACGAAGCAGCTCAAAACCGCAGGACTTTGGGAGGATCATCCGCGGTTTATGATTAAAACAACTCCTTCTGCACTTGCTTGGGATCAATGGGCTGCTGCTAACGGGGTAGATGTAATTAATGTCCCGGTCGGCTTCAAAGAGATCGCGGCAATTATGAAAAAGATTGAAAAGCAGATAGCCGATACACCAAACGCGTCAGTTGTTATCCAAGATGTTTACGGTGAAACAATTTCGCTCGGTGTACAGCCGCGACTCATCTTTGCGGGTGAAGAGAGCGGCGGTATGATAACCGGTCCTGAAGAACTTATCCAGAGTCAAAGTGGCAGGACAGCCATTGCGATGCGGGAAAAATCAGCAGGCGAATCTATGGTGTTGGTCACAGCGCTTGCCGCACATTGCAAGCAAGCGGATATACCTTTGTCTGACTATCTTGCCTCTATTTTTTCTGAGAGTGGAATTACTGCAACGTGTGATGTGAGGGAAGACATTACCTACTACAACGAGTCTGAACCGAATCCTGAAAAACTACGCGAGGCAAAATGGGAAGGCGAAGCGAAACGCGATAAAAACGATCTATTTTTTCTGGGGATTGCTATTGCACTGCGCGAAGGGAAAATAGATATGGAGCAAGCGCGTGCTATCCTTTCCGATGCGCTTCCTGAACTTGATTTTACTAATCTTGAAGATGTCCGATTTGTCGGGGATGGAACATACCTTAAGTTTGCGGACATGTTCGTTGAGGTGAGAAAGTCTGGCACAGACGCAAAGACAAAGGCTTATGCTTCTGGTGGTGATAAAGAGGAGTGTCGTCGTTATGCCAAAGCCTTTGGGGAGACAAGTGGAAATTTGACTGAACTTTACTGCGCGCAAATCAGTGAGACCTATTTAAAAGATGTTGAAAAGCGGGCGCGAGAGATTTATGATACGTTTCAGTCTGCTTAAAAGTAGTAGGCACACGCCGTGTGCCGTAACGTATTCAAAGAGGCGCAATAAATTGCGCGACTACAAACAAGCAAATTCCAATTTATAAGGTGCGGCGCGCTTACAAAGCGCGCCTACTGAGAAAAAGGGATTAAAATGTAGTTTCGCGGTTAGTCAAAGCACACCAACGCGTGCCTTCTAAATACTTTAGAAGCACTGATTTTGCTTGTGGCGTGCCGATACGGTGAAGCGCATGCACCGCATTACCACGGATATACCGGTTTTCATCAAAGAGTAGATTTTCCAAACCATCAACTGCATCTGCAGCATTTTCACCAATCCGACACAGCGCAAATACAGCATTGCGTCTAATCCCACCGTTTGGGTTTTCCAATGCCTTAATCAATTCTGGAACCGCTAACGAACTTGATTGACTGGTTGTGCCTAACGCCTCAATCGTGCGTGCCCGGACATTGTCAGATTCATCTTGTAACGCCTCAACCAATGCAGGAACGGCAGGTTCTGCCTTCGTCCCAAGGTCTCCAAGTGCCTCTGCGGCATTTGCACGAGCTTGTTCAGGACCCTCTTTCAAAGCACCTTGTAACGCATCAACGGCGGGAACACCGACTGCATTTAGCGCATAACACGCGTTTCGGCGATTCATATCCGACTCCTCATACAGACACCTGACCAATGCTGGCACCGCTTTTCCGCCGAACTTTGGCACTTGATATGCAGCCTTTAATCCTATTGATTCAATAGTGTTGTTCAACGCACTGATTAAATCTGATAACGACTCACCGTTAGATGAAGACTGTGCATCACTATTCTTTGTACCAAGGTGCCAATTCCACAAATGTTTGAACATCTCCTGATGTTCAGCAGGTCCGTGTGCTGTGCCGTTTTCCCATTTTTTTTCTTTGTTTGCCCACGTAGGTTTCTGCGGTTCTGTCATCCGGGCATAGAGGAATTTCATCATGTAACGCCTCTCATCAGTCTGATTCGGCATGGCACGATGCCATAGGTCATAGTTAGCGAATGCAACAGTTCCTGCTTTGCCAGTGATAGGCTTTTCTGGAGATACCTGTGAACCTTCATTTGTACTAAAGTAATGACTTATTGGGACAACACCAGTTGGTCCACGCTCAACAGGTGTATCTTGTGGATAATAGAAAACAAGTAACCTACGGGTATGGTGTGACCACCGTTTGCCACCGTCTTGATGCATACCCTGCCCGTTGCTACCGGGTGGATTATAGTGCGGGTGCCGATGCGGTTGCATATAATAATCCGGTCCCAGCAGACTTGTCAATGCACCTTTTACATTTGCATCGTCAAAGACTCTCTGAATCTCTGGTATTCGCGGCAAAAGATTATTACCCGGATTGCCTTCCTTATCAAACACAACAGCAGTTCTTTCAAAGATGTCATCGTGAAATGCTGGCGGAAACGCTGTCGTAACGGTGACAAAACCGTTCACGATAAAATGCCGCATCTGTTCATCAGTTAATAGGTTTTCTGCCATTTTCATCTCCTCCAAAGGTTTCGGTTTCTATGGTAGAATTACTTATTACACCCTGCACCGGCGAGGTTAGGAAACCTCACCAACCGGGTATGAAAGTGTATATTTATTTTCACAATTAGTAGTTTTTGACATAAACATTAATTGGCACAGGTTTTCTCTTTGTATTTCAAAATTATCTTTAATAATTAACGGCTACTCGATGATTTCAATGATGCCCATTTGACAGTAATCTTGCTCTTACTGTCAATAGGTAAAGCAGTATTTGAAAGTTTTCTAATCTCTCCCATACTCAATGCACGCTCAAAAATCATTACCTCGTCAATCAGTCCTCTGAAGTATCTGTTGCCACCACAGCATTCGTCCCATCCAAACTTTAAATTGAGTACTGTTTGCTGGATATGCGGCCTTTTATTATCAGCAAACTCAAACTTACCATTTTCTTTGTGATAAATATAACTTGTTGCTTTTTCAGGTTGAATGACTATAGCCATTAAGACCCACTCGTCCTTTGGAATGCGAGGCGCACCATGCCAAAACCATGTATCTATGCTATTATTATTCCATATATACATCACAGTGTCTTGATGATTAAACCCTAAACCGAATGTGCTGGGGTCATTTCTACCTATAACAACGCCTGCCCAGTCTACTGTTTTCCATCCTTTTATCCGAGCGATTACAGTAATTTTATCTGTCATTAAAGTAAAATTTCTGTCAACAACTGCATGACCGCTTATTCCGTCAACTTCAAGTGCACCTCCGATCCATCCATCCTTAACCCATTTAGCACCACCTTTTATAGTAGCATTATTGCCATAGCCAGACTGATCCGATCCGCTATCGTCTAAAGGCCAATATCCAACAAGTCCGTCACTTAAATTAGCTGCGAGCGCATCGTTATTGAAAGTGGGTATCATTAATATAATAGACATTAATATTACATACACAGTAATTCTAAATTTCATATCTTTATTCCTTTTCTTGTATGATACGATTACCTGTTTAATGATTTTAGCGAAGCCCATTTGACAGTCAGTTTATTTCTGGTATTTACTGATCTGGGGTTTTTCAAATTTGTATCATCATCTTCAGGTATTTCTTCTATAGAAACCTCGCATCCTTCGCATACATGTTTGACTTCATCATTATTATTGTCTAAATCTTCAGGATTTTTATTGTCAAATTTCTCATCAAACGCTTGCTTGGATAAGTCTGGGTTACCAAGTTGTTCTCCATCATCAATACTAACTGGTTTAAGATCGTAATTTTTATCCCCAAACTTCTCGTCAAAGTTTTTTCTATACAAATCTAAGTCGGTAGGTTCCTGTCTCGGCAATGCATAACCTTGAGCGTAATACATCCAATTGCCATCATTGTCCATAAGTTGTACCCCGATATTGTTGCTACCTAAAACATGTCCGAGATCTACATCAAAAACTGCAGTGTCGTTGTTATTGCTGCCATTAAAGAAATCCCATCCTACAATATTTGTATTAAGCCCAACATAAGCTTGATGTATCCCGCTGTTATCTCTTATATCTATGCTAAATCTAATCTTACCGTTATCTAATTGTTCTGTATTGTGAAACTTTACAATACTCGGAGCAGTTCCAAAATTCCATTGATTATTGAAATAACATAATTTAGACAACCACCTCGCCTCATGCAGAGATAATTTCTCACCGCTACCTAATATAAATTCTTTTGGATTATAAAGCACAATATGCCACAGACCAAAGGTGTGTCCTAACTCATGAAGAATGATCTGTTCCGTGTTTTCTCTTGACGTTTCTGCACTAAGAGCGAAGCCGTGATATTCATCACTATTCCACGGTCTAGCACTTCCCATACCTCCAAACCAACCGCCTTGAATAGCAGGTACTCCTGCTATAACGATGGAGTATATATTCTTTTTATCATTGAATCTTTGTTGTATTTCTGATACAACCAATCCGAAAGTATCATGATAGTAAAATGCCTTATTATGCCTGCCAAAAACTTTATGGACTATGACATCTCCTTGATTGTCAAGTTCTAATCTAAAAGTCTTATTCGGAAATCCATGCCTATTCATTTCGCTCCTATAGACATTTTGGCTGGATTTCATAATATCATCCAAATCTAACCAATCAGATTTATCAACGCTGTCTGTAGGAATAAAATATACCGTTCGTACGGTATACGGATCAAGCGAAAAAGAGTTTTGGAAACCAGAAAATACAAACAATAACATACTCAGATATATAAGTGGTCGGACGGAATTATGAAAGCTGTTATTCATAACACAGATACTCCTTTATATTTTAAATAACGTAAATCTTTCCTAAAACCTAAAATTAACATAGTATGTCATTAATTTGCACGATTTACAACAAAAAATGTTGAGACTAATGCGAATTGTGGTATACTATCTATTTAAATTGCGTAGAGGTGTGTAATATGGGAAGAAGTTTTGATAAATCGTTGGCATGGCGGGAACGGGCGAAGGCTGCGTTAGTAGGCGGCGGACAACCACATAAACAGAGCAATCCGCCGCAACCGGTTATGGTTGCTGGTGGGAAAGGTGCGCATTTTTGGGATGCAGATGGCAATGACTATATTGACTATCTAATGGGATATGGACCGATGATTCTCGGACATGCTTATCCTACCGTGATAGAAGCAGTCGCAAAGGCACTTGAGCGAGGCAATGTTTATAACGTAGGGCACACGCTGGAAATAGAACTCGCAGAGAAACTTGTAGAGATTATTCCATCTGCGGATAGGGTCGCTTACTTTGTCGGTGGTTCCGATGCGACAACGGGCGCACTTAAGTTTGCACGTGCATACACTGAAAAAGAGAAGGTAATTCGTTGCGGATACCACGGTTGGCATGACTGGTGTCATAATACCCGTGGACATCTACCGGGCAGTGCTGCATCAACATTGAGTGTTGGTTTTAACGATATAGATGCGTTGGAAGATCTCTTTAAGGAGCATCCCGGAGAAATAGCGTGTTTGATTATGGAACCTTCTGGACACGACTTGCCCGCAGAAGGATATTTAGAAAATGTGAAGTCCGTTGTGAACGCTAACGATGCGCTGCTAATTTTTGATGAAGTTAAGACTGGATTCCGATATGCTTTAGGTGGAGCGCAAGAATATTTCGGTGTGACACCTGATATGTCGGTTTTTGGGAAGGCGTTGGCAAACGGATTCGCGACTGCTGTTGTAGTCGGCAGGCAGGAAATTATGGACGAAGTTGCTGGTGTATGGGTCGCCGCGACTTTCCACGGAGAGGTCTCACTTGTTGCCGCCGCTATTGCTACGATTGCGGAATTGGAGGCAAAAGACGGTGTTACATTCATGTGGAACCAGGGGACAAAATTGTTAGATGGTTATAGAGAAATGACAGATCGATTAGGTATTGACCAAGCACGCATTGGTGGTATTGGACCTATGCCTTTTTTCGGGTTGAATGCTGTAGGTGAAAAGCAAAGTCAGTTTCGCAGAACCTTCTATGAAGCAACATTAGATGGTGGATTGTATCTGCCAGAGGGACATATCTGGTTTATGTCCATTTCACATACGGACGAAGACATCGCAAAGACGCTGAATGTTTCTGAGGATGCACTGAAACGCGCGAAAGCGGTGACATAAACAAGCAAATTAGGAAATATCATTATGGAACAAGCAACAAACTATACAAAACCTTTTATCGTTGACAAAAACTTGGGGGCGGCACTGGATATAGACAATGCCGAACTCCCGCAAACTACCTCCGACGGTACACCTGTCGTGCCACCTACACAAGAACAAAAATATCTGTTTGACATGCACGGTTGGCTCCTCGTCCCTGGCGTTTTGTCAGGCGATGAACTGCAAGAGATGCAGGAGTTCTGTCATCGTCTACGTCATGAACCGGAGTCTATTCCAGAACATGAACGTTCACCTCTCGGTGGACCGATGGAAAAATTATCCGATCATCCAAACGTTGTCGGATTTCTGAACGAGTTTCTCGCGCATCCAGCACTTTCAAGCCAAGAATGCTACGGCTTCCGTATGGAATCGTGCAGTCTGTTCTACCGCACTGTCGGAGATGGTAACTTTGGACCACACAACGGCAACGGTATGCTCCGTTTTCCCGGCGATTCGCATCTTTATCGGTGTATCCCAGGGCGAGCCTATAGCGGTTTGACACGTATTGTTTGGGAACTTAACCCAGTCAAATACAGACAGGGCGGTACACTATTTATAACAGGAAGCCATAAAGCAGTCTATACTGCGCCGGATACTATCCAGAGTCAGGATTCTCCGATTTGGGATACCTATGAGTGCCCAGCGGGGTCATTGCTGTTTTTCACAGAAGCATTGACGCATAGCACGCACCGATGGATAAATGAGGATAACGACAGGTTGGCAATTTTTAGTTGTTATAACACTGTAAATAGTAAATGGCACGATTGGAATCCGCATCCGAAGTTGCTGGAAGAGATGCCACCCAAACGCCAGACATTATTTAGACCTGTTCGTGCTGCGAATAATTTGATTGGGTAAACATATTCACCTCAATTACGGTAGATTTTAGAATCACTTGAACACTCTGCATAGTCGAGGTTAGAAACCTCGACTACCGGGGGACGAAAGTGCCAGTTTATTTTATAATTCACAATAATAATACCTTCGCCAATTATCCAGGGTTTAGTTCAGGTTGCGTGTGATGAATAGCACCGATTGCCCCCAGATGTTGTGCGATTTGTTGAATAACAATAGGTTCATGTTTTTGCGGAAGTATTTTTAATGTTTCGTGTAAATACTTCAAACCTCGGTAGTGTGCCCTAAGGTCTAAAACACTATACGTAGTATTTTTACAACGGAGCGTATCTATGAGTTTAGCACTCACATTCACCATAAACATTGAGAGGTTCGCTGCATTGTTTACCGGTATCTTGTTGACATTCATAAAATCTTGTAATCCCCAATATCGCTTTGCGTCTCGGAAGTTGAACTCGATTTGAAAACGGAGGGAGATCGAGTGGCCAACCCGTTGTAGCAACGCCGTGACCATCGTTTGAAGTTGTTTCAATACATCGGTCAGCACAATATCGTCTTTGTTTCGGTTTCGACTCCCCTGATGTTCGGATGCTAAAACTCCCGGATTTGACGATGCGGTGCCCCGCACGATTTGTTCCATCACCATAATGAAATTTAAGAAAATATTTCGGTAATTATAATTTCCAAAACGCTGTAGGTGCGGTTCATAATCGAAAAGGTCCTCCCAGGATAGTCCATACGGTTTCAAGCGCACACAAAAAAACGGCTCAAACCCAAGTTATTACTGGATTCAAGCCGATTTAGAAAATGTCTGATATTTGCGCTTATCGGACCTTTTTGATGCTTGCCCATTTGGTTGTGAGCTTGGCTTTAGGGTCTACGGGATAACTATCATCGCCGAAGAACTCAATTTCGCCAATTTGAAAGTACGCCCCAGCCGGGTTCGATGCGGTGTCAAAAGTAACATGCCGAAAAAACTTATATCCGATTTTTTGCTTATCGTAATCTTCGCCTGCCTCAAAAAGGACGACTTGCAGTCGCTGATCCCAAAAGCTATCCCCGTCGTGAGCATAGATGGTCTCAAACTCCTTGCCGTCGTTCGACCCCTGAACCTCCCACACTGTGGGGTCCCTTGCAGGAACATCATTTGCTGAAGATACGGTGAAGTGTGTCAATGCGTACGGCTCCTCAAACTCAGCTGTCACGTGTAGGCCTTCCTCCGGAATGCCTCCTCCACGTCCTCAGCACCATTTGGCATTGCCGGGGCCAAGGACGTGATCGAAGACGTTAAACGCAAATTCCCCGCCCGCGAATCCGGGTTCATCGTTGGCTGTGAACTTGGCGTTGTAACCGTCATCTGCTTCAGGATTACCATCGTCTTCTGGATCGGTTAGGTCTCCTCCGAGCAGTGAATCTGTTCCTACTCCCAAGACTTCCTCCGCCTGTGCTATGTCGCTTGTGCTGAGAACACAAAAGGCTATCATCAACACAAATCCTGCTAATACCAACATAATTTTCATGTCGCTCAACCTCCTATAGAAATGAATCTCACTTTACGTGAGTTTCGTATTAAATATAGGTGAGTTTGAATAAACTGCACCTATTTTACCATACCAATCTTTACTAATCTATGTTCCATAATAACATATTATTTCATATTATGATAACCTAAGTTGCCACATAGTAGCACAATCTGTATGAAGATTAATTTATTTAATCTTCATTTAAAATCTTGTCCATAGCAACTTGAGTTAAATTACCGAATTAAAAACTTAATCTTCATACAAGTGATTTCTCACATGTTCCAAGTATTATACCTTTTTATATTTTTCTGTCAAGTTTTTTTGCTAATTTATCAAAAAAAGGTGTTGAGATTGCCCTACTATAGCGTTTTTTTCTGCCGTCTGGTTTATACATAGGGTTTTTACGGTTTCGGGTGGTAACAACGATACGGAATGCGGGTGGTTTATCAGATTAGCCGTGCAGTAGGACTCAGAGGCATTCAATTGTCGCGCAGTGTTCTTGTTGGAGGGAATCAACGCTGAATACGCGTTTGGTATTCAGCCAAATCAACGCCAAATGCGCGTATGGCATTTGGCGGGTTTGTAACCCCGATTTCTTTTGTAGGAGCGAGTTCCAACTCGCGACCTTTCGTAATATGTCGCGAGCTGGAGCTCGCTCCTACAGTAAGAGGTTTTAGAGAAAAGAATAAATTATTCGAAAATTGAATGGCTCTGCAATAGGACTACATTTATATTGACACATTCAAGTTGATATGTTAATATTTATCTAAATTTTGTACCTATCCTGTGGAATACATTTTGGATTTTTTAAAACGTTCCCGATATTGGCTCGCTGCAAGTTCAGGTATAATTTTGTTCTGTAGTTTTCCCAGTGTTAATTTGTTTCCACTTGCATGGGTTGCGATAGTCCCGTTATTGATAGCACTTGAATCTGTAGAGAGTTGGAAATCAGCATTTCTCGTAGGGTATGTAGCAGGATTTTTGTTTTTTGCAGGTCTACTTATAGCAATTGTGCTCTTATATCCCTATGCGAATATCTTTGCGACATTGCTTGGCTACATACTTTTAGTAGGGTATACAGCACTCTATTTTGCAGTCTTTGCGGTATTAGTACATCAGTTACCGTGGCAATCAGGCATTCTATTCCCATTAGGGGTTGCCGCTATCTGGGTTAGCTTAGAATGGGTGCGGAGCTGGCTATTAACAGGCTTTCCCTGGGGTAACATCGGTTATTCACAGTGGAAATATCTGCCAGGAATTCAAATCGCATCTTTGACCGGTGTTTACGGCATTAGCTTTGTGATTGTATTTTTCAATGCGGGGATTGCAACGTTAATTCGACGTAGACAGGAGTGGCGAAAAGAATTAATGGCAATAATTGTTCCTTGCTTGTTAGCAATGATATGTCTAATTTATGGATATGCTGCAATTGCGAGAAGTGAAAATACTTCCCAAAAAAGTATGAAGGTGGCAATTATTCCAGGGAATATCTTGCAAATTGAGAAATGGAAATCAGAGAGTATCGAAAAGATTATAAAAAAATACCTCAATTTGACACGAAAAGCCGCAGTTGAAAAGCCTGACGTAATTGTTTGGCCCGAGACGACAGTTAGAGGACAAGTAATATCTGGGGAGTGGATAGTACAAACCTCATCTAATAGTTTTAGAAGATTTCATAACTTATTCAAGCAGACGTTCGGAGAAATTGATGGCATTCCAATGCTTATAGGTGCTACTGATCAAGATGCCTTCGGAGATTTGTACAATCGGGTTATGTCAGTGTCATCGGAAGGTGAAGTACTTAGTAAGTATGCCAAGATGCACCTTGTGCCGTTTGGAGAATACGTTCCTTTAGCAGATTTTCTACCCAATTTTGTCCAATTTAAACCGTTTGAACATGGTAAAACAGTAAACCTTTTACCAATAACAAACGTTGAAACCATGCAAACCAACGATGAAGAAATAGAAGTCGGGACATCAATTTGCTTTGAATCCGCCTTTCCGAGCCATTTTCGGCAGTTCGTGAAAAAAGGTGCAGATGCAATGGGTATTCTTACGAATGATGCGTGGTTTGTTGGAACCGCTTTCCCTGATCTGCATCTGGCAATGGCACCTTTGCGCGCGGTCGAGAATCGAATTGCTGTTTTTCGCTGCGCGAATGGTGGATACTCATGTGTTGTTGACAGTTTTGGACAGATTACGACACCATTTGTCACACCACAAACTGATAAAGAGTTCTTAATAGCAGATGTAGCACTATCAGAAGGAAAACAGACGTTTTATACACGATATGGTGATTGGTTGCCTATCCTCTGTTTAGTGCTTAGTATACTATGTATTGCTTATAGAGTTGTAATACGATACACAAAGCCTAAAATCACAGATAATTGAAAGGATATAAATGCTTACAGACTTAAAAATAGAAGTTGATGCCGTGACAAATCAACTTCATGAACTCAGGGGGTATCTTTGACCTGTCTACAAAACAAAGAGAATTAGAAGAACTTGAAAAAGAGGCGATGGCACCAGATTTTTGGGGGAATTCGCAGCGAGTACAAACAGTAAATCAACGTATTGCTGCCCTAAAAGATGAAATTGGTGAATATGAAAAAATAGAGAGTGTTATTGACGATCTACAGGTTCTGATTGAACTTGCCATTGAAGAAGACGATTCCAGTTTGGATCCAGAAATTCAAAACGGTATCGCAACAGTTACGACGCAGTTAGAGAAAATGGAACTGCGTTTAATGTTAAATGGGGAATTTGATGAGAACAATGCAATTCTTTGTATTAATCCTGGGGCAGGCGGCGTTGATGCACAAGATTGGGCAGGCATGTTGATGCGGATGTATCTCCGTTGGTGTGACCAGCATAACTATACGACTGAAGTCGCTGACCTTACACCTGGAGATGAAGCTGGAATTAAAGGAGCAACGATTTTTGTTAAAGGAGCATCTGCTTATGGCTACTTGCAAGCAGAATCTGGTGTACATCGTCTCGTTCGTTTATCTCCCTTTGATTTTAACAAGAGACGTCATACCTCATTTGCGGCGGTGCACGTTACACCAGAAATTGACGAGAGTGTTGATGTTGAAATCAATGCTGAAGACCTGCGGATTGATACCTATCGAGCCAGTGGTGCTGGTGGGCAACATGTCAATGTTACAGACTCGGCAGTCCGAATCACCCATGTTCCGACAGGGATTATGGTACAGTGCCAGAACGAACGTTCGCAGCACAAAAACCGAGAAATCGCTATGAAGGAGCTGCGTTCTCGGCTATACATCCATTTTAGAGCGCAACGTGACGAAGAACTGGCAAAACTACAACCAGAAAGACGAGATATTGACTTCGGTAGCCAAATTCGTTCTTATGTACTACATCCATATCAACGGGTCAAAGATACGAGAACAAACATTGAAACAGGTAACGTTGAGGCTGTTTTGAATGGCGATATAGATACGTTTATTGAAAGTTTTCTGAAAATGAAGGTGGCAGAAAATAAGTAAGTACCTTTGATAGGAAGAAAAAATGAAATCTTTTAGATGTTTTGCATATTTTTCTATTGTTCTAAGTCTAATTTGTGTCAATATGCAGACATTCGCTGCAGTGATTCATGTTCCTGCTGATCAACCGACAATTCAATCAGGTATTGATGCTGCAAAAGATGGGGATACGGTGTTAGTAGCAGATGGAATCTACAAAGGCAAAGGAAATGTAAATATAGATTTTAAAGGGAAACAGATTACCGTTAAGTCCCAGAATGGAGCGGAAACGACTACAATCAGTTGCCGGTGGACTGAGAACACACGAGGTTTCATCTTTCAGAATGGAGAGACTCATGATTCAGTATTGGATGGTTTTTCGATTAAAAATGGTGTTCATGATCTGGGTGGTGGAATCTATTGTAAAAATGCTTCACCGACGATTAAAAATTGTGTCATAGCATGGAACAGAGCGGCTGAAAACGACCGTGGGACTGGTTATGGTGGTGGAATTTACTGCTTTAACTCTGATGCGAAAATAATTGACTCTATAATCTCAAACAATAGGGCTGAATCTGCTTATGGTGGAGGTGTTTACTTTGATGGGGACACGATAATAGACGATGTTATCTTGAGAGAAACCTCGTTTAAACCCTCACTTCTCAATTGCACTATTTCAGACAATACTGGCAGTGGCGTTCATATCCAATCCGATGCAAGCTCTGAAATTAGAGACTCCAAGATAATACATAATAGTTGGCGAGGCATTATATGTACATTTTTTTCTCGCGGCGGCACCCTCATTACAAATTGTGAAATTGCCCAAAACACTGGCGGTGGGGTGGAGGTCAGCGAGTATTCTATTCTGAAAATCACCGATTCTATCATCAAGCAAAATACCGCTAAATATGGCAGTGGAATTTCCTGTAGCCCATCAGGAAATGTAGTGGTCTCTGAATGTGTTATTGCGCAAAATATCGCAACACAACGGGGTGGAGGAATTGGGATTTTTGGGTCAAAGTGGGGGGACGCAGAAATCACCCGCTGTACAATTACGCGTAATTCTGCGAGCGAGAGAGGTGGTGGCATTTATATTGATAGCGAAACTTCCTTTAGATTAACTGATTCCATTGTTTGGGGTAATAATTCAGACAACACACACGCTGAAGTTTTTGTTTCTGGTAGAGGAATAGTTATTAAATCAAACGATATCAAGGATGGTCTTAATGGTATCGGGCGCGAGCCAGATGGGGATTTTATCTATGAAGACAACATTGATGAGGATCCGCTTTTCGTTGATGCTGATAGAGGTGATTATAGGCTTAAGCGTCAAAGTCCTGCAGCAGAGATGGGGCCGCAATCGTCCGTTGGAGGTGCGCTCAGCGTCACATCAGTAGGGAAAAGATTGGTAAAATGGGCAGAACTCAAGCGTAGATGATTTTCCAGTTTCATGTTGCATCGGGCAAAAAATAAAGGTATAATTAAAATGGCCATAAGATAGAAAGGAGGGTAGACGTATGGAAGAAACAAATGACTTAATGCGACAACGCAAAGAAAAATTAAATGAAATCCGAGAAGCAGGGATTGACCCCTATCCGCATCAATACGCCCCGACACATACAACATCAGGAATTCTCTCCGCATTTGAAGATGTAGATGAAACACCTGACGAAACCAACCGAGTTACTATCGCTGGCAGGATAATGACCAAACGCGATCATGGCAAAAGTAGTTTTGCACATTTGCAAGATAGCACGGGTCAAATCCAAATTTACGTGCGGCGAGACGATGTAGGAGCAGACTCTTATAAAATCTATCGTCGATTTGATGTTGGCGATATTATTGGGGCAAGTGGTGTCGTTTTCCGCACACGCACAGGTGAATTAACAATCCTCGTTGATGTAGTGGAACTACTCTCCAAATCCATCCGACCTCTCCCAGAAAAATGGCACGGCTTACAAGATAAACAGACTCGCTACAGACAACGTTACGCTGATCTCATCATGAATCCTGAAGTGAAAGAAGTCTTTGTCAAGAGGACACAAATTGTCCAAGCTATTCGGGACATGCTCAATGAACAAAATTTTATTGAAGTTGAAACGCCTGTGTTGCAACCAATCTATGGAGGTGCAAGCGCACGCCCTTTTACAACTTATCATAATACTTTAGACCAACCGCTATATCTCCGAATTGCAAATGAACTTTATCTAAAACGTCTTATAGTAGGAGGGTTTGATCGGGTATACGAATTTTCGCGCGATTTCCGCAACGAAGGCATGGATAGAGACCATAACCCTGAATTTACGATGCTTGAACTCTATCTGGCTTTTGCAGATTACCTTGAGGTAATGGAACTAACAGAAAATCTGATTGCGCAAACGGTAGAAAAGATTCACGGCACAACAAAAATCACCTATCAGGATCAGGAAATAGATTTTACACCGCCTTGGCGAAGAATAACTATGATAGAATCAATTCAGGAATATAGCGATTTTGATCCAGACTCACTTTCTGCCCACGAATTATATACAAAGGCAGTAAATGCAGGTGTTGAATTGGCAGGAGATGAATCAAAGGGCGAAATTATTGCCGAACTATTTGATATTTATGTAGAGTCGAAACTGATTCAACCAACGTTTATCTACGACTATCCCATTGAAGTTTCCCCATTTGCTAAAAAGAAACCCGAGAATCCAGAACTCGTAGAAAGGTTTGAATTTTTTATCAGTGGTATGGAAGTTGGTAATGCCTTTAGCGAGCTTAATGACCCAATTGACCAGCGCCAGCGCTTTATGGAACAAGCAAGCAATTTAGCAAAAGGTGATGAAGAAGCGTTTATGGTTGACGAAGACTATCTGCGTGCGTTGGAATATGGGATGCCACCCACGGGTGGACTCGGAATAGGAATTGACAGGTTAACCATGCTGTTGACGGATCAATACTCTATACGGGATGTAATCCTATTTCCGCAGATGCGTCCGGAAAATTAAAATGAAATCCGCTCCAATACTATACACTGAAAGGTTGATACTTCGTTCTTTTACACTTGAAGACGCTGCAGATGTGCAAAGCCTTACAGATGATCCTGATATGGCATCGACAAGTTATGATATAGAATATCCATACAAAGATGGTATGGCAGAAAAGTTGATTGAATGGTATAACCAAGAATTTGAAAAGGGAGAAGGTATTTATTTTGCGATCACGTTTAAAACAGATGGAACCTTGATTGGTGAAGTAGACTTAACATTCCGCACTTACCTTCCTTACAAAGATGCATCACTGAACTATTGGATAGGAAAATCGTATTGGAACTGTGGATATTGCACTGAGGCGGCAAAGACTGTTGTCGCTTATGGATTTTGTGAACATGACATTGAGTTAATTTTCGCCGAGCACTTCAAACGAAATTCCGCCTCTGGCAGAGTAATGCAAAAAATAGGAATGCACTACAATGATTTTTATCCCAAAGACCCAGAAGATGATTCTTCTGAAGATACGATAGTGTATATTATTCAAAAGAGTGAGTTTGAGGATAAATGTTAACTGTTCCAACACTACACACAGAAAGGTTAATACTCCGTCCATTTAAACTTAAGGACGCCCCAGAGGTGCAACGCTTCGCTGGTGATCGTGATGTCGCATCCACAACATGTGCCATTCCGTACCCCTATGAAGATGGTATGGCAGAAGAGTGGATTAGTACTCATAAAGCAGCCTTTGAAAAAGGGACTGGGATTTACTTAGCTATAACGCTTAAAGATAATGAAAAATTAGGTGACACTATTTTAATAGGGGCAATTGATTTGCGCATTGACCAAACTGAAAAGATTGCAGAACTCGGTTATTGGGTTGGCAAGCCTTATTGGAATAGTGGGTATTGTACAGAAGCTGCAAAGGCTATCGTAACTTATGCTTTTGACGTTTTAGAACTAACTAATATTCATGCTTTCTATCTTAAGCGAAATCCCGCATCGGGACGTGTCTTGGAAAAGATCGGCATGCAATTTGAAGAGTGCTTCCCAAAAGGGGCAGAAAAATGGGGTGTGCTTGAAGATTTAGTAAAATACAGTATACAAAATCAAAACTTAAAATCTTAATTGGATAAAAAATACCATTAACTTCAGCAGGCTACTGATGCCTTTGATTATCTGTTCTATGGTGAATTATTGAAATAATTATACACCTCACCTGTGAATCAACGCCAAATGCGCGTATGGCATTTGGCGGGAGCGATCTCCGAATCGCGACTAAAACCATTTGTAGTCGGGAATCGGAGTTCCCTCCTACAGTCGAATGATGTTTAATTAATTCTAAATCTACCGTAAATAGTATTTTAAAATATATGAAATTTGAATGGTTCGTCGCCTCGCGGTATCTGCTTTCACGTAGAAAACAATCTTTTATTTCTATTATTAGTATTATTTCCATTGCAGGGGTTGGGCTTGGTGTTGCGACTGTGATTTTAGTGATCGCTGTTTTAGATGGTGTAGAACATGGACTCAAAGAGCGATTTCTTGCGAATGAAGCACATATAGTTCTAAGATTGATAGATAACGGGTTCTATGGCGATTATCAAAACAAAATTGAAGCGATTGAAGATGTTGAAGGGGTTGTAGCAGCATCACCCGTTGTTTATTCACAACTTGCTGTTTTTCGAGAAGGTAGTGAACAAATTGAAGACGTAATTCTTATCAAAGGAATTGAACCAGAAATTGAAGATAAAGTCACAGGTTTCACGAAGTTCGTGAAAGGTTCGTATAATTTTCAAAATGACGATTTAATTGAACAAGCAAGACTTTTAAATAATGAAACGATTACTGGGGGAATTGTTCTTGGTTCACGATTAGCACAACGTCTCACTGTAAACGAGGGCGATGTCTTACGTCTTGTGGTAAATATGACTGAAGACAAATTTAGTCCTGGCGCTTTTATTCCGGTAATCAAGAATTTTGTTGTAATTGGGTTTTACGAATCAGAATTGACTGTTTATGACGATCATATTACTTATATAGATTTAAAGGCTGCACAAAAAATATATAATGAAGTTGGTAGAGTAAATACTATTTTTGTTCGACTTGAAGATGCCGAGCTTGCACCGAAAATGAGTGAGGAAATAGAAGAAGCCGCACAGTTTTCTGTGCTTGAGATGCCGACAACGAGAACATGGATGGAAAAATATGCACCACTGTTTGCCGCATTGGAATTGGAAAAGATTGCAACAGTTATCATTGAAGCACTCATTATTTTGGTTGCTGCCTTTAATATCGCAAGCACATTGATAATGACGGTTATGGAAAAGACACGAGATGTCGGGATGCTACGCACACTCGGCAGCTCACGTGGAAACATTGTACGTATCTTCATGATTCAAGGTAGCGTGATTGGCATGTTGGGAACTATAGCCGGAACAGCCTTGGGGCTTGGTATATGTTGGCTTCTGAGTTCAAATGTAGCCCGACCTTCCCCATGGTTTGCGTTAGGTGCTGTTGCCATATTGATTCTGTTTCAGATTGTGATTGTTCTGCGGCGTATTATGCCACATAGCAAATTAAGAAGAGGCGGATTATTCGTCTTCTGGTTACTTGTCGTATGTTTTGGACTTTACTGCTTTGTTGTACCTATCTCATTGAAAGAATTAGGTTTGAGCGCCATTTACCAAATGAATCAACTACCAATAAAAGTAAATTGGTTCTTTGTAGGTTTCATAAACCTACTCTCATTCGCAATCTGTTGGCTCGCAACGATATATCCAGCGTGGCAAGCATCAAATTTGAAACCAATAGAGGCGTTGCAGTATGAATAAAGCCAAATTAAGATGAGGGTAATCCTATATACTTCAAATGGAAACACTAATAAGAATTGACAATTTACACAAATCCTTTTATGATGGTGATATTGAACTCAAAGTGCTTAAAGGTGTGAATCTTGATATTCATAAATCAGAGATACTCGCGATTATGGGGGCATCAGGTGTTGGAAAAAGCACTTTATTACATATCATTGGGACGCTGGACCGTCCTACAGACGGGAACATTTTTTACGAGGATGAAGATATCACGGCTTTTTCCGAACGCGAACTCACTCGATTTAGGAATGATGCAATTGGTTTTGTATTCCAGTTTCATCAATTACTTCCAGAATTCACCGCGTTGGAAAACGTGGCTATGAGTAGAATAATTAGAAATACCAGAAATGCCGTGGACAAAGATGGAATTCGTTACAACAGTGATGACGCTTATGAAAAAGCGGAAATCCTTCTTGAAAGTGTCGGTCTCTCTGAACGGCTTAGACATTTTCCGAACCAACTTTCTGGAGGAGAACGACAACGCGTAGCAATTGCCAGAGCTTTAGTCAATCAGCCTAAGGTTGTTCTGGCAGATGAACCGACAGGGAACATTGACGACAAAACAAGTGAAGCAGTACTCGATGTTTTACAGGATATAAATGAGCGTCTGAACCAGACATTTATTATTGTAACACACGACTCTCGGTTATCCGAGCGCGCAAACCGGACTGTTCACCTTGTTGATGGGAAAATCGCAGACTAACAATAAGACCATTTGTACATAGGAAGGTATAGGTAATGTTGATTTATCTTGACGGAGAATTTTTACCGCGTGAGGAGGCAAAGATTTCCGTGTTCGACCATGGATTACTCTATGGTGATGGTGTTTTTGAAGGCATCCGATGCTATAACGGATTTGTCTTTAAGCTGGATGAACACTTAGAAAGGCTCTATGATTCTGCAAAGTCGCTTATGCTACAAATCCCGATTCCAATTGATGAGATGAAGCAAACAGTGCTTGAAACGCTCCGTCGAAATCAACTTCGCGAGGGATACATTCGATTAGTTGTCACACGCGGCATAGGTGACTTAGGACTCGACCCTGATAAATGCCCGAATCCATCAGTTATAATTATTGCAGACAAAATCACGTTGTACCCACAAAATTTCTATGAAAACGGATTAGAAATTGTTACAGTTTCAGTTCGCAGGAATTACCCTGAAGCAATTAACCCGCGTATTAAATCATTAAATTACCTCAACAATATCCTTGCTAAAATTGAGGCAAAACAATCAGGCGCTGTGGAAGCACTTATGTTGAATAACGACGGTTATGTTGTGGAGTGTAGCGGAGATAATATATTTTGGATAAAAAATGAGGTAATCGTTACCCCACCTCCCTATATCGGTATTCTGGAAGGTGTTACTCGGAATAGCGTGATTGCACTTGCACACGAAGCAGGATTTCAAGTAGAAGAACGTGTATTTACGCGACATGACCTTTATATCGCAGATGAATGCTTCCTTACAGGAACAGCAGCAGAAGTAATTCCAGTTGTTAAACTTGACCAACGTGTTATTGGAGATGGAAAACCGGGAAAAGTTACGCAAAAACTCATTGCAGCATTTCGACATCTAACAAACAATTTTGGCACCCCAATCTACGCAGAGGATGCTTGAAGAGTAATAACACGACTCCACTCATCTATAAAGGAGGAACTCAACCATGAGCGGCTTAAAAAATTTCACGTCTATTTTTATCTTTCGTTTAGTTAGTATTTCTATCTTTTCCTTTATTCTGAGTTTCGCTGTCTGGGCTGGTCAATCTACAGATACAACCTTTGGTCCCAAACCGGCTGATGAAACGCAACCCGTTGAATCCGCAGCAGTAGAACAAGAATCTTCATCGGTTGATGAAACGTTTATGGTTAGAAAAATCGAGTTTAAAGGGGTACAATCACTCCGAAAGGAAATGCTGCAAACCCTCATTCAAACGCAAGTAGGGCAGGAAATATCAGATGAACTGTTAACGAAAGATATTGAAAGTCTTTACAAGGATACAGGTTTTTTCTTCGATATAGCCGTAGATGTACAAAATGCCGAAGATGGTGGATTTGAGGTTACCTTTCTGCTTGATGAAAGTCCTAAAGTAGAAGGGATTACCATTATTGGAAATGAAGAGTTGGACATTGGAAAACTAATGGATAGGATCACTTTACGGCGTTCAGAAATTTACAGTGACCGTCTTCGCTGGGAAAGCGAACGTGCAATCCGCAGTTTATATCACGAAAAGGGTTATTATCTTGTAAGCATACAGGTCCACGATGATAGAAATGAAGAAAATAACACTACCCAAATAACATTTGAAATAGATGACGGGCCACGCGTTAGAATTACAGAAATTAACTTTATCGGAAATGATAAGGTTGACGCAAAAAAACTGCGTAAAAAGATGAAGACGCGTGTAGGCAAACATTTTGATGAAATATTGTTTGAAGAAGAAGATTTAAGTCTAAATCTACGTAATTACTACCAGGACCTTGGGTTCGCGCAAGTAAAGATTGAAGGACACACCAAGCGTTTTTCTGAGGATAAAACAGGTCTGATGCTTGATATAACGGTTGATGAGGGAGCCCAATATGTTGTGGGAACATATAACGTTCAGCTTGAGGCTGGAGAAAAAATCGTCTTTTCCGAACAAAAAATCCGAGACATGTTAGACCCTGCTGAAGGCGAAAATTTTAACCGTGCTACTTTTGAAGAATCAATTCAGGAGCTGCAGCAAATATATTACGACAAAGGTTATCTACTTGCCGATGTAAATCCAATTCCGTTTTTTGATGAAGCAAACGCACTCGTCAACATCACCTTGCAAGTTAACCAGGGTGATGTTATAATTATTGACGATGTACCAATCAGAGGATTAGCAAAAACGAAGGACTTTGTGATTAGGCGTGAACTGGATTGGTTGAATATCAAATCCGATGAATTGCTCGATGTCAAGGTTCTCCGCAAAGCACGGCAACGTCTCTTCCAGATGGGTCCATTTATTCGTGCTGTTGATTTCGTTCCCAGTGATACTGATAACGATAGCCGAAAGAATCTTGTTGTAAATATTGCTGAATCACCTACAACAGGAACACTTAGTGTCGGTGGTGGATATGGTAGCGAAGGCGGTATTTTTGGCACGGCGGAAGTCGGACAGCACAATCTATTTGGACGAGCTTACCGTGTACACCTAAAAGGTGAGTTAGGTACCCGCGACCACCATACAGCAGAAGCACGTTTTGGAACACCGTGGATATTCAGCACACCGACACGGCTTAATGCTCGTATATACAACAAGCGTCGGTTTCGTCGTTACTATACGGTGGGGACAATTCAAAATCAAAACTATCAAGACTATTTGCGTGACCGGTACGTTTGGGATACTCGTGGCGGATCTGTGTCCATTGGTCGTCCGATTGCTTTTGATATTGACGCATCTGTCAGGTTTCGAAACGACAGCACCAATAACGTAACTCAACAAGACTGGCTTATCTCGTTAGTAGATAAGCCGTTAAATGATGTTGTACGTGTAGTAGATGGGGTTGAAGTAATTGAAGAAAAAGGGGCGTTAACGCTGGTAGATGAGTCAAGATTCAGAGGTAGAGATAAGGAGTCCATTAAGGAACAACTTCGGATCAAGTCCCTTGATAAAAATTCAGCAAAAGAATATTCTAATCGTTCAACAAGAAGTATTCTTTTTGCTGTGGGACGCGATACGCGGGATTACCGCACATCCCTTTACGATCCGATGGGTGGAAGTTCAAACACCATTTCCTATGAATATTCTGGCGGATTTTTGGGTGCTGACAACGAGTTCCAGAAGTATAGTGCGGACACCAGTTGGTTTTTTAACCCTTGGTGGAATCATGTCTTTGCTGTCCATGCCCGGGCAAGTTATATGCAAAATAAAAGTGAGGATAACAGAGATCTTTTCTATGAGCGGTTTTATTTGGGCGGTGTTGATACAATCCGCGGTTATGAGGACTATGAAATTTATCCTGATCCTGATGAAACAAACATACCCAATCCTTTTGGCGGGAATAAAATGTTTTTTACCAACTTAGAGTATCGTATTCCTGTTTCACCACAACTCACAACTGCCGTTTTCTTTGATTTTGGGCAGGTGTGGGATGAAAGCATGCCAAATATTTTTAACCAAATTAATATAAAACGCGGGGCAGGTGTAGAAGCTCGTCTGCAAATGTTAGGCATGTTGGCTCGGTTTGGTTGGGGATACGGCTTTGATCGACAAAATCGACCACCGCAAGGTAGGTTTTACTTTACAATCGGTCCTGGTTTTTAATAATATTACCTATAACCTCTCTCATAAATCATTTGTAGGGCGAGGTCCCTGTGCCTCGCCATGTATTGAGGATGGAACAACGGACGGGCACAGGGACCCGCCCCTACAATATGAATGAGCGTTAGATAAAACAGAGCAAAACCTAATAAATCTGATTTATGTGATATGCTCTAATAATTGTTCTGAAAACAATGATTACATCAATACCATAGTAATACGAATTAGATGCAATTTCGTTTTATTAAAAAAGGAAAAATTATGAAAAAACTTGTGTTTATAACATTTTCAATGGTGCTCTTAGTCGGCTTAATGGCAGGGAGTATCGGTACAGAAACGTTCAAATTGGGTGTAGTTGATAGCAACCGCGTTTTACTAAATTATCAAAAAGCAATTGAAACTGACAAAATTCTCAAAGATGCCGAGAAGCGCTTGAAAGAGAAACTTGATATTAAAGGTGAAGAAATTAGAACCCTGAGAGAGAAAAAAACAAAATCAGAACTTTTTCTTGAACAACCAAAAATTGCTGAATTACAGAAACAAATTGAACAAAAAACGATAGAACATCAGCAAGAGTTTGAACGAGGCAGACAAGCTCTCTTGGAAAAGAACCAAGAACTGATGACACCTATTTTTAAAGAACTTGAAGAACTTATCATTAAAGTTGGCAAAGAAGAAAAATATGATCTCATTATTGATAAACAAGCTACTCTCTATTTTAATGAGAAATACGATATAACTGATGAACTCATAAAATTAATTAACGCCAATGCCGAGAAGGCAGAACCGAAAAAAGAAAATGCCGAAACTTCAACTGAGAATGCGAAATAAATTCTATTTATATCAACAAGGTATTTAGGTTTAGTTCTAAAACCTATGCCCGAATGTTACACTGTAACTCGCCCGAATGAGGAATATATGCGTATGAAACTAAAGGATATTTGTGATCACTTAGACGGTGAACTCTCTGGTGATGGTGAGATAGAAATTACAGGTGTTTCTGGCATTAAAGAGGCGGTACCAAGTCAGATAACTTTTGTAGCTAATTCAAAATATCTGGGTGCTATTGCGACAACACAAGCCTCTGCGATCATAATCGGGCGTGGAGTTTCTGGAAATGGAAAACCGACTATCTGTGTTGATAATCCATATTGGGCATTTGTCAAAGTTTTGGAATTATTTGCTTGGGATACGGGAAAACAGACACAATCGGGCATTCATGCAACTGCCATTATAGGTGAGAACGTCACATTGGGAGAAGGTGTCACGATTCAAGCTCACAGCGTTATAGGTGACAATGTTGAGATAGGTAATGACACCGTAATTATGCCGCTTGTATATATCGGCTCTGACAGTAAAATTGGATGCGACGGCTTAATCTATTCACACGTAAGCATTCGCGAAAACGTGACCATTGGAGATCGTGTAATTATCCACTGTGGTGCAGTGATTGGCAGCGATGGCTTTGGTTTCACGCCCGATCCTACCAACCATAGCCCGTATAAAATCCCACAAATCGGCACAGTCGTTGTTGAAGACGATGTTGAAATTGGTGCTAATACCACAATTGATAGGGCAACGCTCTCTGAAACACTTATCAAAAGCGGAACGAAACTTGATAATCTCGTTCAAATTGCACACAACGTTGTTGTTGGAAAAGATTGTTGCTTAGCGGCACAATCTGGAATTGCTGGGAGTGCTATCCTGGGTGATCGGGTAAACATTGCTGGACAATCTGGCGTGATTGGACATCTAACTCTTGGGGAAAATAGTGTGCTTTACGCTAAATCTGCTGTGACAAAAGATATGCCACCCGGTAGTCAACTTTCTGGATTTCCTGCCAGACCACATAAACAAGAGTTGCGACTTCAAGCCTCCATCCGAAAATTACCTGAACTGCTACAAGATTACACCCAACTCCAGAAACGGGTTGAGGAATTAGAAGCGAAACTGCAAGAACTTGAAGACCAACCATAATAGATTCTGCCACAACTCTCCCAATTCTATCACACAAAGATTTACCAATTTACTTACCCGTTTTACATCACAGCGGAGGGACAAGTGAAAACTTGTCTTAATGAGATCGTTGATAAACTACGATAAGTTGATCACATTCTTGGAAGTAGTTGACCCAAACGCTGAAGAAGTGCTTCATTTTAAACAGGCATACCGTTCCTATTCCGAGACAAGGGTATGGCAACAAACTTATCAGGTCTTTATTTCTGGGTGGGAAAATATAGATGGTGCTATGCTGGTAAAACCAGAGGATACATTAGATGTCGACTATAGAGTTTACCTAACTGCTACAACTGAACGAAGTTTAAGGGAACTACTGCTTGCCTTTCCAAGGCGATGTGTAGGAATGTTCCACATCGCTGAAGAATGGATAGAAGAAAGAATTGGAGACATATTGGAAGGGGACTTTATTCATACGGATTCGAGGAAATATTTTCGCGGTATCAAACGAGGAAGTCATACTAAAGCGGAACAACGAGTTGTTTCTAAAAGAAAAGACGAAATCGCAGCCCATATTCGTAAATTAGCATCCTTAAGAGGCAAATTTGAACATTCACAATTCGTTATTGAAGGGGAAATGATGGTAGAACGTGCTATTGCAGACGGACTACCGATTGAAACAATTCTCTATACTGCAGACTTTGTTTCAACATCTGATGGGAAAAAATTTATAAAACGGGTATTCGATGAGAATTTGTCTTGCTATCTGGTTAATGACGGTGTAATGGGTTCAGTCACAACAACGCGTCCCGTGCCTTCAATAGTTGCTTCGGTACATCTCAACTATCCACTCTTTTTGTCTGAATCTGGACAACTTAATTTTCACTTTAGTCGAAACTGCATTTTGCTTATCGCGGAAAATGTTCGGAATCCTGATAATCTGGGAATGACATTACGGACTGCTGATGCAGCAGGTGTATCCGCAGTTTTACTCAGTGGTAATGGAGCAAGTCCATTTCATAAGAACTGCATACGCGCCTCGCGCGGTGCTGTTGGACGTCTGCCTATGTTCCAGACACCAAAAACAAATTTGGCGATTGAGCAACTAAAATTATCAGGATGGAGAGTAATCGGTGCTACAGCCAAAGCCGAAAATGACCTCTATACTATGGAATATACCTCTCCGACTGCAATTGTTGTCGGTAACGAAAATACAGGATTATCGGATGAAACGCGCGAGTGCTGCACGGACTTAGTTCGTATTCCTATGGCAGCTGGACAATCCTCCTTAAATGTTGGCGTAGCAGCGGGTGTTTTACTTTTTGAATTAAGTAGGCAAAAACGAAGCATCATGACTTCAATTTGACAAATTGCTCAGACGGTGGTAAAATTGTTTAGTTTTGGAGACACGTAAAAGAATTCACTGAGAAAGAAAAAGAGGTAATTCGTAATGTCTGAAAATAATGAGGTAGTAATAGAAGTAGAAACAGAAACAGAAAATATCAAAAAACCAGATTTTCTTATTGACGAGGCTGAAGAAGAAACGGATGCGTCTGATGAAGTGGACGCGGAGGCAGAGGGACGCACAATAGAAACTGTTGAAGCAGAACTTGAGGCACTCAAAGAAGACTTAAAAAAACAACTTGAAGCAGTTGCCGAAACTGAACGTGAGCAATATGAGGAAGAACGAGAACGTTTGCTACGAACTGCTGCTGAAGCCGAAAATTCAAAAAGACGGACTGAAACCGAAGCACAGAAACAGCTTAAATTCGCTAACAAAAACATTATAGAAAGTCTGATTCCGGTGTTAGATAGTTTTGAAGCAGCGATTAAAAGTGTTGATGGAAAAATTGAATCGAGTGAGACTTCATCAGATTTCTCAAACTTTAGTGAAGGGGTGCAATTAGTTCATAAACAACTCTTGGATGTACTAAAGATACATGGCCTCATAGCAATTGAAGCAGCGGTTGGTGCCCCGTTTGATCCGAACCAACACGAAGCAGTCTTTGCTACTGAATCCGAAGAAGTCCCAGATGGAAATGTAATAGAAGAATTCAGATGTGGTTACCAATTGCATGACCAAGTTCTTCGTGCCGCACAAGTTGTGGTTTCTAAAGGGAAAATTGAACAGCAGCCTTCTTCTGAAGATAGTGAGGGACAAGAAACTGAAGACACAACAGAAAAATAAGCAAAATTTTACTACAGTGTAGGTAGGAAAACAGATGGTTCAAAAACGGGATTATTATGATATTCTTGATGTAGGCAGAGATGCTGATGAAGATGAAATTAAGAAGGCTTACCGAAAGTTAGCGATTAAATATCATCCAGATAAAAATCCAGATAATAAAGAAGCTGAGGAAAAGTTCAAAGAAGCCACCGAAGCTTACGATGTGTTGCGGACACCTGAAAAGCGTCAACGTTACGATCAATTTGGGCATGCTGGACTTGAAGGCACTTCAAGCGGCTTCGATTTTGGTGTTAACCTTGATGATATTTTCAGCGAAGTCTTCGGAGACGTTTTTGGCGGATTCGGTAGAACACAAAATAGACCTAAGCAAGGACGCAGCCTACAATATCCCCTTGAAATCTCACTTGAAGATGCGTTCAATGGCAAAGAAGTAACAATTGAAGTGCCTCGTATTGAATCTTGTCCAGAATGTAAGGGAAGCGGCGCAGAAAGAGGGACAACTGTTGAAACGTGTCCACAGTGTTATGGAAGGGGACAGATAACTCAATCTCAAGGTTTTTTCACTATGTCCCGACCCTGTCCACGCTGCCGGGGTGAGGGAGAAATTATCCAAAATCCATGCCGAAATTGTAATGGACAAGGACGAATTAGAGTAAAACGTGAATTAAAACTGAAAATTGATAAGGGTGTTGATAACGGCATTGAATACCGATTGCAAGGAGAAGGTGAAGCTGGAACATTGGGTGGTCCGCCTGGTAATTTACACGTTGTTATTCATATCCAACCGCATCAACAATTTAGTCGTGATGGGAACGATCTGATCACTTCCGCAAAAATATCGTTTGCACAAGCAGCACTTGGTAGCACAATCGAAATTAATAGTCTTGAAGGTCCAGAAAAACTAAATATCCCTGCCGGTACGCAGTACGGAGATCAGTTACGTATACACGGCAAAGGCATGCCAAAGTATAGAAGCTCAAGTTTCGGAGACCTCATTGTGAAGATCGGAATTGTAACACCAAAAAATCTCAATGAACAGCAGCGAAAACTTTTAGAACAATTTGCTGAACTACAAGATGAATCCGTTGAATCTGGACAAAAAGGATTTTGGGATAAGCTTTTTCATCACGATGATGACGAGAAAAAATAAGAATCTGGTATCTGGAAGTTAAAAAAACAGCATATTTATGAATTGGGCGCGGATTACCGTAACGACTTCTGACGATGCATCTGAAGCCGTTGCAAACTACCTCTTTGAAATGGATGCTTTCGGGGTTGAGTTAAAAGATGCTGCCAATTCAACAACTTCGCTCATTGCATATTATCCACTGGACGACCGCGTAAACACAAGAGTAGAGAAACTAAAAGATTTTCTTTCTAAACTCCCAACGTGGGGTATCCAAGCACATCCTGCGAAAATTGACTTAAAACGCGTTGAATCTGAAGAGTGGACAGAAGCGTGGAAGTCATCTTTCCCACCCCAACGAATAGGAAAACGTCTGCTAATTGCCCCGACATGGCATGATATTTCCCCTGACGAGACAGATATTCTAATTCGCCTTGATCCCGGCATGGCATTTGGAACTGGTTACCATCCGACCACACGTTTGTGCTTGGAAATGTTGGAGCAAACGATTAAGCCAGATCAACAAGTCGCTGATATCGGAACAGGTTCGGGTATACTCGCAATTGCCGCTATAAAGTTAGGTGCAAAACATGTTGATGCGATTGAACTTGACCCGACAGCAATTCCTGTGGCAGAAACAAACTTTACAATTAATGGTGTTACAGAACAGATCAGTTTGTCCCAAGGCGATGGAATTAAGGTAGTCCAAGACAAATATCATCTAATTGTTGGCAATATTCTTACAAAGGCAATTCTTCCGATAATACCCTATTGTCCGTCGCGATTGCACCCTGAAGGACAGATTATTTTTTCTGGAATTTTGGAATCAGAACTAAAACAGGTTCAGGAGGTATTAGAGGAGTACGGATTGCAATGCATCCATGTGACGCGCGAAGCAGAAGCGGAAGTGATGTGGACAGCACTTAGGGCGCAGCTTGCAAGCCCATATTACGAATCAGCGAGATTCTTTGGCTAATCCGTGGCAGAGATTGCATCTACCAAGATTGAGGTGTGGCATTGTCGGTGATTTTTCGTCACCTTTCAAATGGCATTTCAGGCATGCAGCATCTTCAGATGATTCCCGATGCACCTCAATGTTTGAACGTGCAGGTGCAGCATTAAAAAATAGAATTACCATTACGATCGCAAAAATAATACCAATAACGAAGACGATGTAAAATAGCACCTTTGGATCAGCTTGTTCGGTTGGCATATAAAATAAATAGACTCCGAATCTATGGTAATTACTCAACTAATAGGATACCTTAAAATCAGTTGTACTGCAAATAAAAATAGAAGTTGGATAATTATACCATTTCTAATTGATAAAGTATCATTCCAATTTTGAGTTTCTTTGTAGGAGCGACCTCCTGGTCGCGACCAGGAGGTCGCTCCTACAGAAGAAAATATTGCATTCTTCCAACCGATTTTCTAAATAATGTTATATCATTATTTAGAATTGGTATTAGGTCATTCGAAAAAAGGGAAAAGAATTGGTAAATTCTCGGTTGTCAGTGAAGAGCCATATTCACAGGATTCAAATGCTTCAGCATATTGAATGTTAGCACCAACTTTTTTCCCATAAAATTCAACTAACAGATCACGGTGCTTTTCCGCTACACTACTAAAACGATTTCGTAAACGTTCCGCAAGCCATTCCCGTCGATCTTCTACACTATCGGGAACGACATTTAAGTTACCGCTGTTGTAAGGTAGCCACTCATAGAACTGCGATTCGTGGCAATGGAGCATATCAATTTTCTGTTCCACTACGGTGTCAATACCGACAACAACATCTGGCGAAAACGGGATAGGCTTCATGAAACCATCGCTCAGATAGACAATAACGGGATTTTTCTCTAAATGTGGTGTCAGCGCGCAAATGTTCGGCACAGTCACCATATAGGCTGCGTCTTGCACGAGCATTGACGTATAGCGATGGTCAGGATGGTAGTCGTTGGGACGGTGCGTCATAATCAAGTCTGGACGAAATTCGCGAATAGTACGGATAATCTGATACCGATTTTCTAATGTTGGCATCAGTTCACCATCGTGATTGTCAAGTAGTTCGTATTCAATGCCGATAATTTCAGAGGCAGCTTGCGCTTCGGCATTACGCCTTTGTGCTAAAGGACCACCGCCCATCTCATGGTGTCCTGCATCGCCGTTTGTAACGGAAACAAATTTGACATGGTGTCCTTTTTGAACATACAGAGCTGCGATACCACCAGCTTTTATGTCACAATCGTCGGGATGTGCTCCGAAGATTAATACGCGAATCTGTTTTGTATCCATTTTGGGTTATCCGTAAAATGTTGATTTTTTAATAGGTACTTGTAAGTCACCATTTCACTTAATATGGAACTAAAATCTATGAATAATTGGAAAGTCGAAATTTTCTATAAACCTGAAGTGCCTGACACTATTGGACAAGGCATTCTTGAAGATATTGCTGACCTCGGCATTAGTGGAGTGGACTCTGTAAAGACAGCCACAGTTTATTGGATTGAAGGCAGTCTTAACTCACATACTATTGAGCGGATTGGAACAGAACTGCTCGCCGATCCAATTACACAACTTTTCACCTCTAACGCTGACAATGAAAAAATTAAAGATTGGACGGTTGAAGTACAGTTCAAACCCGGTGTTACCGATGCAGTTGGCGATAGTACAGTCAAAGGCATCAGAGACCTTGGTATTGAAGGCGTAGAGACTGTTCGCACAGGACAAAAGTTCTGGCTCAGCGGCACCTTGAGTGCAGAAATCATTGAGTCCATTGCACAACGGCTTTTGATGAACGATGTCATCCAGACTTTCTCTTATCAAGAACCGCAAGCGTAATCCAAATCCGAAACATGCAAATTTAGAATAACGATAGTCCTTGTGCTTCCACATATACTGAGTAAAGAGACTGGCTACCAGTCATAAAGAGTCTATTCCGTTTCACCCCGCCGAAGCAAAGGTTTGCACAAATTTCTGGAAGGTGAATCTTCCCAATAAGCGTACCATCTGGTGCAAAAACATGGACACCGTCATATCCATCTCCTATCCAACCGGCACTTGCCCAGAGGTTACCATCAATATCACATCGGATACCGTCAGCGATGCCCGGTGCCATATCACAGAAAACTTGCTTGTTGTCTAAATGTTCGCCGTTTACAACATCAAAAACATAGATGTGTCTTGGTGTTCCTTCTTTGTGGGTTACCCCTGTGTCTACAACATACAACTTTTCATAATCAGGTGAAAAGCAGATACCGTTGGGTTTTTCAAGTTCATCCGTAACGACTGTAGCTTCTCCAGTATCAGGATTTAGGCGATAAACTGAAGTAGGCAATTCAAATTCTGCAATATGCCCTTCATAGTTGAGCATAATCCCGTATCCTGGATCGGTAAACCAGATAGATCCGTCAGGATGAACAGCCACGTCGTTTGGCGCGTTGAGTTGTTTTTCCTCAAACTTGTCCATTAGCACAGTAACCGTTCCATCATATTCAGTTCGTGTTACACGACGCGTGCCGTGTTCACAACTGATAAGTCTACCTTGTCGATCTCTGGTATGTCCGTTACTGTAATTAGATGGTTTACGGTATACACTTACCTTACCCGTTGCCTCTTCCCATTTTAGGATGCGATTGTTTGGAATATCACTCCAGAGAAGATATCCGCCATCTCCAAACCAGACGGGTCCCTCAGACCAGCGCGCGCCTGTCCATAATCTTTCAACAACGGAATTGCCAATTTTATATTTTCCAAAACGAGAGTCAATCACTTCAATTGCAGGGTCAGGGTATCGTGTTATTGTTCCGTCCCACTTTCTTTCAGATTCATTCATATTGTTTCCTCCTTAAATCCATTGAATTCGGTGATAGTATAGCACAAATAATGAATTGGAGGTATAAATATTCGCGTAGATAGTCAAGGCATTCAGTTGTCAGATTATTATCCGTTTTAGGTAAAAGGTCGCGACCAGGAGGTCGCTCCTACAGGAAGAGCCTTTTGAAGAAAGTTAAAATTACTGGAGAATTGAATGGATCTGGTAGATAGTCCAGGGTTATTCAGTTTTCGGTTTTTCTGGTGTGTTTTATCACAAACGTTAATTTTCTATAGGAGTATTGTAGGTCGGGTAGAGCAACGCGACACCCGACATGAACAAAACGTGTCGGGTGTCGCTGCGCTCTACCCGACCTACGATGTAAACTCTCTGTAACACTCATCAACTGACAATTCATAGAACTAAATAGTCCTATAGATAGTCAACAGTCCTTGACATTAACGCAGCTTTGTAATATACTTAACGAATACACCGAATCGTTGTAGCCCAATACTGGGAGGTGACACGATGCAGAAAAGAATACAATCTGCGCCGACAATAGTCTATCCGGAATCGGACGGTAAACCTATGGCAGAAACAGATACCCATCGGGACTTGATGATAGATTTCATTCAGATGCTGAAACATCATTACCGAGACGATGCAGACGTTTATGTATCTGGAAATCTGCTCATATATTACGAAGAAGGAAATCCGAGGAAGTCTATCTCTCCTGATGTGTTCGTGGTTTTTGGCGTTGCCAAAAAAAGGCGAAACACTTATCTTACATGGGAAGAGGGACGCACCCCCGATTTTGTATTGGAAGTAGCAAGTCCAAGTACATTTGGGAACGATATGGGACGGAAGAAAGACCTTTACGCATCTGTGCTTGGTGTTAAGGAATACTACATCTATGATCCACTTGCTGAAATCGTGCCGAGTTTTATCGGATTTCGACTCATTGATGGCAAATACCAAGAGATAGATTTTGTCAATGAGCGGCTCACCTCAGAAACGTTAGGTTTAGAGTTAGGTGAACGTGATGGTGAACTGAGACTCTATAACCCAAATACATCACAATGGCTACAAACGCCGCCAGAGCGCGCTGAAAACGCTGAGACTCGTGCTGAAAATGCTGAAGCAGAACTTGCTAAGGCTTTAGCTGAAATTGAACGACTTCGCGCAGAAAGAAATGAGTAAAATACAGTGGAGGTATATAATATGAAAGATCAGGCGATTCAACTCACCGATGAACAGATGCAAGATTTCATCATTAACGGATATATTACGTTGAAAACCGACTTTCCGCAGAGTTTTCATGACAACATTTTCCAGCATTTAGAAACAATGTTTGAACATACAGGTAACTTGGGAAACAATGTTCTCCCCCTCATTCCTGAAATTCAACAAGTGTTCGATCATCCTGTTATTGATGGCGCGATGCAAGGAGTGCTTGGGGAAAACTATATGATGCACCCACACCGATACTGCCATTTCAATCCACAAGGAAGTGGTGGACAGGGATTTCATAAGGATTCTTATGAAGGAGACGAACAGATCCGTAGGCACAAGTGCCGTTGGACTATGGCATTTTATTATCCTCAAGATGTCCCTGAAGATAGAGGACCAACTGCTGTGTTACCTGGTTCCCAATATTATGAGACCAGTGAAAGTGCACACGAACAGCCGGATCTTTCTCTCTGTGGCGAAGCAGGGACTGTGACTATCGTCCACTATGACTTGTGGCATCGTGCTACGCCAAATCAAAGTGATAAGAAGCGGTATATGTTAAAGTTCTTATTCTCGCGACTTGATGAACCAAACGCACCTTCATGGCAAAGTAAAACTGATGATTGGCATTCTGTTGAAAATAGCACTGAACCCGATCATCCAGAATTGTGGGAAGCACAGTGGGATTGGTATTATGGGAAACAGAGTGGAGACGCTAACGGTGTTCCATCTGCCGAAGTGGATAATTTGGTTGAAAATTTACAGGATGAGGATGAGAAGATTAGATTGAATGCTGCTTACCGTTTAGGGAGAGTTGGTGAAGCAGCAGTGCCAGCCTTGAATCAAGCATTGCATGGGACATCTGACTCAGTCCGAAACTATGCAGGACATGCGTTGAGTCTCACAGGCTTACCCGCTGTGCCAACGTTGATTGATGCACTACAGATTGAGGATAACTCTGTTCGTGCTACTGCAGCTTATGCGTTAGCAGATATGGGAAAAGCAGCAGCGGAAGCTATTCCAGCATTAACCAGTGCTGCACAAGATGAATCTCCATTGGTTCGTCGGCATGCAATTGAAGGTTTAGGTATTATTGGTCAACAGTTAAATGGAGATACCGATTTCGAACAGACGGTACAAGTTTCAATAGAAGGACTACGCGACGAACACTATTGGGTTCGGTATAATGCAGCTCGCACGTTAGCAAAACTGGGACCGCTCTCTGAACCGGCGTTGCCACACTTAATCGCCCAACTGGAAGATGAAAACCGATATGTCCGTTTTCACGCTGCGTTGGCATTGAAGGAAATTGATACTACAGAAGCGCGGGAAGTGCTATTCAATCATCTGCTTTCTACGAGGTGGTGTGCGCTCACAACACGAGATACACCCTATTAACAGAGATTAGATGCTGCGAATTGAAGTTATTCTAAATTAAAGCGATCCGTCTCGGTAGGTGCGGTTTCCTAACCGCACCTTATGTGTCAATTTAAGGATTTTAATTCTACTTTTTGGATATGTATAGCCTCGTAGAGGCGGTATGTTTATAGCAAACGGTGTCAGTCCTTCTTGAGCTCCGTAGGAACGGTATGTGTATCCGATTGCGTCTCTATAACATATCGTTCCTACGGAACTCAAGAGAAGGTTAACATTTTTTCTATAAACATATCGTTCCTACGGAACTCTATATTCCCAATCGGGCTTACAAAGCCCCCACAAAACATCTATCACTAAATTGATGGCTATGATGCGGTTTACTAACTACACTTACTACCAATAAAACCAAAAAATACCGTTAATTAGTATTAGTCGTTAGTGTTTGTAATTTTCGTGTATCTTCTACCTATCTGTTATCCGTGTGTTGGTTATTTGGGACATTCCACAGGATTACAGTGCCATCAGAAGAACCACTTGCAAGCATACTGCCATCAGGATTGAAAGCAACTGATCGAATCCATGATGTGTGTCCAGTCAATGTCCCCTTGCTTTGACCGGAAGCGACATCCCACAATCTGATCACTCTGAGACTTCCGCTTGCAATTGTATTTCCATCTGGGCTAAACTCAACACAGTAGGCGTTCTTGGCTGTCGGTTCTGAAAAACTACTTAACTGACTATTGGATTGTAAGTCCCATAATTTGACTGTGTTATCATAACTTCCACTGGCAAGTATAGTTCCATTTGGAGAAAATGCGACTGATGCTATCCTCTCGTTGTGCCCAAAAAGGTTTCTTCTTGACTCACCTGTGTGTACATTCCACATTTGTACCTGCTGCAGATTTGTAGCAGCGGCAACGAAATCCCCATCTGGACTTAGGGAAATACCACTAACTTCTGTGACCGTGACATTAGAATTTGTATTTGAAGTGTTTGCAGAGATTGTCTGTGAAATATCGCCGGTTTGGACATCCCAAAAACGAATTGTACTGTCTCTACTGCCGCTAATAAGTGTTGTGCCATCAGCAGAAAATGCAAGAGAAGTTACCGTTCTGGTATGTCCAGTAAAAGTTTTTGAGAGTTTTCCAGTCTGAAGATCCCATAAAAGTATTTGACCTCTGAAATCTCCTGATGCAAGTACCGTCCCATTTGGTGAGTACGCTACAGAATAAGGCCGACTTGTATGACCAATTAGTGTTTTTCGCGCCTCTCCAGTCTGTACATTTCGTAGTTGAATTGCATTGTCTACTATCTCGGTAGTAGCAAGTGTCGTGCCATCCGCTGAAAAAGCAACAGACCTTATGTAATTCGTATGCCCTATAATAGTTTTCAAAAGTTGACCGGTGTTAGCATCCCAAATACGAATTGTTCCATCTGATCGACTGCCACTCGCAAGGGTAGCACCATCAGGAGAATACGCGACAACGTCTACGTTAGCCTTATGTCCAACAAGCGTATTCACAACATTTCCGGTATTAGAATCCAGAATATGGATTGTATTGTCTATACTTCCACCTCCACTGACAAGGTATGCTCCATCTGCCGAATACGTCAAAGACGAAATATACCTTCTTTGTCCGCTGAAGGTTTTGATAAGTTGACCGGTGTTGGCATCCCAGAAATGGATGCCATCCCAACTTCCAGTCGTGAGCTTATGTCCATCCGGTGAAAATGTCCTGCTGGAAACGAAATTTAAATCCATATAGACGGTTTTTTGAAGTTCTCCGCTATTTACGTCCCACAGACGGATGACTTTATCGGTAAAATCTTCAACGCTTATAAGTGTCTTTCCATCTGGTGAAAATGCCATAGAACGTACAGTATCGGTGTGTCCAAAGAGGGTTTGCACAACTTCACCCGTGTCTATATCCCACAGTCGAACAGTCGTATCCACACTTCCAGTTGCTAATATTTTTCCATTTGGGCTAAATACCATAGAATAAATTGATGAAGTATGCCCTGTGAAAACGTCTCGTAGTTTATTATCTGCTATATTCCACAATAGAATATTGATACCACTTGCACTCACAAGTGTTTTTCCATCGGGACTGAAAACAACTGAAGTCGCACCATACATACCGTCTGTAAGTAAATCAAGTTCCTCGCCAGTGTTAACATCATAAATCCATGTGCCAATTGAGCTCGCAACTGCAAGTTTTTTGCTATCAGGAAAATAGGCAATATCGCGTATTATCCCCTTTCCAAAACGATAGGTAGCACCCTCAGGCAAATGCCATTTAGTGTATTCTTGTGTGAAACCAATAGATTGACACAACAGCAGAATGAGAATTATAAATATGCTAAGGGTGTTTAGTTTTTTCATAGCGGCAGGATTGGTGATCGTAGATTTCACGCGTTGGAGGCGGTCTGCAGACTCGGTGTTCAGTTCCCATGTGTCGTCAAATGCTTGATTTGCGGCATAATCAGGGGGCATATTGCGTCATATCAAAGGCGGTGTTTCCTAACAAGAGTGCTTGAAAAAGCATGTCGTAAGCGCGTTGTGCTCTGTCTTCCTGGCTTTCTTGGAATTGGGCAATTGTTGCGGACTTCGATGTGATGACAGGTTCTCCGTTGGTTGTTTCTGAGGAGATATGATATTTTTCGGACACAGCTGATATGACGTGGTGTAGGATGTTATTGTCATCTTTTGCATGTCGTTCAATTATGATTTTATCATATTTGCTGATGTCAATGATTGTATCAAATTGGGTTTTGACAAACATTTATTTTACCTTTGTTTTATTTCAGTATTGCAACAACGACAGAGATCGTTGTGAAAATGACATGCCTTGTTTCGGCGCGGCCTTCTAATTTACCTTTTATCCAGGCGATGTCGGGTTTCATTGTTGTGATGTCTGTACGGAGTGTCTCAAGTATCTGTTCAAATTTATTTTCGTTCATTGCCTTTCACCTAACATTTTTAGTTAAGTATAGATAAAGGGGACGAATTAAGTCAAGTTAAAGGTTAACGTCCCGTTAAGGCATGTCATTTTTTTTTTAATAATTACGTCCACTTTTACCCAGTTCCAGCGATAAGATTTTGCAAGTAGAAATACACCAATCTGCACGTCTTGATTTAATCTTTCCAATTTTTCAAGAGGTAAATCATCGTGCCGGATATTAACAATCACTTTATTGCTATCGTGGCGGCTTGCCTCGTAGTAGATTTTATAATTGCTGTGGTGTACACGTCTTGAATTCAAGGTAAGTACAAGCCATTCCAATTTTGAAGGTGTGTAAAGTTCGTCACCCTCAACTAGAGGAAGGTCTCTTTTATAAAGTTGTGTGCTAACGTTTACAATTCTTGAGTTGCCATCCATATCTTTTATGACGACTGAAACGGCTTGTGTCGTTTTGGTGATGTATAAGTTTCCGATAAAAACAAAAAGCAATATCGTTAACAAAATACAAACTATTGTGTAAAAGCGTTTCATTTGGTTTCTCCTTGTATTCGTGTGAGTGTTAACGAGTCGTTAAGAAATGTCATTTTTATCCAGCATGGCGATGCGAGCATAGAAAGCGACCACAGAGCAGCCGAGTTCGGTGCAACTGTGCAGGTAGACATCGGCAAAATCGTGAACGGTACGATTATCTCTAATGCCATTTCTAATTGACAAAGTATCATTCCAAATTTTGAGTTTCTTTGTAGGAGCGACCTCGAATCAACGCCAAATACGCGTTTGGCATTTGTCGGGTCGCGACCAGGAGGTCGCTCCTACAGAAGAGAGTGTTGCCTTCTAACAACCGATTTATGAAATAATGTCCTATCATTATTTAGAAATGGTATAAAGTTGCGTTTATTAATCCGTTTGGGGTTGGTACTTTGACATATCCCATAACAGTACTGTTCCATCAGCACTTCCACTTGCGAGCAATTTCCCATCTGGAGAAAAAGCAACCGATAAGACATATCCGGTATGCCCAACGAACCCTGTCGTGTGTTTCCCTGTATGCGCATCCCAACAACGTACCATCTTATCCCAGCTGCAGCTGGCGATTATATCTCCCTGAGGGGAGTAGGCAACAGATAAAACATACCATGTATGACCTTTTAACATCTGTTTGTTTCCAAACGTCCGAGCATTCCACAAACCGATTGTTCTGTCATCGCTTGCACTTGCTAATGTCCCACCATTCGGACTGAAGGCGAGTCCTGTAATCTGATTCGTATGTACCACTGTCTTTTTAAGTATGCGCTGCAATGAGGTTTTTTGCTGCTGTGCACCGGTGTTTGGGTCCCAAAAAAGTATATTATTATTCCCATCACCACTTGCGAGTGTGTTACCGTCAGGCGAAAAGGAAACTGCTCTAACTCTATCTGTATGTCCATTAAGCGTGTGCAAAAGTTCCCCCGTTTGCGCGTTCCATAGACGGACTGTATTATCATAACTGCCACTGGCGAACATACTCCCATCCGCAGAAAATGCTACGGATGCGACATTATTAAAATGTTCAGTGAGTGTTTGTTTTTGTTGTCCTGTGTTTGGGTCCCAAAAACGGATTGTACTATCCCAGCTTCCGCTGGCAAGTGTATTGCTATCAGGTGAAAAGGCAACAGTGCCAACTGTCTGGACATGTCCGAAAAGGGTATTTTTATATCCCCCTGTCCGTGGGTCCCATAGATGGATAGTGCTTCCCGAATCTCCGCTCGCCAGTGTATTGCCATCAGGCGAAAATGCCACAGTTTTTACATCCCTACTATGTCCAACAAACGTATTTATTTCGCGTCCTGTACGAGCATGCCACAAGCGAACTGTACCATCGTAACTCCCACTTACGATTGTATTACCATTAGGGGAATATGCAACTGAGACGACATGATTTGTATGTCCTGAAAGCGTTTTCACCTGTACGCCTGTATGTGCGTTCCACAAATGAATATCATTGTCCCAACTTGCACTCGCAACTGTCTCTCCATCCGGCGAAAAAGCAACCGATACAACATACCATGTGTGTCCAGCGATAATCTGCTTGTTCTTACCTGTAGACGTTTCCCACAAACCAACCGTTCCGTCATCACAACCACTGACGAGTGTTTGACTATCAGGACTAAATGCGACAGAAGTTACTGCACGCCCATGTTCTGAAAGTGTCTTCAGATGCTTTCCAGTGCTGGCATCCCATAGTCGGATTGTTGTATCGTTATTTCCACTTGCAAGCGTTTCTCCATCTGGACTGAAGGCTACTGCCCTACCCCATCCTGCATGTCCAGTGAGTGTTTTTTTGTGTGTGCCTATTTGGGTATCCCACAGACATACAGTCGCATCTTCACTGGTACTTGCAAGGGTTCTCCCATCAGGACTGAAGGCAAGCGATCTCACATCGTCTAAATGCCTAACAAGAGTCGCCTTTCGAGTGCGAGTCTCCATGTCCCATAACCGAATGGTGTTATCGTTACTTCCAGTTGCCAATGTCTTACCATCTGGACTGAATGCAATACACTCAACGGCATCTGTGTGCCCCGTGATGAGTGCTACTTCAGCACCTGTGTCAGAGTCGTATAGCCAGACACCTATTCCAGTGGATACTGCGATTAGGTTGCCATCAGCGGAATATTTAACCTCAAATAATTTTCCCTTCCCTAAACGAGCTACAGCACCTTGAGGCAGCTGCCATTGGGTGAAATCTTGTGCGAAACTGTCTGATAACGAGAACTGAAAAATGACGAGTGTTAGTATCACAAAAAGGTGAAGTTTTTTCATAGTCACCTCATTTTCTTAGTTTTGGGATTGAGAGGTTCAGAATAATTGGTAAAGTCTGCGTTTGGGTGGATTTAAGTTTATCATGAAATTATATGATTTGTCAATGAACATGTTTTTGAATTGATTTCGTAAAACAAACTTGTTTGCATTCACCAGAAAGATTCTGCTATACTATTTTCAATAGTTCCATCCTTTTATAAACAACCTAAGTTTATGCAATTTATCAGACGCTTCTCAGAGATTGGCAAAGATGATCTTCCAAGTGTTGGCGGAAAAGGGCTGAATCTTGGGAAACTGACGAAGGCGGGTTTTTCAGTGCCGCACGGATTCTGTGTTACCACAGATGCCTACCGATTTTCTGTTGAGTGCTTATCTGAACAGAACGCGAGTAATGTTAAAGATGTGGTGTTAGTTCCTGAGTTAGCTGAAGCGATTCTAAAAGCACGGAAAGAGTTGCGGACAGATACAGTTGCTGTGCGTTCCAGCGCGACCGCCGAAGATTTAGAAGAAGCAAGTTTTGCGGGACAACAGGATACCTTTTTGAATGTAACGTCTGATGGAATTTTGGACGCGCTGAAAGCGTGCTGGGCATCTCTCTGGTCTGAGCGGGCAATTGCTTACCGCCGCACACAAGGCATCCCTAATAAAGGTTTGGCGATGGCAGTTGTTGTTCAAGAGATGTGCGCTGCAGATGTTTCGGGTGTGCTTTTCAATGTCAGTCCGTTTAATGAAAATGTTAGTATTGTTGAATCAAATTGGGGGTTAGGGGAATCGGTTGTATCTGGAGAAATTACACCTGACAGTTTCCAAATTTCGCGGGAAACTGGTGAGATATTGGAAAGAACCGTCGCAACAAAACAGGAAATGATAACTGCAGCTGGTGTGAGCGAGGTTTCATCTACACAACAAAATATTCCGAGTCTCACAGATGATCAGTTGAAGCAACTGTGGCAACTTGGGATTCAGGTTGAAATCCTATATAAACAACCGATGGATATTGAGTGGGCACTTGCGGATGGAAAGTTTGTTTTGTTGCAGGCGAGACCGATTACGACACGCGCGCAAGAGCATGTTTTAATTGACCAAAAAGATGGAGAAATTGAGAAACTTCGTCAGGCAGAAATTCAAATACTCGAAACACTTGCAGATACTCACGGCACGGTCTGGAGTCACCACAATCTTGCGGAAGTTTTACCAGCTCCGCTACCAATGACATGGGCAATTATCAGAAAATTTATGTCGGGATCAGGCGGGTTAGGTAAGGCATATAGCGGCTTAGGTTTCTATCCAAGTAAAAGTGTAGAAAACATCGGGATTCTTGACTTAATCTGTGGAAGAATTTACGTCAATTTGAACCGTGAAGCTAAACTTTTCTTTGAGGGATTCCCGTATGCCCACGATTTTGCGGAGCTGAAACAGAATCCACAAAAAGCGATGTATGCGCAAGCAATGCCAAATATTAAGCATGCCACATCATCATTTTGGTTTAAACTTCCTATCCACATAATTCGCATGACTAAAGCAGAATTACGGTTGCGGAAGTGCCGTGCAGACTTTGATCAGGTACTAACAGAGCAGGAATTTCCAAAGTTTCGTGAGATAGTTGAAGCCGAACAGAATTTGTCGTATTCAGAACTTTCTGATGCAGAATTGGTCAAAAAGTTCAAAGAGTGGTGGCAAAAAACGTTATATGATTTCGCTCCGAAAGCCCTTACCGCTACGCTTCTTGCTGCTTTTTCACTTCAACGGTTGGAAGCCGTACTCCAGAAATGTATTGATGAAACAGAGGCGAAGGGATTAGCTAGTCGACTTATCAGCGGGCTTTCTGGTAATCTCACCGTTGAAACAAACGAAAAGTTATGGGAAGTTGCAAAGGGACAAATTTCACTTGCCGATTTTTTAAATGACTATGGACATCGCACTGTCAACGAGTTTGAATTGGCACAACCACGGTGGCGCGAAGATACTACCTATCTTGAACAGATAATTGCATCTTTTTCCCAACAAGATTTAGGTTCGGATAGAAAAACACATGAAGATGACCAACACTTTACGCGACAAATGGAACAGCGCGAAGCAGCAGAAAAAGAACTCGCTGAAGTCATTGAAGATAAGCCAAGATTGCAAAAGCAAATTGAGAGTGAATTGGATTTTACAAGGCGATATATGCCTTTTCGGGAAACAGCAAAATTCTACCTAATGCTCGGGTATGAACAAATTCGCCGAGCGTTAGTTGAGTTGGATAATCGTTATACGCTTAACGGCGGCATTTTCTATCTTGTTCCAGATGAATTAGATCAACTCATTAACGGTGAAGAATTCGGTGATGTGATTGCTGAACGTAAGGCACAGCGGGAACTTTTACTACAGATTGAGATTCCCGATGTTATCTTTAGCGATTCACTGGATTGTATAGGCACTACGTTGCCAACCGACGTTGCGGATACCTATACAGGGGTAGGTGTTTCCGCTGGCACAGCGAAGGGGCAGGCGCGTGTGCTATTGAAACCTTCCGATATCCAACCCCTTGAGCGGGATTATATTCTTGTTTGTCCGTCAACGGACCCTGCGTGGACACCACTTTTCCTACATGCAGCTGGATTGGTGATGGAACGCGGCGGACTGTTATCACATGGAGCAGTTGTAGCGAGGGAGTATGGTGTACCTGCTGTAGCGAACATCCCGCATGCTACGCAAAATATTACTGACGGACAGATGTTGCAGGTTGATGGGAATCATGGAACGGTTTCAATCATATCCTCTTAAAAGGATTGTCGGAGAAATAGCGTTGCTTTTCTTGGATTTTAACGTTAATCTGATAGAGGTTCTCACCTAAAACGGAGAAACGGCACATGCTTTTTGATAACTATTCAGAAAAACTACAACAAAAACGAAGAAAAACCCGACGTGCGTTTCTAATATCTGTAGTTTTACACTTTGTCGTAATAGCACTTACAGGTATAAGTTACGTGCGATGGTATCGTCCGATGCTTGCTTCGGAAGCCTTGATTGAAGAAGCAATGGTCGTGTCAACGGTGAAACGTTTCCACATGAGTAGTGAACGCAAACGTTCAATGTCGAAGCGCCGTTCAGTTTCTTCAAATACCGTGCCGATTAATAAACAGCCTGCTGCCCAACCGATAAATTCAGCCCGTCCAATTACGGCAAGTGAGTCGATGACTGGCTTAGGAACTGATGCCAATTTACCGTTAGCAGAAACAGCCCTGAGTGAAAAACCGACTGAATCACCAGAATGGAAATTAACAGCGACTGTACCCGCAAAAGTTCCTATAATTACACCACCTACTGAAATAACAACGGAACAGACAGGTACAACACAACAAGTCGCTGAAAAGGAATATCCTAAACCTGTTGATAGAGATGGCATGATGGGTGAGGCGTTAGAAGGGATTGCCGAAAGCGTTGCTGATGTTAAAAGCGACCGTGTTGTTGACATCGTTTTTCTGCTTGACATTAGCGGGAGCATGATAGATAATATCCGCGCTGTCGGCAGACAACTTAATGCGATGGTAACAGCATTTGAAGAGAAAAGTGTTGACTTTACGCTCGGTATTGTCATCTTTAGATACCTTGAAGGTGATACAATTATTCATCCACAGACACGGGACAGTGAAAGGTATAAAAGGTTACTAACTACACATGTAGTGGCGGCGGCAGGTGATGAGCGCGCGCACAATGCAATCGTAAAAGCGATCCGTCGCGTCAAATTTCGAGAAGGTGCAAGCCGACGTTTTATCCTCGTAACCGACGAGGCAAGCAAAGGGTCTTACAAATTATTAGATGTTTTGCGTCAGTGTCAACAAAACCAAATTATAGTAGATGTGATCGGCATTAACCATACGACACATCGGGCTTTATCATCTAAAACTGGCGGACTCTGGTACCCGATTCCAATTCAGGAGTAGAATTATATGAAGTGGGCGTTAAATACATATCAAACGTGTCAAGATTGGGAACTCAAGCGAATTCTTGATGTTGCAGAGGCAACAGGTTATCACGGCGTTGAACTGCTGATGGATTACAAACAGAAGCACGGATTTGAGTGGGACACACCGAAAGATGAGTGGGATGGATTAAAATCACAAGTAGATGCAAGTGGCGTTGTTATTTCTTCGCTAACGAGTTGCCAAAATTTCCACTCAGAAAATGCTGCTGATCGTGAAGAGACCGTTCGCCGCGTTACACGCGTAATTGACATGGCGGAATTTATGGGGTGTGACCATGTTCGTGTGCTTGGCGACAGGTACAGCGATGAAAACCGTGATGCAGTTGTTGGCTACGTGACTGAAGGGTTGAAGGCACTTGGTGACTATGCTGGTGAGAAAGAAATTACTGTTTCCATTGAAATGCACGGTTCTTTCACTGACCCGGATTCTGCAATGGAGGTGATTGAAGGTGTCCATCTCCCGAATGTCGGTTTTGTCTTCAATTCACAATTTATCGGTTGTGATGCGGGAAGTATTGAACCTCTTTTTTCGCGCGTAGCACCCCATATTACTTCAGTACATACCCACAAGGTGGAAGCGCCAGAAACGTTTGAACTCTATCGGCAAATGTTTGAATGGCTCAACCGTATCGGTTTCTCAGGCTACATGTCCAACGAATGCGCTTACACAGGACCTGACCCCGAAAAGGTCTTAGCACTCTATGTTGGACTTTTCAAGGCTTTTGTGTAGTGAATAATCCACAAGAAGCGCATCTCTATAAACGGGTTCCTATTCCAGACGCATTTCTTAATGAAACAGATGGACGCTCTTGGGGTGGCGACATTCGTATCGGTGACCTAACGGGTGATGGATCTGTTGATTTTTTAGTATACAAATCGTTGGGTGGTATCCACCCGTGTTTTCTTGGGGCATTTACGCTTGAAGGTGAACCGATCTGGTCTTTAGGAAATAAACATCTAAAAATCAGAGATGCAGACGCGAAAAACACAACCCTTAAAACACTTTCTCCCGATAGACCAGGTCCGGTTGCAATTTACGATATTGATGCAGATGGACAGGCAGAGGTAATCTGCTTTTGGATAGACCCAGATGTCGCGCAAGCGAGCAAATGGGATTTGTCTGCAATTCATCTTATGATTTTAGACGGTGCAACGGGTGCTATCAAACGTTCTGTTGTGTGTGAGGAACTTCGGCAGTGTAACGCTTATGCAGAAGGTGAGCTTCATATTCCCAATTATGTCCATCAACGGTTGATGATTGCCAATTTTAGTGGAAATCCACAACCACAAGATTTTGTGGTTAAGGTTGGCGTTAATGTGCTTGCATTTAGCCATAAGCTTGAACTGCTGTGGCAATATACTGATAGGTGGTTTCGGTATCCTAAGCATTCGGCATACATCCCTGCCGTTGGTGATTTTAACGATGATGGTCTTGATGAGGTTAACGGCGGCAACTTTGGACTTGCTGCTGATGGGACAGTTCTTTGGGATAAATACCTTGGAGAAAACATCGACTCGGTATTGGTTGAAGAATGGAACGGTGAGAACCGTGCTATCCTCTCTGGGGGTGGACAAGCCGTTGATGCTTCAGGAAATCCTGTGTTTTCACTCGGTTTTGACGTTGTGCCGCATGGACAAGAGGTCCGATATGGAAACTTATTGCCCGATGCGTCCCCAAACTTAGTTATCCGCTATAATGGACATCATCCAGATTTGATAGTTGTGGACAACAACGGGCAGATTCGGAGTCGGTTCCGTGTTGACGAAACACCGAATAATACGGGATTAGAGGTTATCCGTTGGAACGGTTTAGGCAAGTCCGAATTGATCTACAGTCCTGCTGCACTTTATGATGGTAATGGAAATAGAGCAGTAACTTTTCCAGACCTGCCACCACCGACTGGAGGTAAGATGGGATGGTATCACTGCTTTCCTGCTGATGTTTGTAGTGATGCACGCGAAGAGGTTGTCCTCTACGATCCTTATAGTGATGCTGTTTATATCTATACATCCCATCCTTTTGATCCCGACCAATTTAGAGGTTATCAACACACTGCACGGCAGTACAATGCAAGGTTAATTGATTAAAATATGGAAACCAAATCTGTAAATAAATTTCTACTCATTTCAATTGATTGTTGGCGATATGACGCACTCAGTCGTACTAATCCTTTCTTCAATACACCAAAGTTTGACCTACTGACCAAAGATTTTTCGCTCGCGGAGAAGTTTTTCGTCGCTGCTCCCGCAACGCGTCCTTCCCATACTTCCTACTTCACAGGACTATATCCGTTTGAGCATGGTGTTTATGGACAAACCTACCTCAAGATGTTTGAAGGAATTCCAAATCTATTTCAGTTGTTTGCTGATGCGGGCTATCATATTACGGGACGTTCCGAACGCGCGGAGGTATTTCGCTTCCTTGATTTTGAGTCGTTTATTACGCCAATTGACCCGAACGCGAAAGCACAACAACTCGGTTCGCTTGAAGACCTGATGACACATCTCAAGCAACCTTCAGAGACACCACAATTCTGTTTTCTGCACTTTTGGTACACGCATGGCGGATACGGTATGAGTGGGATCCCGGGTGCGCCAAGTCTTGGTTCCCTGGTAAAAAATGGTAAGACAGATGAAGCCTTACGGTTTTACTATGCTGCCGCAACACATATACTTGAGTTTAAGTTAGTTGAAATTCTGAAGCAACTTGACTTGCCAGAATGGGCAGTATTCATCTTCGGAGACCACGGTGAAGGTATCTGTGACGAACTTATTGATCACGGCAGCACGCTTAATCAAAACGTTCTGCACGTGCCGCTGTTAGCACATATCCCAGGTGTTGAGGCGTTAGCGTTTCCAAATGCACCAATTTCAGCAATTGATCTGTTCCCTACGATTACGAAACTTGCTGGAATTAGCGTTGACTATCACGGCTATGGACAAAATTTACTATTGCCATCTGAAATTGATGATGACCGCTTGGTATTATCGGAGTTAGATAGTTTGTATGGAATCGGTTTTCTCAGTCAGAGAAACTTGGAGATGCCGCATCATCGCGTGACTTCTCGGACATCTATTGACAACGAAGAGATTAGCAGGTATTCGGCAGGGGTACGCCTCTGGTCGCTAACGGATGGTGAACAGCTTTATCGTGAAGATGAACAGACGGGTGAGTTTGTGTATCGGCACATTTTAAGCAGTAAGGATATGACTTGTGAAGACCCAGAGCGATTCCGTGATGCTTACGACGAGATTTTGATGGATTCTAATTATCAACACCTGCAAATGCAAGCCTCTACGCCTGAGGAGAAAAAGATTTTAGAGGGTAGGTTGCGGAATTTAGGATATATTGAGTAGGTTCAATATATCCTAAGTGTAACATTCACACCGTTACAGTTCGTGAATTGTTGCCTCAAGTGTCTCAATATCTACAACGGCAACCGTCGCTTTTCCCGTAGTCCAACCACCTGTTTCCCCTGGATTAAGCAATAAAGATTTATCCTTTTGGATGTCTATCTTGTGCGTGTGTCCATAGACTACGATATCGTATTCGCCACTTTTTGCAATTGGGATGGCAAGTTCGGGATAATGCATCACAGCGATGGTCTTGTTGCCGAGAGATGTGCTGGCAAGGTTCGGATGCACCTCACCGATGGCTTCAAACTTTTTCGCAAGGACAACACGTTCGCCATCATTGTTTCCAAAAACACCGACAACGCGGCAATTCAAATCTGCTAACGGGTCAATCGCAAACGGAGCGATAAAATCGCCTGCATGGACGACGAGGTCGACACCAATTTCGTTGAAAAGTGCGACAGCACGTTTGACATTCGGAATGTTGTCGTGGCTGTCGGACATGACACCAAGTTTCATTTCTAAATCCTTTCTATTTATGCGGTTATTGAAACAGGCACTCTGTGAATGACATTACCGAGATAACCTTTAGGGTTCCACGGTTGGCTAAAAGGCTGTGCGTTGCCTTTATCATCAAAAGCACGTGCCCATATTTCATAATAACCTCTGTTTGCAAAGGTTAGTTCAGTCTCCCAACGGGCCCAGGCATATCTATTTGATGGTGGGAGCAACATGGTTTCTTGCCATTGAATACCGAAATCTGTTGAAACAAGGACGCTATTGATATAGTTTTCTCCTGCCCATGTATGCCCTTGGACCTTTATAGGAATGCCTTTGCTGAATTTCTGCAGTGATTCTGGCTGCGTAATGAGCGACTTAACACGTAATGAAGTCGCAATTTGCATATCCTCTACTGGCGGTTTATTTCCCGGTTCCACAGGATACGCTGGAATGCGGTAGGAATAACCGCTCATTTTTTCTGAGTCGTGAACCTGATCTCTGACCCAGATACGATTCAGCCATTTCTGCATGGAACTGCCGATCCATCCGGGGACAATCAATCTTGCGGGAAATCCATGCGCTGCAGGTAAAACTTCTCCGTTCATCTTAAAAACGATGAGTGTGTGTTCGTCCATCGCTTTTTCAATCGGAATACCTCTCGAAAACTGCTCACTGCCATCTGTGGGAAGGTCTTCCCCGTAATTTCCAGTATAGACAGCACTCGGTTTCAAACCCGCTGCCTGCAGAACATCACGCAACCGCACACCTGTCCATTCACTACAAGCGACTGCCCCGCGTTGCCACGGCGTGCCATCAACCTCTGGCACGAACAGGCTTCTCCCGTTTCCTGCACATTCTAACACTACCTGCATGGTAACCTGCGGAAAACGAAGCAAATCCTCCATTGAGAGTGCAAGTTCTTTATGCACTTCGCCATTTATAACCAGTTTCCACCCGCTGAGGTCGTTTTTAATCGCTCGTTCTGGAATACCGCTGTTATTGCGGACGAAATGTCTTTCTGTGGGCGTGACATCATCGTTGAGGAGGTGCGGGGGTAACTCACCATTAAATGGATTTTCCGAATGGACAAGCATGTCCGGTTTCGGGAGTCCTGCTGCTCGCGAGTCTTCCAAGACAACAGGTATGAGTCCTCTATCCAACAACCCGCGGTTGACTGCTTCACATCCTGCACCAAATATACCCAAACCTGCAAGTAACGCGCCCTTGCCTACCGTGGCAAGAAAATCACGCCTTGAATTAGGGACAGTTTCAGGCAAATCTGTAAGAATGGGTCTGTGTTTTGCGTTTTGCATGAGCGGAGTTCTATTTCGTAATGTGCAGTCAACAAAACGTGTAAGTTGAAACCCGACGCGTTATTACATGGGCAACTCTTGCTTGTTGGGTTTCGCTATGTCTATTTCCATGAATAGATCATTGAAAGCAGAATTTTTCTGACAAGTTGGAGGTATCTTGGTCATTTACCGCTCTACCCAACCTACGAGAATTGCTGACTGCTTTATAGATATTAGTCATCATCGCGTTCGCTAAGCAACTCGCCTCGCGCAAGACGTTCCGCGTTCTCAGTGGACCACAGAATGTTCTTCATCAGTTTCTGTGCCGTGATGTAACGTGTCGCTGCCAACAGATGCATCCGTTGTTCTTCAAAGTCGTCTGACAAGTCGTAATGCCGGAAGGCGACTTCAAGGACTTGGAACATGTGGAGTTCTGCATCTTCACGTAGCAGGATATGTGAAAGCGTTCGTTTCAGCGCGTCAATGTCATGCCCTTCTTCAAGATATTGATTTACCAGAATTTCTGCCTCGTAGACCTTTTGGAAATCAGCAAATTCTTGGAGCCGTTCTAACATTTTATCAGCAGAGGCGTAAGTCTCATCAGGTATCCGTTGCCCAGGTTTGGGAATGCGAGCGGCAGGCATGTTCAACCAGCGCAGGTATGCCAAGTAAACCACACCGTGAAATATACCGCGCAATAGATTAGCACTTGGTGCATACTGAAAAGCGTGATAGAGAGCGTGAGCGTAAGAGTAAATATTCGCGACATCGTGCCAGTCGCCTTCGTTTTTGAGATGGAACCGTGCAGTGCGAATAGCAGAGGCGTAGGTCATCGCGCGGCAGATGTCAGTTGGCTTGACTCCGTTGCGGAGTGCTTCCTCAACTGTAGCAACAGTAGGTTCAAACTCATCAGCGAGGAGCGTCTGTGTAAATGCCGATATATCAAGTTCGGCATTGTTCGCTTGATTGTCCTCCCATATACTATCGATCCTTTTAAAGATGGGGCGTAAGACAGGTACTGCATCTGCCCATCGAGATGTTTCCTCATGGCGTGTTCTACTCACAAGGTCAACGACTATCGGGCGTAAAATCTCGTGTGATCCTTCCCAGTTGACGTAGTCCAACGCTTCAAACATTTTATTGGCGAAATCAAGCGCGTGTCCGTCACCAGTAAAGTAATAGTCAGTTGCTGCTGTGTACACGAAGTCTGCGATGACAGATTTGTCATAGTCTCTATCATTGAGTGTTAGCAAGATGCGTTCGGCTGCACCTCTGTGGCGTTTATCCACAAAATAACGGAACCATCGTTTTAGTGTTTTTAGGTCGTGATCATCTTTGACGCGTGGAAAGGGTGCGCGATAGGGGCGGGCACTTCCCGTTGTTCTACGGCTAATTTGGCTTAGTCCGTGTACGAGGAACAGGTTATGGTCATCTGGGTCAACATCATCCCACATGTTCGCTGCCAGTGTAAGGATTGCTACACCTGACGACCATCCATCACTGCTTTTATGGGCACCATAATGGAGTCCTTGTTGGATGATCTCTGCTGGTGGTGCCCCTGCGTCACGGAGTGCTGTGACAGCTTTGGCTATAAAGAATGTGCTGCGGTCCTTGAGGCCACGTTCAAGTGCACGTTTACCGTTTGCGATGACGCGTTGTTTTGCTGCCTCTCGTTCACCCTTTGCTAACCCTACGTATAAATAACCGTCCTCTCGGACTTCAACAGGGAATGCTTTCAGGTCATCACCGGATGCTAAGAAGCATGCCCCCGATTTGAGGTCAAATTCCCAGTGATGCCAATGACAGATCAGTACACCGTCACGGATACTTCCTTTGGACATCGGATATCCCATGTGTGGACAACGATTGTCAACGGCATAATATTTGTCGCTGGACTTGAAAACAGCGAGGTGTGTGCCGTTGACATGAAAGGGTTTGCCTTCCAGTTCTTCAAAATCGTCAGCGGGACAGAGTTGGTGGTAGATAAGTTCGGTTTCGTTTATTGCTATTGGTGGCGGCTCAACGTGGATGGAACCGATACCGGTTTCCTCAAGGGTTGAAGTTTGATTTTGCACAATGGACCTCCTAATGAAGATTTTTTGTTCGCATGTATTATACTAATAGTATATTCAATTTTCCGAAAAATGTAAAGGGAAAAGAGGTTTATGTGTGTAAAATCTTTGTCATCTTAGGCAACATTTGGATGAATTGTGGGTGTGTTTTACTCGTAATTTCATTGGTGTAATTTATGTGAAATCATACCGTACGGTATGTTTTTTCATACCACGGTATGATTTGTAAATTGGCTATAAACGCAGAACCCGTATGTGTTTATAGGTATTTTTCTTATTTTTGAAAAAATTTTAATTTTTGTATTTCTCTGCTGTATTGCGGAAGAAGGTTTTTCTCTTGTTATAGATATTTTATTTTGATAAGTTTTGCGTTGTGGTCTTTGCATTTGGATCGTTGTTTGCGGTTTTCAAGTGACTGATTTTTGTTTGGTTCCTTGGTTCCCTTTTATCATACTGATATTATACCTAATTCTGTGCGGTGATCAGAAGTTTTGTGGTTTGCAGGACAACAGATATCCAATATGTTTCCAATAAGTTTGCCGGAAAAGTTGGGATTGACACGTTTTTTCAACTCGGAGGATGTGGAGTTTTGGTAAGGGAAGAAGTTATTGGAGAATTGAATGGTTCTGGTGGTATATCTACATAATGGTTTCAGGGTGAAGGCAACGCTATTCATCCACATTCTGCACCGACATTCCTAAACTCTCAAGTAATGTCATCTTGCTTACTTTGGCAAGAAAGTCACGTCTTGAGTTGGGAGTTTCAAGTCAATCTAAATACTGGGTTCGCGCTTGTTTTTGACATGGTTTGTTATTGGCGAAATGGTCTCACTTCAACACCTCTACAATGGGAATTATATCCTCATCTGGAATAGAAGAAAGTTTCATGAGATGGAAAAGATCCTCACCAATTCCATAGATAGTCATCTTGTTTGGTTGTATGTTCATATAACCAATAGTAATTTGCCCCTTGAATGTTAAAGGTATATTATAATCAAGATAACTCTTGAGAGAAAGATCATGGCATTCCTGAAGCACTTGATAAAGTTCCTTTGAAAATCTTTCATGATTTTGGTAGTCTTGATTACGTAAATCATAGCGATCTTTCACTACGGCAAGTTTAAGTATACAGAGTTGCCGATAAGTTAGTTCTTCCGCTGCCTTTATGAGTTGGTGCCCCATATCCGCGCTGATATTTGCATCAAATGCGATACCCGCAAGTAAATAACCTATATACTCAATTTTCTTTTCCTGTGGTTCTCGCTGACACTTCAACATTATCGCTTCTGCAATTTCTTCAGCATCCGATCTACCTTTTGGTTTGCTTTCGCAAAACCCATCATTACGAGGATGTTCTCCTTTTTCTTTACGCTGGTATATTTCCCGTGAAGCGATTACAAGAACTTTTCCTACCCGAAAATCTTCCCGTGGAGACAAAACTCGACCTGAAAATTCCTGTCCGATATTTTTCAACATTCCTACAACAGCGGCCCCAGCAGCACCAGAAAAAGCAGCGGCGATGGGATCTCCAGCAAGAAAACCTAATACCGCCCCAAGACCACCACCAGCAATTTCTGCATAGTTTTCAAAAAGTTGTTTCAAATTATCATTCTTCTGTGGAGACTTAAACTCATCCATATTTACTATTTCTCAAGTTAGTTTAATGGCGAACCCAGTAGTTATCTTATAAGTTAACAGGCAATTCTCATCGATTAAGTTTCTCCCATTCCTTTTCAAGATCACACTGAGATTTCTTTCCTCCGTGGATACTTGGTTCGGCACACAACAGTTCACGGAGACGATGCACAGCATTATGAGCATCGTCACTTGTGATGTCCAGTACTTCTGTTAGTAAAAGACGGTCAAGTTCGTGACGCACGGGATCGTGATCTGCCTCATTGAAAGGTAGCATGCGTTTATGTTTCAAGTCGTGGAAGATACGTTCTGCATTTGCCAATGCTTTTTCTGATAGACACCGCACATCTAATGTAGGCATTTGGAGCAATGCGGTCCTTGATCCTCTGCCTCTACCCGGTTGTTGTTTTCCACTATGTACCCAGTGTAGCAGAAAACCTAAAGTTGAATTACACCACAGGGTCCAAACATAGTCGTAAATGGACTTTTTTAGCACAACATTTGGCAATGAAGATCCGCCAATCGCAGATTTCTCTGTGAAAAGAACACCAAGAGAATTGGCACTGAAACCTATATCTACATTAAAATGTAGCCGTCCGCTACGTTCAAGTATCTTCTGTGCCTTTTCGTGGCGATTGGGACGAGGGGTGAGATGACTATCTGGTTCAACGATCATTGCCCTTTGTGCTGGTGCGTTCAGGCTCCACAAACCTGGGTACAGGTCAGTCTGCGTATAACTTTTTTCAAGGTCAAAAGCACCTCGTTCTCCCTCTTCACGAATATCTCGATGGTGCGCGCCAACCACTGCAATTTCATTGACAAAACAAATAGGAATTTCTAAAGAAGTCACCTGTGTTGGCAGCCACATTTCACCATTTGCGAGCCGATACGCAGACTGAATTAATGCCATTTCTTTGATACGGACAACTTCCCATGGACTGTTCATTTGTAGTGGGCAATTGAGAGCATGCCCAACGATATCGTCTCCTACTTTGATCAGATCGCCACCGATTGGTCCATCTTCTAACTGTCTTATTCTTTTAATCTTATGGATGACATTCACTGTTTCAAGTGCTTCTATGACACTCCGTGGTCGGTAGTCTAAAGGAATAAATGTGCCACGGCCTGTATTGTCCGTTTTTTCGCCCTTGGTTGCCACGACAAGACATTCTGCCATACTTGTGTCGGCAGAGAATGCACAGTCTTCTCCTTCGGCATCCGCGATGGTAATTACAACCACGTCGTGATATTCAGTTGCCCACATATTCCGTACTTTTTTCCAGTCCGAACCAGCGAGACACGTAATAGGCAAAATGAATCCCATTCTACTCTTTCCATTTTCCTTTAGCATCTTGTCTACAAGGTCAACAAAGTCGGAAGCGAGTCCTGCGTTTCCGTTACCGACGCGCCATTTTTTTCGCTTACGTGCCTTGCGCATCGCCTTTTCTTCTTCTTTGTCTCTGCCGCTACCCTTGAATACGGCTTTAGGTGTGCCACTGCTTGCATCAGAGTCTGGTCGGGTAAACGGTGGATTTAAGACGACGATATCAAATTCTTTATAGTGAAATTCCTGTTGTGTTATCACTGTCGTGTCGTCCTCTCCACCGATTTGTTGAACTTCTGTGCCCATCATCGGAAGAGGTAATGTTTCTGGAATATCAAACAGATCAAGCGCACCGAGGGCATAACTGCGATCTTCTTGACTGCCGTAGGGCATCGTATGAATTCGGGTGTTACCGATTTTCAGGTCGGGGTAGGTGCTGGTCAGTAGTGAGGCGGTTAAGTGGCTTGCGTTTGGCATAATGTCGCATCCAACAAGGTTTTTCTCTATCATTTGGGTGTGGATGCGGCTGCCTTTGCCGCCAGCTTGTTCATGCAGTTCAAGAATACGTTGGTATACACCGTTGAGAAGTGAACCTGTCCCACAGGCAAAATCAGCGACCTTCAAATTGCTTACATTTTCTTTCGTTTTTGGCAGTACCAAAGCAGATAATAAAGCAACAGATTCAAGCCGCGTATAATTTGCTTTGACATACTTTCTGTCAACAATAAGCCGTTGAAAAACGGTTCCAGCGAGTTCGTGTACCTGCGTGAGTCGTTGGTCAACCAGTTCCCTCGCTGCCCTACAGAGAATTGCCAACACTCTATCAATCAGTTCGTCGTCGGTTGCAATTGCCTCTATGAGTCGTTTTGCGACATAGAAAATCGGGCGATAATTTACGTTGAGAATAATGTTCCATCCAACAAGGACTTGATCGTAGCGGAGTCGTCTTGCGTTGTCGGACAGCATCCGTTTGAGAGATAAGACATCTTCCATTTCGGGCTTACCTGCAAGTGCGCTCTGAAACACAAAGGCGTTGGTAATAATAAGCATTGCCATCCGCGAAGTTTGTTCACCAGATTTTTGAAAAAGAATCCCTTCGATTTCCTCACCGATGCCGGGGCGTTCTGAAATTGCTTCCTCAAGTTGCTGCGCGGCAATTTCTATCCGTGCCTCTAACAAGTCAGCTGCAGCGTTGATTTTGGAAATGGGGGTTGCCCCGACGCGAATAGCGGTTGCAATATCTGCCACGCTTCCTTTTATCCAACCGTTTTGGGGAAAACGTTCAGGTTCTGCTTCGTTATCCTCTTCCGTTTCTTCCGCTTCATAGATGAATAGGTCTGAATCGGGGTCCGGTTCGTTTTCTGGTTTCGGTTTGTTGATAAGCATGTAGGCAATATCATCGGCTTCCCGCATTTCAGGGTCAATGTTGCGTTGCGGCATCGTTTTGAATCGTGCGGGCATGCGAACGCGTAGGACATTTTCAACGGTATCGTAAGTGAGACTTGGGAAAACGGTGGGGTCAAGCAGCATGCCAAAATGTGCTTCTGCCTGTGTCATACCGGAGAGATTTGGTGTCCTACCGTCAATTTTTACTTCAATGACGATTGGGTTTCGTCCTGTTTCGGTAACAATCACATCAGGTTTCTGTGTAGCGTTTAGGAACGGTCTTGTAATTTGTTCATCAACATGCCATGCATCTCTCATGGGGCGTAGCACGTTTACAAAGGCACTGGTGATTGTGTTTTCACTGTTTGGCATGACTATTTAGACCAGATTATTTGGGAGTTAGACACTTTGCTCAAATACCGCTGCGTCAGGTTCTCCACGATAGAGAACAACACTATACTGCAACGTCAAAGTTTCATCGGGGGCGAGACGGAACGGTTCATTATAGACAGGTGAGGGATGGATTAAGCAGTAGTTCTGTCGGTTGCGTACCCACCATGTTGTCGGATAGCGGGGGTTGTCGGGATGGTCTACGATAGCGACACCGTAAGCTTCGTTGTCAGTCGGATGTTGCGAAGTGAAGCTGCACCATTTGCTCTGTTTGCCGAAAATGTCCATCGGTTCGGTGCGTCCGTCAGCGTCCAATAGGTTGCCCGGCGTGATGATATTATCAAATCGGATAGCCATGCCGCTGTAGTATCTACCCATCTCCCCGGGATCGCCACGTCGTAGATCAAGTACAACTTCGCGCTCGTTAGGGTGTAGTGTCAACGACACAGAAATTTGCATGGTATCAGTAGATGGTGAATGAACAGTTATCTCTCGTTGCTCTGTAAGGTGTGTAATGCCTTGCCAATCTATCCATGCGTTTTCTGCTGTTATATTAGCGCTGTCGGCATTCGCATTCTGCGAAATAATCCGTTGATGGATGATTTTACCGAAGCCGGTGGGGTCGGCACCTTTTGCAGGTTGTTCCCAAAAATTGACATCGTTGACCTTTTTCCACGCAACCCATAAACCTTGATGATGAACGTGATCTCCTGGTTCGTTCATTGTAAGGGGTGGTGCACCGGGCAGGTTCAATGGATGACAGAAAGGACGGTTGCCATCTTCGGGGAAATAGTAGCCTAAAACTTGTTGGTCGTTCCAAGCGATGGTTAAACTGTGTTGTGTTTGTGATAGTGAGAACATATTTTATCCATTTGCAAATTTTTAGAATTTCTTATAAGTATTCATGTTGCCACGCTGGTGAGTATCGTTAAGTTTTTGTTGAAATTGAACTGCTATTCTTCCTCTTTTCTAATGAATTATCGGTCTTGCTCTACAGGAAAACCTTGTTCTGCAAGCGCAGTGGATACGGCTGTCCAGACGGAGCGTGCTTGTTCAACCGCCTCAGATGCGTCTGCTGTGGTGATTTCTCGCATGTCTGCTGGGTAGCGGACTTCAACCGCCCATTTGTTTAGATCCCCTAAGTTTGACAGCGTGGTTTTGAGTTGCCAACTATCAGGCAACAAATCCTATAGAACATTTAAGTTATGCGTTCTCTGAAAATCGATCTGTAAAAAAAATAATGCTGCCTTTAACACTTTTTCAGCAGATTGTTGTGCAAACCAACACGCTTGGCGAGGTGGAACGTGCGGATGCCCTAAAAATGTTTCGGCTGTTGTTAAGTCTTCCTCTGCATAGCGGAGCCAGCGGGCGGTGTCTGCGAGTCTATCAGCTGTTTGCATAGCGGATTTTACTTCCTTATTGGACATGCTGCACTGATCCGATTTGGGTGTGGCTGCGTTCAAGTTCTTCCAAAGGATTTTACCCTCTTGTTGGGCATAACGCAGCACTGATCCGATCCGATTGCGGTTACGTTCAAGCTCTTCAGGCGTAGATACAAGAACATCTTTCGCGACAGGCAAATCCGCCAAGGCAACTCGAATGTCAACAGCAGTTTTCCGTTTATCTGTGAGTTCCGAAAAAACGACGAGCAGATCTATGTCGCTATCTGGATCCGCGTCTCCTCGTGCCTGTGAACCGAAGAGGATAATCTGTAGCGGGTCAAACTCACGCACAATGCGGTCTGTCATGATTGAGATAAATTCGTTATTCATCCGATCTTACCTTCCAATTCTCTAATTCTGTGCTTCCGAAAGAACAAACAATTTTCAAAAGTAATAGGATTCAGGACAGACGTATTTCTTAAAGTCTTGTAGGCAATATTATGAAAAGAATCGCTTGTAATCATCGTGATGTCCTATCCAGAACCATGTAACCGTATCACCTTTTAAGATCCCAACGGCACGGCAACCTTGAGTGATTCGGACAGACCAAATATCTTCTTTGGCATTAATACATTTGAAACGCAAAGAATTATGAAAGGGATTGGAAATCCATAATCGATAAGCTTTTTTAGCTTGATTCCTGAGCATGTTATCAAGTTTTTGATAAGCTGACCAAAAAGAAGGTAATGTTGCAGATTTCATAACCGATCTAAATCCATTGGTTCAGCTTTTCCTTCAGCGATTTCTTGTTTAGCACGTCGTGCAGCTGCAATGAGTTGATCTTGCGTGCTTTTAAAAGAAGTTTCCCAATGAAGTTCGTCTTCCAACTCAGTAATATACTCGCGTAGATGTTCCACAATCTGATTCTGTATTGCCTCTGGTAGTGTCTCCATCATTCTGGTAATGGTAGTAATTGCATTAGAAGCCATGTTAGATCCTCCCAATTTAGTTAAGGTAGGGGTTCACGACTTCGCGCTCAATAGCCAAGCCTTCCCATTCGTCATCACCAGGTCCGTCATAAATGAGGGTATGCGGTCCAGCAAAACCCGCTTTCTGTGTGAGTTCAAGGCATTGGATGTAATCTTCTTTATCCATTTCGCGCGGAGCATCAAAATGTGCTTTCGTATGACACGATTCTGCTAACGGTGCAATTGCTGCGAGGTCTGTGTATTTAGTATCACCACGCCAGTTGCCGAAGTCAAGACATAGCCCAACTTTACCATCTAATCCGTCTAAGATAGTGTTGACATTTTCAGGTGTGGAAAAGATTGAAAACCAGTTTTCTGTCATCAAGCGGATGTCTGCAGTATCGGCACGTTCGGTGAGTCGTGATAGGGCACGTTGGCTTTGTGCTAAGGTTTCCGCGGAGGGTGTTGCTTTACCGCCTATGACACGTGCACACTGCGCGCCAAGTTCACCAGCGATGTCAATCCATTTTTCAATCCAAACAATATCGCGTTCTGCATTAGAGGGGTGCGTGATGTCGCCATCGTCAATTAGCAGAGAGAAAAGTTCAACGTCGGCTCCTTGGAGTGCAGCGCGGAGTTCAGATAGGTAACTTTTCTCAACCGATGGTAGATGGAAATGGCAAATTTCTACTGTATTAATGCCAAATTCGGCTATACGCATAGGCAAATCCAAAAGTGAAATGGGACCTTTGTTATGGGTTTCAGTAGGGATTTGTAAGTCGTGCGCGGGGCCGGTAAATCCGGGTTTTCCGAGTTGTCGATGCAAACTCCATGTTGAAACTGACAGGCGAGGTGTTGGCATAATAAATTCTCCATACAATTGATACGAATCCATTAAAAATAGTAGGCAACTCCATTGTGCTGTTACACAGCATTTTAATTTCTTTTTTGGGTTAATTTTTATTGGCATGCTTAATTGCAGTGCCTACAACTATACCGAGGGTGATAAAAAATGCTATAAGCACAACGGCGACAAGTATTTCTCTCCAATCCATTATAATTCCTCGGGTAAATTACTTTCTTGTAGCTCTTCGTACTACTATCCCGATGCCAACGAGAAACGCTGCAAAGGCAGTAATTGGGATCCATTCCATCACAATTCCTCCAATTCATCGATCTTCCGATGTGCAGTATTATCAATCCAAACAATTGTAAATGTAACCAGAAATGCACCGATTAAACCAACTATTAGCAGAGATATTTTGACTTTTCCGAAATTTTCAACTAACCAGGCAATCAGAGAAATATCCGTAGCAATTAATATACCGAAGATTACCTTTAACCAACCGATTTCTTCTTTGATTTTATCAATACGCGCCATATTGATTTATACCTTATAGCTTTTGATTAATCCACGCGACGACTTTTTCTACCATAATGGCGGTAGAGTCATCAGAGAAAACATGGTCTGCACCGGGTAGATCAAGAAGTTCTGTTGGTTCGTTTGCAAACTGAAGTACATCAATACTATCTTGAATTGGAACGATATCGTCTTCTGAACCGTGAACTAACAACCACGGACCTCCAAATTTACTTGCCTGTTTTGCGACACTATTGATCGTTGCCATGTCGTCCATATAGATCTGTGAGAGTGGACAATCGGGTTCATCCCACATAAAGCCTTCGTCGGGCGTAACATCACCGAATTCGCGTTCTGCAAACGCTTTGGTATGGACCATTCCCGCAAGTGAGACGAGTACTTCAATGCGTTCATCGGTAGCGGCACGCAGCACACCGACTGCACCACCCATACTATGCCCAACGTAGCAAATGTCATATCCGCTGAGAACATCAATGATACTACCGAGGTCTGCGACCTCTTTTGTAATAGTGGAGTCTGTAAATGCGCCTGCTGATTCGCCGTTGCCAGAGAATGAGAAGCGTAAGGCAGAGATGCCAGCATTGGCAAGTCCCTCAGCCAAAGCAACGAGGGCAGGTCTATCTTTATTGCCAGTGACACCGTGTCCAATCACCACGATTCTGTCATCTTCTTTGCCTTTGTGATATGTATAGTCAAGGTGTTCACCTTGTTCGTTTTTAATTTCACCAAACATAAGTTCTTTGTTTTCCTAATATGGATAATTTATAAAATGTATATAAGTAGCAGATTCAGAACTACGCATCAGAAACTTTGTTTTCCTGCTTCATTTTGATACCGAGTTCTTTGTAAATTTTTTCTATGTTTTTTTCAAAGTCAGGCGGTGGAGGTGGCGCGGGGATATATTTCCTGCCGCGTGCTTTTTCCCTTTTTTCTATTTCCTTCAGGTAAGCATTGAGTTCTTCCATTGAGTTGAATTCTGCATTGAATTCTGCTTTCATTCGATAGATTTCTTCAAGGACGGGATCGGTTGGTGGATCGGGTTTCTCTTTCATTTTAATCTCCTCAATAAGTTCTATAGGTGTACATAGGTTTGTAGGTTGAAACCCAGCCTCACGACATACTCTGTCAATATGCTGCCGCTTTGTTTCATTAACAATATGTTTAAAATTCCATGAAATCAAATAATCAAGACGATAAACCGTTGCAATAGAGATGTGTTGAGCATCTGATCCTGAATTCTGTGGTACTGCTCCGGAATCTAACAAGAGTTGTGTAAGTCTATCTGCTGCCGGTGACTTCTCCAATATTCTAAAGTCAGCAATCGCTTTAAGTCGAAGTTGAATTTCTTTTTCATCACCTTTTCTAATTTCCCCGACAACTATATTTGACACAATGAACTCAAAATCATCAAAATGTTCATTCCACAACTGCCGAGTTGCTTCTTGTCGAGATAGGACAAGGCTATTGCGGCTTGGGAGTGAAGTTAAATAACTGATTACCGATGTTTCAACATAGACTGTCGGTTTTATTGCAGCGTATTCTCTCATCACGTCACATTTGCGAAAGAGCGATTTTGTATGCGAGGCACGAATGCCTCGCAAAAACCGTTATTAGATAGACTACGCTCCGTGCCCGTTATTCTTCAGTGCATCAACAACCTTTTCGGGTTTGATCGGCAGTTCGGTGATACGGACACCGATAGCATCATTGACAGCATTTGCCATCGTGGCTAATGTAGGCGTGATGGGTGGTTCTCCAACGCCTTTAGCACCGTAGGGACCATTCGGTGCAGGTACTTCAACGATGACAGATTCAACTGTCGGAAGGTCAGCAGAGGTCGGCACACGGTAATCAACAAATCCCGGATTAACGTTTCCGTTTTCACCGTATTGCATCTCCTCCATCATAGCCCATGCGTAACCTTGCACAGTGCCACCTTCAATTTGCCCTTCAACTGCCATTGGGTTAATAGCGAATCCGACATCTTGAGAAGCGACAAGTTTTAAAACTCTGGTTCTGCCGGTGTCAGGGTCTACCTCAACTTTGGCAATCTGCGCCGCGAGTGCAGGCGTGCTCGGTTGCCGTGCAAAAGAACCCTTTCCAACGATAGGACCACCTGTTGTGGAGAGACTATACGCTGCAAGTTCGCCTAATGATATGGATTTCGGTGGGTCTACAGTGATAATATGAACGGCACCGTCTCTCAGTTCAAGATCATCCACGTTTGTATTGAGTCTCTCGGCTGCGAGTTCAAGAATACGTCTGCGTGCGTCTTCAGCTGCGAGTTTAGCAGTGTTCCCCATAGTGAAGGTAACAACGCTTCCACCTGAACCCGTAGAATATGGGGCTGAGTCTGTGTCACCACGACGGATTGTAACGTTTTTGTATGGGATAGTCAGAATTTCAGCGATAATTTGTGTGATTGCCGTATCCGTTCCTGTGATGTCCATAGAGCCGTGAAAAATTCGCGCACTTCCATCTTCATGGACAGAAACATAAACACCACCAGGACCGCATCCATTTGTCCAATCACCAACGGCGACACCCCAACCTTGATTCTTATCTGCTTCTCGATTCCACCATCCAGCGGCATCAGCAACAGCCTCTAAGGTTTCCTTATAACCGACTTCAGGTTCACTTCCACCTGCGGGGACAGTGTCACCCTCTTCGCGCATATTCATTAGACGGAATTTGACTGGATCCATGCCGATCTGTTCAGCAATATCGTCAAGTTGTGATTCGCCTGCGAAAATAGCTTGCGGTGCGCCCGGTGCCCTATAGGCAGCCGTGCCGGATTTGTTAGTATGCACACCATAAGCATCTATCTTGATATTTGGGATTTTGTAGACACCGCGAACGCGAATTGTGCTACCGATAGATGCCCCAGAGACTGAACCAGAATCCCAAAATGCAAGTGCTTGCCGCGCGAGGATATGTCCATCTTTGGTTGCCCCCGTTTTCAGTTTAATAACGCATCCAGGAGCAGGTCTACCATCAAGGAATTCCTCTTCGCGCGTCATTTGCACACGGACTGGACGTCCCGCCTTTTGCGAGAGTAGGACTGCGGGGACATGTGTAATAATCACACCGAAACGTCCACCAAAACCGCCACCCATCGTTGTGCCGATGACGTTAATTTGTGTTAATGGGATACCGAGTGTACCTGCAATACCTGAACGGATAGCAAACGGTCCCTGCGTAGATGCCCAAACGGTGATCTTACCAGATGAATCTGCACTGGCAACTGAGACGTGCGGTTCCATGTAGGTCTGATGGACGCGTGGAATCACATAAGTGTCTTCAACAACTATGTCTGATTCAGCAAATCCCTTTTCAACATCGCCTGCTTCGGTGTGGCTTTCTGCCGAGATGTTATAGTAAACTTCATCGGCATAATTTTCTAATTCTGCTTCAAGTTTACGAATTGCAGTGCTGTTCCCATCTGCCTCGTCACGAGAAAGTTCTTTGATTTTTGCGCTAATATCTCGTCGGTTTGGACCTTCTTTTGTTTCATCACTGTGCAAGCGAGGTGCAGATGACTTAATCGCTTCCATCACGTCCTGCACAACAGGCAGAACTTCATATTCAATCTTAATGAGTTCAGCGGCTTCCTCAGCGATATCAGGATCGGTAGCAGCGACAGCGGCAAGCGGTTCGCCCAAATAAAGCACTTTATCAGTAGCGAAAACGCGACGTCCACTCGGCACATCGTCTTGTGTGATAATTGCTCTGACTCCTGGCAATTTTTCTGCTTCGCTTGTGTCAATGCTAAGGATATTGGCGTGTGCATGCTTACTTCGGACGATTTTGCCGTAGAGCATTCCAGCGGGGTGAACATCCGCGCCATATTGTGCGGCACCGGTCACCTTTTCAACTGCATCAACACGCGGAAGTTTTTGACCGACAACAGTATATTCTGACATGCAATTCTCCTTTCACTTTCGTTAAGTTGTATGTATGTTGTACAGGTATCTGCTATGCCGCTGCGACTTGGCTTGCAGCTGGAAATTCTATTTTTCCACGTCCGATAGCAGTATTACATCTTTTACAGACTTTATAGGTATTTTCATCTACTTCGCGTTCATAAAGCACTTTCACGCCGGTACGTCCACAAGCGGGACACGTGCCACGACCATTATTATATTGTCCTTCATGGACAGTGCCATTTGGATCAACATATAGATGTCTTATACCGCTTCCACGATGTGTTTTTGCCATGTTCTTCTCCTTTTTAATTTTGTGGCAGATCTAATCTGCACGTTACGTTATGAAGTTGCCCGTATCTCTTCTACGGCTTGTAGGACTGCTTCAAGTATTTTTGTATATCCGGTACAGCGGCAGATGTTTCCACCGAGTGCATGTCTGAATTCCTCTTCGGTCCGATCAAGATTTTCATCTACAAGTGCTTTTGATGCCATGATAAAACCGGGGGTACAAAACCCACACTGATAGCCGCCTGTGTCAATAAAAGCTTGTTGAATAGGATGAAGTTCTCCATCGCTGGCTAAACCTTCAATGGTGGTAATTTCTTTTCCAGAAGCGGTAACCCCGAGCACCATACAAGACGTGACGGCTTTGCCATCAACGATGACGGTGCATGCACCGCAGTCCCCTGTGCTACATCCTTCTTTGGTACCTGTCAAACCAATTGTATCGCGCAGTACAGCGAGTAATGTTTTGCGCGGTTCAATAAGTAAATCGTGTTCATCGCCATTAACTGTTAGACTGACAGGGTGTTTTGCCATATTTTTCTCCTTGATCTATAGTATACAATGCGAGGTAAGAGAGTCAGTCCTCGCGTTAGGTATAAATGCTTTTTAACCTCATGCTCTATCTATTGCGATTTGCAGTGTTCGCCTTGTAAGGACATCAACCATTTCCCTTCGGTGTTCAGCAGAACATCGTAAATCGGATATCGGACTGGTTCCGGCTGCAGCTGCTTCGCCTGCTTGTTGCAAGAGTTCTGGGGTAGAGATTTTTCCTTTTAGCAGATTCTCTGCTTCTGTTGCGCGAATTGGTGTGGGGGCAACAGCGGCAAGTCCAATTCGTGCCTCTTTAATAACGCTGTTTTGCAAATTGACAGCAGAAGCCACACCGATAAATGCCAAATCCATTACTTCACGGATTTTGTGTTTGATATAGTGAGAACCTGATGCAGGACTCGGTAGACGAAATTGCGTTATAATCTCACCCGGTTTTAAGACGGTCTGTCCCGGTCCTGTGAAGAGTTCATTAATCGATACCGTTCGTTCGCCATCGGCACTTGCAATGTCAACCTGTGCGTCAGCAACAAGCAAACCTGCAACTGTGTCGGCGGCAGGAGAGGCGTGCGCGATGTTTCCACCGATAGTTGCGAGGTTGCGAATTTGAATAGAACCGATTTCTGATGCGCCTTCCGCGAGTGCTGTATGATGTTTCAGTATATCTTCGGACAACTCTACTTCCCGCACCTTTGTCATCGCACCAATAGTGATGCCGTTATCAGTATCGGCAGTGATGCCAGTCAATCCCGGTATATTTTGCAGACTGATTACAGATTGTGGCGTTTCTGTGTATGCCTTCATGCCGATAACAAGGTCTGTCCCACCTGCAAGAAGCTGCGCGTGCTCTTGAGTGAATAGAAGGGACGCTTCGGCAAGGGTGGTCGGTTCAAAATACTCAAAATTTTTCACATCTGTTCCTCCGTTTCGTTTTCTCTTTTCAAGATGTTCTGTTCTATCTTCTATCGCTCTGTAACATTGGATAATTCTTTATTATAAGGATACCCAATTATAGCGTAATTGTCAACCTAAATTCTTTAAGGAATTTAGAGGTTTTGGTTTTGTTAGAGGAAAAACTTCGAATGTAATGGTTTAGCGGAGGATTCGTGTAAATAGGTAGTGTCAAAAACGTGTTCATGATGGACATTCTACGCTTTACTTTTCAGCATTGCTGTCTTATTTTACTAACATTGTAGTGGATTTTAGAATTACTTGCACACTTTTGATCTATCTGTAGGAGGGAACTCCGATTCCCGACTATCAGTGAGGTTTGTCGCGATTCGGAGATCCCTCCTACAAGAGACGTGTAAACTTATCTTTATAATCCACTATAGCATATAGAGAGCATCGGCAGGTAACACATTGGTCACCCGCCACCTCTTGATGTGTGTCCATATTTGAAGGTGCGTTCAATTGCCTCATAATCTCATTGGTTTCAGCGAGAGTTTGTTTATAAGGCAATATACTACTGATACTAAGCATCACAAATGAGTATCAAAACTACCAGGGTCGTGATACCTTTCAATACCCATTGATGTATTCGTTCATAGTTTGCTGCTTGTGATAGATTAAAAACTTCGTATAGAGATACCGAGTAAAACCAGCAAAACAAAAACGACGATGCCTAACAACATAATGTATATAATCCTAATAGTTTTTCAAATAAGTATTTGAAAATGCTTTGATTGCTGCATCTTCTGTGTTGAAATGTTCGAAAATGTTGATGAGTCGGCTTTGGACAATCAAGTTTTTGATATGTTTGCCGACATTGATGATTGCGATGCGTCCTCCTTTCGCCCTTACCATATTATAGACTACGATGAATGTTCCGAGTCCGGCACTATCCATTTTATGGACACGTTTAAGGTTTATAAGGATGCGAGGTCTTTTAGATTTATCTATTTGTGTTATCAGGACCTCTCGCAATTCCGGTATGGCTTCCCCTATTATTTTGCCAGCCGGTTCTAAAATTATGATGTCATCTTTCAGACGAATTGCAGTTGACATAGGATACTCCTTCTTGTTTGCGTTTAATTGTAGTTGCAATAATTTATGAACCCTTCTACTTATATATATGTCTTAAACAGAAAAAGTTAATAGCAAATTGCAGATTTTTCTTACAATTTTTCAAAAATATTGTGAAATACGAAGAAAAAAGTGGAAATTGGTGGTTTTTATTTTGCTTTGTGGAGCTGTTATGGAAGTCATTTTCAGGACACAAACTGGAAGTTTATGCTACAAAAAGAGACATTATATGTTAGAAATGGTATAACAACAAGCATTGAAATAGTTGTCGGGTATTGTTAGACGCGTGTTGGTGCTTAAACAAAAAAGGCGATTGCACACCAGCTGCACTGCTGGTATGTGCAATCGCCTCTACATTTGAGGTGATTATTTCAAATAGAATGACCGCCCACGCTTTTCTATAGGGAATTGTGGGTATCCGCTCTAAGTTCTATTCAATTAATCCTAACGTCTGGCACTCCTTGCGCAATTTCTGTTCTACATTCCGGACCAACTGACTTATTCGTGGTGGGCTAAGTTTCAACAACTTAGCAATATCACAATTTGACATATCCTCACGAATGCAGGCAAAAACTTGTTGTTCACGGTGCGTCAGTGCTTCAATAAGTTGAGGCAGGACTTTCTTAAAATTGGCAACGGATATCTCCCAAATGAGCCTATCCACAAAACATTCGGTATTGGCATCAGGTGCATTTAAGATAAGATCTATATCTCTTTCATAGTTGCCATTTTGATTTAGTGTCTCATCAAAGTCTGACCTTATATAGCATTCAGAGCATTCCCGCACATGATGCTTAACTTCCTTACATTTCGCATTCATCAAACTTACACAAATCCGCGGGCGGATGAAAGTTCCGAAGCTGGCACCACTTTCATGTAAGGGATTGAATGCGGGTCCTTTTTTTATGAGCGTTATGGAAGCAATTTGTATCAAATCGTCTTGAAACGCGGGGAGCGATGGCGAACCATACGCAATACAACTTGCACACCGACGCAAATCAGGTAAAAGACCGGTAATTGTTGCGTTATCCGGTTGGAATTCACCCTCATGTGAGTAAGGTGGACATTTCGCACCTGCCAATTGACATTTCAATTTCATGAGAGGTCTCCTTCATTTTAAAATACCTATCTCTTAAGACATCCTATAACCTTATATATATATCTTAAATAGAAAAAGTTAATAGCAAATTGCAGATTTTTTTCTATTTTGTGCATTTTTTTAGGATAATCGATAAGGTTTCTACCATCAAAGAGGTTTCTGCATCACGGTTTTTTCTTGCAATTAGTCTAACATCTGCTCCTTGGTAAAGAGGGTTGAAAGCATCACAAATTTAATTTTATTAAGGATACCTCATAAAAGAGGAGTTTTCAACCTTAAATTAATGGTATTAGGTTTACTGAAGAAGCATAACTTTCGGAAACCGAATGTTCTTTATGGAATAGGCCACCCTGGTGTCGGTTCAGTACGGAGTGCCTCAAGTTCGTAAAGTTCTTCCACGCTAACTTCACGGCGGAGTTTTGCCGACAGGAGCGCACCACTCATAATCTCTGTGACCTTCAGACCAATATCGCCATTACTAACAGGTTGTGCATCACTACTGCATGCGTTGATAAAATCACGGAATTTATCGGGGAAGTGCATATCTGGCAGCTCCAACGGTGTTTCAACGAGATTTTCACGATAGCGTCTACGATTGCCCTTATCATCAGTTTCCCATTCACCTTTTTCAAGAAAGAGTTTATCGTTGCTGAATGACCCTTTGGAACCGAAGATGAAGATACCTTGCGGTTGCCCTGCCATATTGCATGACCAACCGTTTTCATACGTAAACGACATGCCGTTTGTAAATCTGACAAATACGGATGCGAATTCCTCAACGTCGTTTATCTCCTCACCAGTGTATTCGGGAGGCATGCCGCGATAGGCGATACCACTAATAGTAGCAGGTTGCGGTGAACCGAGCAGATAGATAGAACGATTGATGAGATAAACCGCTGTGTCGTATAAGGTGCCGCCACCGCTGTACATTGAATTGAGAAACCATTTACCAAATCCAAACATATCAACATTGGGTCTACCACGAACACGGTAACTGGTGAGTCTACCGTAGTGGACATCTCCGATTTTTCCTGATGTGACATACTCTCGGATAGCGTAGCTTCTCGGATCAAGACAAGTGCCGCCGCTCTGGTATGCGAGTTTTACGCCTGCCTTATCGCATGCGTCGCGCATGTTTCTTGCCTCAGTTGCGGTGCGTGCCATCGGCTTTTCACAGAAGACGTGTTTTCCTGCGTTTGCAGCTGCCACTGTCGGTGCTTCATGGGCAAAGGGTGGTGTAGCAAGACTAACTGCGTCTAATTCACATTCCTTCAACATTTCGTTGTAATCACTGAAGATTTCAACACCGTTGTCTTTATATTCTGCCCAACGTGCAGCGTTCTCTTTCAAGCGATCCCGTGCTTCTGCAGTATCCGCTTTTTCGGCATCAGCAGTAGCAGAGTTTGCGCGTGCTTCTGCACCAGAAAGCACTTCTGCGGCTCTCCGTTGTACATTCGCGTCGACTGTATCGCAAACAGCAACGATTTCCGCGTGCTGTGGATGTGCTAAATATCCGTTGACGTGTGAACCGGATATCATACCGCATCCGATTAGTCCAATTTTTATCCGTTTTGACATTGTGATGCTCCTTTAGTAACGTGAGTTTGAAAAAGTTTTCATCCGCAGCATTCTCTGTTATTTTTGGCAAAAACGGCACAACCTAACAGGTTATGCTACAAAAACAGTGCTTTTTTTAGACTTGAAAAGTGTTTAGAGCAAACTCACATTTTATTATCAAACTCACGTTA
>JAPPIG010000103.1 GCA_028820635.1 Candidatus Poribacteria bacterium
GATAAGTTGTGCTTCAGAGATTGTGGTTTTTCCGATTTTGTTTTTTCCTGAATCGCGTGCTTCGTAGCAACGGACAATGTCAAACAGATTTAGTACATCCCATCCTTCGTTAAGTTTCTGCACGGCAAAGATAGCACGGATCGGATTATCTTTGTCTTCAAGCGTGTTTACCTGCATCTGATAGTTTTTCTTTTCGTTTTCATCGTTGACCGAGAGGCAGTATGCTTCCTGAAATTCGGATTGCAGACGTTCTGCTAACTGATCAGGGCTGATTCCATTTTCATCAAAGAAGTCAAATGCCCGTTTAACAATCCCAAGAGGCGATTTCCGAAGTTCCTCAATTTTGTCACCAGTCAGACCATCAATCAGTCTGTGAAAGTGTTCCTTGTTTTCTTGCGATTGTGCGATCGTCTTTTGTGCCTTGAACAGAATGACAGGTTTCAGGTTAATGTTGTTTTTCGCCGCAACCTCTTGTTTGTACTGATTGAGAATGAGTGCCTGCAAGATACGTGAATCCTGGTCTAAATCGGAATGTACAAGCACAACCTCTTTTGAAAACTTATCGTTCCGAAAGTTTATCAAATCATAACGGTTGATAACTTTATTCCGATACTTTTCTACCATCGTAGGTGTTTCGTAATCGTGGGTGGCAGTGAATTCCAGCAATAGGTTGGCATCATTAGACTTAAAAATACGTTCCACCGTGTTTTCCCAACTTTCAAACAGTTCCATACCTTGTTGGGACTTCGTGCTGACATTCATGTGGTGTGCTTCGTCTGCTAACAGTACAACTTGCTGCTCAGCAAAATTCTCATAAGTTAAGGCATTCTCCTTTTCTGATGTCATATCCATGTGCAGCTGCTGAATCGTTGTAAAGCAGATATTGATATCGTTTTCGTTGACTCCATCAAAATTGTCCACCTGCGTCACAGTGACCGGTTTACCTTCAAAACGGACATCTTGACTGAAAAGGTATTTTGCGGCGCGCGGGTTGAGGAAGTTATCTTTTGTTTTCTCAATGATATTGGTTGAATTGACGAAAAAGAGGAAGTTTCGGTGGCCTTTTTCATAGAGGTATAGAATCAAGCCCGCCATGATAAGAGTTTTGCCGCTGCCGGTTGCCATATTGAACAGTAGATGTAAGGATTTTTCCTTCTCCTCAAAATCGTTTTCAAAACAGAGGATGAACCGGACGAATGCTTCTTTTTGATACTCACGGAGCTCAAAGGTAGGATTAAGGTTATCTGTGATGGACCTCGGAACTTCGGTCTCTCGGAGGGTTCTCCGTCCGAATTCCTCTATTACTGTTTCGTGTAAGAATTTATTGGGCATTACTTTTCCAAAGTTTGCTTGTCTTTTTTGATCACAAGGTCCATATATTCCATTTTATCTGCTCGGAGTAGGTTGTTAAGAGCGTGCTTAGCATTCTCATATACAATCATGTCTGTGCTGTTAAGACCTGTTTTTAGGATAGTTTTTGCTTCCTCTGTCTGAATGTAGATGTTTTTATTACGAATATCACTGGTTAGCTTAAAGAAGCACTCAACTACCTCAGCGGTATATTTTGGAAGCATTTGACATAATTCCTTTAGATAAATTTCCCAATCCTCTACTTCGCAATCTTCTGCTTTGCATACGTCTATAACTTTGGAATATGACTTCAATCGCCATTTAGCTTCCAAACACTCGGCTTGCAACCAATAGGTAAAATATCGGAGTTCTGTCGGTTCTTCCTGTTTAAGACGCCATTTAAAGAATTTTTTTACTCTGTCTTTCATACTTTGGTCTAAGTCTTTTCCGGTGCTCGACAAGCGATGTCCTATATTGCTGAACAAATTCGCCCAATGCTCTCGTTTTTCATCTGTTCGTTGATAAAATCGTTCAATCAAACTCTCTTCTCCATTGAGTGGATACATTTCCCATAAATAGTAGGTGAACAGACGGTCACCAAGCGTATCAATCGGTTCATGGCCACCGCGATCGCGGTTTTTGATCTCATCCAAGTGTCGCAGGGCAAACTTGAAGTCGTCTTGAAGGATTTTAAAAATAGGTTTGGATGCTCCATTACAAAGCACAAAACTACTAAATGCCGCCACCCATTCACGGAGTTTCTTTTTTGGGAAAAAGTCTGATTTATGCTCGATTGCCCAGGTCTCATCGAGGCTGTAAATCGAAAGATAATTCTTGCCCAAAATGGCATATTCAGGCGGTGTCAAAAAGTAACCTGTTTCTGAGGAGAACCGTTTTTCAAGAAGCGTTGTTACTTCATGGACTTCGCATTGAGGTTCATGTTTCCGTAGCCAGAAACCGAATTTGACAAGGTCCTCCAATGCACTGCTTCGTGTATTATTGATGCCTTCCGTGAGCGGATCATTGTGATATAATCTGTTTGGATTACCTTCGTCTAAGTGCCAATCAGACTGTGTGCAAAGTTTTCTCAGAATTTTTGCTATTTGTCTCCGAGCAGTAATCGGGGCATCTATATCCTTTTCGAGACATACGCCGATAAAGTCGCCGACAGCTCGTCGGGAATTTGTCCAGTTCTGATTCTCGCGGGATTCATCACCTTGTTTATAGTCTTGATTGTGTTCTCGGTTTGGATGTGAAAGGATCCATTCGCTGAATGTTAACCACTCATTGAGTTGGTCGAAATTCCTTTCCTTAACCAGTGCTTGTATTACATAAATCATCACGCGTATGTAAATAGGTCTCGCAATCCTTTCGCGATTTTTCATCCAAAACTTAAATCTGACAGGATCAGGAATGATAGACTCTTTGAAAAGGGTCTGAAAAACGTTGGCAAGTGCTTCTATATTAATTTCTACATAGTCTTCATTTTCGTAGAATTTATCTTCATCATCCCAAGCATTTATGAAGTTGAGAAGATTATCATCTGTTAACTTGGCAAGGTCTTGGTGTGAGTAAGGACTACGTTTGGATACAGGGATCTCACGAACTTCTACTTTAGAAGGGATATAGTCCTCATCAAAAATCCTATGTGTGACCTCGGTTTCCAACTTTTGGAGGCGTGTTTTATATTTACCAAAGAGCACAGATGCAAATGGTGCTAATTGTATCCGATGACGCAAACGTTTGTATTCGAGAAAACCCTCTTCAGTATATTCCTGACCTAACCACCTCATTAACCATTCCTGGTAGTTTGCTTTTGATGGACCAGCGAGAATAGTTTCAAAAATCCGTGTGCGTTCCTTTTTCGTGAGGAATGTATCGCCGAAGCGTTTGCAAGCGTGCTGTATCATTAGCCGAAATTCGTAAGAATGCTTCCATTGGTTATAGTATTCAGGATTTAAGATCAGTTCCAGAATCCATGGTTTAGTCTGTTGATTCGGGTTTTGGGCATATAGGTGATGACGCAAGCGTTTGAAGATTTTCCATCGCTGTTTCCGCAAAATGTTATCTAAACTCCCAATTTTCTTATGTTTTTTTTCAAAAACCTGCTCACATGCAAAGGTCAATGTCTGAACGAGGGTCTCCTCAGGGGTTTCGGAGTTCTCAATAGTTCCCTGGAGACGGGGACACCATGATTCGGAAATATCGTCTTGTTTGTCAAGGTCTTGTTTATGTCTTCGTAAACTGATCATATTTGCTGTGGTATCGATCAAAATACAGGCAACCTTATAGGGATCACTTTCCGTAAAAGGTAGGATACCTTTTAACATTATATCACGGTATTCCCCAGGTAACATGCGAGGTTTAGGTTCAAGCAAAGTATACATATCCATAGGATCTTCATTTCGTCGTCTTTGTTTATTTTCTGATTGCGGGTCTGGAGCAAATGTAATGAGAATCTTTAAAAGTTCCAATGCATCAGATGTTTGATTTTCTTCTATCCAACATCCCAACAGATTTGCATATCTATACGTCCGGAATTGATGCTCCATACCAGCATACTCGAGTATTTTGTCTTTAAGTTTCACAGAGTATTCTATAGGAAGCTGCAAAGCAATATCTAAAATACCGTCGTAGACAACAGAGTTATCGGTTTCAGGAAGATTTATCAACAAATTGACAACTTCATCGGGAACATCTTTACAAACATTCTTGAGATATTGAATCTCGTACCAGTATGGATATATAAGGGTACCATCATCAAATCGTTGGGTTTTGGGAGGGTATTTAAAACAGTCCCGTTCAGCAAGCGGTTTGAGCCACAACGGATTTTCTAAGCCAGAGAAAAAATACTTGCGAGCCGTCTCCTTTTTGAGTGAGCCTAAGGTTTTATCTATCATTTCA
>JAPPIG010000081.1 GCA_028820635.1 Candidatus Poribacteria bacterium
ATCTGTTCCGTTCCGTGAATCCCGATTTATCGGGGAGGAGCGCAATGTGTGTAGTAAAGGAGGTCTAGCCCAAATCTAAAGCCCCAGCGGGGCGACATGTTTATAGACGAGCGAGATGTCCTAGCAACCCAAAGCCCCAGGGCGACATGTGTACCAAAACGCATCACCCCGTAGGTCTCCGTCACGCAGCACTACCACAACCCGTCGGTGGGGCATCTGGTTTCCCCACCCGAAGAATCAAATGTCCCTAGCTATGATAGGAACCTCTTGACAATATTATATCCAATTGGTTATAATAGCCCAAGTTGCTAGTAGTAGGCATATTGCTCTGAATCCCGCCTGCGGGGCTCCGTATGCCGTAACCCTTGTGCAGGCGAGGGCACTGCAATAGCACTCACGAACCAACATAGCCCCAGCGGGGCGGCATGTTTATAGACAGGCAACATGACCTAGCAACCCAATCCCCAGAGGGGCTGAGAATGACATAAAAGCCGAAGGCGAATTATGAACAAGAAGATTCAATTTGAAAAGGGTTCTGACAATGTCTTTAAGGATCTCGACTTGCCAGATGCGGAAGAACTGTTTCTCAAGGCAAAACTGGGTTTTAAGGTCTTTCAAATTATAGAGAAGCGGAAGCTGACCCAGACAGAAGCAGCAAAATTTTAGGTGTCAAACAACCTGAAATCTCCCGGCTAAAACGGGGAAAATTTAACCATTACGGTGTCGAGCGATTAATGACATTTCTTAATCGGCTAAATCACGATGTTGAGATCCGTATTATTTCCTCAAAAGATAGAGAGGGACAACAGCGGGTTATCGCTGTTTAGATCAGATTGTAATCAGGAGGTAAAAACAATGGCAGTAAAGGAAAAAACGCGGATAGTATTCACATTTGATGAGCAGAGTCTAGCAGGTTTAGAAGAGATCAAAGACGATGGGAATTACGCTTGCTTTGCTGAGACTGTGCGTGATTCACTGCAAATCACACGGTCACTACAAAAACTAGCCAAAAGAGGTTACAGTGAAATCATTGTGCGAGACCCGGAAACCGAAGAGGAACGGCTGCTAATTATTCCTACAATACAAGCAGTTTCTCAAAAGAGGCGGTAATCTCAACAAGAAGCTAAATCATGGCAGACTATACCCTAGGCTCAGGAAACGTTTTCAAAGATCTGGGGCTTCCCTCACCCGATGAAAGACTGGCAAAAGCGAAACTTGCATATAAAATCAACCGCTTGATTGCCAATCACGGGATGACACAAAAGGAAGCTGCGGATTTTTTCGGAATGAGTCGATCCAAAATGACAGCCCTGAGAAACGGTCGATTAAAGGGATTTACCATTGACCATCTGTGCTCTCTGCTAGACAAACTAGATCACCATATCGAAATCCGAGTGATTCCCAAGTCAAGCTGCGATACACAGCAAACTATCAACGTTGCTGTCATTTAACCTCTCTTCCATAGGAGCATAACCATTGCCAACAAATAACGCCACAATAGATTCTCGGCTTGATAGGCAAGAACACCAATGTAGAAAGGGATTTTGATGGGGGATAATAGAAACGAAGATTATCTTCAAAAGATGATTAACGTCTTATCACAGGATTTGAGTTTTCATAACACAGATAGCAGTTATGCCTCTCATAGTTTCCACCCTTTTCCCGCTAAATTTCCACCACAGTTGCCTCGCAAATTTATTACAGAGCTAACTGCTCCCAATGAAATAGTCCTTGACCCGATGGTAGGATCTGGAACTACAATTCTTGAGGCTTCTTTACTAGGTAGATATGGCATTGGTTTTGATATTGACCCACTGGCACTTTTGATCTCTCAGGTTAAAGTCCAGCGCTTTAACAAATACCAACTTGACCAGATCGGAAATGAAATAATAAAATGTGCATCAACTTCAGTAGAGGAAGACGCTGAAAATTTGGCAACTGAATTGAAAAATCGGTGGGACTTAAAAACCCAAGAATTTATTGACTATTGGTTTGCCCCCGAAATTCAGATTGAGCTGCTAGCACTCATAAACGAAATTGAAAAGATAACCGATGATACAATCAGAGCGTTTTTTAGACTTACTTTTTCTAGTGTTATCATTACCAAGTCAGGGGGAGTTTCATATGCATTTGATTTAGCCCATACGCGTCCTCATAGGGCTAAAGTTGTTATATCGCAGCAAGGTGAGATCCTATTAGGACAGGACTTGGAAGAAAAATCTTCAGCTAGAATCAAATTACTTACTAAAAAATTACGATCTCCAATAACTGAATTTCAAAACAGATTGGAAAGAAACTTAAATGGGTTGTTAGAACCTGCCATATTCGACGAAGTTGCTTCCTGCATTAAGCATGGAGATGTACAAAATTTACCCCTTGATAATGAATCTACTGATTTGATTGTTACGTCGCCACCTTATGCATCAAATGCAATTGATTATATGCGTGCACACAAATTTTCATTGGTTTGGCTGGGTTATATGATAGACGAACTCGGTCAGAAGCGGAAGGAATATATTGGTGGTGAGTCATTGGCGGGTATAAATTTTGAAGGATTGCCTCCAAAAACCCAAGAAGTAGTCAGGCTAGTATCGCAAAAGGATAAAAGAAAAAGTCGTATCTTGCACCGGTATTATTCAGAAATGACTTGTGTGTTACAAGAGATGTTCAGAGTACTTAAATCGGGCAAAGCGGCTATCGTTGTTGTAGGTAATTCTGTCTGGCGTGGTCAGTCGACGGAAACTCATACTTGCATCGCTGATATAGGAGAATCAATTGGTTTCCATGTTGCAAAAATTGGGGTGCGAAACTTGGACAGAAATCGACGAATGCTTCCTATGGGATTTGGGTCAAGTCAAAACTCACAAATTCAGCAGCGAATGCACAAAGATTACATCATTGGTTTTTACAAGCCCAAAGTTTAACTTATTTCTTGGTCTTTGCTCTGATTGTTTTATAGTGGTTTGAAAGAACTTCAGATATTTGTGCAGGGACTGGGATACCTTTTCCTCTTGAATCTGATGTTAGTAGTTCTGCTGTGTTTTTATCCAGAAAGATGGTGAAGCGTGGTTCAAAAAGTTCTGGATAAGCATAAGGACAGCCCTCACAGCTTTCTAACATGCAATGTCTGCAAGCACCACGTTTTTCAACATTGCATGGGCTACACAGCAATTGCAGGTTTTCTACTTCAGTTTGACCACCGCGCTCGCGTGGGATTTTATGATCAAACTGTAGGTTGCCATCGGAGGTCCTGCAAATCTGGCAAGTGTGATTGTCTCGCTCTAAAACCGCTTGTTTTTGTTGCTGTGAAGGGTATGTTCGCTTGTTACCAGCTAATTTCTCGTGGGAGATTAATCGATATTTCGTTTTTGAAGAATGGGTTTCTATCTGCCAGCCACTTTCACGAAGTTCCCTGATACGTCTGTCATAGTATGTTTGTTGCACTGCCTCAAAAATTGTTGTACCCTTTATCCATTCCATTGGCCATAAAAGTTTAAGAATAGTTATCTGGGCAGCACTCCAATCTTTACCATCGTCTCGTTTAGTTGGTGGCCAGTTTTCAAAGGAATCCAACATGATTAAACTCTCACGTCATTGAGCGTCTTGGAGGAGCTAAAAGTCAGAATCGAATTCAAAGAAGTGTTTTACAGGAACATCAAGAGCTATAGCTAATTTTTCAAGCGTGTCAAAGGACGGCGCATTTATACCTCGTTCAATGAGGCTCAAAAAATCAACGGAAATCAATGCTTCTTCAGCAAGTTGTTCCTGAGTCATTCCCTTTTGTTTTCTCAAATCCCGTAGTCGTTTGCCAAACTGCGTTTTTAGGTGTCTCATGAAACTATCCTGTGGGTTTATAAAAAATCCTGTCTAATATATCAGACTTCAAGGGCAACTAACACCGAGCGAAACTACGGATTTCCCAATCTCATAATCCAGAATCTTGTGATCAATTGTTTCCCTTCTTTCATTTTTTCTCTTTTCTAATCCACAAAAAAACATAATTCAGATGTCCCTTATTTCTCCCTATGAAGTCAACTCAGATCAAAATATTTCCGTCATAGAAATAGACTATGGTACATGCTAAAAATACATAGACACTTTCGCCCTTCGTTTTCGATCCCCTCGATAAATCGGGATTTGGAGTGTCTCATTAGTTCTAAAGTCCACTATAAATGACTCTAGTGAACCTTTTTAGTCCTTGCAACACTAAAGGGGATAGGAGGACATTGTGGC
>JAPPIG010000085.1 GCA_028820635.1 Candidatus Poribacteria bacterium
GATTGTCTTTCAGAGACCAACCCGCTTGTTTCAAGGTGAAGGACTTGAACTTATGTCGTTTCTTAATCTTCGGTCTACCGCCAAGTTTCTTGAAAAAACGCACATACGCCGCGTCAATACGCTTCAACTCCTCTTGTATCGCTTGGCTTGGCAACGCTTTCCACTGTGGGTGCGTCGTCCGTTTCAAATCCGTCAAGTGCGCACACATAGCAGCATGGTTCGCATAAGGCAATCCGTCCTTATATCGTTGACGTTGCCACTTATGGAAATACGCATGCACTTGCCACATATCATCAAGCAGATTGCCAAGACGGATCGTATTCGACTGATCATAAAGCGGATATTTATACGTTTTCATGGTTTATCAAGTACCAAGTCTTTAACCCTTTCACAGTGGGTAGGTAGACACGTAACCAAGCGGTTACGCTGTGAATGTCTACCAACTTGATACTATTAAGTATACCACATTGCTATCTTATTTGTCAAGTTTATTTTAGGGAAATACGCACTTCGCGGGCTTATATCCCAAACCTAAAGGATTGGGAAACCTTACGCCCGAATGCCCGTAAATTAGATGAGAGAGTGTAGCACAAAAGTAGGGCGTTTTGAACTCACACACCGTGCAAAGCGAGAGTGGATTGACTCACAATTTATTTAACGCCAATTTGAAAAAATATTAGAAGTCAAGACAGACACAAATTGAGGAAAAAAAGGTACCAGTTTAGTGATTGAACCCCTAAATCCCCTTATCAGGGGGACTTTAAGAGGAAATGCGCCTACCCTGAATATTTATCAAACTCACGTTAAAAAAATAAGACAGTACCTGCATTTCCGTGCTAAATCATGGTCTAATTCACCAGGGCAAGACTGTATCCCTCGAATGAATTCGGAGTCTTTGATAAATGCAACCGCATTAGTTTTCTGCTCGGATTGCCAGCAAACTCTCTGTTTGTCCCTCAGAGAGTTGAATGCCTCGAATCATACTCATGGATACATCTGCGATTTTTTTAATCGCATGTATCCGTTGCATATTCGCTAAATCCGCGAGACTGCCATCTGTGCTGGCGTTCAAGAACGGCGCAATGAAGCGAATGACCTCCTTACTCTTTTCGGCATCAATAAAATCCTTCGTGCCATCGCGTCGGTCGCATATCTCACCAAGGGCGTAGATGCCATTCCGCTTTACGTCGTTGTCAGGTTCGGTTTGCAATTGGTCGATGAGAATAGAAATGACCGACTCCAATTCCCGAATTGATAGCGGAGTCTCATGTTCACGGCTTCCCATTTTTCCAAATGCCCAATTGATCGCAACGCGATCTGTGTTCTCTCCATATTTCATCAAACGTTTTAAGTGTTCAAGTGCGTTAACACTATGACAGCACTTTCCAATAGAACACACTGCAATCGGACGGACTGTAATGGGAATCTCCGGCGTGATAAGGTTAATGAGATGTGATTCTGCACTCGGGAGTCCGGTTTTTCCAATGGTTTTAATGGCGTTTGTAATAACATTTTTGATAACTATAGGGTGCTTGGACTTAATCTCTTCGGGATGACTCAACGCGGCAGCGGCATCATAAATATCGTAAAGGAGACCTATATCCGAACAACGGTTCGCTAAGTCCCCTAATAACATTATGGTTTTCCCTCTTCCATAGTTATTAATGTAATTAATAGTGTCAAGCAACGGGTTGATAAAGTCTTCTGCATTCGATGCTTCAATAATTCTGACGTGTTGCCGAGTAATCTGCTCGTCAATTATTTTTTTTCGATTGAATTCATCTGTGTTCATGTAATGCGAGATGTTCTTCTTCATCTCCATTAATTCAGGGTGTACCTCCAAAATACTGCCCTGTGATTCAGATACCGCTTGAGATCCTGACGGGACTAATGGCTGTTCTGCTCCAGGAATAGATTGCACTCCTTCCCGCGTACCATTAGAAGTTTCATTTGCTGCAGCAGGTTGGTTGGAATCTATACTTACAGTAAATTTCTGATCTGGGTCCGCCTCAGGCCAACCTTCCACGCTCATAATACCGCGTTCATCCACCTGTACCTGCATAAAGATAGGTTCGCCTTTCAAAAGTTGGCGTTGAAACCGAACAGTTCGCTCAAGAATAGGACGATTCGGGGGTTGTGTGTCTTTGCGGCTGCCGAGGTAAAAAGGGAGCCTTAACGATTGTGAACTCTCGCTGACTTTTAAATTATCAATCGGTTTGGGTTGTGGCAATGGAAGTATTGTACCCGCTTCAACAAGTGGTTTAACTTTGCCACCATCAATTTCAACACTGATAGTATCGTTGACGATGCGCGCAGGTTTAATACCGCGGTGCAAATCATAGTGGTAAACAACTGCGCCGCGTGCCACTGCTTTATCTGGATCACCGGCTGTAATCGGTGAAGAACCAAAGAGTGTTTCCATGCGTTTCTGGATCGTATAAAATTTTGTCATCCCGCCATTCAGCAGCACTGCATCAACACTCGGCATGCCTCCAATTTTCTGCTCAGCTTTTCGTAACACATCCAGAATTGGATAGATAATATTATCAGAATCGGACAATGTATCTAGTTGATTCACAGCATCTAACGTGAGCCCTGGAGCAAGGAGAGGTTCGACGATGTCCTCATATTCAGAAAGTGTCAAATCGTATTCAAACACCTGATTTTCAAAAGGTGTCTTGATGATTTCGGTTTCGACTCGCGTAGGGTCAAATGACTTAGGATCAAGATAACCCATTAACTTGCCGTTCTCAATTTCACTGCTTAAATCAATTTTTGCCTGTTCAGCGTATTCTCGCAATTCGCTTTTGAGCATATTCATCTGAGAATCATCAAAGTCATTTGGTAATCTGTCGGCATAAACCTCCAAAAAGTGGTCTGCAAGTTTCTGATCGAAGTTATCTCCACCGATTTGCGTATAGCGCGATATTGCCAAATCTTCAATGTTCAATGTGGATTGTTCTTTTTCGTAAGAAACGTTATGCAAAGAGACATCCAGTGTTCCACCCCCTAAATCAAAAACCAGAACAGTTTTGGGTTCATGGAAACTAATGAGTGTCTCTGGGATATCGCCTTTGTTTTGGCTGTTAACAAAATCATAAAGCGCAGCACGGGGTTCATCCAGTAGAATGTTGCGCGGACTCCCATCATCCTCCTGTGTGCGGAATCCAGCGAGTCTTGCTGCTTCAATGGTGGCTTCCCGCATATCAGAATCAAAAGAGGCTGGAACAGTGATAACAACATCATCAGGTATAAAACCGAATAGAGATTCTGCGCTGGAAGCGAGATGCTTAAGAATTTGCGATGAAATTACTGCGGGGTTGTAGATGCTACCATCAAAATCAAACGCTGTCTGTGTCCCTATCTCACTCTTAATAGATTTCACAACTCGATTTGTCCTACCGATCATCGTTTTGGCGTACTCACCAACAATTGGCGGACCTCCCTCCTTGAAATAGACACACGAGGGTAACAGTTCTTTTTTACCTGTTCCCCCACGTTCTATCATCATTCTAACCTCCACGATTTTCGTTTCCAACTGATTTGTTTGTGGGTTAAGAGAACCCCATGCCATTACCGAATTGGTAGTTCCTAAGTCAATCCCAATATAATAGTTTCGCTTGTCAGTAGGTTTGATATTAGAATTCATGATGTGACCTCCTTGACTTTAGGTTTAGAAATAAGTGTATTACCGTAGACCCAACCTGCCGATTGGATTTCAACCGTTTTGCGTTCGTCCGGGTCTTCCCAACTGGACCCGGTGTACTCATATTCATCAGATTCACTGAGTGTTACCACTTTCTGGTCACCCACAACTGCCTTAGGACGGAGCCCTTGTATCTTAACAAAGCGGGTAAACATACGGATCAAACTGGGAATTAACGCAATCTCTTGTGGGATTTCAGTGCCTTGTTGTTTCAACTGTCTTACTAACGATTCTGCTTTCAGGAACTGGTCTAACAAATTACTATGTTGTCCTGAATTCATCTCCTGAAAAAATGTAATGACAGTTTCCTGTTTTGCTTCATCTCGGATGTGCTCTATCTCCTCCTGAAGTGTCTCCAGTTGGTGTTGGGCTATTTCCGCAGCTGCACGTAGGTCGTCGTTCTCATGAATAACCCGTTCGTATTCTGAACCGGACATTGCGTTACCAGCATGATCTGTTGATCCCGTTTCACGGCTTAAGGATTGAATAAGGGATCTAGTTCCCGCGATACCGCCAATTG
>JAPPIG010000035.1 GCA_028820635.1 Candidatus Poribacteria bacterium
TCGGGTTCGGGACGGTTGAGGGTCTGGTTGATGACGCGACCCGTGAGCGCGAAGATAGGGGTGGAGATAAGAAGTGTGAGGAATACCAAATGCGAATAGACGAATAGACGAATAGACGAATCAACAAATCGACGGAATGAGGTATGAAAGTGAGTAACCAGTGTGATCATGGTTGATGATTCCATTCTTTCCCTTTGAAACAACATTGATTTGTGCATCATTTGTGCATATATTCGTCCTGCAACGCATCGAGAAAGGAGAATATATGAGCAAAAAAGAACATCATTTTGAGTCCGCCCAACAAGGCCCTGTCGTCCAGCCACCACCCGGCAAGACGCGTATCACTATTCGCCTTGACACGGACATTCTGAATTGGTTCAAGAAACAGGTTCACGAAGCAGGGGGCGGAAATTATCAGACGCTTGTGAACCAGGCCCTCAGAGAACACATCCAGGCTAACAATGGCGCATTGGAACAAACGCTACGCAAAGTCATTCGCGAAGAACTCAGTTCACACGCAGTATAACAAATTTGCATCCTTTGGCAAACAACAAAGGCTACATCTTTCGAGACGTAGCCTTTTTCATTCCCTACTTCGGCACTGTCCTATATAGTCCCTCTCAATTAGAAACTACCTCCGATCATCGCCTTTCTCAGTGCTTTCATTACTGCCATTTTCGCCACCACTCGGTTCGGAACCGTGTTGAGGATCTTGTGACGGGGATGGCATTGGTGGTGGAGATGGTATCGGAGCCACATTTATGGGACGAGCCGGACGTGATAACGGCCTATGATGTTCATCATTGTGTTGCTGTACGGCTCTAACAACTCTGGTTTTGTTATTCTGCTCCATATCGACTCCTTGAATAATCAATTATAGTCACCTTTCACAGTCGTTGATTCTCGAAAATTTATCGTTCTAATTGCTCGATTTGTGGTTTTGTCCGCTGGCCCAAGAGATGCCTCGCGTCTGAACGGTTTGGGAAATTTTTTGAAAAATCGGTTGCGCTGTAATCCCTAATCCCGTATTATCAAAAAATTATACTTGCACAGGTGAAAAGCCTTTGGGTGGTCTGCGTTAGAGGTGATGCAGACCTCCCGAAAAAGACACCGAAGGAGGTTGTTATGGCTGAAGCCACCGTGAAGTCAATACAGGAAGAAAATCCTATCTATCCATTCTCTTATCAGTTGTGGAGAAATGCTTTACATTTAGATGAGAATCTACGCTCCTCTGTTGAAAATATAGTAACCTCTTTTCAATTACAAACGGAATTTATACTATCTACTACTGATCAATGGCCTATCGTTGCTGAAAAATCTGGTGATGGGTCATGGGCGGTGTATTTTAAGGATTCTCCAGATATAATCGCGGGGAGTAATGATAGTTTGGAGGACGCATTAGTAGGTTTAGCAGAAATTGTTAATGACGATCTTCAAGACAGCAGAGAAAACAAAGATAATATCTCTCCATATCAAGCAAAACGGCACCAGTTTCTGAGAAAGGTTTTCAATTAAAGGTTACGTATAAAATCTCGGGCTTGCCAATGGGGTGTACGTAATTCTAAAAATGAACCAAAACGAGGCCCAGTATGTCATCTACAAAACGGGATTTCGAGGGTGTCCGAGAACATCCCCATATCATCACAAATAATCAGATTTTGGGCGGAGAGCCAATTATCAAAAATACGCGCACACCTATTCGGGCGATTATTGAAGTCTGGCGTTTGGGCACACACCCCGAAAATATTCCAAACCACCTTCCACATTTGTCTTTGAGACAAGTTTTTGATGCCCTGAACTATTACAACGACCATCGAGAAGAAATAGAAAAATATATTGAAGAAAATCGCGTTCCCAACAGATTGATCGATCCCCTGGCACACGCAACACAATGAGTTTATTTATTGAATTATATCTCGATGAAGATGTCGATTTTGAAGTCACACATCGCGTGTAATATATAACTTCTGGCAAACAACAAAGGCTACGTCTTTCGAGGCGTAGCCTTTTCTCATTCCCTATCTTGAAATCTTATGATTCGACATCATTTTTATCAGATTGATACCACGTAGGGCGATTACTCGCATCCCCTTCCGAAATCCATCGAAAGAGACCGTTATTCCATGCTTGTATCTCTTGGAGTTGTGGATTCCAACACCACATAATTTCACCAAAATTGCGATCTCGGTTGTATTTATACAAAAAGTCTATGACATCTTCCTTGTCTCCAACAACGAGAAACCTACGAAGGCGATAGGGTTTATCACGATTTCCTTCGCTACCGCCGATATAGGCATTATTCCCACTAAGAAGTTGTCGCGCACGAAGATCGGTTTCGGTCATAGGCTCTCCGTCATCAGAAATATCCTCATCATCCGAAACAGATTCGTCTTGACTTGTAATTTCAAGACTTTCACCACAATAACGACATTTAATCGCTTCAGCTTTAACAAGTTCAGCGCAGAAAGGACACTTTTTCATGTCACCTCTGTTAATGGCTCTCTTATCTACTTCAGTCTGATCTTCAGGAACAACCAAAGCTAAAACAATTCCGAGAGGTCCACATAGAGAGACAATAATGAACCAACCACAACCGCTTCGACCCTTATTTGAAGCTATAACAGCACCGATTATCCCGCAAATAATCCATATAAAGAAATATTCCACATAACACCTCTAAAGTTATCCAAGTGCGCCCTGTGTTCAATCCTTAATTGGCATTGTTCGCAAAACTTTAATACTCTACTTTTGTTAAACGACGCTGAGCAAGGTCTTTGTAAAAACTATCTGTATCACCAGGCGCATTAATGATGCGTTCGAGCCATTCTCGTGTTTCCATCCATTTTTTTTGTTTCCAATAAACTTGGGCTATTTGAAAGCGAAATCCTTGCAAGGCACCGGACTCAGGAAAATCCTGCTCGAAAGATTGGAACGTATTTAAAAGGAGAGGCATGTATTTAGAGAAGCTGCTTTTTATGCCATAAGCCCTGCCGTATCGACCTGTTTCTTCCCACCCCATGATCGTAAACAATTTTTCTTTATAAGCTCTCTCAGCACTGACAGTTTTTGGAAACTCCTCAATTATTTTGTCATACCATTTAATGGCGGATTCAACATTAGGTATCCAACTGGAATCTATTCGAAAAATTTTGCTTCTATCTTCCGACCAAAATTCAGCATTTTTAAAATAATAGCGAGCAGTTAGGTTATCGTTACTCTCATCAATCGTACCTGCAACATGTTCGCTTAGCTGTTGCATTTTGTCTTTAATAAAATGGACATGGTTTGAATTGGGATATTTTTCAATAAGAGTAGTCCATGTCTCCATCGCTGCAGATATATTTTTTTCAATGAAGGCTATATTTCCTAAAATAAAATATGCTTCCGCTTTATCTCCCGCTCCTGAATTTCCGAAAATCACGTCAATCAATTCTTTTTTAGCCTCATCACGTAAGCCATGGGTATTTAGCGTTTTCGCCTTCTCTATTGATGCACCTTCGCACAGACCACACAGGACACCGACACCAAAAAATATCACCAAAAATTTCATCGCATTCCACATTATAATTTCTCCTTTTATAATTTGCGTTAGCAGCAATTAAAATTGTTCAAATTCAAGTTGTCCAAATCAACCCTGAAACGAAAAGACAAAGATGAAGCGAGTAACTCTAATGCCCCCGAATTTCAGTCCCACCTAAAATGGTCAATGGCCTTGGATAACTCTTGAGATAATTTTTTCGCTTCCATAAGGGTCAAAATCAGATGAATATCTGCTTGCCCTTCTTCCAAATGATCCAATTCCGGTTTTGAAGAAAGGTCATATTCGCTTACAACAAGATGAATTTCATTCTTAAGGTTGTCAGTCCCGACTTCATGTTCCTTTACCACCAATCCAAATGTTCTTTTTACCATCTAAACCTCCTCCTTTGCACTTGCCACCAGGGGGTGCCTGATTATTTATTAAAACAAGTACTTCGCCTGGTCAGCAAGTGTATGTTGAAATTGCGCGCATCTCCCCTTGAGACGCGCGTTTTTTACTGCTTTTGAAGAAGAAGCACTGCTTCTGTATGCAAACTGGCTATACTATCATAGAAGGATTTAGCCAAAAGAAGTTCATTATACGACTTGGTCTGCAGACGAGATATTGTCAAATGTTGTGGATGGGTGTGAGCGCATCCGTGCTGATTACGC
>JAPPIG010000104.1 GCA_028820635.1 Candidatus Poribacteria bacterium
GGCAGTTTCTACCGGTGGAAAAATATTGTTAGCCATTTTATATTTTTATCTCCTATACAAATCAATCTCCAGTTCTCAAAATGCCTCTACAAGTTGTATAAAACATATTCTATAGGAAAACAATGTGGATGTCAATTGTAATTGTAAAAAGAACTGAAACTTTAATTTGACATTTTACGCAAAATGTAGTATAACTCTGAATATGCCTTCCCGTTTGAAGGGAATTGCAACTCAACAGCAGGTATCTGTCTCTGCTTTCTGTCGTTGGTATTAACAGAGTGCTAAATAGCATCGGATACACTGAAAAGAAGGGTCGGTATATGAAATGGCAGCAAAATGCGGAGAATTAAAAATAATCAATTTATTTAGCGGTGCTGGTGGCTTCAGTTTGGGAGCAAGACGAGCAGGATTCGATATAGCAGGATCAGTAGAGATTGATCCACAAGCCATTTCTGTATACGAAAGAAATTTTCCAAACACATCGCTTTGGCCGCAAGATCTGTCAATAGTCTCAGCAATCGATATATTACAAACTTTTAATCTCAAAGTTGGTGAGATTGATGGTATAATTGGTGGACCTCCTTGTCAGGGTTTTAGCCACATGGGTCAGAACAATTCCAAAGATCCGCGTAACAAACTATTTACTAACTTTTTTCAAATTGTCAAGGACGCATCCCCCAAATTCTTTCTTGCTGAAAATGTACCAGGAATCTTAAGTCGAAAAAACAAAAAATTTATCAAACAAATTAGATCTAAGCTGAAGGATAAATATGAAATTTTGGAACCTATGAGTCTTGTTGCCAAAGAATTCGGAGTTCCCACGACGCGAGAAAGAGTATTTTTCTTTGGGTATCTAAAAGACGAAATAAATTCGATTGAACCTACGGAGTTTGAAGCCACAAATGCGAAACTTGTTTGTGTAAAGGATGCTTTGAAAGGTTTACGCCGGAAAATAGATCCACTTTGGCTCACGGAAGAAGATGGGTGGAAGAAGATAAAAAAAAATGTAGAAGGCGATTTTGGTTCAAAGTTGTACGGTCAAATTCCTGATGGGGTTGGAGACCTAGAATCAATTACACGTCTTGAAGGGAAGAGTGAAGTATCAGGATGCCTTGGTACTCGACATTCAAAAAAGGTACTTGATAGGTACTCTAAAATTAAACCTGGTGAAATTGATCATATTTCAAAAAGTCGTCGTCTTAACTCTAAAGGGTTCTGTCCAACTTTAACGGCCGGTACTAGTAGTGATAAAGGGAGTTATCAAGCGGTTCGCCCTCTACATCCTACCCAAAATCGGGTGATAACACCCAGAGAAGCGGCACGCCTCCAAGGCTTTCCCGATTGGTTTCAATTTCACGCTACGAAATGGCATAGTTTCAGGCAAATAGGAAACAGTGTCAGTCCTATTCTCGCAGAACATATTTTAAGTGTGATTAAAAAAGCATTCTAAAGGAGATTAACATGCCAACGAATAAGTACGAGCCAGTTGATGCCAAGCCTGTGAAATCGTTTTTTGTCGAAATGCTAACGAGGGACATCGATTTGGTTGACGCTATCTTAGATTTATTGGACAACTGCGTTGATGGGATTTTGCGCCAAAGGAAAGACAGTTCAGGCGAAAAGCCTTATGAGGGATTTAATGCTAAGATAACGTTTGACGAAAATTCATTTTCTATTTCCGATAACTGTGGTGGCATTCCCTGGGATATGCACGAATACGCTTTCCGAATGGGTAAAGATCCGAAGGATAGAGAAGGCGATTTGCCAACCGTTGGGGTTTACGGCATCGGTATGAAAAGAGCCATTTTTAAAATTGGCAAACAGTGTTTAATATCAACCCGAAATCAAGATGATTGTTACGAAGTTGAGATAACACCGAAATGGATATTGGAGGAACCTGATAATTGGAGTTTGCCTGTATACGAATCGTCCCAACCTGATAAAGAAGAAGGAACAACAATCGTCATCGATGAATTGAATGAAAGTATCGCAATACACTTTGGCAAAGAGAATGAAAATTTCACTCGGGAATTAACTGAAAAAGTAAGAACACATTACGCTTTTATTCTTGATAAGGGTTTTGAAGTCGAAATAAATGGTGAACGAGTTGTGGCTAAACCCACCAGATTGATTTTCAATGAAACCGAAAATATAGAAGGAACGGATACTGCAATAAGACCGTATATTTATCAAACAGAGAACGATGGCGTTAAAGTCTTTCTGAGTGTTGGGTTTACAAGACCGATACCTTCTCAACAGGACGTGAACGATGAACAGGAAGAAAAGAAATATTCATCAATGGATGCCGGGTGGACGATAATTTGCAATGACCGTGCTGTATTATACTGTGACCGTACTGAACTTACAGGATGGGGAGAAGCAGGTGTCCCAAGATACCATACGCAGTTTATCGCTATTTCTGGTATTGTTGAATTTCAGAGTAACGATGCCTCAAAACTTCCGACCACTACCACAAAAAGAGGCATAGATGCTTCTTCTTCGCTCTATTTACAGGTAAAAAATAGGATGAGAGAAGGAATGCAGGTATTTACCGATTACACAAACAAATGGAAAGGCAATGCGATTGAATCAAAGGAACACATAGATTCAGGAAAGCCCTATACTTTAGATGAAATAAAAGAGACGACTGAAAATTTGAAACTGAATTCTGTTAGGGCAGGATTGAGGGGGAGGCGATTTAATCCTGACCTTCCTTTTCCGAAGCCGAAAAAATCTACAAAAAGACAGATAGCGTATAGAAAAGATATAGATGACATTCAGATAGTTCAAAGCCATCTTTTTAATGATAAAGAAGTTAGCCCTTCTAAAGTTGGAGAAGAGTGTTTTGATGTGATATTGGAGGAGGCTCAACAATGAAACATCCGCCCTACCATCTAAGGGTGAATAAAGCAATTGATAGATTTCTGCTGATTGAAATTCTTGATAGGCTGAAAAGAAATGGTGTTGATCTGTCCAATTATACATACTATGGGTTTGGTGGACCTTTTTTAGAAGATTGTAGACTTATCCATGATCGATGTCCAGAAATCTCGATAGTTTCAATTGAGAAAGACCGAGAAACCTTCAAAAGACAAAAATTTCATTGTTTCTCAAAACAATTGGAACTACTAGATGGTAGTTTTAAAAGTTTTCTGGCACAATTCTCAAGCAGAGATGGAGAAATATTTTGGCTTGACTATACTAATCTAAGCCTTGGACATTTCAACGACTTTAAGGACGTTTTAGGAAAAGTATCGGAGAATAGTATTATCAAAATCACCGTTCGGGCTGAACCGGCCCCAAAGGAATTGACCTCAGAAAATCGTGAAAGAAAATGGAGAGATTTTAGAAATAGGTATCGTGAAGAGAAGTGGGAAGTTTTCCAAAAAAAATATCGTGAAGAAAAATGGAGAGATTTTAAAGAAAAGTATCATGAAATCTTGCCGTCAAAAGCACAACCGACAGATATTGAGGAGCGATGGTCTTTCATAAATTTGCTGCAAAAAATGCTTCAGATGGCATCGCAACAAGCACTTCCTGCACTAGGTGAAAGCATTTTCCAACTCTTAGATTCATGTTATTACAACGATCAAACCCAAATGTTAAGTGTAACTGGGATCGTTTGTAACAAGAAAGAGGTTTCAGAAGTTCAAAAGTGGTTTAAAGATTTACCGTTTATCAATCTAACGTGGGCGGAACCTCGTAGAATTGATGTTCCAATTTTAAGTATCAAAGAGAGATTGCACCTTGAACAGCATACGCCAACACTAGACAGAACAGGACATACCGTTTCAGATGCCTTGGGATATAAAATAGATAATGGGGAAAAACACATTGAAAAATTGAAGCAATACGAAGAATATTATAAATACTATCCTTACTTTGTGCGGGTGTTGATTTGATTTATCAATCTGAACTGGACGAGGCATGCACGGTGGGCATGAGAAGCAGCGAATGTATCAGTGGGCATGACGAAAACAGCACTGAGGTTCTGGTTACAAGAAGAATCTCTGATAAAAATATTCAAGGTGCCTACAAAACAGATTCCAACCAATTGATAGCGGTTTGTTCGTCTTGTTCAATAGCGATTTCAACTGCGCGTTTGGCATGTTCTAAAAGGTCTTTAGCGTGCGTGCGTAAGTTAAAGGATTCGATGACTTTCTGTTGGATTTCAGACTGCTTATCGG
>JAPPIG010000126.1 GCA_028820635.1 Candidatus Poribacteria bacterium
CGCATCAAACTCAAAAGACTCTATCCAAAAACTCAACATTGAACGACTACTAGTGAACGATTAACTTCCTGCAGCATAGGTGCCGTTTTCTCATAGCGAAAATAAGCACGTAGGTTGGGTTGAGCAAGATTAGAAAAAGATCACACAAATACCACCATATCCTGCTATCCCAACTGCTCACAATGCCCAAAACACAAGTAAAACCCAACACTTTATGAGAGATGCCCTTATAGAATCGGAAGCAAAACATGAAACTTACTAAGGTACGTATTTCGAATTTTCAGTGCATTCATGACTCCACAGAGTTTGATATTGGTGACATTACTTGCTTAGTCGGAAAGAATGAATCAGGCAAAACAGCTCTATTGAAAGCTCTATATCGCTTGAATCCCATTAACCCTGCAGATGGGGCTTTCGAACCTATGGATGATTACCCACGTGAAAATCTGGAAGAATATGAAATTGAAGTTGCAACCGGAAAACGAAAGCCAGCCCAAGTTGTGCAAGCTGCATATACACTTGACAGTGAGGAGATCAACGCCATAGAAGGAATTTATGGTCCTCGGTGCCTCAAAGCCAAAACGCCAACAGCAATTATAGAAAAAGGATATTCAAATCAACTCACATTGAAAAATCTGGATGTTGACACCGCTGCTACTTTAAAACATCTTCTTGAGAATGCTGGACTTCGTTCCTCAAGGTTGATCAGACTTCTCAAAATGAAAACTGTCGAGGAAAAGATAGAATTTCTCATCAATAGTGATCAAACTAAAGCATCAGAAAAACTGCTACCTATACTTCAGAGTATCTCCCAAAACGGTGTTGCCCATACCGTCTTCAATCAATTTCTCCTCCGTAGGATTCCCTTGTTCTTTTACTTTGATGAGTACTACCAAATGAAAGGGCAAGAAAACCTAGACGCTCTCAATCAGCGCACGGCAAGTAATAATCTCGACGAATCAGACTATCCGCTCCTCGGCTTACTCGATCTTGCAGATATCGACCTTGCCCAGATACTCAATTTAAATCAAACCGAACGCTTGTTCACGAAATTTGAAAAAGTTATACCTGATCTTACAGAGACTGCACAAAAGGTACTCGACTTCTGGTCCCAAAACCAGCACCATCGTATAAAATTTGATATCCGCAGACCACAATCCGAAGACGCTTCGGATTCCACTAATACCATGCACATCTGGATACGTGTAGAAGATGCAAGATACGGTATCACTACATCATTTGGAGCTCAATCCCGTGGTTTCATGTGGTTTTTCTCCTTTCTTGCCTGGTATCAAAAAGTTTGCAAAGATAATCAGAGTATCATACTCCTATTGGATGAACCAGGGTTATCTCTTCATGCAAAGGCCCAAGCGGATCTTCTTCGTTACTTTGAAGAAGAACTCGCGCCCGATCATCAAGTCATCTATACAACCCATTCACCTTTTATGATTGATCCATGGCATTTCGATCGTGTGCGAATTGTCCAAGATTTGAGGACCGAGCCAAATTCTAAAAATCTGCCCGCCGACAAACAAGGAACAAAGGTTATTGCCGAGGTTCTTGAAGCAACACCAGATAGCCTTTTTCCGCTCCAAGGTGCCCTTGGTTACGAAATTTATCAGACGCTTTTCATTGGACCTAACACTCTTGTGGTCGAGGGAGCGTCGGATTTTCAATACCTCAAAGCTATGTCGGGACTCTTACAGCAGAAAGGTAAAGCAGGTCTGAGTTCTCACTGGACTCTTGCTCATGCCGGAGGCTTCGATAAAGTACCGACTTTCGTTGCGTTGATTGGTGCTAACACGAAATTAAATATTGCTGTTCTCATTGACTCCCAGAAAAAAGATCAACAAAAAATTAAAAACCTTTATAAGAAGAAATTGCTTAAGAAAAATCATGTCCTTACCTATGCAGACTTTGTAGGAAACAATGAAGCCGATGTTGAGGATATGTTTGACCCTGAGTTTTATTTAAAATTAGTGAATGAAGAATTTGGCACATCTTTGACTATGAACGATCTACCTCCGGGTTCCTCTCGCATCGTTCGTCGTCTTAAAGACCATTTTGAGAATAGTCCGCTTCCAAATGGTGCGAAGTTCAACCATTACCGCCCTGCTCTTTACTTGAGTAAAAATCTTGATTCACTTGCGGGAGATCTGACTGAGTCGGATATTGAGCGTTTTCAAGAAGCCTTTGATGCTCTGAACAAATTGCTTGTTACTCAGTTGCCGAAATAATGTCAAAAAGGAGACTGACACAAATGGCACAAAAACAACCGAAACAACAGACTAAAAAAGAGTACCGTTCAATGGCGGAGTTCAAAAAACACTTCTTTCCGAATGCTTATCAGAAAGAATTAGCAGAGGAGAGAAGCCGCGATCCCGAAACTTTTGGGACGGGTTTAGTCGAAGACCTCATGGAGGGTGTCAGACGAGGACTTCGTAAGCGAAATTCAGGAACCCGATAGAAAATGGAGTTTCGATCCTAACAACTCTATTAGCTCCTGTTTAACGGTTCTATCCGAGGCCAAAAATGCCGCCATCGTCGATTTGACGAACGGCGGTAATTTTCTGTGCACTGCACACCTATGGATGTAAAGATTTCTTTCATTCAATAAGCCAATCTACTTGAAGAGTGTCCCACACCTTGAGATTTGGGGACACCTGTCGCCCCGCTGGGGCTTGATATTTTTCGGATGCTTCTTTCTAGACACCTGTCGCCCCGCTGGGGCTGTACTCTACAGGAATTATAGGAGATCCTGTAATTACTTGGACACTCGTATCATAGGGTAAATTGTGAGGTTACGGCTCACACTGGCACAGGCTAACGGTTCCTATGCTACAAAGATGTCCATTTATTTTTAGAGTCCACTATAATCCAAAAAAGAACGATAATCCTGTGCATTCTAAAATCTTGATTCAGATAACAGCAAAATTCTCCTCGCAATTTCGTATGACTCCGTGTATAATGGGGTATCGCTCTGATACCCACAACACATTGAGAAAATAGATGTCCGACTTGAACATCAAGCCTACGCATAAACCTATCAAAACCTATTACGTGAAACTGGAAAAATACGCCCAACTCGGTGAAGAAAACGAAGGCACTGTCCGTGCGGCATTCCAAAATCTGCTCCAACATTATTGCCACCAATCCGACTTCATTCTGCTCTGTGAAAAAAACCGCGCTGCCTATGATACGGGAATCCAAGGTGATGACAGACGCATCCGACCGGATGGTGAAGTCGTAGATACCTTCGGGTTGCCACACGGCTACTGGGAAGCAAAGGATACACAAGACAACCTCCATAGTAAAGCGTCTAAGAAATTCGCTGCAGGCTATCCGTCGAAAAATATTGTTGTGCAGTCCCCGACCCACGCTCTCCTCTATCAGGATGGGCAGCTACAACTCGATGTGGACATCATCGACCCGAGAAACCTCGTCCGTATGCTACAGACTTTCTTTGCGTAAATATTTCGTTGAACAAATGTCGCCCCTACGGGGCTTAGCCTTGGAGCGACCGAATTCTACAGAGATGTCCCCCCTACGGGGTTGAAGAAATAACAAAAACTTTACACACCCTTCCGCAAAAATAAGAGTTGAAAGCCAAGGACTGTCGTGCTATACTGTATAATACGACCAGTTTCAGAACAGGATAGTGTAGAATTCGTAGTCTGATGATATTTATATGGACAAGTTACATAGAATACAGAGCAAGATTGCGCGGATTTGACCTTGTTAAAATTGAGAGTATCGTTAGATATTCGACAGAACGCTACATAGATGCTGATACAGGACGACAGGTTGCTATAGGACATCACGACAATCAACTTGTTGTGGTTCCTTATGAGGTGCATCAAGATTCTATCACCCCAATAACGATTCACGCTACACCTCGTCAACAGGTCCGATTCCGGGTTAAGACAGGAAGGTACACCCTTGCATAAAATAAAGATGATCTATTTTGAGAAAGAGGATATATTGCATCTGGCGATTTCTGAGGAACCAGAAAGTGCCAGTCTGGAACTCAGTCCCAATATCACCGCCGAATTGAACAGCGACGGTGAACTCATC
>JAPPIG010000075.1 GCA_028820635.1 Candidatus Poribacteria bacterium
TATCGGTTTACAGGTTTTACTGAAAGTTTATCTTGTAGGTCGGGTAGAGCGCAGCGAAACCCGACATGATCGCACTGTCATACTAATATTGTCGGGTTTCGCTGCGCTCTACCCGACCTACAGATGGTTATATTGAAATGTGAAAAATATAACAGAAAAACCGAAAACTAAATAACCCTATCCAAAACTCACTACATTTGACTACTTTCCTCAAATATGGTATCATTTTAAATAATAAAGAAATACGAGTTGTGCGTGTTGTTACGCCTATGAGGTTAATCGGTAGTCGGGCGCGGTGGGTTTCCCCAATGACCACTGCTATCTTTACCACTCACAACGACACCTTCTTTGTCCCAGCGATAGGACGCTCGGACATCGGTGGTGCAGTAACGTAATGTAAGACCACAACGGCGTTTAGGGGAAGGGTTAGCGTTTGAGCCGTGCAAAAGCAGATCAGTATGGATAGAAATTTCACCCGCTTTCAGTTCAATATTTACAAGTTCACCGTACTGCTCAGCATTTTCAACGATTTGACCTAATACGTTGTTGTCTTCCGGACTGCTGTGTTGAGATGTCAAATGTCCTTTGTGATGTGAACCTGCGATGAAACGCATAGCACCGTTTTCAACAGTCGCATCGTCAATTGCGAGCCAGACAGTAACAGTTTTGGAGGGGGTGAGAGGCCAATAACCAGCATCTTGATGCCAACCGACAGTTTTCGGATCATGAGGCATTTTGCAAAAATAGTGCGCGCCCCATCCGATTACATCTTCACCGAGGAGGTCTTTTACACATGCCACAATCTTTGGATGTGTGAGCAGGTCATATACTTTTCCATATTTCATGTGGGCGGAGATAATTGAGTAACTACTCCCACCTGCCGACAGCACGTCCGCTAACAGGGCGTCAAAGTATTGGCGGTGTTTATTGATCTTGATGTCGTTGAAAATGGGAATCCCTTTGATATAACCGACGTGGTTGAAAGCATCCACTTGGTCTGGAGTCAGCACATTCGGATTTTTGGAGATGCTTGGGTAAAATTTCAGTTCACGATCCATTTCCGCAAGTTGTGCTGGTGTTGGCATTATTTTATCTGTTTTGTAAAAGGCCCGTTCGGTTGACATTGTTGTTTCACCTAATCTAAATTTGAATTCATTTTACCATAAAAACCCCGAAAATAGAAGAACTATAAGACACAATAATTGAGGTTAATGAATGGCGCATGCATATACCCCCGGACTTAAAGTCACGGAGGGGATGACAATTGAGAAAAACCGACGACTTCCGCTTGAGGGCGAGGTGCTTGTTGAAACGGGTGCCACAGTTAAAGCAGAGGATATCGTCGCAAAGGCAGATTTGCCGGGTAACGTTCAACTGCTAAACGTGGCAAACCTACTCAGCGTTCCACCGGAAGAAATCGCAGAATACATGCTTAAACCTGAAGGCGAAACCGTCTCAGAAGAGGAAATCATCGCTACAACAAAGGGACTCTTCGGGCTTTTCAAATCGCAGGCACGTTCACCCATCGCTGGCACAATTGAATCAATATCAGATGTCACAGGACAGGTCATCCTTCGCGAACCGCCTATCCCTGTTGAACTCAAAGCATACACCGATGGCACAATAACAGAAACTATCCCGAATGAAGGTGTCACTGTAGAAACCTACGGCACTTATATTCAAGGCATCTTCGGCGTGGGCGGTGAGACAGTAGGAAACTTAATTATGGTAGCGAATGCACCGAGTGAGGAGTTGACTGCAGAACAGATACAACCTGAACACAAAGAGAACATACTCGTTGGTGGTGCACTGGTTGCTACCGATGCTATTCAGAAAGCAATTGAACTTGGTGTCCACGGCATCATCGCAGGCGGTATTGATGACGCGGATTTGCGGCAACTACTCGGTTATGAACTCGGTGTGGCAATTACCGGTTCTGAAGAACTCGGCATCACATTGGTTATTACTGAAGGATTTGGCAGCATCGCAATGGCAGAACGTACTTTTGCCTTGCTAAAGGAGCGCGAAGGCATGAAAACCTCTATCAACGGTGCCACCCAAATTCGGGCTGGTGTAGTTCGACCAGAAATCGTAATTCCGTTGGTTACAGAAACCGAAAACACAGACATTGACGCACCTGCCGGCATGTTAGAGGTTGGCAGTCCTGTACGTGTCATTCGTGAACCGCATTTTGGAAAATTGGGACGCGTCACTGAACTGCCAATTGAATTACAGAAATTGGAAACAGAAGCAGAGGTGCGCGTGCTGCAGGTTGAATTTGAAGATGGTGAAAAAACGACATTGCCCCGCGCCAACGTCGAGGCAATTGAAGAAAGATAGTCCTATAATACCACGTAGGTCGGGTAGAGCTTGCGAAACCCGACATGATTCACTGGAGACACACCATGCCAGACACAAACGAAAACACGCAAGACCCACAACAGCAGATCAATCGACACTTCTTACGTTATCTACGCGAAAACGCTAAACTTACCCATGAACAACTTGCACAAGAAATCGGTGTAGAAACCGAACTTGCCCAGCACTGGGAAACAGGAAGACGACAACCGAGCCAAAGACACCAATTTGATTTAGAAAAGTTGTTTGGCATTGAAACGGGGGCACTCTGCCTCGAAATACAACAACTCCTCATTGAAGATTTTAATGCCGCATATTTTGGCGATGAAGACGCACGCGCAAGAATTGATTGGGTAGATGAGAAAAAAAGATTAGCACAAGTACTTTCTATAATTCCATCCACAAAAAGATTACCAACCGCAGAACTTATCACAGCGTTACTTGAAGAACTCTTATAGCAGATATTCACATAGCTACATTGTTTTTCTCTTTAGGTGAATTTCGCAGATTTGCTTGAAGAACTCTTAACCCCTTAAAAATCTCCTTTAAACTCAACTTTTTAACATATTTTGCATAATTATTGTTAAAAAACCATAATTTTCTGTTAATTACTTGACATTTGATTATATCTCTTGTATAATTATTGTTAATATTATACAATTCATTGTTAATTACTTGACATTTGATTATATCTCTTGTATAATTATTGTTAATCGTTGAGAAATAGACATGCCACTGTGGCGTGTCGCACAACAATCGGAGGTTATAGATGACTCGCGACATCACCCCAATAAAATGGATTATTGGTGCTATTGCCCTCCTCATAATAGTTGCCGGTGCGTGTTATTTTTGGTACCAGCACTCGCTGGCAGACGAGAGAAAAGCGGCTGCCGATGCTCAACAGCTGCTACGCCAATCGGAAACAGAACGACAGGCGAAAGCGAAAAGCAGCACGGCAAAACAGGCAGGCGAGAAAGTCCCTGCGGAAAGCGAAACGCCAACCGCAGAGAAACCGAAATCCGATGCAACTGCCCTGACGGATAAAACCGAACCGACACAAGCACAAACGGGAACCGCTGCTCCAACCGCAGAAACCCAAGAAGTGCGCGTGTCACCATTTGGGTTCGGGCCCTACCCAGAGGTGCCCGAAGATTATCCAAGTGTTGTTGTTTGGTTGCAATCAGACTATGAGGAGCTTTCCTCACACGCACAGAAAAACTTTGAACTCATGAGTCGCGTGCTAATAAAGCTGTGGGCATCAGGTGAAAAAAGTTTTAGAGGTGCGAGTACCTATAAAGGCAAGGTTTATCCTCATTATTACAATACTGTCTATATAAAAGTGAGCGAATATGAATTACCGGATGGGACAAAATCACAATACATTTCGCGCCGAAAATCGGGGCCTCATGTTAATACTGATGGGGTGGATCTTTTAAATCCACCGTCTCATCTTCGTGTTTTAGATTTAGATTCTTCAGGTATTGATCCATATCAGTACCTAAACTTACGTTAAATATATTATAGGAGAAAAAGATGCAAAAGCGACTTTTTTTAAGTTTTCTTTTTGTAATGTTCAGTTGGATTGTTATCAGCTCTCTTATTGCTGACAATGATCAATCGGGAAGTACTGATTATGAGCCCGAGGAATTTGAGGGACTCTGTTATGGCCATGCAGATGCATATATATACTCTGATAACGATGAAAATAACCTCACTATTTATGCTCTCGCGACATGTGGGGGAGGTGCCATTTCTCTTGGTCCACTTGGGCAAAGTAATAGTGGCTCGTATTCTTTTGAAGTAAAAGCGGGTGTGGAAGTGATGGAAGAATGGGATGATGAAATAGGTGCCTGGGTTTTGGACGGTTACATGTATAAGGATGATGCCGGGGAACTCTATATTGATGGATTCAGCGATTTTTGTGGCGCGCCCTTTATGACTGGAAGACCTGCCTGAATGGGAAGAAGAAGTAACTGCCGAAGCTAAGTTGTCTATAAATAGTAGTGCTTATACGTTATTAGAAGGACAATGGATCAAAATTCTCTATGATTCGGAATATGAAAGCGATTCCGCACCAAAAGCAGAAGAGGAGGAATGAGACGAAACTCACCACCTATTCCACAAGCAGGTATCCGTTTTGGATATCTGCCTTCCTTTTTTATCACACATTTGTTCCTTAAATTCTGCTATAAATTTAGTGGCGCTTTCACTCGCCGCACAATATCAGAAAAATAGCACAACCGATCATAATACCCCATCACCTTCTTCACATACTGCCGCGTCTCGTTGTAGCCTCTAAAATAGCCGTGCGGTGGCACACCCGACTGCCATACTTCGCTATGTAATTCCTTATCCTTTTCTGTGAGTAGACTGAGATTTTTGCTAAGACACTCCCAATCATGTGACTCATGTTCACGGTGTTTAGCAATTTTCTGCGCGTCCTTGATATGTCCACGTCCGCCATTATAACTGGCTAAAGCGATACGGATACGATTTGGATGCGAACTCTCTGGATACAGATCATATAAACTGCGTAGATAACGCGTTGCACCAGCAATGCTTTGATGTGCTTCAAATGGATCGGTGACACCCAATTCTTTTGCTGTTTCAGGCATTAGCTGCATCAATCCCTTTGCACCAGCAGGACTTACCGCGTATTCGTTAAATCCAGATTCCTGGACAATCAGTGCTGTAATCAGTCGCCAATCCAACTGATGTATTGCCGCATGTTTCTGGATAACCCGACGATACTTTAGAATCTCTGGAGAAACAGCCAGGAGCCGAACACCGTTCCAGTCACGGACAAATACGACGATGCCCCCAATCAGTAGCGCACATACAATAATTCTCACAAGAATGCGTTTTGATATCTTTGCCATGTGAGTCTAATCCCATTCTCGTCAGTATCCGGTAGGTTCGGTTAGTTGTAAGTTGGATAAAACAAAGCGAAACCTAAGTCAACCCTATGTATGCGCTTTTGGCATCAGCGAGTGTCAATTTAAGAAAAAATTGCTGGTTTTCTCTTGTTGGAGGGCTTTGTAAGCCCGATTTATGAGCCATAACCTTATTATATCGGGGTTGAAAACCCGGGGAATGCCAAAAGGCATTCATACCGTTGATTTACTCCAACAATAGGATCTATCCTTAAGTTGACAGTTATAGATAAAGCACAGCGAAACCCAACAATTTACCTTTTAATTTCCCCAAGCATACGCAAACAAAAAAACAAAACGGTGTTGCTGTTCAGTTTCACCCTCTGCATGCGCTGAGTTTTGGATATGTCGCCACGCATAGTTGACAGAACCTTTTAATCCAGTAATCGGGCGATATTTCCAACCAATCCGAATTTCAGAAAGCCGTTCAACTACACCTGAAGGAAACGGAATGTCTTGATATTCCTCACCATAAAAACGGTCCGTAATATCCGCCTCCCCGTTTCGCTGATGACTGAAACGGCTCTCAATTACTGCTGAAGGTGTTGCTTGATATGAAACACGCAAGGTGAATATATCTGCATCTGTGCCAATTGGATGTCCAATCATCGCACCGAAATGTGTGAACTGATTATCAGGGACAAGATGCGTATATGCCCACCGATTGACGCGCACATACTCTGTGTGTACGCCAAGTTGACGCGCCGTCTGTATCGGATACCACTCCACACCTATGAGCCAAGTAACCGCATGCGGATCAAAAGTGTCGGGATTATACTGAAAATCATCTGCTACCCACTCCGCATAAAGCCGAACACCATCAATCGGACGCACTGCCCCATCTAAACTGAACATGATATTGTCATCTTTTTTGGCATTGTATTGAACTGCGTAATACGGGATAACGGGGTTAAGATAGTTCCATTCCACCGATTGCACATCACCACCGTAAAGCACCCATTCAGCAGCACCGATTTCAAGCCAATCGCTGAATTGATAGCCAAACCGATGCGCGCTCAGATAACGTTTCGCAAGATAGCGCGTTGTGCCATCGTCAAACCACGTTGAATTGAGTTGTGCAGAAAACGCTGTGGCTTTGAGTGTGCCTATTTTACAAGGAAAAGTACCAGTCAATCGGATAAGTTCAAAAGGGGGTGAGTTGTCCGAAATCCCAACAGATTTGTCAGGGCTTGCCCCCCAAAACACAAAATCTCTCCCTACTAATAGGTCTAATTCTGCTTCTCCGAAAGGCATTAAGTGGTATTGTAGATAACTCCTTTTGAAGTCAACAACATAATCGCCACGCCACCTTTCGTATCGTTGGTCAGCAGATTTCAGAAGCGGAAGCGGATCGGGCAGAAAAAAACTCTCTATAAAATCTGAACCTTGCTCAAAATTAGATAATTCTAACTCGGAATACACACTTAGTCGATGCTTGTTATTTCCGACAGCATAATGCAATCCACTTTGAAGCGTAGGGGCGATTTTTTCATCTGAAAAACGTAATTCTGGCTGAATCCGTGTGTCTGTCCTTTGCGTTGTTCGCGCTAATTCAAAGCGAAATTCACGTTTGAGTTTCTCTAATAGTTTTCTATCTATTGGCGATACAGTCACTGTACCAGAACAGATACGCGCCTCAGCACGTTGGATTATATTTGCCACATCAGCACGGGAGAGCGGTAAAGAATGCCGATGAAAACCACCTGTAACACCTGATACCTCAAGTTTTGCGAGTGTTTCAATTATCCAACCGTCAAAGTTGAGTGGTATATTAGGCGCAGCATGAACTAAAAAAGAATTGAGTAGAAACAACAGGAAGATGGAGCATAGAAACGACGCGAACTTTTTGTATGCTATGCTTAAAAACTGCGATTTCATTCAGTTTCCATCTCCTCTATCATCTTATCAATTCTACGAAACTGCCAACTCCAGCGTGTGTTGTATAGGAACTGCCTTAAGTCAAATCGGTTGTCATCGGGCGAATACGGTTCAGCGTGATATGCGGGTGTTAGTGTCGTCATTTTGTGGCGATTAATCGCGTAATAACGGAAAAACCTTTTGACCTTCTCTGCTACTTCAGTTGACGGCAAATGATTCCACTCTTGAACCAGTTTTTCAAACATGCTGACGGGACCACACCGATGCACTTTTCGCAGTTGCCCAAACCGACTAAGCTCAGCATAAGTCATCCCCATGTCTTCCTCATCGGTTTGGGTGTAGGTTTCAGTGATGGGTTCTAATTCTGCAGTCGGCGGTGCCTCCAAGATTGCCCCGAGACTCGGATAGCCGAGATGTTCTTTTGCCCAGTGGAGAAAACTGCGTAAATCCGTTTTACTAATGCTTCCAATCGGGTTTATGTCGGCACTGCTACAATCATATTTGGTGAGGTAACCACGCAATGCTTCGTCAACGTTGCCAGTGCCTAATACGAGGAGAGTTCCGCGTCTACCGCGAACCCACGGCAACGTCTGCGCAAAAAGATAACTGATAACCATCCGCAGCCGCGCCTGTATGTTTTGCAATGCCTGATTCTCAACAGTACTGCCGCCTTCGGTTTTGAACTGAGGGGTTTTTCCAGTTATACCGCTAAACAGTTTTCGCAAAGCACCCACAAGCGACTCCATATCAATATTAAGATGAAAACTTCCGATTTCACTTGCCAACTGCTTCGAGCGATGTCGCGTTTCACGAGAACTGTTTGCTGTGCCCATATAACACGTATAGAGCAACTGATTGGCAAGATGCTGTGCTGCTTGATGTGGGTCGTTAAAATCTGTTTTGATTTTTTCAATACACTCTGCACCGAGCAGCCGTTCAGCATCTCGGATGACGTGCGGCACGTCGTTGAGAATTCCTTTCGCAACAAGTTGACACATAGAACCGACAAGCGTAGCAACTGCACCACTATCCGAACCCCCCGAAAGCGGCACGAAATATCCTGCTGCTTCGGATCGTCTCAGATAATCCCATAGCCAACACGCTGGACCGAGCGCAATCTCTTCTTCTGGGGTGTGAATGTCAAGATCAACCTTCGGAACGGTGACAGGACGTTTTTCCGTATCCGTGACCTTGAAATCGGCATAAATCTGCGGAATAGAAACACCACGACTCGCCTGCACTGCACCACTCATCCTTGAACCGCGATAGGAGCGAACATCTCGTAAATCCACTGTGGCTGTAACCACTTCAACGTCATTGATAGAAAACTGAGACCCTTGCGCGAGGACATGTCCGTTTTGGGCAATCGTTGCACAACCATCAAAATAGAGCCTACCACCGTCACATCCTTGCTGATTGGCATATAGGTAAACCCCACCACATTTTTCAGTCGCATTTCGGATCAACGACAAGCGCGTATCAAGTTTGCGGAGTTCGTGATGTGAACCCGATCCATTGGCGATTATCTCAACCCCGTTGTATGCGAGGTCAATATGTGGTGAATGCGGTGCAAACAACTCTTCACAGGTTTCTGAGGCTAAAATCGTGTCGTGCGTTACAATTACTGCACACCCTATCGGCACAGTGGAATTAGGCGTAATTTCAAGTATCTCAGGTGGCACTTGAAAAGGTTCTGTTGACCATCCTTTTTGCCACGCGGCAAACCAACGCGGTTCTCGGTAGTTCCCTTCAGCCGCAAGCACTAACTTCGGACGAATGAAAAGAATCTTACCATCACAGACAAACACACGGCAGTTGTAACGCACACTTTTGTGCATCACCGGCATGCCTATATCGCACAGAATGTCATCGGTATGTCCACCCTTTATGATGCGGGCAAGTGATTCCCAACTGTGCCGCAACGTATCTTCTTCAAGGAAATGGTCTTCGCAAGAATAGCCTGTTATCTCAAGTTCAGGACCGAGTCTATAGCGCGCACCTGCTGTTTTGGCAAGTTCTATCGACTCAATGATGCGTTCACAGTTGCCCTCAAAGTCCAATGCCCACTGATTCAGGTTGCAGGTTGCGAGTGTTGTTTTCATATTTTTTATAGTTATCAGTCATCAGCATTCAGTCTTGTAGGTCGGGTAGAGCAACGCGAAACCCGACCTGCGAACTAAATAGCAAGCACCAGAGGTGCGAAAGGTGTATAGCAATAGCACAATATCGGGCTTACAAAACCCTCCTACAAGAGGCTAAATTTTTAAAATAATCTTTCCAAAATTCCGATTCGCTTCCATATATTGGTGTGCTTCACGAACTTGTGCTAAAGGATATACAGAATCAATAACAGGCTGAAGTGCTCCTTCCTTTAACGCCGGCAACCAACGTTGGACAAATCGCTGCGTGATAGCAATTTTTTCATCAAGCGATTGTGGACGCATTACAGACCCTATAATTTGCAGCCGTTTTCGCATTACCACTCCTAAGTCTATTTCTGTAGTCGAACCGCCCATCAACCCTACTTGTAATAAACGTCCTTTTGTTTTGAGTATCTGCAAGTTCCGCGCGAGATATGGAGCACCAATGAAATCTAACACGACATCCACGCCGTCTCCATCTGTCAACCGCTCAATTTCAGTAACAAAATCAGATTGTTTATAGTTAATACCTGCTGTAGCTCCCAATGTCTTGCAGCTATCAATTTTGTCGGATGTGCCTGCGGTAACAAACACACACGCACCAGCATGGCACGCTATCTGAATGCCTGCAGTACCAACCCCACTTCCGCCTGCATGAATTAGAATAGTCTCACCAGCGGAAAGTCGCCCTAATGTGAAGATGTTCTCATTTGCCGTAAAAAACACCTCTGGAACGGCAGCGGCTTCTTCAAAACTCCATCCGTCTGGAATGAACATCGCCATGCGATAATCAATAACTGCTTGTTCCGCATAGCCCCCGCCACCTATGAGTCCAAAGACTCGATCACCTTCGTTAAATCCAATAACACGCTCTCCCATTGCTGACACCGTGCCAGCAATTTCTAAACCGAGTATTTCAGATTCCCCTGGCGGTGGTGGATAACCTCCGCGCCGCTGTATTAAGTCCAAGCGATTAAGAGCAGTTGCCTTAACATTGACCAGTAGTTGTGTTTCTGTTGGCTGAGGTGGGGACACTTCACTTAGTTGTAGAACTTCTGGTCCTCCATCGCCATTTCTCGTAATTGCTTTCATCATTCTTCCCTACGACCTATTTAGAATTTTATCATATATTATCCGATTACGTCAATAATATACAAAAAGCAAAAAATTGTTGCATAAAAAATGTAAATATTGTATAATATTTAAAATGTCAGAAATTACTTGTAATAGTAATTGACGTTTTTTGTAAAGTTGTGTAAACTTTACAAAAGGTGTTAGGAATGCACGGAAAGCGTGTGTTACACCTGGGCACGCTCACCCCCAAGTGGGGGCGCGCCGACAGTGCTAACTTTCACAAAAGCACAATCAGCGCGTAGCCATGCCATAATCTACCTATGACAGGGCTGGTTTTCATTTTAGCACAAGTATCACGCTTACTGCTATAGAATTATGGAAACCAGCGAGCCCGAAAGGGAACAGTTGACAGCAACTTTTCGCTTTTCCTGCCAACATCTCCTTTAGGGTCTGTCAAATCTGAAAGCCCTCTATACACAATTCGTATAGAGGGATGTACATTAGATACTTTGACATAAATAAAGGAGATCCAAAATGAAAGCCATTCGTAATAGTAAATTTTTCCCTGTCCTTACAGCCTTATGTTTGTTACTCACAAGCGTGGTTTGGGCAGGAGAGTTGTTAACAGCAATCGGTGTAGTGGGAGCGATAGCAAGTATCCTTGGGCTTCTTGCATGGTCTATTCAGCAGCTGCATGAAGCCATAAAAACTAAGGAGCAGAAGCTTGCTAGCCGGGAAAAAGAACTCAGGGAGGCAGAAACGCAAAGGGATACCAACATTGAGACGAATAAAAACCTGGAAAGATTAATCTCCAGGTATGACACGTTAATTAGTCAAGCAGAAACAATGTTGGAAACTGCTACGCAAGAATACGAAGCAGCAAAAACAGCTTACGATGATGCAAAAACAGAGGTTCAGCAGAAATCCGATGCATATAAGCAAGCCAAGAAAGCTTATGATGATCATGTAGATGACTGTTACTATTCTCAGACTAACCAGTTTTGTTCTATTGAATCACGGCTTTCCTACCAAAAGTCCCAAGCGCAGGAGGAATTGCGCAAGGCAAATGTCTCGCGCACTTTCGCCAAGAGCACATACAATAGCAAGAAGTCTGATAAAGCAAAAGCTGAACGTCTTGTTAAGAAGTATACCAGAAGGCAAAATGAGTTTAAAACTGCGAAGAACGATCTTGCAGAATTCCACGCGACCTTGTTATCAACGATAAGAACCCTGAAAGGGCAGGTGCTACAAAAAAAGATAGAGATAGCTGCTGCCAAGGCGGATCTTAGTACGGAAAAAGGCTTGCAAAGTGAGGCAAAGGCGTATCAAAACCGCTTTAAGAGCGCGTCGGCACAAGGACTTGATATGGACCAGTGGGTTAAGGACAATCCAATCCCTGAAAGCTTGGCCCCATACATGCCATAGTAACAACTCCGAATAGGCAGCAGGCGCGTAGGGCTGCTGCCTATTCCTAACATTTATGTTGAACTCCACAACACAAGAAGGAGGCATATCTCATGAAAAAACTATTTCTTGCCAGTGTAGTCGCACTACTCTTGTTGACCATAGGGGTGCTGCTTGTGAGACGGCACCACCAAAACAACGATGGTTCGCCGACATCAACAGCGGAAAACGCCAAACTGAAAACAGAGGGAAACGATATGGACACTATAATAACTCCTTTACCGCCAGAAGACCAAGAATACATTCAAGAACTTCAGAATGACATCCGTGAGGCGAAAGCAGCTGGGGATGAAGAATGGGCCGCGGAATTAGAAAAAGACTTGGTGAAAGTTCGTGAAGAAATTCTAAACCCGCCCGAACTCCCTGAAGATGAGCATGAGTGGGTGCTACACTGGGAGAATGAGATTCGCAAAGCGAAAAAAGAAGGCAAAAGTGAACAATACATTGCAAATTTAGAAAAATTTCGTGATATACACCTTGCTGGCATTGCTGAAGATGAAAAAGTTGAACGACTTCGGCAAGAAGAACAAGCCAGATTCGAAGCACTGAATAGTCCTGAAGAACGTATCACTTACTATGAGGAGAAACTTTCAGGAGCAGAAAAAGCACTGCGCGTTGCCAAAGCATCAGGAGATGCATCAGATATTCAATGGGCAGAATGGGAAGTTGAAGCCAGAAAATCAGATATAAAACGGGAAAAGGATCAACTTGCCTGGATCCCTGTGCAAAAAGAACTGGATGCACTTCAGGAATGGGTAGAAGAGTCAAGCCCGAAATGGATCGAAAAGTATCGTTCTTTCTTGCTGATAGAAGAAATTGATGGTGTTGAACGTATTGTTGGTGTTCGCACTCCCGCTGAAATAAGGCATGCCGCAAAGGAATTATTATCTGATTCACCTCCGTCAGAATCATCCAGTGTGCCATCTTTACCTGACACCCAATCCACCCCAAAGTTACAACAGACAACACCAGAACGTTCTGAGGTTCCCCCATCCTCACAAGGAGAAGCAGCACCGCAGCAATCTCCTGGGGCTGCGATGGAATCTATTGTCAATGCACAGACACAGTTCCAGTCGTGGCGTGAAGATGTAGATGATGACTACTTGGATGTGCTTGTCTCTCAGTATATGACACCACAAGAACTTGACCAGTTCTTTCCGACTGAAGCAGATCGACAAAACCTTACCAAACGCACAGAGAGACTGCAGCAAGACGTTGTCTCTAAAGTCCGAAAACTTGTCAATGGAATACCAAATGCAACGCAGGCACAAAAAAGCAAACTGGCGCGTGAGTTGGTCAACGCTAACTTTGACAAAGATTTTGCCGATGCTGTAATAGAGCAGCTGCAACTTGACGAAAAATAATCAATCTTATTTAAACTGCTACAGTCAGCAGGGGCATCAACCAACCTACTGACTGCAGCATCTTTTTAAATCCTGTCGCGATAGCGTTTTATCGCGACAAACCATAGGAGTATTATATCATGAAACGCTATACAGCGTATCCCTTTTTTGTTAATCGCACTCTTTCTCGGTGCGACTCTCACCAACACTACCAACGCAAACGATGCGGAAATAGACAGGGTTATTTAGTTTTAAAAATTTTCGATGTTTTTAGATTATTCCGTTAATGTTGTATAGTAGCCTCTTGTCCGTGTCTTTAGTCCCGCTGAATGCCATACGCGCATTCAGCGGGACTAAAGACAGATAGGACAGCCGTTGCTGCAGCAGAAAAGCACATGACCGATACACAGAAGTTAATAGTCATGGCAGAGGGTATGATAACTCACTATGAAAATCGAGAAAAATATCATGATGAGCAAGTGATAATTCTTCAAGGCAAAATCAACGATCTTAACGCTGAAAAAAAAGCGGAAGAAGATAAAAAGAAGAGTATACTTGATGATTATGATAAAAAGGATCAAGACGATTAATCTTGTCAAGTCCCAGTTAGTATTTAATAACTGGGACTACTCAATTTTATGAGGATTTTATTATGAGACTATTTACTAAGATTACCATTATTGTAATTATTTTCATGCTTGGTTTTTCCTTCTTATTTATAATATTAAGTCATAGAACTGAATTAGGTTATGGAACTGATACGCATATACATATAGAAGACGTTGATACTAAAGAAGTTTCCACAGATAATAAAACGGATACGAAACCTGTTACAACTGATAGCGAAAAACCTGTTGACCCTTTTAAAAAAATGGATCAATCAGACTTTGACAGGATTATGGCTGATATTTCCAAGAGAAGGTCTAAAGAACAAGATTCAATAACAACTTCAGATGAAACAAAGGATAATTTACCTGTATTTGAGACTAATTGGATACCATGGGAAGAATATAAAAACGCCTCACCAGAAGCGCGAAAGGCAATGGCAGATGAATTCAAAGAGCCTGGATCAATAGAAGCAAAAGTAGCACAACTTATAAAGGAGTATGACGATAATTTTGATTTAGAAGCTGTGATAGCGCAAAGTCCTGAGCTACAGTATTTACGTGAAATACGTATGCAAAATGCCGAAAGGATTAAGCAAAAGATTATGGAAATAGAAAATCAGTTATCGGAAATACAAACTCGTAGAACATTTATTCTTAAAATTGCAGAGGAACACGGAGCAACGCTTATCTATGATGATTCTGGTAACCCAATTGATTATGAAAAAGATGAACAGGGCAACCCTATTTTGATGCCTGTTACAGAAAATGCACAAGTATTAGATGGTAAATCCGAATCAAATCAAGTATTACCTATCCGAACCCCCGAACAAAGTAATAATAACATTCCTATAACAAGTGATATAGAATTTAAAGTTACCCAATTGTGGATAAAGTCGGCTGAACAGTATCCAGATATAATTATTTCACAGCAACTTTCCAAAGAAGAATACGACACGTTTTTTTCTACAAAAGAATTAAGGCAATCGTTAAAAGAACGAAAAACGCAGATGCAAAACGATATTGCTCAACAAATCCAGAACATTTTGCCGAACTCACTTAGCAACCGCGAGCAAGTCATTTTTCAATTGCGAAAATCACTTTCAGAAAATTGGGACTCTGATTTTGGCGATGCGGTGATAGAACAGTTGCAACTTGACGACAAATAACTTCACGAAGCCAACGTTATTTAAGGGACTTATGAAAATCTTTAAGCGGTTTTTGGACAAGGAGACTTCTCATGAGGGGCGTGTGAAAATCATTGTGATAAGTGCAAAGCATTCATGCAAAGCATAGCATTTTGGTCTTTTTGGCAGTCTGTTATGTTACGCGTTAATTATAGCATCTGCAATAATGGGGTGCTAACCGAGTTGGAAAAAGACACGGAATAGCAATACCACCTTACTTTTAACTTTACAGGCAGATATCTTTATGAAGATTAAATAAATATTTCAGTAATTTCTTAGTCCCGTAGGGACGCAATGTTTATAGAAAAATGTTGTCCCTTTCCTCTTGAGTTCCGTAGGAACGGCATATTTATGTTGATGTGCTTCGAAACATATCGTCCCTATGGGACTGAAGATCGCTTAAAATGTTCCGAATATGCCTAATGAAAATTACCGAATTAATAAATTAATCTTCATTCAGATATCTGCCTTTTTCTTTGCGTTGCTTGACAGGACAGTCAAGCATAAGTATTGTCATAGAACGAAGGGCAGTTCAAGGGTGCTTGTCTTTGGGCTCCACCGCTGTACCTTTGAAGGCAATTATTGGTTTTACAATTCAGAAATTAGCGACAAGTTACAACTTTTCCCCCCAAATAACGTCTAATTTGAAAAAACTATATTTGACAGAAAATAATTCCTTAGGAGAATACTAATGTCAAAAACCTCAGAAAAGGAAACATTACAGCGTCAATTTAATCCTGTGAAGGCAAAATTGGTATATATAGAGGAATGTTTTGGGCAATTGCAGAGTGGTCTTCCGGCGAACAAAGAAGAATATATCGCAGCTGACAGACTGACGCATTCCTATATTAAAAGTTGCTTTCTGATGATCGTGCAGCGTGCCGTAGACATAAACAACGCCATCATAGAATTTAGCGGCAAGACACCTCCCTACCAAAAATACCAAGGCTTTCGTGTCGTTCAAGAAAGTGGTCTAATTGATGTAGAAACACTAAATTTCTTTGAACACGCCTTAACCTGTTACCAGAAAATAGCTAATCCCTACGAGGGACTCCCAGCCCCCGAACTCTACGATGTATCTTCGCAACTACTGCAACATGGTAAAGCTTATACGCGCCAGATAAACGATTTTTTTCGAGATGCTAATCCGACGTTATCTTAGAAGCACAGTTATAGTGGATTTACAATTGACTTGACATCTGAGCTGTAGGAGGGAACTTCGATCCCGACTATCAAGGCGGGTCGTCGCGATTCGGAAATCGCTCCTACAGAATATATGTGAACTTATTTACACAATTTTCTATAAAAACAAGGCGGGTTGAAGCAAAAACTTCTACCCGCCTTTAGCTTTGAATTATCATTTAAGATAATTCTAATCGAATTTGAATACTCCACCTGTGCCTTTGAGGACAATGTCTGGTTTCAGCAAAACCTTATCTTGAGGTTCTTTCTTGAGGCCACTTGGATAAAGCATATACGAAATACGGCGTGGTAGATGTATGCCTAAATCCGCGAGCATATCCACATCCTCTTTGAAAATAACGTTGTTGCTCATCTGGGTTTGATAGGCAAACCAGTACTTGAGATAAGATTGAATCTTATTATTATAGAGTACATTGCCCGTTGCTACATCAACCACCTTGACCCGTGTTTTGACACTTGCTGTCTGTCGGGTCGTAATAAAGGTAGATGTCCCCGAAATCCCTGACTGTCTACCCTGCCGCATGAGGTGCTCATTGCTATCCTTTCGAGCCAATCTTGGATTATTTACCATTCCCGTGATGATGATGTCGGCATTTAGAGCTTGCCCGACTTTAGCTGCCAAAGCAGGATCCGCGTAAACATCATTTAGTGTTAATCCGAGTTTAGCGACTTCATCAACTACCGGTTGGACTTTATCCGACTCGTCAAATACCCATTCACTGTCTTTCAGAGTAAGTTTTAAACGATTTCCCAAATTGATGCTAATTCGTTTACCAAGTTTCTGTGCCTCTTCCTCTTCAGCGATAAAAGGCGTGATGGCAATTTTCTTTGCTTCACCAAAAGATGGCGGGGTGTCAATATTAATCTCACCGTCTCCAATACACCCAGAGATTGAAATGAGGAGAAAAGGTATGAGTAGAAAACTAAAAAAACGCATAATAGAGTTATGCCTCCTTGATTTAACTTTTGTCCTTTGTCATAGGGCGTCTGTGCGCGTGCTGCGTCCTTAGACAGAATTAACGCCAAATGCGCGTAGCAACATACCAAACAAGGAAATGCTCGTGTGGTATTCTGCATGATTTGGCGGAGGGCAAACCCCCTATGTTTGCCAACAAATCGTTGAGTTCAGCGCACAACCCACCTATAGTCAAAAGTTTATCAAAATTGCCGAAAAAAGTCAAGATACAATTTATTTTTTATTAAATCTTTTCATCTTAATGGCGTTCTAAAAGAGATGTTATAGTGAAAAGTCCCTGTGTAGCATCTTATTTTTAACAACGACACAGAGACTTTCTTGGTTAAGCACTTTTCACTGTTAGGCAACCGCCAAGGCGCGCACCTCACCAAATTCATGTGCCAACTTCGCCCATGAACCGCCATTGTCCTCACTCAAGAAGAGTTGCCCACTCACACTACAGGCTATCAACAATCCGTCAACACTCGGATTATAACCAAAACACCAAATAGTGCTATTCGAAGTCATCCCAATATCAGAGCGATCCCAACGAATTGCATCCGCATCTTGTGCTGCATCAGTATCGCGCATATAAAAGATACCGCCTTGGTCGCCAGGAGGCCCGTTACCAGCACCAATAAAAACCTTAGCGTTTTCACCGTTCAAATAGAACGCTGCGCGGCAGTAGGGCCACGGAAAATGATCACGAACTTTTAATGGTGTCCAATTATGCATATCTGTGGTGACACAAACATCGTTATTTGTGGCAGCAACAAGGGCTTTTTGCTCACCTGGAACCACTGTCAACCCGTGGATATCCAAGCTGCTCAAACCTTCACTTCGTTCATCCCAAGTTTTTCCACCGTCGGTGCTCAAACGCATACCGTCAATTTCAATTCCCGCATAGACAGTTTCATGGTCTTCTGGATCAATAATGATAGTTGTTACGCGCGGAATAATAGGAATACCTTCACATTCTTGTGCGAGTTCGGCGTCAAGTTGCGTCCATGTCTCACCGCCGTCTGTTGTTTTGAAAAACGCAGATGGACAAGTTCCCGCATAAAGTGTATCTGGAGCAGTCGGATGAATGGCAAGCGACCAAACTTCTCGATTGTCCATTTCACTTGGCATGTGTTTCCACGTATCGCTCCCATCTATGCTTTTGACAATACCTTTTTCAGTGCCAGCATAAAGTATATTTGAATCCGTTGGATTCACAACGATTGCGCGGATATCTGCTTCTGGAAAAATACCGTTGCTGACACGATGCCAAGTTTTACCCACATCGGTGCTTCGCCAAATGCTTTGTCCAATTGTTCCTGCATAAAGTGTGTTTGACATATATATCTCCTCTTAATAACTTATCGGTTATCAGTTATTGGTCATTCAGAATCCCTTCGTCAATAATAGTGTCCCCTCGCATGATGCTCCATTCAACCGCTTCTGTCTCAATTTCAGGTTTGAGATGGAACGCATGTCTATAAAGTGAATTATCTTCATTTTTAACATATACCATCGGTTTTGCATCAAGAAGTTTCCTATTTTGGTACGTCAGCGTTAATGTAAGTGAATGTACGCCCTTCGCCTCACTTGGCACAGCAATAACTTCCCAATAATTCGGATGAATTGGATTAGGAAGGATGTGTGTGGTATAGGTACCGAGACTTCCTTCATACGCATTATAGTCGTAAGTTATAGATTGCTGAGAAAAACTTTGATTTGCAACTTGTAGGCTTGGAATAAACATCACACGTTGGATGTCATTCCCAAAATTAGGAAGATCTAATGCAGCAGTTCCATCGGCAGTTTTAAAGGGCAAAGATTCTACCCGAATCTCTCCTGTATCGTTTAGATATGCGACCTTGATGTCCACGTTTGTGTTCCGTTGTGCAGAAAAACTGAGGTTTAGACCTGCCTGATCCGCTGTTGTCACTTTACATTCAATAGCATGTGCAGCAAAATTGGCAAGTTTTTTATTTTTCCCAAGAGCCGGGTAGGTGTCATGGGTAAATAGCGGTTGAATCGTTGGAACTAACGTGTGGTACCGAAAAGGTCTTTCAACAGTTCCGAGGACCCTCCACGTAGTGAGGTAATTTGTAACTTTCCAGTCTGCAAATATGTCTGAGAATGTGCGAGACATCCCGCGTGCCTGCAGTGTGCGTGTAATCCCTAAAAAGCCATCTAAAGGATTTTTTACAAGCGCCGCAATGGTTTCTATACCACCATAATGATCATGGAGGTATAACATAAAAAGAAAAGAAGCACCGTAGTGTGCAAGTAGGTTCGTCTGGCTCATCTGAGACCAATCGGTCAGTGAAATGTTTGGTGTCTTCTGAAAAGCATTAAGATGTTGGTAAAGGTTATAACCACATCGAAAAGCTGCGTAATCAGCGCACCCTTCATCTATCCACGTTTCTTCCTTCGGAGAATGCTTCCAGTGGATAAGGTGTTGGAGTTCATGAGCTATAACAGAATATATCACATCAGAATTCGTTGGCTGCTTTTCGGAATTAATATAGAGGATATCGGCTTCGTTGCTATGCAGTGGTCCGAGGGTCGGATGGTGTAGCATCCCTCTTTGCTGATCAATCGGCAAAAAGTACCCAGCTGTTGCATGGTGGATGTCAATATCGCGGATATTGAGAAGAAGTAAAATTACCTTCTGATTTCTATCAATATCTGGTGGTGCGCCAAAGTCTTCCGTTAAGATGTCATATATCCCGCGCTGTGGGTCTGCTGGGGTTGCCGTCTCAAACGCTCTTTGGATAGTTTGAACTGTGAGTGCTGTGACGTTCTCTTGCCACTCAGAATCTTCAACAAAGATGTAACAGTGGGCACCACTCGCCCGCAGCGTTGCATTGACTGTATACTGCTGTTTTCTTTCAAAATCGATAGCAAAAAAAGTTCGTTGGAATCCGATGGCAAGTGCTGGTGCTGCGGGATGTCCTGGTGCGGTTGGCACAGGCGTTAAAAGTTCGGGTGCCATATCCATTTTTAGATGTGGTGTCCCGCAGCGGAATGCCTCACTATACTGGGTAGAAAGGATTAGCGTTAGTAAGAGAACTGTGATGATGGTATATCGCATTTTTTAGTAGTCTTCAGCGAGATAGCCATCAGCAATCAGCCGTCGGCTATCAGCAAAGAAGTTTCTTAACTGAACGCTGATAACTAAAAGCCGAAAACTAAAACTACTGCTTGAGTCGTTCCTGTATGTCATCATTATCAGGTTCAATTGTTTGCGCTTGCTGCCAGACACCACGTGCTTTATCAGGTTCACCGTTTTCAAGATAAGCATCACCGAGGTGCATCAGAATCTCAGCATTGTCAGGCAGCTGTTGGTTTGCCTCTTCCAGCATTGTGACAGCTTCCGCTATACGCCCCTGTTTAAAGTAGACCCATCCAAGGCTATCAAGATATGCACCGTTTTTTGGGGACTTTTGGAGTGCCTGCTTTACCAAAACCTCTGCTTCCTCCAGATTTGTTCCTTGCACCGCAAAGAGATAACCGAGTGCGTTGAGCGCATATTCATGCCCCGGTTCAATTTTAAGTGTTTTACGCAAATACGTTTCCGCTTTTTCGAATGCCCCTATCGTTTGATAGACAGCAGCAATCCCATAAGTAGCACCGGTGTGCTCCGGATTGTCAGCAAGAAGTTGCTCGAACGTCTCTTCAGCTTTCTCATATTTTTTATATAGAAAATAAACGTTTGCCAACGCAAACTGAGCATCTATCGCCAGCCGTTCAAAATAGGCACGTTGGACATCGTTCCGAGGGTTATTGATAAAATCCTTAGAAAAGAAAATCGCTCGTCCAAGATATGTTTCTGCATCTCGAATGAGTGTCTGCAAATCCGTCTTCTCACTTTTCGGGTCTTTATTGCTCGACGCAAGTGCCTGTTCAGCAAGTCTCTGAAGAACCAAGCCAAGCCCTAAGTTTCCACTAACGTCTTGCGGGACTAATGTAAGGATATGCTTAAAGGTTTGTTCTGCTTCCACCAATTTACCGGTATCAAGATACAGGCGTCCAACAATTCTAAGTGTCATCAGGTCGTTTGGCGTAATTTTTATGACGCGTTGGTAAGCATCAATAGCTTCCAGCGGCTTATTTGTTATTAAATAGAGTCTACCAAGTCGCCTATGAAATTCAGGTTCAAAAGGAAGAATACGTGTGAGTGCTTTCAAAGATGTCTCCACAGCAGCATATTCTTGGAGTTCAGACGCTAAATTAGCAACCCTTTGATGTGCCCCTAAATGGTCCGAGTCAAGTTCAGTCACTTTTTTAGCAGCTTTCAACGCTTCTACCATATAGTTCCGTTCTGAATGATGAGACGCGTGGAGCATTAAGATCTCCGCGAGTAACCAGTTTGCAGGAACGTGGGACGGGTTAAGCTTGAGCGCTTCAAGCGTATCATTTTCAGCACCTTTAACATCCTGCAACCGATGAAACCGAAGCTGTCCGCGTTTGTACCAGACATAAGCAGACTCAGGTGCCTGTTCCACTAAAGCATCATATAAACGTTTTACAGCATCTAAGTCTCTATCAAAACTTTGTAGATAGATTGCGTACATCAGTTGTGTGTAAATCTTTTTTCCGCTTTCAGATGCCTCTGTCAACGGCACTTGTTCTACTGTCGTGGATGAGATTAACTCTTGTGCGTCTGTTTCCCCTCCTGCTGAGAAAAAACATACTATGCTCAGCAGGATAAAAATTTTCCATAAGTTGCTTTTCATAATCGTCTCCTTGTCTGCTTTAATAGTGAATTAGAAAATAATACCAATTCTAATAAATACTCTGTCATTAAGAGATCCGACTGTTATTGTGTTCTGAAGATACCTTTCTTCTGTAGGAGCGACCTCCAGGTCGCTCCTACAAGATATTTCCGCAAATGGAACATTATATATTAGAAATGGTATAAGTTTACACTTCTTCTGTGAATCAACGCTGAATCACGACTCAACCTATTAGCCGTCGGGAATCGGAGTTCCCTCCTACAACTCAATAATGTAAAGTTAATTGTAAAATACACTATAATAGTGATAAACTCGCTCTGTAGTATTGTAACTACACTTGACGAAGATTTGTTACTGACCACTATCCTTCTACACCGCTATCAGAATCGGCTTCCGAGATTTTTCCGACGTCCACGAGTGTCTCGTCTTCTTGTAAAGTCATGAGCCGGACACCTTGCGTTGTACGACCAATTGAACGAATATCGCTGACTGCCATACGCGTAATATACCCTGTAGAACTAATAAGAACAAGTTCATCTGATCTCGTAACGAGTTTAGCAGAAACGACCGCACCATTACGCGTTGAACGCTTAATGGCAGTTAGTCCGACGCCGCCGCGCTTCTGTGAACGATACGCGGATAGTCCTGTTCGTTTGCCATAACCGTTTTCTGTCACAATGAGCAGTGAGTCGTTTTCATCTGCGGAACATACCATGTCTACAACAAAGTCTTCTTCAGCGAGGCGGATGCCACGGACACCGCGCGTGCGGCGTCCCATGCTGCGAACATCTGACTCGTTAAATCGTATGGCATTCCCGTTATGGCTAACCAAAATGACATCGTAATTTCCATCGGTAAGATGAGCCTCGATTAGTTGGTCGTCTGGATCTAAATTAACTGCTATAATTCCACTGGAGATGGGATTTCTAAAATCACCTAATGGAGATTTCTTTACAATACCGCTTTTTGTTGCCATAAGGATATAGAGATCTTCATTAAACTCGCGAATAGGTAAAAATGCTGTAATGGTCTCTGAGTCACTTAGTTTTAGCATATTTACCGCTGCTCGTCCTGCTGCTTGGCGTGAGCCTTCTGGTATCTCAAAAACTTTCAGAACATAGCACTTACCGAGGCTTGTAAAAAAGAGAAGCGATTGGTGTGCCGTTGCGATAAGCAGTTGTTCCAAGAAATCTCCATCTTTTGGGTTTCCGCCTTTAATACCAACCCCGCCACGATTTTGCGTTCGATATGTATCCATCGGAATCCGTTTGAGATATCCGGAATGTGTCAGTGTGACAACCATCTCCTCATCTGCAATGAGGTCTTCCATCTCAAAACTTCTGACCTCTGAAACGATTTCAGTGAGGCGATCATCTCCATGATCCTCCTTCAATCCTTCCAATTCTTCCCTGATGATGTTGGTGACAAGGTCTTCACTCTCAAGAATTGCTTTGAGTTCAGCGATACGTTCCAAGAGGTCACTGTATTCATCGTTAATATTCTGACGACCTAATCCTGTTAACTGGCTTAAGGTTAATCCCAGCACTTCGTTCGCTTGATCTTCAGATAGTTCATACTGTGTTATCAACTGTTCCCTGGCTTCCTGCGGTGTCTCTGCAGTTTGCACAAGTTCAATTACTTCCTCTAAATGCTCCAGCGCAATACGGTATCCCTCTAAAATATGTGCACGTCTTTCACAGCGTGCCAAATCAAACTGTGTACGCCGACGTATTACTTCTCGTCGATGTGCCAAGTAGTAGCGTAAAATCTCGGGGAGCGTTAATATTTTGGGGAGCCCTTCAACAAGGCAAAGAAGGTTTGCAGGAAAAAAATGCTGCATCTTTGTGTGCTTGTAGAGCTGATTTAAGACAACTTGTGGCACTTCCCCACGCTTAAGTTCAATAACGATACGAATTTCCTCATCAGATTCGTCTCTGATATCCGAAATGCCAGTAATCGTTTTACTGATGTTTACCTGATCAACCATCTGTTGAAGCAGCAGATTTTTCTTAATCTGATAAGGAATTTCAGTAACTACAATCTGCTCGCGGTCTCCACGAGATTTATCATGCGTTATCGGTTCAATTTCCACTTTCGCCCGCATCGTCATGCTCCCTTTGCCTGTAGAATACATATCTTTGATTCCTTTTTTCCCAACGATAATTCCAGCAGTGGGAAAATCTGGACCAGGGAGAAATTCCATCAGTTCCTCAACGGTGGCATCTGGAAAATCAAGCACGTGCAGGAGAGTATCCACGACCTCGTTGAGGTTATGTGGTGGGATCTTTGTTGAATAGCCTATGCCAATACCGTCAGTACCATTCACAAGCAGGTTAGGAAGAAGACCGGGCAGCACAGTAGGTTCTTCTAACGATTCTTTATAATTGGGTTGGAAGTCAACAGTATCTTTATCAATATCCAGCAGGAGTGTTTCAGCAATCTTTGAAAGTCGACACTCTGTGTAACGCATTGCCCCTGCAGGGTCATCATCAATAGACCCGAAGTTGCCTTGCCCATCAATTAAGGGATAACGTGTACTGAATTCCTGAGCAAGACCTACGAGCGTGCCGTAAATCGGTCCATCACCGTGTGGATGAAAGTTTTTCATGACCTCTCCAACAACAGCAGCACATTTATCGTAGGGGCGACTACTCGTGAGATTAATCTCTCCCATAGCATAGATGATTCGGCGTGCACTCGGTTTCAAGCCATCCCGCACATCAGGGATTGCTCTATTCGTATTTACACTCATCGCGTACGTGAGGTATGAGGTCTGTAGTTCGGTTTCTATTGATCGACTAATAATATTTTCTTCTTGCATCTATCTCTCTTTATTCGCTGTGAGCAGTCAGCCATTATTTTTTATTTAAAACAATGGTTTCCCACTGTTTTTGTTATAAATCGGGGTTAGAAACCCTCCTACAAGATCGTTCACAAATAGGTAGCAATTGAGTTACTAACAGTGTTTTTACATTGACACATACTGGGTTATGCCCCATAAACGTCAAGTTCAACTTGTGTGCCATAGCGTTCTATAAATGCGCGGCGAGGTTCCACAGAATCACCCATCAGCAACGTGAACATCCGTTCAGCTTGAACAGCATCCTCAAGAGTTACCTTTAACAAGACGCGTGCATCTATCTGCATTGTTGTCTCTTTTAATTGCTTCGTATTCATTTCAGCAAGCCCTTTGAAGCGCGTTAGTGTCGTGCCTCTGTTTGCACTTGATGTAAGGACCGAAAGGAGTTCTCCAACAGAGGTAACAGACTGCTTTTCATCCGATTTATTCACCAAACTAAACAGTGGTGTATCCTCCGATGTCGGCACATCAAAATCTTCTGGTTGAATTCCAAAGTCTTTAACACACTGAATGTGAGGAGAAAGTTCAGCATGTATCGCAGCATTTGATGCTATCTGGAATTGCGGCATACTATCAACCTCATCCCCTATTTCATCTGAATCCACTTCAGAAGTATTTTCGCTATCAACTTCAAACGGAAGCTCATCTTGTTTTGGACTCTCATCTTGTGATTCCAGAATATCTAAGACAGTATCTATTGGGTTTTCTGGTGTTTCGATCAGTTCGCTATCAGCTTCAGGAGAATCTTGATCTTCAAGAGGTTCCCACAAATACGTAATCAGTTCTTGACGTGTCCGATTTCCGCGCCCGCTCAATTCCGAAAGACGTTTTTCAATAAAGGACAGAGCCTTAACACAGCTGATCGCTTCCTCTGTCGCATAAGGATTGTCACGTCGCTTATTCGTTATCTCTTGAGACCCCGCGGCTGATTCCAGCAGGTATCCCTCTAAAGCATCTTCGTCTTGAAGATATTGTGCTTGTCGTCCTCTCCTAATTTGAAAAAGCGGTGGTTGTGCAATATAGAGATGTCCTTTTAGAATTAATTCAGGCATCTGTCGGAAGAAAAACGTCAATAAAAGTGAACGGATGTGTGCACCATCCACATCTGCATCCGCCATTATAATTACTTTGCCATACCGCAGTTTATCCAATGCAAATTCCTCTGAACCAATTCCAGTGCCCAGGGCAGTGACAATGTCTACGATTTGTGCATTTTTCAAAATCTTGTCTAACCGTGCCTTATCAACATTAATACCTTTACCCTTTAAGGGGAGAACCGCTTGAAAAGTACGGTCACGCCCCTGTTTTGCAGGACCGCCTGCGGAATCTCCCTCAACGAGAAATATCTCTGTTTTTTCCGCATCCCGTTCAGAGCAATCCGCGAGTTTTCCGGGCATTGATGCTGAATCTAATACACCTTTCCGGCGAATAATGTCGCGAGCATTACGGGCGGCTTCCCTTGCTTGTGCAGCTTGAATACTTTTGTTAATTATACGCTTTGCAAGTGCTGGTTGTTCCTCTAAGTACTGCTTCAATTGTTGGTTCACAATACTCATCACAATACCTTCTACTTCAGTATTGCCGAGTTTTGACTTTGTTTGCCCCTCAAACTGCGGTTCAGGGACTTTTACGCTGATAACAGCCGTAATTCCTTCTCGGATGTCCTCACCCGTAAGTGAAATTTTTTCGTTTTTCAATAGATCGTTATCTTTGCCATACGCATTGAATGTGCGCGTAACAGCACTTTTGAAACCGCTTTCATGAAATCCACCCTCTGTTGTCCGAATATTGTTTGCGTACGAAAAGATATATTCCGAATAGGTCGTATTGAATTGAATAGCAATTTCGACCTTAACATCATCTATCTTACCTTCTAAGTAAATAGGCGTAGTATGGAGAACCTCTCTATTCTCGTTTTGGAATTGGACAAAAGAAGCGATACCACCCTCATAGTGATATACGGTCTCCACCTGATTATTTTCCACTTCTGTTTCAGTTTCCACTATTCTGAGGTCTTTGAATCGGATACGAACACCTCGGTTAAGAAATGCGAGTTCACGGAGACGTTCTTTCAAAGTTTCAGCATGAAAATCAAGTGTGTCAAAAATTTCATGGTCAGGCATGAACGTTGTTTCTGTTCCACCGTTTTTCGTCTTTCCAATTACTTCTACATCTTTTGTCGGTATCCCGCGTTTATACTGCTGTTCGTAAAGTTTCCCTTCCTGCGCAACTTGTACTCGGAGCCACTCTGAAAGTGCATTCACACACGAAGCACCTACACCGTGCAAACCACCGGCGGTTTGGTAACCAACATCTGCGCGCCCATCAAATTTACCACCTGCATGAAGGGTCGTCATCACGACTTGAAGCGCAGAAACGCCTGTCTGATGTTCCCCAACAGGAATACCACGCCCATCATCAGAAACTGTGACGCTTCCATCTTCATTGAGTGTTATTCTGATCTCTGATCCATGTCCTGCTCCGAATTCGTCTATGGAGTTATCAACAAGCTCCATTACAAGATGATGTAGCCCAGCAGTACCAGTACTACCAACATACATACCCGGACGTTTCCGGACGGCTTCCAATCCTTCTAATATTTGAATAGATGACGCAGTATAGTCATTTGACATTATCTCTAAATCCTCTTTTAAGTTATTGTTTCGGTTATTGGTTGTGCCAATCGGAAGTCTGAAAATAAGAAAAGGTTAGGTGAACAGCATGGAAAGAACATATTGCTGGATTATCATGAATCCCAACAATTTTTTAGACATATTTTTTAACTATAAGTTATAATTATTAATTAATTTAATGAAGTTTTTCATATCAATCCACAGTCAGTAATATTCTGTAAAATCTTCAAATTAAAATTTGTACCTTCTATATTCATTATACCATAAACTTTTATTTTTTGTCAACCTATTTTTTATCTATTTTGTGAATTTTTTGACAATTTTCTTATGTAATATATTTGTTGTTATTCTGTGGTCTTAGAATAAGAGCATTGCGTCAAAAAAAGTGTCTTTAAAGAAGCCTGTAATTCAGAATCATTTACAACCGAAACCGCATCTTCAATCTGCTCCTTCATCTCAGGTGAGACAGATTTAAGAATCCGATTAGACGTATCTCCATCTGATTCTGCTGTATTTTGAATGGGTTTTTCCTTAGAAATGTGTGGATTAAAGCGAAATTGGATGTCAATTACCTTACGTTTCTTAGAAGGTCTACGTGTTCCTGCATTCAGGTCTTCAAGTTTTTTTTCAAGTTCTAAAAGAATTTGAGTTTTCATTGCAGATAACTCAGTAGCATAAAGTGGATGGGCAACTTCAACCTTTAAAACTCCATTTGATAAGGAGACTGGGACACTTTGTGCGGCAACTGGTGCGCCGACAATAGATCGCCATGCATCAAAAATCTTTATTTCATGGAGTTTATCAGTCCAGCCCTCTCGGCGTAGAAAAGTTTCTATAACCCCTTGTACTTTAACTGTTCTACGCCGTATTACCGGACGTCGTTTATTCTTACGAGATTTTTTAAAACGCATTCTTCTATCCGCCCAAATCCAATATTTATATTTAACGTTTAATTTTAATTAACGATTACACCGTTTTCAACCACTAATAGATGGATATCTGGTAGTTCATCACCCATCACGTCTTTGTCAGTGGCTGTAATTACAGTCTGTGCATTAACACCTTGTAGATACGCTAATAGATAGGCACGCCTTTTCACATCCAACTCCGATAGGACATCATCTAACAGAAAAAGCGGTGCTATGCCGGTATCCTCCCGAATAAACTCCAATTCTGAAAGTTTTAGAGCAAGTGCTATTGTTCGACACTGTCCTTGAGAGGCATAGGTGCGTGCTGTTTCGCGCAAAATTTCCTCCTCACCGTTTGACGTTTCTAAAACTAATGTAAAGTCATCACGATGTGGACCGACGAGTGTCACTCCCCGCCGCAGTTCATCCCGGCGAGCTTTTGTCAAGGCATCTCGAAAATGATCTGAAAGATTCGTAATATCAGAGAACTCTGTGATGGCACACTCAACCCCTGGAACATATTGTAACAAAAGCCGTTCCCGTTCACCCGTCAACGAAAGATGCGTTGCCTCTACAATTCCGCTTAACCGCGCTAATGCAGTATGTCTTGCCCCAATCAACGCAACCCCCGATTCAACAAGGAGACCATCCCAAACAGATATTTCGCCAACTGATCCTTTCCCGATACTCAATCGCTTCAACAATGCATTTCGATGTTGCAAAATTCCACGATAACGTTGAAGTTCTTCCAGATATTCTCGATTCAATTGGGATAAAAGTAAATCAAGCCATCGTCTACGAGATGTAGGTGCTCCTTTCACAAGCTCCAAAGATTCAGGTGAAAAGACTACAACATTGAACTGACCTATCCAGTCCGAACGCCTTTGTTGCAATACTCCATCTGTTTTTAATCGAAATGGACCTTGGCGAGGTTTTACTGCTTCAAGCCGTATGAGTGCATCAGGGCGTTTATTACTACGAAAATGACCTGTAACTGAAAACCCCTCTGATGTATGCCGTATTAATTCAAGAGCAGTATTAGATCGATGTGATTCCCCCGTACAAAGAAAATAGAGCGATTCCAGAAGACTTGTTTTTCCCATCGCATTTTTTCCAACGACTAACGTCACAGGTGAATGAAATGTGATGTCACATTCTTCATAATTCCGAAAATTCCGCAGGCATAATCGCTCCAAGTGCATTTAAACCTCACTATTCTCTCAATTTCAATTATATAGAATCTTCAAATAAACTTTGGTATTCTCTTTAAAATTAAAAATAAAGATATCAAAAATCATATACCAGAGAATTTCTTATAGAATCTTGTTTTTAAATGTAGTTTCCACGAATCTTATATTATGTACTAAATTACAAATTAAAATTAAATTGTACCTTAGTAGTAACAGTAGGGGATGATAATATGTTAATAACTGCTCTAAAACCTTGTGGGGATTAGTGTTATCGCTGATAATAATTTGATAACAACTATTGCATTTATTAACAATTTATCAATTCAACCAATTGTGGTGTAAAGTTATTAACAATTTATCAACAATAGTTTGGGAGTTATTGTCAGGTTATTATCAACTTATTATCAACTTATTATCAGTAAGGGATGCTTACAAATCTCCTAAGATTTCAGATAGAGGGGAGTAAACCTTACGTCAATTCATCAGTTAAAAGTTGGACAAGCTTTTTTATTTCCTTGTCTTCAAGTAGTTTTTCAATCTGTTCGTAGGCATACGTGATGGTTCTATGGTTTTGCCTATTAAATGCTTCTGCAATATCTAACAAAGAAAGCTGCGTGAGTTCTCTACATAGATACATGGCGATTTGGCGTGGAAAAACAAGGACTTTCGTTCGTTTTGGCGAGGTTAGGTCATCGCTGTTCAATTGAAAATGATCAGCGACAATTTTTTGTATCGTTGACGCTGTAATAACTTTTTGCCCTGATCTTCTGCTAAGTGGGGATGTGTCATTTAGTACCCTGCGTGCAAAATCAATATCAAGCCGTTCACCAAGAATTGTAGCCTGTGTAGTGAGACGTATCAGTATACCTTCTAATTCACGAATATTTGCGGTTACCATTTCTGCGATATAACTTAGCACTTCATCGGAAATATCCTCAAAATCTTGGTCTTCACATTTTCGTTTTAGAATTGAAAGGCGAAGTTCATAATTGGGTTTATCTATTTCTGCTACCATGCCCCATTCAAAACGAGAACTGAGTCTTTCTTCAAGGTTTTCAAGCATACTCGGCGACCGGTCACTCGTCATAACGATTTGGTTAGAGTTCATATATAAATCGTTGAAGGTATTGAAAAATTCCTCTTGTGTCCCTTCTTTACGTGCTAAGAATTGGATATCATCAATTAATAACAAATCCGCTGTTCTGTATTTTGTGCGGAACCCTTGTGCTGAATTTCGATACATGATAGACTCAATAAATTCGTTCATAAACGTTTCTGATGTGACGTAAAGCACTTTCCGTTTGGGGGCTTTATCTTGTACTCTATTGCCGATAGCATGAAGGAGATGTGTTTTTCCGAGTCCTACGCCGCCGTATATAAAAAGTGGATTATATTCTCCTCCGAGGTCATCGGACGCAGCAAATGCAGTCGCATGACAGATCCGATTGCTCTGTCCAACAACGAAGTTCTTAAAGATGTAGTTAGGATTTAAGTTTGCAGTTTCAGGGGTGTCTTCTTCAGAACCATTTTCAGTTTGCTTAAGTTTGGGGATTTTGGCAAGAGATGTATCCACTGAAATTTTCAACCTACAACCGTTATTTATTTCATTGCCTAATACCTTCTTAATGTCACTGAGAAATCTGTCTTCGATTTCGTCTTGTGTATAATCGGAAGGAACAGCAATGATAAAAGACTCCTCGGTAAGTGAATGTGGGGTAACTTGACGGAGATATATGTCATCACGGGCGGTTTCGTCAAGTTCCTCAAGTATTGCTAACCAGAGCGAATCAGGGGTGTGTTGCATGAGAATGTTCCTACCTATTAGGGATTGCCAGTTGTCCGAGCAATGTTATTAAAATGTTATGAAATTTCTTTCAAAAATATATCTAACGCGAACGTGAATTATATCATTTTCCAATTTGAAATAGCAAGTTAAATTTAGTGAATTTTGAACTAAAATCGTACCTAATGTATGGAGAAAATTTGAAGATTTAGAATTAAAAAAGTATATATTATATAACAAGCAAATTTTCACCAATTTATCGGGTAAAGACACAATTTTTACAAAATTCACCAAAATACTTGCTGTTATTTATAACGTCAATTTTGTGCAATAGATACGATACCACCTCCGTGTGATTATACAGAAAAATTTGACAAACTGTAAAAAATCGGGTATCCTTTTTATCTAAGATAAAAACATAACTCGTAATTTTTGTGGACATTTAAGGATAAGAAATAGAGAGGAAGCGTTATGAAGCGTACGTATCAGCCACATAGGCGTAAACGAAAAAACAAACTCGGATTTCGGAAACGTATGTCTACCCGTGATGGTCGCAAAATCCTTGCGCGCCGCAGGGCAAAGGGTAGAAAAATCCTCAGTGCGTAAAATTGTTATGGAACACTTTAAAAGATGCCTCGTACTTTTAAGTTACCTCGCTTTTATGAAAGTCCTATTATTTCTGCTGTTAAGGCATCACGGCGGAATATGGATACCCGTAAGCGAGACTTCTCCCCCTCCGTTTTAGATTTTGGTCCTGTCCGTTTTAAGATCGCTCGTCACTTTGGATTCTGTTATGGTGTGGAAAATGCTGTTGAGATAGCATATCGCGCACTTGAAGAGAATCCGGACAAGCGAATTTTCCTGCTATCTGAGATTATTCATAACCCTCGCGTCAATGAAAATCTGAAACACCACGGTGTGCAATTTCTCTCTGACACTGCGGGTAATCCATTGCTGCCGTTTGATGTCTTGGCACCTGATGATGTCGTTATTGTGCCAGCTTTCGGTACAACGTTGGAGATTGAAACGGAACTCAATGCTCGCGGTGTTACGCTCTCGTCCTACGATACCACATGTCCATTCGTTGAAAAGGTATGGAAGCGAAGTCAGGAAATTGGTAAACAAGATTACACCGTTGTTGTGCATGGTAAGCGGTATCACGAGGAGACGCGCGCTACGTTTTCTCATGCACAAGTGGAAGCACCTGTAGTTGTTGTTCGCGACCTCTCGGAAGCAGAAGGCCTTGCAAAGGTGATACGCGGGGAAGTGGATGCAGACTTTTTCTTTCAAAAGTTTACGGACAGATATTCCGAAGGTTTCCATCCAGATATTCACCTTGAACGGATCGGTGTTGTTAACCAGACAACGATGCTTGCTACGGAGACACAAGCCATCGCTGATTTACTGCGGCAGGCTATTATTACAAGATACGGCAAGGAGAATCTCGCGGAACATTTTGCTGATACGAAGGATACGCTCTGCTATGCCACGAAAGAGAATCAGGATGCGACACTTGCGCTGATCGCTGAAGGTGGGGATGTTGCGGTTGTTGTTGGCGGTTACAATTCGTCTAATACAAGCCACCTTGTGGAACTCTGTGAACACAAACTACCGACCTATTTTATACGTGACGCGGAGGAGTTGCTCAGCCCAAAAAAGATTCGCCATTTGGCACTTGAAACAAAGGAAGTGCAAATCACAGAGGATTGGTTACCCACTGAACATTCGGATGGCAGTCCGGTTGATATTGTTTTGACTGCGGGGGCTTCTTGTCCGGATATTCTACTTGATGAGGTGTTGCGGAAGATTGTTGGGTGGTTTTCAGGGACGCGTTCTGTGGCGGATGTGCTTGCGCCTTATGAGTAGGCGTATACTTTAGCGGTAATATTGGAAATAAAAAGGAAATATGTCTATGAATGATCAGTATAAATATGTTGGGAGACATCTCACACCAAGTATAGCTAGTGGGCTGTCTACCCTAAACTTGCGGGTATAATCGTTTTAATCGGATGCGCG
>JAPPIG010000090.1 GCA_028820635.1 Candidatus Poribacteria bacterium
ATATAGAACAAGAAACGGAAGAACATTGGATCTCGATCTCCGATATGATGGCAGGGCTAATGGTGATATTCCTTTTTATTGCTATCAGTTACATGCTGCATGTTCGGGCAGAAAAAGAAAAAATCGAGAAAATTGCGATCACTTATGAAAAATTGCAATCCGACCTATACGCTGACCTTGAGAAAGAGTTTGAAAAAGACCTGAATAAATGGAACGCTGTCCTGGATAGACAAACTCTCTCTGTTCGGTTCAAAGAGCCTGAAGTGTTATTTGCCCAAGGGGAAGCAGAGGTACGACCCGCCTTCAAAAACATATTAAATGACTTTTTTCCGCGCTATATTCAGATTTTAAGGCGTCCCAAATATATCAATGACATTGCAGAAATTCGGATTGAAGGACACACCTCGAGCGAGTGGCAAGCAGGTGAGAGTCCCGAAGACGCCTATATCCACAACATGGAACTTTCGCAGGGGAGAACCAGAAGCGTTCTCGAATATGTTCTTCAACTTCTATCGCCACAAATCCAACAAAATAGAAAATGGATCAGAAACTATTTGACTGCTAATGGCTTATCATCAAGCAAGTTGATCCTTAATTCTGATGGTACGGAAAATAAAGAAGAATCGAGACGGGTGGAGTTTCGAGTGCGGACAAACGCAGAAAAACGGATCGTCGAAATTATAAGGCGGGATGAACAAGAATAAAACTACCAGATTTTGTAAACAATCATAGCTTAAATAAACTGCGACAGCAGATGGGAGCGAACCTGATCCTATGGGCACCAGGCATCGAAAAGTTAGAGACAATTGGGATAGTCGCTCCACTCGATAAAATTGAACTTGATGATGATGGAACGCTTGTATACAAAGAGCGAAAGGTTGTCGTTTATATCCGAGATCAATATGCATATGGGGATGATCCCGAACAGTTGTACAAATTTCATGTTGCCGACTGTTCAACTCTAAAGCAGATGAGGGAACAAAACAGGTACGAAAGATACGTGATTGCAACTCGAACAGATGGAAAATTCATTGTCAAATTCCCAGACATAGGTGGATTTCGTGACAAAGGCGTTGAGCGTAGGCTATATGTCTGCAAAAATTGCTTAAGCTATCTAAATTATGGGGACTATATACGATAGTGCCGAGGGGGGTTAGTAAAAAAGATGACAAATTTGTTTTAAATGGGTATAATACTGTGACCGTAAGTATCTGTTAATTCATAATTTATACTCGGAGGATAGTGACATGAAGAACATTAAAGAAGACATTACGGTTACAGAAGAAAAAACTGGCGTAGAAACTACGCCAGTTGATAAGTATAAAGTAGCGTTTCCATTTTTTGAGAAAAGCCCCACTACTTTGAAAATTATGTGCTACTATGTGGACGGTCTTATTAGAGATGATAGGCCGTCACTCAGTCTTAAAGAGATTATTCGGATGCCGGATCGACTTGCGGAGGCTCTTGCTTAGTAGCGTTTGCCGCTTCCTCGATGAAATTCATTACGTACTCATCAGCGAGGTGCGGGTTAGCGCATATCATTCTTATCGCAATGACTTGTTCAAGGGTAAGACCTGATTCCCGAATCGTTGCAAAGGTCGCTGTTTTTACTGCGTCTTGCTCATGCATTTCAACATCCTTTCTTCAGCATAGCTGTAAAACTTTGGGGATTAAATAATCTATGAAGATTCTAACAATTCCACAGCCTCAAGAATCGCGTTGCCGACTAACTTTGCATCGTCGAGAGTCATCGAGTAACGTATTGATTCCACCCCTTTTGGAAAAGGGGTTTCAGAGTCTGCCACCTCTTGGGAATCCAGATGAAAGGCCAGCAAAATTGTCTTTTGTTTACGGTCGTAGTGAACGGTAGGCAAGCCTACGTTAAAATTGTCCGTTTCTTGTTCGTTCATTTTCTTTCACCTCCTTTCTACCCGGAGAAGAAGCCCCGCCGAAATTGGCGGGGTTTTGTCATGGCCCCAAATATATCAAAACGCATTTTATTGCACAAGACTGAAAACGTATTTCAAAATCTCCAGTGTTTTTAATTGACACACGTATAAGAACAGGTTACTATTAGGTCAATCTGTTACCGAGCAGCCCGTTAAGTCGGGTGGCTCTCGCTGAATACAATAGCCGACTGAAACGTATGGGGTCGCTCCCTATACACGGTGAATAGGCGTGATTCCGCATAATTTCTGCGCGGTAACAGATTCTGCCCGGCACTCTACGGAGCGGGTAGATCCATACCGCGTTTTTTGTTTATAAAGCGACAAGCACCGACGGGCAGGTCGGTGCTTATCTATGGTCAGGGGATCGTTAAACACTAATTGCATGCCCGGTAAAGCAAGCAAAGAAAGGGCGTCTCTGTATTGAAACCAGACACGCCAAACGTGTATAGAGGTCTCCTTGCCGCCAATATACCTATTTACAAATTCTTAAACAAGTATTTTGTAGGAGGGAGAATAGCTATGATACTAATACTGATTGGGTTAGGTGGAATAACCTATGCAGTAATTGCAACCATTTTGGAGCACAAAAAAAGGAGCAAAAATGTTAAACGGTGACGGTAATGAAAAGGTCGAAGTTCTTACAATAACGATTAGTATTCCGTCTGCTTTAAAGGGAAGTGTACGGGTGGTCGAGGATTCTCAAAGTGTACCAAAACCAACGCCATCGGGTAGGGCTAATAGATTCCGATTTTCAATGGCAAATTTATCTCCGGGGGATCACATTGCGTTTGTCAAAGACTCTTCTATAATGGCCGAAATTGTTTCCGACGCGGGGCCGAAGAGTATAAGGTATAAGGGTAAGTTGATGAGTATGAGCGCGGCTGCAAGCGATATACTTGGTTATCATACGAATCGTGGGCCGGAATACTGGACGTATGGCGGGATAACTATGAAAGAGTTACGGAAAAGAAAAGAGGAGTCCCATTAAAATTTAACGGAATCCAATAGGATTCCCATAATTATTTATATCGTCACAACAAAGTCCCTGTCGATTCCGATAGGGACTTTTTCTTGTAGATTTTATTACTGGTAGGCATAATAGTGTGACGATATATGTTTGGGCACTTTAGTATGTAATTCCCGAATAAACCGTTAGTTACTCACCCCTTACTTTCGGGTAGGCATTACTGTAATAAGCCTTAATTATTTATAAAACTTATTGTAAGCCCATTTTTATTCTGTGCCACTCGTTAATGTTATAATAAGGGTCACTATGGTAGTTGTTGCACCAATACCGATAAGAATTATCGTTATAATTTTAATCACAAAGTCCCGTCTATCCTTAGTGTTCTCCTTTGCTTCTTTTTTATAATCTTTAATGGCTTTTTCTGACGTTTGAATATCTCTGACGGTTTGTTTTACTTCATTAAGCTGTTCAGTTATTTTGTCAAATTTATCCTCAAGTCGGCGCAGCCCTTCCATAATCCAGGCTAACCGGTCTTGTCTTTCATCACCAAATTCTTGTTGCTCACCTTCCGGTGTTGTGCGTTGGCCTTTAGGTATCTGCATTATGAACTCTCAACCATTCCCAAAGTGTTTTATTTGAATATCCGAAATAATTACTAACCCCCATGACAATGCCTGATCCCACCCCTAAATCCTCCCCAAAACCTATTTCTTTACTTAAATCCCTCGATGTGCCGTGATAAGTCATAAAATATATGCTGGGTGCGACTTCGTCGTACAGCACAACTGGTTGGGTAAGAGCAACAGTGTCTACTCTACGCACTGCCAAGTCGCGCAATTTTTTCTCTAACGCTAATTTTTGATCTTCATTTGGCTGGATTGGAACAACAGCATAAACCATTTTTGAAATCCTTACACTAACGGGTGTATAGCCATCAAAAACCGCTTTTGGAAGTGCATCGCGGAGTTCTCCAGACAAAGCGTGCAGCCGGGCTTCTTCGGTCAATTTATGGGGTTTGCAAGAAAAAGGCAACCCTAAAACCACATAAGATATATCGTGGTT
>JAPPIG010000024.1 GCA_028820635.1 Candidatus Poribacteria bacterium
AAATGTATTCATAATAGAAGAGTATACACCATTTTATAAAAATGCGTAAGTCCTGACACTGTAAAGAAAACTATGCGGACGTTTGTAGAACTTCTCATCCGGTATATCCATCTCATTGCAGCGATAGTCTGGTTCGGAGGTGTCGTTTTTTCAACCCTGATTGCAATGCCGATAGTTCGGCAAAACCTACCAGCGCAAGACCTGCTGGAAATTCACAATCGATTTCGCCACTGGATACGATTGATGATTAATATGCTTTTACTCACAGGTGGGATTGTAATTTTTATTGTTGCTTGGAATAGTAATATGGAATTAAAATCGGAGTATATGATATATTCTGGTGCAAAGTTTGCAGCATTCGGATTGATGGCACTTTTTTGGGGGTTATACAGTTCACTCTATCGGCGGCACCTTGAGGCAGCACAACCAGATAGTAAAATAGATGTCCCACGTCACATCAATGTTTTTGGATATTTAACACTTTTTTCAGGATTAATTGTATTCGCGCTTGCGTTGCTATTGAGAAATTAAATGGAAAAAACCAAAGTTCAGGCAATCTCATGGAATATCACAAGATTGTGCAATCTGAAATGTACACACTGCTATCTCCCCGCGGGATTTGTAGACACAGACGAATTCCCGCAAGGATATCATAGAGATTCAGAGTTGAGCCAATCAGAATGTTTCCGTGTGATTGATGAGATAGCCGAAATCAATCCGCATATTCTGCTAATACTCACAGGTGGCGAACCGTTGTTACGTCCTGATATTCTTGAGATTTCAAAATATGCTTCGGATACGGGATTTCTTGTTGTAATGGGAACAAACGGTGTGCTTCTAAATGACGAAGTTGTTGAGAAGATGCAGCAGCACGGCGTTACCGGCGCGGGCATCAGTCTCGATTCTATCCAACCGACAAATCACGATAAGTTTAGAGGCATGGAAGGCGCGTGGAAAGCAACAATGAACGGTGTTAAGTCCCTCAAGCGCGCACAACTTGACTTCCTTGTACAAACCTCTGTTACGCAGTGGAATTATGACGAAATTCCTGAGATTGTTGAATTTGCCTATCAGTTAGGTGCAAAGGTGCTAAACCTATATTTTCTCGTGCGAACGGGAAGGGGTAAAACAGTCATGGACATCACCCCTGCACAATATGAGAAGATGCTTGAAACAATGTTCCAACTGCAAGCAGAATATAGCGGAAAAATGCTCATCGCTGCGAAATGCGCGCCGCACTACAAACGTGTTATTTATGAACAACAGTCCGATTCAGCCTTCCTTCAAGGCTATCCGAGCGGTACGTGCCCGTGCGGCATCTATTATTGTCGCATCAGTCCGGAAGGGGAACTAACACCTTGTCCATATCTACCTGTCAGCGTAGGCAATCTAAAAGATGAGAGTTTTGTAAAACTGTGGAACGAATCTGAAACTTTCCATGACTTGCGAAATCGGGATATGCTGCAAGGGAAATGTGGTGCATGTGAATTCAGAGAGGTCTGCGGTGGTTGTAGAGCGCGTGCGTATGCTACGACTGGTAATTACCTTGCTGCAGATGAGTCTTGTGAGTATCAACCGGGACAGCAAGGACAACAACCCGTTCAACTGGAAAAAAGAACAGCCTTCGCAGCAGAACCCAATTACGATTTGCAGTGGAATGATGCAGCGGAGCAAAGATTAAAACGTGTTCCTTCATTTGCGCGCGGCATGGTTATCAAAAGCGTTGAAAAATACGCCCGTGAAAACGGCTATCACGAAATAACACCAGAACTTATGAAGGCGGTCAAAAAGCGGTTTGACAAAACCGGCATTCCCTCTTTCCGACCACGGCGATAGAATTTTATATCATCTTCTGTAGGAGGGAATCAACGCCAAATACGCGTATGGTATTTGGCGGATTTGTAATCCCGATTGTCTTATATTTAACAATAGAGGAAACTTATATGTTAACAGCAAAACAGGTGGAATTTTTTCAAGAAAACGGATTCCTTATTCTTGAAAACTTGATAGATTCAGATGTACTTGATGGGTGGCGTGAACAGATTTGGAAGCATTTCAATTCCAGCTTGGAGACACCAGAAACATGGCCCGACAATTATGTGGTAGAAAACTTCGGTTTTTCGCCAAATTTTGGACAAGTGCCTGCGATGCAAACGATTACTGAGCAACTCGGCGGCGGTCAGTTTACAGGTGGAGGCGGCTCACCCCTTGTTAAATGGCCTAATTCAGATGCGGAATGGTCAATGCCAGGGAGCGGACATATTGATGCCTACGGTCCTGGCGGGTGGAGCCCGTTTATGATGGGCGCAACAACCTATCTATACGATGTTGAACCGGGCGGTGGTGCTTTCGTCTTTTGGCCTAAGAGCCATCGGACAACGCACGAATACTTCCTCAAATATCCTGAGCAAGTAGATGGTAGTTTCAGAGATATTGAAGGATGGGGTTGGCACATATTTTCAGACTTATCACCAGAGGGACCGCGTGAGTTTATCGCATCTGCGGGGGATGTTGTGCTGTGGCACGCATACTTGTGTCATACAGGTTCTGGCAATATTAGAAATATACCACGAGTTGGCATTTTTGCACGCTATCACCATAAACAGCGCGAAGAGATTAGATATCAAATTCCAGAAGACCTATGGAAATACTGGGTAATTTAAGGAGGGAAATATGAGTGATCAAACTAATGTTCAAGAACGCCTCACGCGTGTTGAAGACCGTATGGCACGTTTGGAAAATCTACTTGTCAGTATTAATGAAAAGTTGGAGCAAACACCGCAAACCGATGTTGCAGAATCTGAAAACACTGAAAAGTTTCAACAGTGGGTGACCGACTATGTCTCAATGCGGTTACAGCAACTTGTGCCAGAAACCTGCGATCACCCCGCAGACGCAGCGGCACAGGACGGACCTTTTCTTGATAATACCAACGTGCCTTGCACGGAAGAAGTTGTGCATCGTGTGAAACGCATTCCCATCCCATTTGTGCGGGAAATGGTTGTTCAACGGGTGGCAGAGAATGCGCGTTCCGCACAAATTGAACGTGTGGATATTGAGTTCTTTGAACAAGCAGCAACGTTCTGACAATGTAAAGCCACAGAGGAGTTCCCTCTGCCCGATTTTGATTGGAAGGACTTCTTGAAGGCTCCTGGGTTATAGTGTTATATATTGGTAGGCACGTTTTGTAAGCGCGCCGATTATAGTAAAATCCGAAAATATATGGACATTTCAATAATAACAATCCCTACACCATAACGCTGGCGAGGCGGGGAATGCCTAAAGACGAATGCGCTTTTGGCATTCGCCATGATTCATACCGTTGATTTCTTCCTAACCTCGCCAATGTGTAAAGGTAATTGTGGATTTCACTATAAAGGTGCGTTGTTAATCGCAAAATCAACAGTAATCACATGTATGGAGACAGACATGTCATCTCTTGGCGCACAAACACTCTATACTCCAGAGGAATATATTGCTTTGGAACGTAAGGCAACACTCAAAAGCGAATACCTCAGCGGAGAGATACTCGCAATGTCTGGGGCAAGCCTCTCACATACACGTATCACATTAGATATAGCCACTGAACTTAACATCCAATTAAGAGGACAGGAGTGTGAAGTCGTTACCAACGATATGCGTGTGAAGACCAGTCCGATGGTTGCCTATTTCTATCCAGATGTAGTCGTTTTTTGTGGTGAACCCGAATTTGAGGACGATACCTTTGACACACTTCTCAACCCAGTCGTTATCATAGAGGTGCTTTCACCCTCTAACGAGGTTTACGACAAAGGTGAAAAATTTGAATACTATCAACAAATAGCATCCTTAAAAGAATATATCCTTGTTTCACAAGACAAAGTCCACGTTGAACATTACCAGTTTCAAGATATGGAGTGGAAGTTGAATACATTTCACACGCTTCAAGACTCACTAACACTTCCTTCCATTGGATGCCAGCTGCCTTTGCGCGACATCTATACACGTGTAAATTTGGATTGACATCTCTATATACCATCGGTTATTACCTGAGAAGGACACTAATCATGGATTGGGTATTTAACACATTCTCAGAATACCTTGAAAACGATTTCAAAAAGCGAATTGGAAATCCAAATCCCACTGTAGCAGACTTGTGGGATGCTTTTCAAATGCTTTTCCCTGCGACTTCCGCCCAACTGTTAGTGCAGGAACCTGTGGGAAACACTGTGCGGTTTAAACCGCTCGCTTTCTACTATGCCGACGAAATGGGGCCGTTGATTGATGCCCCTTTAGATTACCTGAAACAAAATTTTGGCGGCGGTAAGTTTAAAATCAACTTCTATCACGGCATGCAGTTCATAGCAACAATAAATTTCAAACCAGAAGGTCCGGAGATATGGCGAGATTTACCAGAAATGGAGGCAATAGGTCCATCATGAATCAACAACAAGAGTATGGGGAATGCCCTAAGTGCGGCAAAGGGAACGTCCAGCAGTTAGATGCGAATTCATGGTTCTGCTTGGATTGTGATTGGGATACTCTTAAGACAATTAGCACCGGCAATGACGAATTACTTGCGTCCTTACGTCATGGTGATATCCATTCTCGACGCATTGCAGCACAATCATTGATCAATATCGGTGATGTGGAACGACACCTTGCCAGCCCTTCAGACACGGAAGCACTGCTGGAAGCACTTGAAGATGAGGACGCTGATGTCCGCTATTTCGTAGCAGTAGCCCTCGGCAAATTGGAGGCAAAACTTTGTCTTAACAAACTCAAACAACTTGCCCAAAACGATACCTCTGCGCTTGTGCGGGAAGGCGCACAAACAGCAGTAGAACAGATAGAATCGCTTACGGATAAAGGAGACCGATAGATGGAAAGAGTTAAAATCGGTTATATCGGATGTGGGTTTATGGCACAGAAGGTGCATATTCCGAATTTTGCAAGTATTCCTGAATGCGAAATTGTCGGACTCGCAGAGGTGCGTTCTGAACTCGGCAAAAAAGTCCAACAACGATTCGGTATTCCGCATCTGTATCAAGATCATACTGAACTTGCCCAAAACACCGAAATTGAAGCGGTGGCAGTATCCGCCGATTTTGCCTTACAGGGCGAGATTGCCAAAGACCTCCTACGTGCTGGAAAACACGTTTTTATGGAAAAACCGATGGCTGTTTCAGTTGAACAAGCACAAGCAATCGTAGATGCCTCAAAGCAATCTGGCAAAAAACTGATGGTAGGCTACATGAAACGCTACGATGCTGGCAACGAGATTGTAAAAGAAAAAATCACACAATTCCGTGAAACAGATGAACTTGGTCGCTTGACTTATGCCCGCAACCACGGCTTTGGTGGCGATTGGGTGTGCAATCTTGATACACCTATGGACGGTACAGATGAACCGAAACCGAGTGCTCCACAGAAATTCCCGGACTGGCTCCCAGAAAAATGGTGGGGTGGATACATCGGATATCTTCAGCAGTATACACACAACATCAATCTAATGCGTTGGTTTCTTGATGCTGGTGATAACGTCACCGTGAAAGCAGTTGATCTAAATGAAAACGGGTATACAGGCGTTGTGATTTTTGATATGGGTGGCACACGAGTCACACTGGAAACCGGACATGTTTCTCACTATCGTTGGGATGAGCATTCCCAGATTTACTTTCAGCACGGCTGGATTCACACATGGGCACCGCCACTGTTGCTAAAAAACACACCAGCAGAGGTAGAAATCTACCGCGCAGGAGAAGAACAGGAGATAACACGACCAATTCCGAGACCTTCTTGGACCTGGGCATATCACAAGGAAGCGGAATATTTTATCAAAAACCTACGCAATCCCGAACCTTTTCGTTCTTCCGCTGAAGATACACTAACGGATGTAAGATTGTTTGAGAAAATCTATCGCATCTTTGTCGCACAACAAGAAAGCTAAATACGCTTTATTAGTCATAAAAACGTTGCATTTCAGGTTTGCAACATATATACTAAATTTAATCTTGATCAGCAAAATTAGCGTTAGATTACAGTGAAATGCGCTTTGGAGGCGTTACTATAATGAAACTCAAATTATTGCTATGCCTACTCTTTATTGTGATTGTATCGCCGATAGCGATGACTCAAAATGATTCTGCAGATCAGGAAACGCGCCTTACCCGCATTGAAGTAACTTTGGAGCAGATGGACCAACGCATGAGCACAATAGAAAGCAATGTGAGTAGAATAAATGGTCGTTTGGATACGCTCATCCTGTCGGTTGTTGGTTTGCTCGCTGCGACCTTTATCTCTATCTTCGTCTTAATCCTTCAGATTAAAACACAACTTAGTGAGATGAATGTGAAATTCGAGACACAACTCATTGAGATGAACGCGAAATTCGGTTTGCTACAGAAAGACTTTAGTGTTTTCAACGAAAGAGTTGATAAACCGCTAACCTAAATAGTACTTAACAGATACACATTTGTAAATTCTATTCCACTCAATTATTTTCGCAATAAAATTTCTGTATTATTGATATTAATTGCCGGTTCGTAATTCCTTTCTAAATATTCTGCAATAAGCGGATGGCGTTCCTCAACTGGAATTCCGTCTACCCTATCAAACCAACCCCCCGTTTTAAAAATAACCAAACGCGTCTGATCCCTTTCAAGTGCTGATATAACCTCACGCTGCATCCCAGGCGTTGCAGCATACGACACCATGTGAAATCGGGTCACACTCGGTCGATTCGCAAAGAAGAAATACGCCCCTTGACTCGTAAAATCAAATATCTTTTCATTCGGTGCGGTGTTTTCCTGAATGTAAGCCACCACCTTCTGAATCTGTTCTACCTGATCATCTGGAATATCAACATTTCCCGCGCGTTCCAATTCTTCAGTTACGCTGATTTGTTTAAATTGATTTGCACGCATCCGTTCCCACTTGTTCTTAAGACCATTTAGTGGATTATGGACTTCACCAACATACCAGACAAACATTGCAATAGGAATGAGTATCCATACTGCTTTCAACGCACGCTGCCAGCGCGCTTTATCTGTCAGCAAAGAGAGACGCGCGCAGAAACCTTCGCCAGATCCTCCACCAAAAAGGTTGTTGAACACTCCTGATATACCTCTATCTATCGGAAACAAGCAAAGAAGCCATAAGAAAGTAGCACCGAAATTCAAATGTCCACCATCTGACCTACCAAGAGCAGTTCGGAAAAACGCTATCCCACCGAGTAACAGGAGCAGAAGTTTCAGCGCGTCTTCTCGCGTAACGTTAGTTCTGCATAACCGTTGATAAGTAAGAAATGCCGCCGTAACCATAAATACACAAATTGGAAGATACCAACGAAATCCGTTACTAAGGATAAACGCCTGCCATCCATTTTCTGATATGATAGCAAGCGTGGCAGATAAGGAGGGAAATTTGAGTCCCCATATGGCAAGCTGATATTTGCACTGAATATACGAATTCCAGATAGCATCGTCCAGCGCACCATGAGACAAGAAATAGATTGCTATAGGAAGAAAACCTAACAAAATTCCACAACAATAACCGACTAACGGTAAAGGTCGTAGGTGTAGTTGTAGCCTGCGTTGCAGACTGTAAATCACCAAAAATAGACCGATAGCGCCAAGGGTATACAAACCAACTTCAGTGCTGTACCAAAACGCTAAACTCGTAAAAAACCCTGCCAGAATTAGTTTCCAACCAAACCTAAGTAGAAACAATATCCAAGTCGGTTTTTTAGACAAATTCCGTTGCCAAGGAAGAAAAAGTCCTTTCTCACGATGGTATGTTAGATAATTGGCAATACAAGCAAAACTGAGTAAACCGAAACTGTGTCTTGCTGATACAGAAAAATTATCTCCAGAAGCGATTAGGAAACATAAAAACGCAGTTATGAATCGTCCCTTAAATACTTGTAAACCGAGCAGATATAGTGCAATATAACCGAGCGGTCCCAACACACGCTCCATAGAGCGCACTCCCATCAACGTCGGTTCGAAGATTTTACCACCAAACCATGCCAAATACGCATTTTGAAAAAGTCCATGTTGAACGTAAACATCGCGGAACACTACACCACCATGAAGCATCTCATTAAGCGGTGCCAATCGTTCACCTTCATGGAACATATCAATGCCACCATTGACATTGCCAGTATAAATAAGCAAGTAGATAAAAATGGGAAGGAGAATATATTCACACCCACGGAACAAAACACGCATATTTCTTGGGATTGCAAAGATCTTACCAGTTTGAAGAGTAAGCGGTTCTGATGAAACAGTATCCTCTTTTCCTTCAATGGGCTGAAACCTGAGACCGAATAGCACCAATTTAAATATGAGCGTTAACCCGATTGGTAGTATTAATCCCAAAAACCCAGCATGATTAAAATTAAAAACCTGTAGCCAACTTAACCACAAAGGGACTGAAGCAAGCGCGTTCAGTTTTAGCACGCGGTCTATCGGTTGATTAGTTACTTGGGCAGCCCATTGTGAGTAAGTATGCCATCCGAACCAATAAACCCAAATAGTGGCGGGGATTCCTACAAGCGCAAGTAGATAGTAGAAGAATTCTTGCTGTTTGGGATATTGATCAACACCTATGCGACCAACAATACCTGAAGTGTCGTGAAACTCAAATACAAGATAGTTCTGAAGTGCTGTGCCTAATCCGATAGCAAGCGAGAATGCTGAAATCGCAATAAGACACACGTAAGGGCGGAGATGAATACTGTAACTTACATTGAAGTCTGGTAGTAATCTTTGGAGGGAACGGAACAAACCTGTTTGCTGGGAGTGCATCAATTTCTCTTTTTGGTACCACAGAAGTGTTCAGTAAAATGAGGGAAACTTATTGGACAACGTCACCTTCAACAGGTTCGACTTGTACTTTGATGTTTTTTAAGTAGTCAATAGCGCGTTCAATTTCATCTGAAGCCCCTTGAATTTCTAACATCACCCAACCCGATTCTTCAGTTACGTTGGCGCGACGGATGTTGGTGATCACTCGAAATTGTTGTCCAATGTTGTAAATGATAGGCTCAGTAATTTTTTCGGGTGGAAAAGTTAGACGTACCTTTAAAGACGTCGTTTGCATTGCTCCTGATGGAGTCTTTTGGACGGGAACTTCAATAAAATCAGATTTAACTTCGTCCCATGTAAAAGCCTTGACCACGCGGATTGTGTCTCCGTATATTGAGATGACGAGATATGCCACCCCTGGATATGCAGGTTCATCCCACATCAGAGCGTCTGATTTATCCTTTTCAGAAAAGTATGCCTCATGGTTCGGATGTGAATGGTAAAACGCCTTAATCGGACGATGCTGTGTTTCTGCCTCTTTATGCACAGAGATTAGATCATCGGGGTGCATTAAGTATGCGGTACGTGCATCACGCGGATATGCAGTGGGATCATCCGTATGCATTTCGTTTTGGATATTGCGGCAAGGTCTGACAAACTCTTGCGTATCTGCATGCAAAATTACACCGCAGCATTCCTCAGGAAACTGTGTCTTTGCATGTGCACATATCTTATTAAAGGTTTTTGGTAGTAGTGTTACCATATCGTTTGTGAAAAATACATGTGAATCGCATATAGGCGGATGCGGTATCCGCCCTTACACGAAATCCCATTTTAGGAAAGGTTTCTGCCGCCAGCAATAGCGGGGATTATTGAAATTTCAGCACCGTCAGTGACAGACGTCGCTTTACCATCAAGAAAACGGATATCTTCATCATTGAGATAGATATTCACAAATCGACGGATGTTTCCGCCTTCATCGCAAAGCCGTTCTTTCATCCCAGGATAGTCTGAGTCCAAATTTTCAATGATGGTCTCAATATTAGTGCCTTCAGTTTCAACCTCCGCGAGATTCTGCGTTAACCGTCTCAGCGGGGTTGGAATACGAACTATTACAGCCATTTTTCCCTCCTTTATCGGGTCAGAGTTCTGACTCCGTGCTGTCTGTAAAATATAATAATAGCGGTTAAAGATCCACCGTTTTGTTTAGCGTTAAATAGCGTAGTGTAACCCACACTCTTTGTCGTTTTCCTCAGTATCTGTTGCGTTCTGCCAACGCCATCTACCTGCACGTTTGGGTTCACCCGGACGAATTCGCGTTGTACAGGTCATACATCCGAGCGATTCATAGTAGTGTCCATGGGCATCAGGTTTAAAGAGCGGATTGATAGGCACATCATTTTCACGCACAAATTGCCATACTTGTTCGGTTGTCCAATGAATTAATGGACTCACCTTGAGAATAGGATGTGTCTTAGATGAGATGATTTCTACCTTCTGGAAATTTTGTCGGTTTTCAGATTGATCTCTCCGTGTTCCAGTAATCCAAACATCTAATGTCTCTAAAAGCTTTTGCATTGGTCTAACTTTTCGGACATCACAGCAGAACTTCTGTTTTGCTGTGCTATCGAAAAACAGGAATTCCCCATGTTCGGCGATCATATCTTCTACCTCAGTAGTGTTTGGTTGGATACGTTCAATCTCAATGCCGTAGCGTTCTTCTACTTGATCAAAGAATGCGTAGGTTTCAGGAAAGAGGCGAAACGTGTCTATCGTACACACTCTAAAAGGCAGTTTACTTTCAGCTGCAAGATGTATTTGTACCATGCCCGACAGCTGACCACTTGTTACAATAGCTGCTCGATCATTAAATTTCTTAAAGAGGCAGAAAAGAATTTCTTGCGGGTCCTCTTTTAAGGTAATCTGCTGCTTCAATCTTATCGTTGAAGCAGTTTCAATTTCAAATGCCATTCCGTATTTTCCTGTTTAGACTCCTTTTATGGTAATGTCTCCATTATATCAGTTTCAAGCTCAAAATAGCGACTCAAACTGAAGTAACGTTCACCTGTATCTGGAAGAATAGTGACAACAGTCTTATCAGGTCCCTGCGCTTTAGCTACCTCCAATGCTGCATGCACGTTTGCTCCAGACGACATGCCTACCAACAAACCTTCCTTTTTTGAAATATCTTTCATAGTTTGATACGCTACCTCTTCAGAAACTGCAATGACATCATCAATGATGTCCACATTTAAGACCTCGGGCACCATGCCAGCACCAAGTCCATCAATCCGTGTCGGTCCAGGCACTCCACCTGAAAGTACAGATGACACCAAAGGCTCTACAGCAACGACTTTTATTTTTGGATTTTGTGCTTTAAGAACTTCGCCAACACCCGTTAACGTGCCTCCTGTTCCTACCCCGATGACAACGAAATCAATATCACTTCCTACAGAATCCAAAATTTCAACAGCAGTCGTCTCACGATGAATCCACGGGTTCGCAGGATTCGTAAACTGGTTCGGCATATAGTGTCGTGAATTTTGTTTAAGGATTTCTTCTGCTTCCCAGATTGCGCTTGCCATACCACCGTGTTCCGGTGTAAGCACAATATTCGCGCCAAACGCAGATAGTAGCGCATATTTTTCACTACTAACGTTCTCTGGCATCGTCAAAATTACTTGATAACCACGGGCTACCCCAACAATAGAAAGACCGATGCCTGTGTTGCCAGCTGTCGGTTCAACAATAGTATCACCCGGTTTCAGGATGCCGCGTTCTTCAGCATCTATGACCATGGCATAACTGATGCGATCCTTAATGCTACCACCAGGGTTATAGGATTCTAACTTTGCAAAAACAGTTGCATCCCCTTTTTCCGGCAACGCATTCAGGCGAACCATCGGCGTATTCCCGATAAGTTTTGTCAGGTTTTCAGCAATTTTCATATAAAGAACAGATGAGAATGTGTCGGTTGTGACAACTGTTTAAATTTACGGGCGTGACAACAGAGTTCATGTAAGGTTTTTGTGTTCAATACGTCGCGGACCTCTTCCTCTATTTCGGCAAAAAAAGGTCCAATTTCAGACGATTGTTGTGTTTCAAAGCCTTTTGAGAAATCAACGGGACCCTCTACTGCAGCAAAGATATCGCCTATCCGAATTTTATCTGGAGGTAACGCTAAACTGTACCCGCCGTCTGGACCACGGCGGCTTGTAGTTAATCCAGCACCTTTGAGTTGTAAAAGAAGTTTCTCCAAAAACGGACCGGGAATACACCGTTTTTCAGCCAACGTCGTGACTGAAACGAATTCTTTACGATACTGCAGACCGAGTTCCAACATCGCACAAACTGCATACTTCAACTTGGCAGATAATTGCATCTATATTCCTCCCCCCTAATTAAATCCTAACCAATTTAGGTGACTATATTATAATATACCCTACCAAAAAAGTCAAATAATTATACTATTTCTTACCAAAAAAGTCAAATTTAATCTCTTAATGGGCAGAGGCATTCAATTCTCCAATAATCGCATAGGCTACATCTGTCCCTTCTTGTAGGAGCGATCTCCGAATCGCGACAAAAGACAATGGTAGTCGGGAATCGGAGTTCCCTCCTACAAAAAGAATCAACTGATAACGAACCAATAAATTCTATTTATGAGATAAGTTCTATATTTTCTGTCAAGTCGTAATGTCGCGGTCCCGGTGATTGCCACTACCGCTATTGGAATTCGTTACAACTTAAATCATACCGTACGGTATGATTTTTCATACCACGGTATGGTTTTCAAATTCGCTCTAAACCCAGTGTGTGATTGGGCTTATAATGGTTTTATCGTAGTTGCACTTTTTTGCAATTTTTGACTGTTTCAACTTTCTGGATATTTTCAATATTATGGTTAAAATGGTATAATTTTGAGCAACATTTTCTCGTTTATGTTTTACTTTAGATTTGTATACTGGCTGTATTTGCGTTTGGGACGTGGTTGTATTTTTCATACGGATATTATACTTGGTTATTGGTGATGGTCAGCAGTTTTTGTGGTATTCGGAACAATAGATATCCAATATATTTACAATAAGTTTGCAGGAAAGCCGAATGCGCGTATGGCATTCGTCGCCTGTAGGCGTTCCCCAAATCAACGCCAAATGCGCCTTTGGTATTTGGCGCGTATGAATGCCATTTAGGCATTCCCCGGAGTTCCCTCCTACAATATAATTAAATGTGAAAACTCGACAATTGAATGGCTCTGCGCGATGCTTTCAGGATTATTCAGTTTTCGGTTTTTCTGCACATTTTATTGCAAACGTTAATATTTATAGTCGCATTGTAGGTCCAAATCAACGCTATGAATGCCTTTAGCAGAATGCGCTTTTGGCATTCTGCATGATTCAGCGGGTAGAGCGAAGCGAAATCCGACAATCTTAGTGCGACAGTGCGATCATGTCGGGTTTCGTAAACTCAACCCGACCTACAATATAACTATAGGTAAAATCTATTAACCGATAATTCTTAAAACTGAATAACCCTGGATGCTTTTGAGAGTTATTGCATCGGCCTGGTAATTGTGATATAATTTGAAGTATACGATAAAGTTGACAGACTTATGAGAGAATAATGGACAACGTTACGCAAATTATAAACGACTATGGTGAAAGTATTGTTCAAGTAGATGGTGATATTCCTGTTAATTTACCTGCCAAGGATGGGGACAGGTTTCTATTTATCAGCCACGACCAAAGTTTTTTGACACACGGTTTACACAAATATCCTGCCAAATTCTTCCCAGAATTACCGCGTTGGCTTATCAAACGGTATTCCCAGGAACATAATCAAATCCTGGATCCGTTTGCTGGAAGCGGGACAACGAATGTTGAAGCACTTCTTTCAAAACGCAACTCTGTGGGGATAGATGTAGACCCATTTTCCCGTTTTATTTCACAAGTAAAGGTAACCCCTTTGCCAGAAAGGATTCTGAAGTCTGCGCAGAAATCGTTGATGGAGTCTATCCTCAATTACGATCCCTCACAGGTTACAGAATCTGATTTGCCTAATTTCCCTTATAGAGATAACTGGTTTAACAAAGAAATTCTGTTTGAGTTAACCTATTTAAGAAAGCAGATACAGCAAATTGATGCTGACGATGCCATTAAAGATTTTTTCAAAGTCTGCCTTTCGTCTATTATCCGGTCTGTCTCTAATGCCGATGATAATTGTACCCGAACAGTGATTCGAAAGAAATTGAACAAATTAGTTAAACCTTCCGATGCATTGAATCGGTTTGCAAAAACAGTTCTTACCAAAGTGCCTAAAATGGTTGCGTTTTCCCAAAACTATCCGTCTGGCATTACCGTTGATTTTCCAGAGGACATGGATGCAAGGAATATTAAGTATGCGGAAGGTCATTTCGATCTCGCGGTAACCTCTCCACCTTATGTCAATGCCGTTGACTACCCGAGAACCCACCAATTGGAAATGTATTGGCTCGGTTTTGCACAGGATTCGCTAACTGCTTTGAAGAAACAAAACGTTGGCACGGAAAGTGTTTCTGCAAGCCATTACAAAAATCGACATGAAATCGGAGTGCCTGAGGCGGACAAGGCTATGGCTAAGATATTTGAAGTGGATCCGAGACGTGCGTTCATCGCCTTTAAATACCTTGATGATATGCGAAAAAACCTTACTGAAGTCTACAAAGTTTTGCGCAAAGATGGCAGATATATTGTCGTTGTGGGGAATAATCGCATTCGCGGACAACTCTTTGAGAATTGGAAGTATCTCATGCCGATTGCCGAAAAAATTGGATTTGAAGTTGAAACCTATTTCGGTTCGGAGATTATCAAACATTTCATTAAAGTGCCGAGAGAAGAACGCATCAACACCGATTGGATTTTAGTTCTAAAGAAATAAATGGACAGAGGTAGAACATGGCTAACTCAGAAGAAAGAGGTAGACAAGCGTCAGTAGATGGATTTGCGCATGAGCACATTGTGGTCGGAATTCTGATGAAAAAATATCAAAACGTTTCTTTGGTTGATTTACCTTTATCAACATACGATATCATCATCGTGCGAAAAAAAGATGGAACTGAAGACATAATTCGTGCTCAAGTCAAAACTGGCAAAAAATCGATTTCTTTTATTGGTGGGTCAAGAGGCGGTGTTGATAGAGAATACAAGTCTGGTGTTAAAACTTACAGACAATCCACTGCAACCTCAGACGTTGTTATCGGGATTCATCCGATAGACGATAATACTTACGAACTCTATTTTGTTCCTACAATTCTCATAGAACATCTTAATCAACAGAGTATTTCTATTAACAAAATTGCTGATTTGAAAGAGAATTACTTCATTTTGGAAAACTGCAAAAATGAAGAAGTAATCATTGAAAAGTGTCAAGAATACGGTATTCTTGCCTCTACTCCCAGCCTTTTCAAGAGTTGATCTCAAATTGTGTCATTTCCCAAGAAACACCGAAATCAAACTCTAATTTCACTGCTATATACGTTGACACATTCGCAGTTATGCTATAAAAATGATCCCATCAAGTGGCATACTTCGTTTAGAAAACAAAATGGATAAAATCGGAAACGAGTACTTAAACTCTCGTGCTTAATTCCATCCTGACACAAGAGCAAATTAATCGGGACGTATGTGGGTCAGTCATACTCCATTGGCGGCCAGATCAAGTGGCGGGGACAGTTATTCCCATTCTGCGCCAAGAGAAGCAAGCTGAAATCCAACGGAAAATCATCGAATCCTTTAACGGACACAAGCAGGCCAAAGACCTTCTGGAACATGCTAAACGCGCTGTGGAAATCGCCATTGAACAAGACGAACAGACTGCTATTGACTGGTTGGAATCTGTTTGACAGGTGACAGATGTTTATCGTGTGTATCTTCAATCACCAAACGACTCTTAAGCGCGTTCAACAGAGAGCTGAACGTATCTAATAATTGTGTAGCATCCTCATTAGAGAGCATATTTAAAAGCATTTCGGTATCAATACCAGTTCGTTTACAAAGTTCAATAACTCCACCTTGAGATTCTATAAAGACCCGAAGCTCCTTTAGGAAGAAGGGCAGATCGCCATCAGCAAGGTATTCCTCCAACGTCAATTCGAGATAGTCAATCGCTGACTCCTGATCATTAGCAAGTCTTCTAATTTGATACTCGCGCCAATTCCCCATTTCTCTCATTGATGTGTCTCCTTATATTCCCGCCAATAGGTTTTTGCGGTTTCAATATCCCTTGTTGTGATTTCTTATCTCCACCACAAAGCAAAAGGACGAGTGTATTTTTAATTTGACCAAAATAGACGCGATATCCTGGTCCAAAGTGGAGACGCAATTCAAAAACACCTCCACCGACAGATTGGCAATCACCCAAATTGCCATCTTCAAGCCTCGCAAGTCGTTTGTCAATTCTCTGTTGCGTATTTTTATCTCGAATGGATTCAAACCATTCCGTGAAAGGTTGCCTGCCGTTTTGGGAACGGTAATATTGTATTTCTATTGGTTGTCTGTTCCTATTGGCAATCGTTCTATACCCGCTATGTAATGAAAAATAAACAGTCCATTGAACAATAATTGTACTGGATTTTCTATGAAAAACGCAAGGTCTATTTGCAATTTCGGAATTGCTCAGAGTCATTAAACTCACGTTCTCATAAAAATATCCTCTAATTGCAGTTGACATGCTGCTTGTTTTTCTATAAAATATGTCCTATACAACTTGTAGAAGCGTTTTGAGAACCGCAGATTGATTTTAGAGGAGATGAAAATATAAAATGGCTAACAATATTTTTCCACCAGCGGAGACTGCCTATCCAATTGGTGACGCTCACGTCAGCAGTTTAGAAGCGTATCAGGCACGATACGCTGAATCAATTGAAGACCCAGAAAGTTTTTGGGCAACAATTGCTGAGCGGTTGACGTGGTATCAAAAATGGGGGACGGTTCGGGATTACGACTTTGTCAAAGCACAGATAAAATGGTTTGAAGGCGGCACACTAAACGCATGTTACAACTGTCTTGATCGGCACGTGGAAGCAGGGCACGGCGATGAAACAGCAGTTATCTGGGAAGGTAATGATCCTTCCGAAGACAAGACATTTAGTTTTAGTGAACTGCTTGCAGAGGTCAAAAAGTTCGCTAACGTCCTGAAAGTACAAGGTGTTGATAAAGGCGATCGCGTCTGTATTTATCTACAAATGGTGCCAGAATTGGCAATTGCAATGTTGGCATGTGCCAGGATTGGTGCGGTTCATTCCATCGTTTTCGGTGCGTTTTCAGCCGAATCATTACGAGATCGGATTAACGATTCTGCATGCAAACTTTTGATAACGCAAGACACAGCAATGCGTGGTACCAGAAGCGACATTCCAATGAAAGCAAACGCCGATGCTGCAGTTGCAGATTGCCCATCTATTGAAAAGGTTGTTGTTGTGAAACGCACTGGTGATGCGGTTGACTTTGACGCATCCCGCGATGTTTGGTGGCACGAAGCAATGGCAAGCGCGGATTCCGAATGTGAACCTGAAGTGATGAATGCTGAAGATCCGCTTTTTATACTCTATACATCTGGATCAACAGGAAAACCGAAAGGTGTTTTACATACCACAGGTGGCTATCTGGTGTATACATCCTATACACACCAGCAGATTTTCGACTATCACGAAGGTGATGTGTATTGGTGCACCGCTGATATAGGTTGGATTACCGGACATTCTTATATTATCTACGGCCCACTCGCTAATCGGGCAATTACCGTTATGTTTGAAGGTGTCCCGAACTATCCAGATTTTGGACGATTTTGGCAAGTCGTTGAGAAACATAAAATTAATCTCTTCTATACCGCACCTACAGCCTTGCGTGCCTTGATGAAGGAAGGGGATACATGGGTAGAAAAATATGATAGGTCTACACTTCGGTTGCTTGGGACAGTCGGTGAACCGATTAAAGAACCGGAATGGTTGTGGTATTACAATATTGTTGGCGACAAACGGTGCCCGATTGTTGATACATGGTGGCAGACCGAAACAGGTGGAATCCTAATTACACCGTTACCCGCGGTGACTCCGCTGAAACCTGGTTCTGCAACGTTCCCATTCTTCGGTATTGAACCTGTGATTTTAGATGAAGAAGGAAACGAAGTGGAAGGTAATCCAGCGACCGGTTATCTCTGCATTAAAACTGCTTGGCCCGGCATCATGCGGACAGTGTATGGCGACCATGAACGTTTCATTGATGTCTATTTTAGTAGGTTCCCCGGATATTACATGACAGGCGATGGCGTGCTGCGTGATGAAGATGGATATTACTGGATTACTGGGCGTGTAGATGATGTGTTGAATGTCTCTGGACATAGATTGGGAACCGCTGAGGTTGAAGGTGCTATCGGACAACATGATGCTGTTGCGGAAGCCGCTGTCGTTGGATACACACACGACATCAAGGGGCAGGGAATCTATGCGTATGTAACACTCATGACGGGTGAATCAGCATCAGATGACGTGGCAACAGGTATCAAACAAGCAGTGCGACAACATATTGGTCCCATCGCTACACCGGATAAGATTCAGTTTACACCTGCTTTGCCGAAAACCCGATCCGGTAAAATCATGCGGCGCATTCTCCGTAAAATAGCAGAAGGTGATATATCTGATCTCGGTGATACTTCAACGCTTGCTGATCCGACGGTCGTTGACGCATTGGTTGAAGGCAGACAATAAAATTGATATATCGTCCGAATGTGAGTTAATTTCATAAGGGCAGGTCTGTGTGCCTGCCCAATTGCATGAATCAGGAGCACTTGTGGCATCAGCACAGAAAATTGTAGATGCATTGAAAAAACATAATATTACCCATGCTGTTGGTGTGCCAGACAATGGCAGCGCGCGAATTTACGAACTTTTGCGTGAAGAACCGAAAATTGAGGTCATCACAGTAACCCGCGAAGGTGAGGCATTCGCTATTGCGGCGGGGTTGTATGTCGGTGGCAAGAAACCTGTGATTATCATACAAAATACGGGTTTCTTGGAATCCGGCGATGCTATCCGTGGCACTGTTATAAATATGCAAGTGCCTGTTGTCGTATTCATCGGCTATCGAGGGTATCACAACCGCGACGCTGACGGAAAGTGGGTTGACTCTGTTGCTGCCTTCCTTGAACCGACACTCAAAGCGTGGGACTTACCGTATCATAAGTTAGAAACAGATGCTGATATTGACAGCATAGATTGGGCTTATGGCAAGTCTGCGGAAACTTCTTTGCCTGCAGCGGTGCTACTCATAGGACATGCGAAATAACAACAAAGGATCGGCATAACAAATACTGTGAATTTATCAAACTGAAAACGCAACTGGAGCAAATTAAATGTTAAGTGTTGAAGTAGCACGGCAACAGATGTTAGAGACAATTCCTGTTTTGCCAACAGAAAAGCGGGGAATTCTCGGCTGTGCAGGTTATGTTCTTGCAGAAGCATTGCATGCAACTGAAAATATCCCACCTTTTGACAATTCTGCGATGGATGGTTTTGCAGTGCGTTCAATAGACGTGAAGGGAGCATCCAAAGAGAATCCTGCTGTGCTTTCAGTTGTTGAAACTATTGCTGCAGGATATGCCCCTGAAAAACATGTTTCAAGTAGACAAGCAGCACGGATTATGACTGGTGCAATGATGCCTGATGGGGCAGATGCTGTTGTCATGCAAGAGGTAACTGAACTTGTCGGTGATAAGGTCAAAATCTTTGAAAGCGTTGAGGAAAATGAAAATGTCCGTTTTACCAGTGAAAGTGTTAAGCAAGGCGATTGTGTGATGTCTCCCGGAAAGGTGCTACGTCCTCCGGAAGTATCAATGCTTGCTTCGCTTAATTGTGCTGAAGTGACAGTATATCAAAAACCAACAGTTGCTGTTGTCTCTACAGGTGATGAACTTACGCCACTCGGTGAACCGCTGATGCCGGGAAAAATTCGGGATAGCAATCGATACGGTATGTATGCACAAGTTCAGAACGCTGGCGGTATTCCCATTGATATGGGCATTGCTCCTGACGATGCGGCTGAAACGGAGCGTATCTTTCGTGAATCCCTTGCGAAAGCAGATGCGCTTATCACAAGTGGCGGCGTTTCGGTCGGAGAACATGATATAGTGAAAAATGTCCTGACGAAATTGGGGAAGATGAATTTTTGGCGTGTTGCAATGAAACCCGGCAAACCACAGGCTTACGGCATTATAGACGGAAAACCGATTTTTGGATTACCGGGTAATCCTGTGTCTTCACTTGTTGTATTTGAGCTTTTTGTACGTCCTGCGCTTCTGAAAATGGCAGGCCACACCGATCTACTACGTCCAACCTTTAAAGCCGTTTTGGCGACAGATGTTACAAACAAAGATGGACGCGTGAATTACATGCGTGCGATTCTTACAGAACAAGATGGCCAATACATAGCCAAAACAACCGGACCGCAAGGCTCTGGTATCCTTCACTCCCTTGTATTGGCGAATGGATTGATCATTATTCCGTCTGGTGCGACCTTACATGCAGGAGAAACAGTTGATGCCCAGTTTCTCACCTGATAGAGCAAAGGTTTACAATGATTATAGATACTCATGTTCATGTCTGGGAAATTGACCCACCGAAATATCCTGTCGGTCCAACGGCTCCGGGTTGGAATTCCTATCCCGATGAACCTGGAACTGCTGATGAACTTTTGGCAGAGATGGACATGCATGAGGTTGATTGGACTGTGTTGGTGCAAACGAGTTGGTCAACATGGGATAACGGCTACATCGCTGATTCGGTGGCGCGCTTTCCAAATCGATTTATAGGACACGGTTTGATTGATCCACAAGACCCGGAGAATGCAGAGTTGGTGCGTTATTGGATCAAAGAACGGGGATTGGTCGGGTTTCGATTTCATCCGATGTACTACCCAGATGAGAAAATTCTTCTGACCCGACAAAACATAGCAATGTGGGAAGAAATCGCAGCGGTTGATGCAATTATACAATTTCATCTACGTGCAGAGTTTGCCGATCAAGTTGCCACTATTGCCCGACAGTATCCAGACCTTAAACTTATTCTTGACCACATGGGATACCCTCAGGTGAACACCGATGAATCCGAGTTTCAACTGATCGTAGACCTTGCTGAATTTGACAACATATATTTGAAACTTTCAGATGTAGCAGGTCGCTCTCATCAAGATTTTCCTTACGTAGATGTTCATCCATTCATAGAAAGACTGCTATCTGCTTTCGGTTCAGAACGAACGGTTTGGGGCACAGGATACCCCGGGCATCACAGAGAAAAACATAACTGGCCTACGTTGGATCAGGAACTACGCCTTATTCGTGAAGGTTTGCCTTTCTTGACGGATATGGATAAACAAAATATTCTCGGAACTACAGCCACGAAAATATGGAATCTTTCAGGTCAATAGTGCTATAAATAAGTCCGCCAATATGATGGTTTTTCACTATGGAACAATAGAAACAGATTGGGGACGAATGACTTACACCGATTCAGGTGGATCAGGTCATTCTTTATTATTCCTACACGGTACTGGTTGTGATTCATCGGATTGGAAATCGATAATTGAACAACTACCTCGCCATCAACGTTATATAACGCTTGATTTTCGTGGACACGGACAGAGTAGTGTACCCACCGAACCGTTTACATTAGCGAACCTTGCTGATGATGTTCTACACCTTGTAAACGCAATTGGAATTCAGGAGGTAATACTCGTTGGGCATAGCCTTGGCGGTATGGTTGCAATGGAAGCCGCCAAACATTTACCTTGTATTGTAGGACTTGTTTTGCTTGAGGGATGGACGAGTCTTTCATCGGCAGGAAGTGCTTTTGACACAGGCAGGTTTTACGGTTCACTGTCTCAAACAGAAATTACGAAGATTCAGCGGAAAGCTGAAGAGACGCGAAACCGTTTTAAACCGAATGTCTGGGAAAGTTTTTGGACATCTGTCAAAGAATTTGATGCTTACACATATCTTGAACAGGCAGGTATTCCTATCTTTGAGGTATTTGGCGAAATGGGTAGGAACGAATTAACTGAGCGGAAGTTGCACATCCCACCTAATCCCAATATTCAGGTGATATGGGTACCTAATGCAGGGCATTATTTGCCACAGGAATGTCCAGAAATAGTTGTGGAAATTTGCATTAATTTTGTGGAAACATCTTCTAATACCATTTCCAATATATAATGTGTCATCTGCGGGCATATCTTGTAGGAGCAACCTCGAATCAACGTCAAATGAACTTTTGGCATTTGTCCAAATCAACACCGAATACGCCAAATCAACAGTATGAATCATGGCGAATGCCATACGCGCATTCGTCTTTAGGCATTCCCCGTATGGTATTCGGTGGGTCGCGACCAGGAGGTTGCTCCTACAGAAGAGGGTGTTGCATTCGACAACCGATTTATGAAATAATGTCCTATCATTAGTTAGAAATGGTTTTACTATTCTTCAGGAATTTCAACCGGCAAATCCAGCCGGTCTCCCCATTCTTTCCATGACCCAATGTAGTTGCTTACTTTTGGATAACCGATAAGCCGCAACGCCAAATAGGTTTGGGAAGAACGGTATCCACCCTGTCAGTAGCACATTACCTGCTTCTCTGGTGTGATGCCTACTGTTTCATACATTTGCCGAAGTTCATCAGCAGATTTGAATGCACCCGTTTCATCAAGATTATTGAGCCACTCTATATGTATAGAACCGGGGATTGCGCCAGCACGTTCAGCACGAGCAACTCTACCGTAGTGTTCATCATCTGTACGGGTATCTAAGGGAACGAAATCGTCTTGATTTAGCGAGGCATGAATCACATCCGCATCCATGTGTATATTATGTTTTGCTTCTATCGGAAAGTGTGGCATTTCAGGAGGTTCAACCCCTTCAGTGCTGACTGCTCCGTCTGCTGCTACCCAGGCCTTGAAACCACCATCAAGTAAACGGGTATCAGAATGCCCTAAATACTCGCAAAACCACAAACCGCGAGATGCTTTCGTCCCTGAAATGTTTTCATACCATATAATTGTTTTCGTATGGTCAAGCCCACGTTGTTGAAACAGGTAGGCAATCATCCACATAAAAGCATCAAATGTCTCTTTGCGGGTGTTGATGAGACTCAACCCAAAAAGATCGAGATGAAGCGCGCCCGGAATATGTCCGCTTAGATATTCATGTGTCGGACGCGTATCAACGATACAAAACGATTCATCATTAAGATTGTCTTTCAATTCCTCAGCTGAAATTACAAGTTGAGGATTCACGTAACCTTTGGACGCCATTTTCAAACTGCCTTTCTGGTAGGATTTTCACTACCATTTTTTATAATTTTTATTGTTTTCCATCTTCCTGTGCGATACCAAAGCCACATGGCGGCACCTTGCACCACATTTGAAAGCGCAATTCCGATCCAAACCCCTTTCAATCCGATAAAATGTGACAATAGCATAACAAGCCCTAAACCAACTCCCATCTGAGCAGCGAGGGTAATAATCATCGGAGAAAAAGTATCACCCGCACCGTTAAGTGCCTTGCCTAAAACTAAAGAAAATGCTATAAATCCAAATGTGAGCGATAGGTACTGGAGGTAAACTGATCCGATTTTTATGACTTCTGAGTCATTGCTAAAAATCTGAATAAACATCTGCGGAAAAACGAGAAAAAGCACACCAATTCCTGCCATAACCGTTGTGCCTAAGATATTTCCCATCCGAGCTGATTCTTCTGCTCGTTCTAATTGGTTCGCTCCTAAATTTTGTCCGACTACAGGTGCAACGGCGTTAGCAATTCCGAAGCCAGGATTCATTACGAGTATTCGGAGGCGCATGCAAATCGTATACGCAGCAACTGCATATTTGCCGTAAGGACCTATGACCCATAGGAAACCGAGCCGGGATAAATGTCGCCAGAATCCTTGCATAGAACTATAAATGCCTAACCTTAAAATGTCAAGCATTTCTACAAGATCAGCGCGAAGCCGGACATGTCGTAGCGAAATTGGGGCGCGTCCACTGAAACAGAGAAATAGTAGAATAATAACACCGATGCCCCTACCAATGAGTGTAGCGTAAGCTGAACCTGCTACGCCTAATTTCGGGAATTTCCAAAGTCCAAAAATCAACAGTGGATCAAGTGTAATGTTAATCAATGTGGATAGAATTAGCACAATCATGGGCGTAACTGCATCTCCGCCTGCGCGAAAAATAGAACCAAGTGTCATTGACAAAAACATCGTACTGATACCAACAAGAATTATATGCATGTAAGTTGTGCCGAGTTGTATCACCTCTGGATCTGTTGTTCGGACTGCACGTAAACCAAATTCTGCTAACGGGTAACCTACAATACCGATACCGATGGCAAAGAAAAAGGCTAATAGAATTGCCTGCATCGCTACGTGTCCCGCTTGCGCGTGATTTCTTGCACCGAGGTATTGTGCTACCATAATCCCAGCACCCGTTGAAATACCGAGAGAGAACACTGCAATTAACCGAAGCAAATTGCCACTTATCCCAACGGCAGCGATTGCAGCAGGTCCTAATCTGCCAACGAAAATCATATCAACAATATTGAATGCGTCTTGTAGGATATAGCCGAACGTTATCGGCACTGCAAGTTGCAATAGGTGGCGTAGCAGACTACCTTGAGTCAAATCACCTCTTGTTTTATTCATTCATATCCTTACTGCTATGTTGTATAGACAATTTCCTTGCCATCCCAATTTTATCCTAATACCATTCTAAATAACTATTTAGCATCATTTCGTAGGTCCGAATCAACGCAGCATGCACTGTTGGCATGCTGCGGGTAGAGCGAAGCGAAACCCATAGGCATCAATTTAGTGAGTGACGTTTGTGCATCTGATACACCTTTCGCCCCTCTGGGGCTTGCTATTGAGCGGATCAACATTGACTATACACCTTTCGCCTCTCCGAGGCTTTAGCCAACCACCTCTTAGCACCAGCGGTGCGGAATGTGTATAGAAACCATATCACCCCAAAACCAAAGCACCAGCGGTGCGAAAGGTGTGTGGCTAAAATCGGGGTTAGAAAGCCCTCCAACAAGAGGTAATTTCCTTAAATTGACTCCTATGGGTAGAGCGAAGCGAAACCTGACAAATGTCAAAAAGCGCATTTGGCATTGATTTGGACACGTATGATTTTAGATAGAGTTTTCATGTCGGGTGTCGCAAGCTCTACCCGACTTACAGTTTATTATGACAATTTGTCAATTAGAAATGAAATAAGTTACTGATCCATTTTACGCTTGAATTTAAAGTGCGACTGATTTATACTCAAACTAAAACACAAAATCATCAATAAGAAAGGAGTAGAATAGTGCGCGTATTGATTATGTCCGATATGGAAGGCGTAAGCGGCATTGTTGTGTGGGATCAGGTTGATGGCGGTGCTGCGATGTTTGAAGAGGGTAGACTCCTCTATACCGAAGAGATTAACGCTGCAGTGCGCGGTGCTAAAGCCGCTGGTGCTACGGAGATTGTTGTTGTGGATTGTCACGGAGCAGGAAAAGGTTGGACATTTAATTCGCTTATCCCAGACAAAATACATCCAGATTGTGAGTGGGTGGCACACCACGGATGGGGACGGTTTGACGACATGTGGAAAGATGGGTGTGATGCTTGTTTGCTTATCGGGATGCATGCTCGTAACAACACTCCCGACGGTGTGTTGTGCCATACTATTTCTACTGTCCGATATCGTAACCTTTGGTTCAATGATGATCTTGTTGGAGAAACGGGTGTAAATGCGGCTCTCAACGGGCATTACGGTGTTCCGATTGCACTTGTTACGGGGGATGCGGCAGTGTGTAGAGAAGCCAAAGAACTACTCGGTGAAGCATTGCCAACGGTTGCTGTTAAAAAGGGACTCAGTCGATACAGCGCAAGACATATCCCACCCGTACGTGCCCGCCAAATGATAGAAGACGCAGCCAAAGATGCCCTCTCAGATTTAACAAGGGTTCGTACTTATGTGCCTGCTCAACCAACAACGATCAAAATTGAAGTCTCAAGTGTAGATAAACTTGCAGACTTCAAAGGACGCCCCGGCGTTGAAATAACGGGATCCGTCACCGCTGAGAGTCGTGCAAAAGATTGGATGACAGCGTGGAATCAGTTCTGGCCTTTCGTCTAAGATTCCCTTTCTCATCAGCAAAATTTTGCGGGTAAAGGTCGCGATTCGGAGATCGCTCCTACAGAACACCTCTCTTTGTGAATCAACGCCAAAAGCGCTTATGGGATTTGTCGGGAGGGAACTCTGATTCCCGGCTACCGACTATAGCACGTGATCACATAAGTCCTAAGATTCTTCAAGCACGTCAAGTGGGTCACCAGAAGCATCTTTGCGTTCCAGGAGTTCAACCTCATATCCATCGGGATCGGTGATAAAAGCCATTTTCATGCCACCAGAAGTGAACTGTTTGCGCCACTCATCCGGCCAAATTTCCAATCCTGCTTTTTCCAAACCGTCGCAAAATTCGACAATATCTGGCACACCAATCGCAAAGTGCATCAGGTCTTCCTGCACCTGAAGATCAAAATCGGGTGAATATGTTAACTCCAATGTGTGTGCGTTGCCCGGAAGTTCAAGATGCACGATTTGGTTGCCTGCGGGGGATTTATCGCTCCGACTCAAAACTTTGAATCCCAGATGGTCACAATACCATTGAATAGAATGATCAAGGTCGCTGACGCGAACCCGTGTATGTAGAAATACTGCCATATTTGTCTCCTTATTCGTTGATGAAGGTAGTGATCTATCACACTTGTAGAGATATTAACGTACTCTTATAATTTTGGCAAGAATAATCACAGTACCATTTAGAGGCATTCAATTGTCACAAAACATCTTTGTTGGAGTAAATCAACGCTATGAATGCCTGTTGGCATTCAGCGGGTTTGTAACCCCGATTTTTCATGATGTGTATCTGATATCGGGGTTGGAAACCCCTTCAACAACAGCGAAACTCGACAATTGAATGGCTCTGCTACTCCATAATTTTTATTTCGTATTTTAATCAATTTTTAATCAGTAGAATAACTATTTATGTGTTCATGGATTGGCTGTCGTTCAAGGTTAGCATGCGGGTCTGCACGGCGCGCAATGCCTGTAATTGCATCAACGGACTCGTCTGCTTTAAATCGCAAGTATAGTTTTTGTGATTTCTCAGCCATAGACTGATTTTTGAGTGCGCGATAGCACCGCATCATATTGTAATGTGCATCCAAATCTTCTGGGTCAACCTCAAGCGCCTGCTGAAACTGTGCTAAAGCGGTTTCATACTCACGTTTCAGAAAATGCATGCGTCCCAATTCGTTGCGAACGCGGGTATCACGCGGGAATTGTGAGGCAGCCTGTTGGAGATGTTGAATTGCTATGTCATAGTTACCATAGGATTCTTGAACGAGGGCATAAAAGTAATGCACCTTTGCACGATGGAGATTTTTAGGCGGCAACGTTTTCTGAATCTCAAATGCTTTCTTGAGCATTACTTCGGCACCGCGCATATCCCCCTCTTTGATGCGACATCGTGCGATATTCACCCATCCATCCATGTAGTCAGGGTCAATTTCAGTAACTTTTAGAAAGGCGATTTGTGCGGCTCTGAGATCACCTTGTAGGAGAAGTCCGATGCCGTAGTCGTTCCAACGTTCACGCGCGTTTTCTACTTTTACTTTTTGTTTAGGTGTGTTTTGTGATGACGTTATTACATGAAGTGTTGCTTTTGCGTCTGCCATCATTGTAATTGGCAGGTTTGGAATCGCCTTGATTTTACCAGCGACATTAGACATATCACCTGTCCAAACCCACTTACCATCGTCGTAGCCTTTATCCACCTGAAAATCTGTATCCTCTGGGTCGCGGACACCAGCATAAGCCCACTGCGTATGCCACCAGTTAAATTTACGATAATTCAGTTTCGCTTCCAAGTTGAGAATCTCTCCACAATCGGACGGAATTTCCAGACGATACCGCACAGTATCAGCAGCACCTGGCGGAATAGTTCGTGAATATAGCACAGTCCGCATTGCCCATGCATTCCTTTTATTGATTAGGTTGCCGTGTGCATCCAACATATAAGCGCGATAAAAATGCGCGCTCGGATCGACAGGTCCGTTACCATCAGGTGCGTCAATCATACCGTTCCAGAACACGATTTTTCCGTTTTCATCAGTGGCTTTCACCTCAAGCCAGATGTCAAATGCATCAATTGTTCCCGCCGGGAATTGATGACCGACACCTCGTGTCCGCACTACAACCTCTATAAGTGGGTCTTCACCTCGTATTACTTCAATTCCGTTTTTGGGAATCGGCATACCGTTGGCAAACATATCTAACGTTATCACGTCATTTTGCAAAAAGTCTATCACTACTTGGAGCTGTTCTTCATGTTTATTTACATAAGGAAGTGCAGTGTTTGCAGCAGGAAAACGATGGCTATGGACTTTACCGTTGATATTACCCGCATCCGTAGAATCTACAAGCGGCATGTGGCAATCAGCACATTTCTTCGCTTTTTCGGGATAGTAAAATGAGAGCGCACCTTGCTGGGAGACACCGCTTTTTTGCCATTGGTCATAGTCGTTGAAACCACGTACCCATTTAAAATTATTGACAGGAAAATCCAGATGCACCTTATGACAGGTTGAACAGAATTCTGCAGTATTGTCTCGGTGAAATGGTTTGAGGAAACTTTTTTTGTGCGGTTCAGGGTCAAGGCGAATGAGATAGTTGTGCAAACTTCGGATAAAACGATTATCACTTGATGCGATATCATGGAGTGGCGGGTATTTAATCACATATCCACTGTTACCCATCGTGTCCTTTACCTTTTCCATAGAGTGGCACGCAGTACATGCTAAACCTGCTTGCGCAGCAGGTGTATGTAGATTTTCCTCAATCGGTCTATCCATTATACCATTGAGTAGAATCGCTGGATCGTGGCATCCACCGCACCATTTGGAAGATTCAATCCCGTTCACCTCCTGCATATAGACGATTGACTTTCGGTACCACTGGTTATTGAAAGATGAGAAATGATGTGCAGATTCGTTCCACTGCCGAAAAATATCAGGATGACATCCCTTTGTGGCACATGTTTCTGATGTAAGAAAGAAATCAGTCGGAATTAGGTTGCCTGTTTCCGTTTCAACGGATGCTGGGAAAAAGTGTCCGGTTGGTCCGCCGCCTTCTTCGTACATACTTGTGGGTGGCAGTGCAGGGTTTTTGACAAGATAGTCCTTATTTGGAAAATAGTGTTGGGAGAGTTTTGCACCAATCGGGAAAAACACTACGCCAACTAATACACATACAATTACGTTTTTGAATCTTGGTGAAAGATTTGTGCTGTCCTTCAATAAGTGAACGGTGAACAGAAGACTTCCAACGCTAATACTAATAATATGTGTAATGAGAAGCCAACGATAGGGCGTAGTCGCACCGACTACCATCAGCCAACCACCCGTAGCGATTCCAACTATTAACCCGAAAACGCCAATACGGCCAAGAGATGAAATGTTTTTGAATTTTTGGAAAAGGTAGATAGCAAATGGAACTATTAATACAATACCAAGTGCTAAGTGGAATAGGATATTTAAAATGTAGAAAAGTGTCGGTTCACCAAAACTGAATAGATATGCACTGTTGAGTAGTAATATGAGGAAAACCAGTACGGATAATTTTCGCATGAATTCGCCTGTAAAAGGTTTGTCAGTTTAGTTGCTCTGCATATTACAACTTTTCAATATATTTTTATCCTGCGGTATAGCCGCCATCAATTGGCAAAGCGATGCCTGTAACGAAGGCAGATTCATCGGAGGCGAGGTATAATGCGCCGTAGGCGATTTCTTCAGGTTGGCCGAGTCTACGCATCGGATGTTTATTTGCAAGTTTCTGATATTCATCTGGTGTTTTGATGACTCCAGCAACTAAAGGTGTTTCCACGAAACCCGGACAGATGCAGTTTACACGGATATTGTCTTCCGCATAATCAAGTGCCATGCCGCGTGTCAGGTTTGTGACAGCCCCTTTGGATGCGACATACGCTGCGCGAACATCTGCCCCGACAATTCCGTAAATGGAGGACATATTGATGATTGATCCGCCTCCGTTTTTCTGCATTGCAGGAATAGCTGCCTTTGCACACAGAAAAACCCCGTTAAGGTTCACATCTAAACAACGATGCCAGTCTTCTTCTGGCAGTTCAGCAACGGGTAAACGCATGGCAATCCCAGCACTGTTGAGCAAGGTATCAAGTTTGCCATAGTTTTTTAATGTTTGCGCGACCATCTGGTCAGTGTCAGCTTTAATTGTCACGTCAGTTTGAACAAAAATTGCTTCATTGTTTACGGCTTGAATGTCAGTAACAGTCCTGTTCCCGCCATTTTCATCAATGTCTGCAACAACGACCTTGGCACCGTGTGCAGCAAAAAGTATTGCAGTGGCTTTGCCAATTCCAGATGCAGCACCTGTGATGATAGCAACTTTATCTTTTAGTCGCACAGTTACACTTTTTCCTTCCAAGCAGCAGGATTCTTTTCAGGTTCACCGATACGATTTTTCAGTACACCGATATTTTCAACTTCAAGTTCAACGATGTCTCCCGGTTGAATCCATCGGTCAAGTTCCCAACCGCATCCATTTCCGACAGTGCCTGAACCTAAAAATTCTCCTATAAAGAGCGTCTCGGACTGCGATACAAATGAGATCATTTCTGCGAAGGAATAATACATATCTGATGTACTACCCTCTGCCCAAACCTCTCCATTGATCCTTGCTGTCATTTTTAGATTATACGGATCCTCAATTTCATCAGGCGTAACAAGGCACGGTCCCATAATGTTGCTGTTATCAAAGTCCTTGCCTTTTGCGGGACCGAGTGAAAGTGTCATGTGTCTGAACTGAATATCGCGCGCGCTGATGTCGTTGTAAATCGTGAATCCAGCAATATGGTTTGGAGCTTCGTCTATTGGGATATTTTTACCTGTCTTGCCGATGTAGATACCCCATTCAAGTTCAAAATCAAGTTTTTCTGTGTAGTTGGGCCATGTCACTACAGCCTCATGTCCAGCAATGGAGGCAGGACTTGTGCTGCCGCGATAATAGTTGGGAAGTTTGAACCATTCTGGCGATATTTCTTTTCCTGTGATGCGCGTAGCGGCATCCATGTGCGTTTTGAATACGCCGAAATCACGCAGGCTCGCGGGACGTGGAAAGGGGGCAAGCAGTTGAATATCCGATACTGGGTAGACCAAATCGGACAAGTCTGAACCATCACTGAGTTGTTGTTGGACAGTGTCAATCTGTTTTTGTGCCGCTGCGGTACAATCCTGTTCAAAGAATTGGATCATATCTGAGACATCTAAGTTGAGATCGATAATTTTATCACCATCAACCCATGCACCGAGTCGGGATTGTTCGTCTAACGATGACTTTTTGAATGTAACAAGTTTCACTGGTATTCCTCTTCAAAAGATGTTTCTGATTTTATATCACAGATTGCTTAAAAAATCAACATTTTTGAAATATTCAACGGGGTAAAGTTTTGGCAAAGAATATTATAGATTGGGTTGTGCCGAAACGGAACACATAGGTGTAAACTTAAGAAAAAAATGTTAGATTTTTTTTGTTGTTGGAGGGGTTTTCAACCTCGATTTAACTGCTTGAATCTTGAAATATCGGGCTTACAAAGCCCTCCAACAAGATGATATATTCTTAAGTTGACAGTTATGGGTTGTGCCGAAACGGAACACATAAGTGTCAATTTAGCGAGTAACATTTGTGCATTTGATACACCTTTCGCCCCTCTGGGGCTTGATGAATACGGACATTATGCTGCTATACACCTTTCGCCTCTCCGAGGCTTTGGCAAATAGCATCATAGCACCAGCGGTGCGGAATGTGTATAGAATACACGTGCCATAAGAAACCAAGCACCCGCTGAATGCCTAAATGGCATTCATAGCGTTGATTTCGGTGCGAAAGGTGTATAACACAAAATCGGGCTTACAAAGCCCTCCCACAAGAAAAAATCCGCAATTTTTTCTTAAGTTGACAGTTATGGGTTGTGCCGAAACGGAACACATAGGTGTAAACTTAAGGATACATCCTCTTGTGGGAGGGGTTTTCAACCCCGATTTCAGAGGTTATGGCTCATAAAATCGGGCTTAGAAAGCCCTCCCACAAGAAAAAATCCTGCAATTTTTTCTTAAGTTGACACCTATGGGTTGTGCCGAAACGGAACACAACCTAACAGGTTGTGCTACAGCGTCTGCGTTAGTTTTCGGTTTTCTGACCGAACTGCTCATAATGTTCAATTAATTCTAAAGTTTACTATAAATAGGACGTTTTGCACGTCCCAAGGACGTGCAGGAGTCTGTCAGGACAAGGATTGTGACGCGATTTTATGTTTTTTAACGTGAGTTCGGTATAAAGACCTGAAGAATTCCATATCTTTTCTCCGTATTTACGTTATAAAAAGATTTTTAGAGTTTTTAGAGTCAATCGGCAAATGATAGGATTTTGTAATGTGCTACGATCCTTTGTTATGACTGGATCGGTAGGTTTATTATGACTAAAACAATCATATTTGACTCTAAAAATTCGCTATTATTTTAGTATACTAAATAACAATAGTTTTTAGGAGACATATTCTGCCGATTCCAAAAGTTGCTTATACCGAACTCATATTTTTTTACTCTGTGTGTATGGCATTTGTGAAAAACATTGCGAGAGATAGTAGATACGCCCCGTATCCGTTCACACAAACCGCAAGGTGGACAGTACGCGGCGCGTATCTACGATCTATACTTCACGCGAAATTCGCACATAATAGCAAAAGGCGCGAAGGCGTGGAATGCAAAGCCCAAATACAACTGGACGAGTCCCAGCT
>JAPPIG010000054.1 GCA_028820635.1 Candidatus Poribacteria bacterium
TATTGTAGCACAATCTTCCTTTAGGGTGTGGTCTAAAAAACCGATGGCAGTACAACTTTTTGCCTTCTGCCTTACCAGGATAGCTTTTTTCAAAGCTGTTTCGCACTTCTCTTGTAGTAAAATAGAAGTATGTTTGTGGGCGTTTTTCAAAAGGATTGAGTTCGCCTTTACATACACCGCTAATCCATTCTTCTGCTTCTTTGAACCATGCTTTAACATCTTCGTGAGCATATAACTCGTCGATGGTTTCAAAGATAGTTATATCTTCAGGCAACTCGTCTACGCGGACTACATTATCAGTTGGTAGGACACCTTCAAGTATAGGTTCTACCTCTGGCTCAAATACAATTGGTGGGGGTTCTACTTCGGGTTCATCTACGGGAGGTTCTTCTACGGGTTCTTCCGTAGGTTCATCTGTGATTTCGGTAACTACGGGTTCATCTGTGACACCGAGTATGTTTGCCATTTTACCTGTTTGTTGCTTCTCACAACCAATAGTGAAAATTGAAATTAGAATTAGTATCAATGTGAAATACTTAGACATCTATTGTCTCCTTTTTTATAGTTGTTGGTGAGGTAGATTTAGCGTCTACCTTACTTGATTTTTCCCCATAAAGTAGTGATTTTACCTTTGGGTTTAATGCTATATCTAATTTGTGAGTTAGATATTAATTTGGGATCAGCTACTGCAGCAGTATCACACCAAGACGAATCGGGTCCGCTGTCAATGGTGATTTTCAATACTTCTGCATCAGCAGGTATGTAAAACTTGACTTCTTCATATCTATCTTTTGCGGTTAATAACTTAGACTTGTGGACACTCTCTCCATCTATTTCAAATGTGAATATAGAGCTACCGCCTACAAAGCAGCTTCTGTTCTCAGGTTTGTCTATCTCAAAGTCTCGATCGTTAGTTATGCCGATGTATCCTTCAAATGCAATGTAACTGTTCCCTTGCAAATTGTATTTGAGGGATGAGATTTCTGGACGGTTAGGTGGAGATAGTGCGAAACCTCTTTCAAAAGTAGTATTCCTAATAATGATGGGATTACCGCTATTTGTTCTGTTATCCGAAATAGCATGCCATCCCCAGCCGTTTTTGTATTCCTTAATGGAATTAAAAGGCTTAAGCCCATCTTCATCGGGCAAAGTCTTTTTTCCCAAATTGATGTTGAGATATACTACATTTTTAGAGGTATCTTCTTTAATAGTTACAGGTTTACTGTTTTCTTCAGGAATGTTAGGGTTAGGGTTCTTGTCCTTAGGGAGATCAAGGTCGGGATTCTTGTTCCCGTTACTCTTTTCGGGAGTTTCGGGTTCTGGCAACTGGTCTATGGTGAGAAGGAGTTGCTTGATATTCCCATTAATATCCATTATGGTGAAAATTATGCTATCCCCTTCTTGTATGTGTCGCCTTTTCACATCAACTTGAATTATATCTTCTTTCCCAGTAGGACTACCGCTGCCTATGTAGTCTTGTTGGTTGTGTACTTGGCAATGGTAAAGTCCTACAGGGCTTGTAACATGTAACTCTAATGTAAGAAAGTATTTGCCTACCGCCTTTATCTGTAGATCGCTCTTAACTTCGGGCGGGGCATTTAGAATATGGGTATCATTGAATAAATGATGCTTATTGAGTATTCTTGCTTCGTAATCTGTAAGGAATCCGAGAGAACCGTAGGGCATGGATCCCATGAGAGAACCGTCGGGTTCATGGTGTTTCAGATAAAAAGCGTGTCCCAATTCATGAGCGATAATTGATGGATAGCGGGTAGGGTAAAGCTTCTCGTAGTTTTCGTTGATTATGGCAGTGCCACCTAAAGCACCCCAAAAACCCCAACCACCTCCATGCGAGCTGCCGCGTGGATCATCTACGATTTTCACACCACTGAGTAGAACGATGTGAACACTATCTTGAGTTTGCCTCTTGCATCGGTTTCAATCTTGAAAGTTTTATCACCGCGCCCGTGTTTGATCATTTCATCTCTAAAGAAATCTTGAATTCTTTTGATGAGCTTATCGTATTTCTCGTGTGGCGTTGCTGGTGCGCCTTGCGCTCGGAAATAGATAACACGAACTATAAACGGGTGATCATCAGCGTTTGCGATAAATGAAATTGAGGGTATTACAATCAGCGATAACAACAGGATAAACATTAATTTTGATGCTTGACTTTTGAAATTGAACATGGGTTCTCCTTTCTTGTTTCTGATGGATTTTCGGTTTCACTCAACAAGCTTTCTTTGCCACGTCGCGTCATAAATCTTTCCATTTCTATCAACAAAAAGATAAATAAATCTAATTAGTTTTGCGTTGGGATTGGCTAATAGTCCGTATATGAGTTCTTGGGCTGTGAGCGGTTCTTGGTATCTGTAGACGTGTCTTTTCTTACCTCCTCCTAAATCCACGACCTGAAAAACATCTATTTCAGGATTGGCTTTTACGAACTCCTCTAAATGTTTTCCTTTCCAGTACTTGACCGCCTCATCTGCGCGAAGATCAAGCGTTTTCATTGATGTGCAGCTTGTAAAATTTAATAGAATGAAAATGCTACAAACTATTGAAATGCTTTTGCTAATCATCGTGTTTCTCCTTTGTTTTATGTCAGTAAACAATTTTGAAACTGTTTTTAAGGGGAAGTGATACACGTCAATTTCAAATTTGTTCCTACTCACTGGAGAGACCGCTTTTTATTTTCTGTTTGTGCAATAGAGCGGGTTTCCCCCAGTCCTGCTAAAAACTGAAATGCCTATGGGATAGGCATTTAGGGAAACCCAAAATGACATTTCAGTTTTTAGCAGTGATAATATCATATCACATTTACCCGCGATTTTCAAGAGGAAAGACGGCAACGTGATTGTGTTTTCAGATATAAAAAAGAGCAATAAACCTGCGTTTTGCTGGCATGTTACTCTTTGTTTTTTGTCTCTGTAGGAAAATACCGCAGCGTGTTAAGGACTTAATTGCCTGTTCGGTTGAATTTCGGCTGTTCAGTAGGAATTTCGTTTGGAGGTTTTGGAAGGTAATTATTTTACTGCTTAATTGGTTCTCTGACTTACTTTTTGTGGGTGGTGTGGGAATCGAGAAATACTCTTGATTTCAACGATGGCACTTACTGGCTTTTCACATCTATTGAAATTGTCAAATTAGGAATAGATGAGACGTGAAAAGCGTGCACAAATATCTTAATGGATTTGAGATTCACCTGACAGGGAACAGCTAGAAAAAAGGTGGCGTATATGCGAAGCCACAATTTTCTGACTACAAAGTCAATTTTGATGCGCTGGACTCCTTTGAGACGCTATTTAACCATAGGGCATGAAAAGTTTAGCAGCTTGGTTTCAGTGCAAATGAATATGGATCCCATTCTCCGTCTAATTCGTTGCCCTTTTCACCCCAAGCATGTTATAATTCCGACAGAAACCGTGTTACCCATCGAACGAGGAATAGAGACATTTGAAAATGACGCACATCAAGACGTTGAACGATTTCATGGAATGGGTGGAAAGTATAAATCCCAATTTAGAATCCGAATTATATTTATTTCGGGGTTTGTCAAATGAAAAATACCAAATAGAAGCGTCCGCATGGAGAAGATTGCCAAGTACATATAACAGAAGCAGTCTTGACGAATTTCTTGAAATTAATAGGGTTTTAATCAAAGAAGCACGGCTTCAGGGACATGACTACAAGAATGGAAGGAAACTGACGGATTTAGAAGTGCTTTCTGAACTTCAACACTTAGGTGCAGCAACTTGTCTGATAGATTTTACCTATAGTGCTCAAATCGCCCTTTGGTTTGCTTGTCAATCAAATCCCAATAGTCCTACAAATGGAAACGTTGGAGCAGTTCTTAATAACCCAAATACAATTGAAGAAATTACGGCAAAAATGATAGAGGAAAGAGATTTTGATTCTTTTTTCAACGTCCAGAGTCATAAACTATGGAGACCTCAACTTTATCGGTGGCAACCGAGACACTTGAATAATCGCATTGCTTCACAAGATTCTGTCTTCTTGTTAGGAGGGACCAAGTTATTTATCCAGATGAAGAATGTATTATTGAAGCAAGTTGCAAGGAAGCTATTCTAAAATCTTTGGAAAACTTATCGCATATTACTGAAAAGAGATTGTTTCCTGACCTTGAAGGTTTCGCGCGCCGACATGCTCATGACAAACCCTTCCCTGTACCTGACTATATGATACTCGGTCATCAGGCTTACCAAAGACAGGAATACGAGGAAGCTATTTTGAACTATACTAAGGCGATTCACTGGAAACCCGATGATGCAAATGCCTTCTTTTGGCGCGGACAAGCGAAGGTCTCCATACAACAGTATAAGGAAGCTGTTGATGACTTTGACGAGGTTCTCAGTATAGGAGATAAGGTTGTATCTGTATATCAGATTCGAGGTTATGCGAAATCGCGTCTTGGTCTTAATAGTGAAGCGAAGGAGGATTACTCGAAAGGTTTACAACTGGCTCAGCAGACTAACAATGAAAAATACATTAAAATCTTTCAGGAGGCTCTTCGTGAACTCAATTCTGACACCACTGTTTGAACACAGATGAACGATAACATCGCAAATGGAAATGGAAATAATTACACTATGCCCAAACAAAACTTCAACGAAAAACTAATCGCACTTCTCAAAACCCACCCCGATTTGTTGACGAATCAGACGAACTCATACCTGCTGCAATCAAAGACCACGCATGGAAACTTGACCCGAATCTCATCAGGTTACTCCTTACCGATGCCGAGATAAAATCAACCTTCTTTGACGAAATTGAGGAACATTGGGTTTTCAATTACAATACTTTTATTGACTACATCACCGACAAGAGCTTCCTCGCCAATTCCTACCCTCAATTCCGCAACAAAATCGGTTTAAACATTGACGGAAAATTTCTTCCTGAACGCGGCGAAGTTTCGCTTGTGTGGCCCTACAAAGATTGTGTGCTTGAAGGTGGACAAACGAGAGAGGAGGAAAAGCGCAAGGAGATATTTTTCAATGAAATCCTTGTACAAGACGAAATCAACCGGATGTTTGATCCGAAGGTGTTGACTAACTGGAAACGCCACACCGCCGCAGGTAAACAAGATGTAACCGAAATCAAGCGTAACGACAACGGCACAATACGCGAAAACCTTATTATCAAAGGTAATAACCTGATTGCACTCCATACCCTCAAACAGCAGTTCTGCGGACAAGTCAAATTAATTTACATTGATCCTCCGTATAATACTGGAAATGATTCGTTCGGTTACAGTGATGATAAGACGTTAAATAAAAAGTTTTATGGAGAATCGAAATGCAAGCAATTGAGAATCGTAATGTTTCTGAACCACCAGTGTTAACCCTTCGGCAGCAGAACGTATTAGATGTGCTGAAGACTAAAGAAACAGACAAATATAATTTGAGCAAATGGTATCTTGGAGCACTCTACGCACTGAATAACCGGCACAATCCAGATCGCATTGCACAAGCAGCCCATTCACTACGTGAACTTGTAGAAAAACTACCACGTGTGCTATATGGAAGCGATGTCCAAGGAACAACTCCTAACTTCAAGGAAAAGCGAAGCAATATAAACAGATGTATCTCAAGAGCCAAGAAACACTATCCAGAAGGTTGGAGAGGAAACAAAATTGATAAACATTTAGCGAAGGCACTTATAGAAATGGAGGAATACCTTGAGCTTAATCAGCAGCCAAATCGGAAAGAACGAGTACAACAAGCAATAGCCTCCATTGACCCAATGTATTATCAATTGCACAGTGAAATTCAAGAGGCAAAACGAGATCAATTATTGAAATTATGGGAAAGATTAGAAAATTTCACTCACCATAACAGCAACCCGGATACTACAGAGTTTAAAGAATGCTTGGAAGAATTGGAAATCATAGTGTTTGATCTCCTCGCTCCGATTACTGCACAAGATCAGAAGGAAATTCAAACGATTTTGAACATGTCCGACAAATCAGAGGACGATTTTGAACGTATGTTTAGATTAATTGAACGCAAAGGCGCGAATTCTGTTTTCTTTTTTAAGCAAGTATCCGAAAGTGAAGATATCACATGGTTACCTTTCCTTACGGAAAAAAGATACTTTACCCATCCGCCAAGTGCACAGATACTCGATGACAGCAGGATGAGTTATCCGTTCTGGTGGCCAATACGTTATCTGGTAAAAATTTCCAAACAAGCACCAGATAAGGTCATTGAAATTCTATTGCAACTTCCTAAAGTCAATAATCCTTTAGTCTATGATAGTATATTGGAAATTGCATTGCAACTTGACGGAAAACATTCTGCGAAACTAAAACCCAAAATGCTTGAATATGCCAATATGGAGAACCGATTTTTGGCTTATAAATTCGCAAATCTGTTGAATTATTGGACAAAGCAGAATCAAACGTCGGCGGCATTGGAACTTTCAAAAATCCTTGTTGCGTTTGCACCGGATCCTCGATCTGAAGAAAAAAAGGAACGCCGAAATGATTATCCAGTAGGAACTTCACTTTATCCAATTCCCAAAATTGGACACATGGAATACGCTAAGATAATGTCCGAAGGAATTCGTCCATTGGCTGAAAGTGAACCTTATAAGGTAACTCGTCTGCTAATTGATGCAACAAAAAATATGATCCGTTTGGGAAAACATCAGGATGAACTTGATAAACAGGTAGATTCATCGGAAATCTGGTGTCCTCGTTTCCAGAATCCTGATTCTACCCATGGGGGACCCAAGGAAACGCTTATTCACACACTTACCTTTGCTTGTGAGAAAGTTTATGAAAAATCACCCGACGCAATTGTAGAGTTGGATAAATTACTGCGAAGGCAGAAGTGGAATATTTTCAAACGTTTGCGCCAGTACCTTTATGCTCAATTTCCAAATGAGAAAACTAAACCTTGGATCCGAGAATTTATCTTGACACATAAAGGTTACCATCGATCGGAACATCGTCATGCATTTCAACAGATGATACGAAATGCAAGCAAACACTTTGGTGAAACGTTGCTCACAAAAAGCGAACGAACACAAATCTTTGATTGTATCCTCGGCGGTCCAGTAAAAGATGATGCCATTGAAGAGGGTTTCCAGAAATACCAGCGATATTTCCATCGGATGCAGTTTACGCCATTTAAGGCTATACTATTTGGAGTGTATGAAACTTACTTTCAAAAGTTGGAATGTATAACTGAAAACCAGATTTCTGATGACGACTATTTACCATTTGGAGTAAAATTTGGTTTGGGGAGTAGACGCAGCCCGCGCACACCTGAAGAACTTACCAACCTAACGGATGAAGATTTACTTAATTTTATTAACGAATGGGAGAAAGAAAATGAGTTCTCTGATAATGATCCACATGTAAGGATTAATATTGAAGAACTTGCCAATGCATTTCAGACCGTTTTCAGAGAGTCAATTATATCTGATGCCGGCCGGCTCAGGTTCTGGATGGAAAATTATGATAGAATTGAAAGACCAATTTACGTCCGGACAATGATTTATGCAATGCAGGAAGACGTAAAAGCAAAGAAATTTGATAACCTAAACGACTGGTTAGACTTCAGTGAGTGGGTACTAACCCATCCCGACCGAGAGCACGAAGATGGTTATCGACGAAGCGACAACTCGCGGGAGTATCCCGACTGGTCAAGTACACGACGAGCAGTTGGGGATTTTATTGATGTATGTTTAGAAAGGGAAGTAGACGTTCCTATTACTTTCCGTGGACAACTCGCCCAGATTTTGGAAACACTTAGCACACAATTTGACAATCACTTGAAACAGAGTTTCCCCTCAAACGATCCATCTATTGACTCATACACTGAGGGTATCAACAGCACGCGAGGACGCGCACTTAAGGGATTGATAAAATTCTGTTTCTGGTTACGGAGACAGGATTCTGAATGCGAAATCCCTGAAGTCATAACGATTCTTGAAAAACGCTTTGCGCAAAAAACCGAATATCCTTTAACACTACCGGAATATGCTGTTTTGGGTAAGAATTACTGTTATTTTTTCGATTTTAGCGAAGTATGGGCAACTAAGCACAAAACAGATTTTTTCCCACAGGAACAGCTCGGTAAATGGTTAGCAGCGTTTGGCAGTCTCGTAGGCTATAGTGATTCATATCAGCCTACCTTTGAGGTTCTTCAAGACGATTTCAAATTCGCGTTGCAACATCTGCCTGACTTCAAAAAGCGTATTCACACCAGACAAGAAACAATCGATATATTGGGTCAGCATTTGTTCATCTATTATTTGTGGGGTATGTATCCACTCACAGGGGAAGAAAGCCTGCTTGAACGATTTTATCAAAAAACAGATAAAGAACATTGGGGTAATTTGTTCAATGATATCGGGCATCGTCTATGGAATAGTGGAGAAACGTTAGATCGAGATATGAAAGACAGAGTAATTGCCTTTTTTGAATGGCGTTTTAAAAAAGGAGAACCATCAGAACTAAAATATTTCACTGTCTGGCTGCAAGCCGAATGTCTGGACGTTGAATGGCGGTTGAACGCGTATTCCAAAGTTATAGATGTATCCGAATTAGAAGATTGGGAAATTTATTCGAACTTAAAGGAATTATGTCAAATGCTTCCAAAACATACCGCTAAGGTTGTTGAGTGCTTTGCAAAGCTAACTGATGGTATTCGTGATAACATTTACATTCAAGCAGAGGAAGCAGAGGCCATCCTAACAGCAGGTCGTAATAGCAGAGATGCTATTGTGCAAGAAAATGCAGAACGCGCCCTTGATAACCTACTCCGCGCTGGTAGATCGGAATTTTTGAATCTCGCGATTGGCAAAGACAAACAAGCCGTGGAAAGTGGAAAAATGATGCTCGGAAATTTTTACACGAAACAGTATTAGAGGAATTCGGACAGAGAACCCTCTGAGAGACTGAGGTTACGGCATCTATCAAAGATAACCTTAACCTTACTTTTGAACTCCGTGAATATAAAAAGAAGCGTTCATAAGGTTCATCCTCTGTTTGAAAACGATTTTGTTGTTGGCAGATGAAGCACATCACATGAACATTAGCACAAAGACACAAATGGGAATAGCGTTATTTGAGAGTTGGGAAAACACAGTGCAGTATATCTTTAAGTCTAATGATGCTGATCTATTGCTGGAATTCACTGCTACACACGATTATGAAACACCCGCGGTGGTAGAAAAATATCGGAATAAGTTTATCAATCGTTATGATCTGATAAACTTTCGGAACGATAAGTTTTCAAAAGAGGTTGTGCTTTTGCATTCTGATTTAGATCAACAATTCCGTATCTTACAAGCACTCATTCTCAATCAGTACAAGCAGCATGTCGCGGCGAAAAATGGCATTAACCTAAAGCCTGTCATTCTTTTCAAGGCACAGAAGACAATCGCACAATCAGAAGAAAACAAGGTGAATTTCCACAAACTGATTGATGGGCTAACCGATGACCAAATTCAAGGCATTCGGAAATCACAACTTGAGATTTTTCAACAGGCATTCCGCTTCTTTGACGAAAACGAAATCAGTACCGAACAACTAATACAACGTCTGAAATCCGAATTTCAGGAAGCATATTGCCTCTCGGTTATTGAACAGAATATTCTCAGATCCGCAATCGCGCGCACGCCGTTTTGAGCCTTTGCATCGCTCAAAGGAAAATTAAATGATGAACCAAAATTATGATGACACGAGGATAAAAGTTCTGACTGAAAACACTGCGCAAGGTGTTTTTAATCATCTCAAGGAGATGAAGTCCAGTGGTAGGCATAAGCGATGGATTTGGGAACTATTACAGAATGCACGCGACGTTTCGCCCGATGCTGATAACCACCTTATTACAGAGGTTAAATATAGTGGGGAAGAACTTGTTTTCTTGCACAATGGACGCGGTTTTACAGTAGACGAGATAGCGCATCTTATTTTTTATGGTTCAACGAAAATTGAAGATGAAAGGACAATTGGACAATACGGTAGCGGTTTTCTGACAACTCACTTGTTGTCTTGGAACGTAAATGTATCAGGTCAACTTGACAATGGTAATTGGTTTAATTTCTGCCTCACACGTAAACCTGAGTCCGTACAAGCACTTAAGGAGTCAATGGATCGAGCATGGGAAGCATTCAAGAGTTCTGTAACGGAAGCTCGACCAGAGTCTCTGCCCAATGCCTTTACGACTCAATTCGTATACCCCATTGGAGATCAGGGAGCGAGGCTAGCGATTGAAGTCGGAATTGAAACATTAAAGCAATGTGCGCCTTACGTAATTATTTCTAATCCGCAATTCTCTCGAATAAACATTGATTTCCCCGGCGAAAAGATATGTTTTAAAGCAAAACCTCGTGATTCTGATCCATATAGTGTTCAGCAAATCACAGTGACAGAGAACACAAATGGAAATTTAAAGGATAAGCAATACCTTCTGGCGCAAGGCGATATGAAAACCTCAGTCACCGTTCCGCTAGAATCAAAAGATGGTAGCAGGATATGTCAGGCTGTTGAAAAGATTCCCAGGTTATTTTTAGGATTTCCTTTGGTGGGCACCGAAGTATTTAGTTTTCCGGCTGTCATCAATAGTTTTAAATTTACGCCAGTAGAAAACAGGAACGGTGTATACCTTGGGAAAAACGATGATGATGAAAATAACACTAACCAAGCTGTTATTGAAGAAGCCTGTACGTTGCTCTCTCGCCTACTCCAACATGCTGCATCAAATGCTTGGAATCATACGCATCGGTGGGTAGATATTCCTGAGATTAGAGAAAACGATTGGCTGAATGCAGAATGGCTTAAAGAATTCATCTTAAACAAGTTCATTCCAGCAATCGATCGAATTCCTATTGTCCTTAATGAAACTGGTGATGCGATGCCGTGGAAAGAGGCGATACTTCCAATAGTAGAAAATAATATGGAAGTGGAGACACTTTGGGGCTTGTTGAAAGTTTGGAAGGAATATTCTGAGAAGTTACCCCGGCAAGTAGAAGCAATAGAATGGTGTAAAATTATCAAAAGTTGGGCAAATATACTTGGGGATGAAACGTCGGCATTCCCATCGGCGATTGATGGTGGGAAACTAGCAAAACAGATGGTAGAGAAAACCAAATACGCTAATGGGGACGGACACCTTGAAAACCTCCAGAAAATGCTCAGCGCAGATATTAGCTGTATTGACTGGTTAAATAGACTTTATGGATTTCTCAGAGATAACGAATTTAAAGGTTTAATTCATACACTTCATTTTATCCCTGACCAAGAAGGTTTTTTTCACTCATTGTCAAAACTTTATCGAGAACGAAGTATAAACGATGTTCTGAAAGAAATTGCCGAGCTGCTTGAATGGCGTATCCGAGGGGAACTTCGTGATCTTCGGTTTACTGCATTAGATGGAGAAGATGGACCTGGATATATGGAGAGTGACAAAGTTGTTAGGGAACTCATCGTAAAACTCACAAATCGATCTGCTAAGAATACAGATGATGCTTTCAAAAAAGCAAGTGTGAAACTCTTTGGTTGGATTGTAAGTCAAAAGGAGTTCGACCGGTTATCTAATTTCCCTATGTTCGCGAAGGATGGCGAATCCGTTCTTGAGCTGTCAAGAGCTGATAAACGCCTGCCCCCATTGGCACCAGTTTGCACCTGGGATAAAGACTTACAGCCGTTTGAAGATCTTTTTCCACCAGACCGTATCTTAGATAATATTTTTTTTTCAAAGGTGTCCGATCAGGAAGTATGGAATCGTCTAAATAACTTAGGTATTGTTCGGACAAATGTGATAATATCTGATGAGATGACGAATCTTAATGCCTTTTCCTTAGAATTGCAAGGTGTTAATGAGGCTCATGAAGCAACTACCCCCTTCAGTGTTACCGATTTTGTAGAACGTGGAGGTGTCATGACACTGGTGACAAGAAGCACAGAGCGTGGACGCTTATTCTGGAAATTTATCACCGAATATCTTATCAATATGGATAGTCAATTGTCAAAAACTCAGATGATAAAATGTAAATCTTGCGAAAGAACTCACAAGTACTATCCGGCTGCATGGCTGAAAGACGTGCGAGACAATCAGTGGATTAGGCAGGGCGATCCACGCTTCACCCCAGACGCGAAGTCACTTGCTAATCTGCTTCAAGGCAGCGATTGGACACTTAGTGCAATGGAAAATAATCAAGCCTTTGTCGAATTTTTGAAAGCAATAAGATTGACCCCTTCTGAATTGAAAATGGCGAGTTTTTTTCAGTCAGCTGAAGGCAACTTGGAACAGTATGTCGCTATAGGTAATATTATGCGAAACATGGAGGCACCTGAGGAAGAATTAGATCAAATTATTGAGGAATTGGCAGAGCGCCAGGAACGGAAACAAAGATTAACTGTGAACCAAAATTTGGGATTAAAGGTAGAAAAGCTAGTACGAAGAAGTTTGGAGGGTGAAGGTTTCGATGTGAAATCTGTACACGCGGGTGCGGATTTTTTAATTATTGAGTCTGATGTGATAACATTGGACATAACTAAGGATGACCGAAAATGGTGGGTTGAGGTAAAATCCGCACGAACCGAGAGCGTCAAGATGAGTACCAAGCAAACTCAAAAAGCTTTGCAGGAAGAAGATAATTTTTTGTTATGCGTCGTTCCAATAGAGGAAAATATCGACCCTGATTTAGAGGTCGTTAAAAAGAATATGCGGTTTGTTAAAAACATTAGTAAAAAATTTGGAAACCACGTAACCGAATTTTGTGAACACATTGATAAACAAGAGATAATACAAGCTAATCAGGACGCGACAGACACAGGAATCGAATTGGAAAGCGAGGTAGGTAAAGCAGAAACTCGTGTTTTGGAGTTTGTGTGGGAAAGTGGTGAAGCCTTTCCGCTTGAGAACCTTAAGGAAAAACTCAGATAAAGATGAAGCAAAGACTATGTGCTTTACTGCGTTGAAGGGTAATTATTTCCAAGCACATTCACATAAATTTTGTTTCTTTGACAAAGTATTATAACACTATCTAATGTAAGCCTTTGTATGCTAGTGAATTCCCTCTCATCTGTGACGAGTATAAGATGTTTCACAGTATCTGTTCTAAACTGCATTTGTGTTACCGTTTGATGGACAGCATCTAATACGTTTTCATCACCCGAATCTCTAATTAACAGGACTTACGCAAACTGAACAGAAAAAGGGAATATTGGACTTAAAAAGTCGTTATTTCGGCATTTTAACCTCCTAAATCCCCTTATCAATGTGACTTTAAGAGAAAATGCGTAAGTCCTGATTAAGTAAAATTCCCGTTTGTATGCTGATAGATTCCGCGTAAGCCGTAATGTTACGTATTCTATTTTCATCGATTTTTCTCGAATATCTTATCGCATAGAAGATTGTTAGACCGAGCATATAGTCTATCTCTGGAGCCTTGTATGCATCAACCACATCTGCCAGATGTTCTACCGCGTCTCTGATACTACCTCTCATGCTACCGGATCTGTCCACGACTAAAACGACATCTATAGGGTTACCTTTACTGCTTTTGCTAAACCGTTGACACGCATTCGTCTGCTTATCAATAGGTTCAAAGAGGGGCACCGCATTTTCAAGAAGTTTGCGCTTCCACTTTGAGAGTTGAACATCGCTGAGATTATGTTTGCGACAAAGTTCCGCTTGTGAACTTTGGGTTTTTGTATACGTATCGTTATTTCTGTGGGTAGTAGTCCGTGAATGTTCTTGAGAAAGAAGTATATTTGAAATCGGTATCATATATGAGGGGGATAACACGTGTGGGCTCAGTGGGTGGTAGTGATGGTGCTTGACCTGGAGAAAGCAATGGTCCCGCATCGTGTATATATCCGAGTGTGAGTATGTCTTTGGAGTCTATAGTTGCATGTAGATCAGGCTCATCGGGTTCTACTATAAGTTGCGGTAGAAATGTAGGTAGCGGGTCACCGCCAAAAAATTGAGAGAGCACTAAAGAATAATTTTCAATCCCTCCCATGATAGTTTCTATCGGTATTTCTTTGGTGCGGATGGGGTGTAAGTATGATCATGGCTATCCTGTTCTTTACTTTGATTTCGAAGTTAATCTCTTTATCGGGTGCTATTCCATTTCGCGCTGTGATAGGTATTGTATAGACGGTATCCTTGTTAACGCGTGGTGCCTCTGCGATTGATTTTGTCGTTGAAAAGTTCTCTGATCTGCGTAGTCGCTATCGTATCTCTGGGTCTATATTAGTAGTTATTGAGTCTGATATTCTTGGATTTTTATTAGAATCATAGACTTTTTACAAACATATACTGCGACTGGGTTTATAGCATTTTTACGGAGCATTGAAAAATATGTGCTAAAATAGACTTTTGGGTTTCTAAAATAGACTGTGAGGTATCATTTGAAAGTCGAATCCTATGAATCCACGCCACCATTGACTTCTTAATTTTATCCAATTTAAACTTTGTAGTCTTAACGTCTCTTTTAGCATCGATATTCTACGCATCGGACAGATAGCCTCTCATTCTATTTTATAGATACCCTATTAGTAAGCTAATCCAATTGCATTCACTGCCTCATTCATTTCAGTATATGTTACACCGATATACTTTTGTGTAGATGTTAAGTCTTTGTGTCCCAGCAGCTCCTGGCAGACGCGTAAGTTCCCTGTTTTTTGATATATCTTTGTTGCGAATGTTTTCCGCAGGCTATGCGTGTTCACGGGGTCTTTGATATTACACGCACGAAAGATCCTTGTTATTACCTCACTTGCACTCCCTTGTGAGAAATGTGTTTTCGTACGTGTAGGAAATAGGGGGTTATCCATTTCTATGTGTCCAAAATATTCTCGTTGCCACGCAATACATTCACGTATTGCTCTCTGTGCTGTGTTTGAAAGTGGAACAATGCGAGACTCCTTGGATTTTGTTTGCTTTTTCTTTAGCCTAATAACAGGGGAGACTTTGTTATCTGTTCCATACACATCACCAATCTTTAACTGACAGATCTCACCAATTCGCAGTCCTGTTTGTAATCCTATAACGAATAGGCTTCTGTTACGAACAGGGAACAGATGTTGCCCTTTCGGACTCTGTGTAGGTAGATTTTTAAAATAGTTCAGAATTTTACGGACTTCGTGATTTTCAAGTGGACGCATACCTTTCATAATCTGACTCCTTTAGCGTTCCCTGTAAGCGCGCTTTTCGTATTCTGTTAATCCTTGCGGGATGTTAGTTGTTTTGGTAGTTCTCTCTTTGCGTTTACGATTCTCCTCTGTGATAGGTAAAATCGCAGGTATGGTTCTTATGTATGCCGCAACTGCGACGCGAACTCGCTTAAATGCGGGTGTAGTTCTAATTTTCTTTACCCAACCTGTAGACTTACCGAGTCTTTCTGCGATCTCATCAGATTTCATATCTTCTAAGATGCAACACACGATTTCTAATAATTCAAGATGTGTATAGGTAGGTAGACTCTGTGTGTGATTAACTTCAGGGGTAGGCATGTGTTCCTCCTATTTTACAGACTGTTTTCAGATATATCTACTAGAGATTCAAAATCTAATACTTCGGGATGTTCATCAAGCTGAGCTTCTATCTCTGAACAGGATGCTTACCACGCTTGGGTATGGAATAATCCCTCTACTATGTGAAGGGGCACCGCTAACTCTTGTGATATTTCTTCATGGGTAAGATCATCTAACAGTAGGTAGCGGGCGATTAAAGGAAACTGCACTGGGTAAACTTGAACTGATTTCAGTAGACTTATATACTCCCTCTTATTTCAGTGTAGGATTTAAACCATCAGGTATAGAAACCGCTTTGATCTCTGTTAACGCCTCATACGCTATCGTGATCTCTTTGGTGACCTTTTCTACGCATTCTGATGATAAATAAGAGAGCTTTGAAAGATCCCTCAAGCGAGGGGGCTCGTTGTTCTCTGTAGGAATAATGCTACTTAGAAAGCGGGCCATTTCGTTGCGGACTGATGCAAAATTCACCTCATGGAAGCCGCCTGATAAAAGTTCAAGGAATTCTGTATACGTGCGATACATTGTGGCAATGTGTATCAGTGTTTTCTCTAATAAGTCAAGTGCCTCTTCATCAAGCGGCGCGTATTTTTCTACACGCACAGAAGTTATATCATCTACACGACATTTCAACGCGCTCGCAAGAGCTTCTATATCATCAATTCTCACCCGTATACCTGGCTGTGTTTCCCATCTATGAATAGTTTGTTGGGTCTTACCTAAAGCAGTAGCAAGCGTGCCTTGTGTGCGAAAAGGCGACTTCTCTCTGTATTCTCTCACTTTCTCAGGGACTAAGTATCTCAACATCTTGTCTCCTTAATTTTTGTTGATTTATATTTCAAGTGTCTATACAGTCACTGAAAATAAAAATCCCATCTATTTTTCAATATATGATATTATACCATAAACAAATTTGTGGGTCAAGTAAATGTTATATTATCATATAAAATTAAAGAAAATTGAGGTGAATTTAAGGTAAATTTACAAAATTTACGGCTTATGATAAGATATTGTATAATTCGTCATTTAAAGAAAGGAGCTCACTGAAAATGAAGAATAGAATCAATCTCTCTGTTTCAATCCTGCGTTTTGGTTTCTGTCTGATCAGTATGCTAGGTATTTTACTATTTCCGAGTTCTCTACCTGTGATTGGATGTGAAGACGAAGATTCTGTTTGTAAAAAGAAAAAATTAGCAGAGGTGCTTTTTGGGTTAGAGGAAGGCAGCGCGGATGCTGAGACTTACTATGACTACAACGATTACGGGGATAATTATAACGAGACAATAAACGGAGTTCGTTATATAGGAGGGCACTCAGGCTGGGATGTTCAAACGCAGAGCGTCGCGGGACACAACACAGCAAATGAAGTTTTTTATTCTTTAACAGCCGGAAAGGTTATTAGAGCAACAAAAGGAACTTACCGAAAAAGTGCTGTGATAGCGGTTTATAATGAGAAGGATCGCAAGACAGTCCTATATCTTCATGCTCGATACGTAGATGTATCTAAGGATGATTCTGTTATCGTAGGTTCTCGTCTAGGAATACAAGGTAATACCGGCCTGGGAACAGAGGAAACTGATACGAATACAGCTGAACATGTCCATATTGAAGTTCAAGAGGGAATGTCTATAGAACCGTCTTGGGGGACTGAAGATATGGGCAGTGAAGAGAGGAAGGTTTACCGCACCATAGATCCTATTCAATATCTCTATGAGTCGGTACAGTCCTCCCCTGTGTCACACGACCAAGCGAAGAATGGCAATTTTTGGGATTCGATCGTGATTTTTCTGAAGGATTTATTTACAAAAGCGGATAAGAGTGAAGGCGGAGGGGCATCTTTCCATGAGGATGAGGCGGTTACGATCGGCGAGGGACAGATTTTCGTCGGCAACATGTTAATTTCCCACCTCGACTCTCTTTTTGGGGCAATGATTCCCGAAGAAATGGCATTGCTTGCTAACTACCCAAACCCTTTCAACCCAGAGACGTGGATCCCTTATCAGTTGGCAAAACCTTCCAATGTCACGTTAAGGATCTCCGCAGCGGATGGAAAAGTCGTGAAAACGTTTGAAATAGGGCATCAACCTGCTGGTCTTTATCAAGACCGAAGTCGTGCTGTGTATTGGAATGGGAGGAATGAAGTCGGTGAGAGGGTAGCGAGTGGTCTGTATTTCTATACGTTGTCTGCAGGAGAATTTACGGCAACGCGCAGGATGCTCATCCTTAAGTGAATGCACGAAAATTAAAAGAAGGTCGGCATTCACAGATACCCTGCCTATATTTGAGGACCTGAGAAGATGCCCACACGATGAAAGGAACCGGAGAGATTAACTTGGGGTTGCTCTCCATTATGCAAAAGGAGTTTTCATGAGAAATAGTTTAGTTGTTTTAGGGTTAGTTTTGGCATATCTGCTTTCAATTTTCCTCGTAAGCTGCGGAGGCGATGAGAAGGAGGAACTTAATCCAGCGGATAAACTCGCTGGAACATATACACTTATTGAGATCAAAGTAAGGAATGTCGGAACGACGATTATTGTAAGAGTTCCGGATATCAGCGGAACGTTATATTTTGATCCCGATGGACCTTGGTCTATGAGTATGGTGGCCTCCGAGATTGGACTCAACCAAGAGATTTCTGGAACTCGTTGGAGTGCAGATCAAACAACCATAACTTCTGGGAATGCAGATCAGACAACTGATACCAATTACGCATTGGATGGAGAGCGTCTCACATTCTCATTAACTATGGATGACTTGCAAGTGGATACGACTTGGCAGAAACTTTAACCTTTCATATAATAGACATTATGACTTGTGCTAGTTAACTTTATTCGCAACAAATAGTTTTGGACTTACAATAAGGATTCAATAAGCAGATGAACCTGTGTATGGTCTATATTTATCGCTTATTTTGTTCTGTTTGCAAGTTTTAATTTCAAAAAATTAAAACATTAGGATTGTTACAAAATTTCTTCATAAACTACAATTAAATTAAAGGTTACGTCCCATTCCGAAGTTACTTCATACACTACACCTGCTACTGCCTCTTTTCTATCCAAATCTCAACATAATCCGCTTGATCGTGCATGCCACAATGCCTTACGATAAACCTACGCCGTTTCCTGTAAAGCGTCTCGAATTTTGTTATATGTTACCGGTCTACGAACCCACCGTGTATTATCAGAAAACCATGAGTAAAGTATTTCACCGCCTTTTCGCATGGATGTGCAGAGCCTGTTAACTGCTTGATAGCCTGCCTCTGTTTTTCGGAACACTGCGTCTGTCTAATGTGCTAAGATTAATCTTTTTATTAATTTTAAACTAAAAACAAAAATATTTACCAAAAAATTGACGGTTTAGCTATAGGCTTTAGTTTATCAGTTGTTCTCTATACTCAAAACTGCTAAATGCTTTTTATTCGGGTGTCGTTAGGCGGATGGTAAAAGAATGCTATAGAGAGCGGACTAAGGGCATATTTTGCGTTAGCGGTCGTTCTCTTTCTTTCCTTTAAAACAAAACAGAGCTGTGGCTTTGTTGTGTGTAGATGTCCGGTATGTCGTGTCGTCTGCAAAGCAGGTTCACGGCTCTTTGTTTTAAGGATGAGTGCTGAGTATGTGATAGCTGCTTTTTGTCGCCATGCCTCTTAAAATTTAAAACACAGAGAGTTAGATTTTGCGTTTCCCGTGCATGCCTTTTGTTTGCACGGTGGTGTCACAGGAGACAGGAAAGTGCGGAATTTAGTGAAATTATATACCTCAGGGAGGTATACTATGGACATTACATTATGATTATGTTTTAGGTGGTGTTCACAATGAATAAAAAAGAAATACAACTACTCAAGAAAGCAAATCAGCTTGTCAATGAGGCAGTTCCGCTTGCACAGATAAAAAAGCGGTGCGGTCTTTCTTACAAACAATTGCTACGTCTCTCCAAAATGCCTGAATGGGAGGATACCGTTATTCTTCGTCAAGGGGAGAAATCGTCTCCGATCTGGGTACCGAGAAGGTGCACACGAAATATGAAAGAATTTGTGTCTCGGAACTATGATACCTGGGAGCCAAAGCTAACTGTCGAACTTTTTGCATGGCTTTTCGGTCGGTCTGAGAGGACTATTTATAGATGGATTTCTGAACAACGAAATAAAACAGATAAAAAATAAAAAATTCTCGTTTTTTGTGTTCCGTGTGCAGAATCCGCGGATACTGACACTATTTTACCTTGAAATCTGATATATCAGTCGGGACGTGATGTCGTGAGACCGTCTGATTTATTGCCAATAGACTGTTTCCGAAGCAGCGATATACAAAACAGCATTGGTATATAGTATCAGCACAGCAAGCAGTTTATTATATTCGCCTGCTTTATACGTACTTACTACGCTTTATCATAATTTATATGATCCAATCAATCCGTGCGATTGCATGGTCTCTGCTCATCAGTTCTCCTTAAATCTGGTCAAATCATCTCCAGACTCATAGTAGAATAGATAAAGTTTAGCAGAGGCGATGAATAATTAAAAGAAAATTTCAAACCATTTAATATTTATGAGATACACTGTAGTAAATACCTATGCAATAAGATTCAAAACACCCATCTCATTTACACACCGCCACACCAGACTACACATAACGACATCAAACTTTTTCATGACGATTTGTCGTTTCTACAACATCCAGAACATATCGAGAGAAAATCAGTAATTTATGAGTAATAACTATTACCAAACGTTCGGTTTGAAAGCCCCGTCTTTCAAGGCAGGGATGAAAAACCGCTAACGTCTCCATTTATCAAAAACTTGATTTAGTTCAAGAAATGTGATATGCTCTTTAGACATCGTTGTGGTGGATTCAACCTTCCGCTTGGAAGTGTCACTACACCATTTTGAAGTGGTATCACGATGTGAAGAAAAACGATGTCCATCACAAAAACACGGAAAGTTAAACGGACATCTCAATTAGACGATCTTGCGCGTGCGTCTGGGCGTTGCTATTCCAAAGTTATGTCGCTTGTTCGGAAAACATAAACAGAAAAGCTACGGTTCAGTGCAAAAGTATCTGCGTCACAAGGAATATGCGTTGCATTCTCAATCCATATAGGCATGTGCGGATTCCTACTTTGATTCGCTTTCAAGTTTTTTTGAGGATCGCAAATCTAATCCTGATGCGAAGCCACTAAAGCGAACACCAAGATGTTTCAAGGTGCGTTGGAAGTCAGCTGCGATCCGTCTAAAATACAACCCACTGATACTCTCCAACGGTAGAGGGAGAGAACCTATAATCCCTGAGAATGTCCCAGAAATACCTACAGTCAATCTCATAAATCGTTCCGTAACCCAAAATGGCGGGGCACAGAGACCTCGCCCTACAAAATGATTTATGAGATACGTTTTAACATGTTGAGATGTCTTTCAAGCGCGGACACTACTATTTTGCGCTTGTCTACAAAGTTGATGTTCCTCTGAAACAGGACACAGGTATTATTGTTTCTGTTGATATGGGTGAAATCCACCCGATTGTGAGTTTTGGTGGTAAGAGAACTACTATCTATAATGGTAGACTTCTCTGATACATCAAACAATATATAGAGGTCTAAAACCCATTTCTCTGATAAAATGAATAGATGCAAGAAGCGATCTAAACGCTGGCATTGACTTCTGAAAGCGAAACGTAAGACTTTGGACAAACTTGACGATCAAATCAAGGATGCCGAACATAAAATCACTGTTGCTTTAGCACGGGAAATATGTCATCGATTATGATTGTCAAGTTTCATTAGGTGTAATCTTCGTTTGGTAGACTTGTTTAGCAATCGGTTCTGGTGGACAAGGCTGATGATAGCAGTTGGGTAGTATACTCAAAAAATGCAGTGTGTCTTACTGTCTATTTCGGAGTTCATGCGTAAAAGCAGTCAGATCGTTTATGGGCATAAAGACAAGGCTAAGATATGCGTTGAGTTCAGAAAGTTTATCGTCTGGCAAATCCTGATCATCCACAAAAGAGTTCCTATATCCCTGCAAGACGGTCTCATATTCCTGCAAGTCCCGCGAATTTATTGTAGTATATCCTTTTGAAGAAAATATTTCACAGAATTTTGTTGGGTTGTTTCCGAAGTAGAAAAACGTTTGCGGTCGTTGTGCTGATTGCGTTTTACCTTCGGGATCATAGAATTTGAGCCTGCTTTTTGGGTGGCAATGGGCTGTTGATGTTTCAAGTGCTTGTTGAAACCATGCTGTTTCCGAACATGTGTCGGTAAGCAGTATCGCCTCTGATATATCATTGCTTAGATAGTGATTTATGAGTTTTGGGACGAACTGGTTTATCAGCTCACTCTTGAACGGCGGATTCATAAACACCTTGCCTGCCCATTTCTTATTTAATCCGTTATCTTGTTTAGTGTATATCTTTTCCGCCTGAACGATTTCATTTGCTTTTTCGGACGATGCTGGATCAAGGTCAATCTCACCTAATACCGCTTGGACTGCATCTATATACTCTTTTGGAGTATACCACTCATATTCACCTGTTGTGGAACCTAAGTATTTGTTTTGTTTTTTGTCTTTAAGTGCTTGTAATTCACGTTCTGCTTTTTCTCTTTTTTCACGTTCTTGTTGTATTATCTCACCTGCGGACTTCTCACCAGAAATAACCTCTTGAGCTCGTCCAAGTTCTGAAACCTGTTTTGCTCTATCAATTGATGCTGGCCCCACCTGTGCTGTTTTTGCTAACTGTTGAGTGCTTTTCAAATTCCGTTTGGAACTTGAAAATACTTGTGTTTTTCTGTCACCGCCACGTTTTTTACGATATTCACTTACTTCAACAACAATCTGTGCTCGTTGTGATGCGGTTAAATGTCGGCGGTGGATGTTTTGTGAGATTACATAGTCGCTTGGATTTATTGACGATGGGAGTTGAACAAAATCAATGGTATCTAACAGATTGAGTTCAGATGCTATTTTGTATCTGTGCCATCCATCTAAGATTTGATTTTGATATATGATAATTTCTTTGTTAAGAATACCTTTATTTTTTATATCATTTTTCAGTTCTTGGTATTCGTTATCAGTTAAATCTCTGAATAGCGATGAGAGATCGTGACGGGTGTAAAATGTCTTTTCTTTTGGCATGTTCATACTCCTATTTTCGGTAGGAAATTCCCCAAGCGGGTAGTTCCGTTTTTTCGCCGAATTCAACATTTTTTATATTGAACTCATAGCGAGTAACATCTAAGGATCGTTGAAAGTGACCCGATAGTTTATCATAGAATATGCTAAATGACGAAAATCTAAACGGGTTTCTTTGAGTTTATCATAACTTAGAACGAGTTTCCGGTAAGCCCCTTGCCAACTGAAAGTTCGTTCCACTTTATATCGGTCTTTGTAGATTTCTTTATTAAACCACCGGAACTTGTGAGCAATAACCACAGGTTCTTTCGCATTCCGTCGGTTTGGACAGATTACTGGGATCAGTCCGTGTTCTCTAATAATCTCATGATTCGTCTTGGAATCAAAACCTGATCAAATGGCACAGATTTTATCCTTTCACTGAAGTGTATATTTATTTTGAAGGGTCTACAGAAATAAACAAGCATTATGCAAATCTAATACGATATAAAAATATTGACGCTATTTTGCCCAATTTTGTCAATTTCGGTTAACACTAAGATAATTTATTATACTACACGTTAAATGCCACAGTTGCTACAGAAACGCTGAATATGGCACATTCAGAATTTACTAAACGTTATAAAGTGTGTAAAAATTGACGTATGCCATAGGGTACGTAATTTATTATACGTCAATTTTTACACACTTACTCAAAATCTTTGTTCTTCCAGTTGTAAAAAGTTTTCCTACTTTTGATGTTCAACTCAGCGCAAATTTTTGCTACAGGTACGTTTTGTTCATCAAGTGTTTTCGCCCGTGCTTTTTTCTCAGCTTTCAACTCTTTTTGAGTTGGTTTAGTTTGACGATTTTCTTCTGCCGCGAAGTATCCTTGTAACTCTGATAGCTGCCAGTCGTCTTTTTTTTGGAAATCGAGCAGCTGCTTTTTGCGAAACTTTATCGGTGTAACGGGCATCTGTGAAACGGGTTCGGCAGAGAAAAGGATTGCGGTTTTGTTTTCATTTAATGCTTGACGAAGTCTCAAGATAGCTTGCATGTGTGCTTTTTCACAATGCAAGTTATAGATTTTCCGCACGCGTGGGTCAGTATATCGCATCACGTCTTTCAATGTTATACCATCAACTGTTTCGTCTGTGGTCTTGCGATCAAACGATAAATCTTGGGCGTGTCTATAAATGCGTTTTGCTTCTGCTTTTATTACATCGGGTTGAGGTTCAAAACAGAATACAAAAACGACATCTCGGTTTCGGTATTCATTTTTCCCTTGTGCACCTATATGGGTGTCAAGTGTGATATTTTCATGTGCGTTGATCTGTGCAAGAAGTGGGTCAATTGTGGTGTCTTGCAGGCGTTTTGCTCCGATAACAAGGACGCTATATTTTTCCGCAGTGTTCAGAATGATATTCAGAAAGTCGCGCAAGGTTGACTTAACACTTATGGGTTTATTGTTTTCGACAATAAACAGACTGCGTTGAGGGTTGGCTTTGGAGAGTCCAAGAGAATATCTGCCTGTGCTAATTTGGTATAACAGGCAACCTTGTTTCCAAGGGGGTGGGTTACCTGTTATTGTTTCCACGTTTATGCCGGTGTCGTGGTAAACCTCACCAATCAAGTTGTCGGCATCTGATGCATTCATTGTGATACCGCGACGCGCAATTATGCTTGGTGGTAGGTAAAACACGATAGCGTTACCGTCTGTTCGGTGGCATACGTGGCTATCGCTCTCTATAAAACGCCTTATATCAGCAACAAGATTATGATAGACACGGGGGGCTTGTTCTGCTTCTTTTCTCAGGTCAATAAATCCGAGTCTCTCAAAGAGTGATAGATCGATAGAGCGCGTCTCAAGTTGATTAGGTATGATACCGTCTCTGGTAATACGTTCAGGTATTGTGCCAGGAGTGTCATCGTTATCATCTACAACCTCACACATGCGTGATTTATCGTTATAAATCACTTCAGCGAAAAGTTTGCCTGTGGGGTGTTGTTGCCACACAAAACTAACAGGTATTCCCAATAACTCTTTATCAATGCGCATAGCGTCTGCTTTTGATAATGTCATTGTCGCTGTCTGAAGTGAGTTACGTATATCCTCTGAACTTTGCTGTGTTGCCAAACCCTCAATCAGTTCTTTCAAAAACTGAGCAATATCTGACCAATCGGGCGAATATCTGATGTTGTTAAATGTTTGCAGCAGTGCATCAAGATTTATGATGCGTTTTTGTGTGAGGTCTGCAGGGTTGGGTTCATCAATCGCGAGGATGCAGTCTTTATCTCCTATCACGTTTTGAACACGGGATCGGTATATCTCGTCGGCAAAAAACGCCTCACCTTGCCAGAAATAGACGTGGTCTGTAAGCCGCTCATTCTGTAGTTGTGAAAGGTATCCGTCAACTTTACAAATATTGTATTTCTCACAACGCACGCGACAAAATTCTTTTACGGGCGAAAATCCTTTCGATGCGATGCTATTGCAGATTTCTGGGTGGATACAAGGACGGCATTCTATATCCGTTCCAAACGGTAAGGTTCCCCAATTGGAGTCCTTACGGTTCCACATGCGTGATTTATGCAGATACGAATTTTTGCCATTGCGTATTGCCTCATCATAAGCTTCTACTGCCTTTTTCTGTGTCTGTGTGACATAAGTTAGCTTCTCGGCTGTGGCGATGGTGACGGTGGTTTTACCGGTCTGTGCGGGCGTGATGATATTCAAGAGGTGCTGCGTGTCTGTGTCCCGGGTTTTCTGTTCCCATGCCAAAATCTGCTTCTTCATGGCGGCTTGTGTCTTTTCATACACTGTTGTTTCTGGAGGCGTGCCTGTGATGTGAAGTCTATCGGGGGCGGTTCTGTTCCGTTTGGGTTTGACAACCTCCCAAAATTCACGGCAGTTGTGGCAAAATCCACTGATTCCGTCTGTCTGTGTATCCTTGTAGTATTGCGCCGCGCCATGCGATTTTGTATGTTTCGTTACTTGGCAAGGATAATTGCTTCTGCGTGATTTATATTCGTCTGCTTCGCCTGTAGATATCCACTCCAGATCGCTTGGTAAGTCGTCAACGATTTTCACATCATCAGAGGGAGGTGGTTTCTTATTGTTTTTCTGCTTCTTCTCTTGCTTTGGCGGGGCAGGCACGTGGATTTTAGATTTGAGATTATCTATAATCTCAAAAAGCGCGTCTATATCCGAAATTACAGGTAAATCAAACAGGTCTCCTGTTAGGATTTGGTATCGTGCATCCCATCGCGACAATCCTTTATCGCCAAATATTTCAAGGTATAGTGCTTCACGTGTGCCTGTCTCCTGATTCCACTTTGCGATATATTCCCGGTTTTCTGTATTTCGGGGGTGGACGTGACTTGGAGTCCGGCAACTATAGCGGAGTCCACCAGATTTTGAAAGTGTGAGACAGGGGTTTGGTGTGAGCTCCAATAATGCGGACAGAGTCTCCAGTAAGATGGCAGGGTGATCTTGAACGATGGCAAACTCAAAATCAAGATCGGTTAAGTTATCGCTCGGCGTGCCTGTATATACTTGAATGCCGTAACTTTGTTTCCAACTTGTTTGCTGCCAGTCATTAAAACCGTAGCGTGTTTGCCAATCTTTACCTGCAGGGGCTGCGTATTGTTCTATCGGGCTTCCATTGCTCCCTATGGGGAAGATGCTGAGCCGTGCTTTTTCAAAATCGCGTGGGACAGCGGATTGTGGTTTACCGTCTCGGCTCGCGTAATAGATGGAATATCGGTCACGGGTAAGTTGTGTTTTGTGGGCTTGTAAAGGTTGCTTGTTACGAGCAATACATCGTTGTATTAAGTTATCTAAAATGTGTGTCATTACGGGTTACCTCATAGGTAACCGTCATTGGTAGACAGGATATTACAAAATATTTGTTGTTCAAAATGTACAAATATCGTATAATATAGACATGATTATTGCTATCTGCCAAAAAGCAAAATCTGTCTATGTATCCGGTCAAAAGTCGTCTGACGGTTACATCTTTTGGAAGCCGCGCACAAAGCGCGGCTTTGCTTTTAAGTATAAAAATTTGATCGGTGTTGTTCTCTCATCATTAGTGCCTATCGGTTCTCATGGTTAGCCTTCCTGTTTTTCACACAAGCCTTGCTTGAGGGTGCTTGTGAGTCCCTCGTTTTTACAGATAATACTTTGTATTTTTGACGCGCTTGAGTCCCTTGTTTGTCGTATGCGCCAAAGAGCAAAAATGCGAAGATTGGTTATGGTCGTCTTGTATAGATATAACCACCGAGAAATACCTATTCATCACAAGTCGAAAGAGCAGATCATATCCCACTCTTCCTGAGATTTAGCTCTTATTTCCGCTTTGTATCTTCTATTAACAAAACTCACCATAGACCTTAAAAATTTTTCCTCACGAGCAACATTTTCACCTTCCTTTTTCATGAAAGCAATATGGAAACGACTATTGTTAACTAATATACTAAAAAAGACATTCATAAATTCAGAATAAACTAATATACGGGGCACTTGATCATTCCACTCACCACTGTTTATGTAAGCGACGTATACTTGATGAATTTCTTTTATGCAATTTTCACATAGAATTGTTTTATCAGTCTCATGTTTTTCACAGTTATCAACAAGAAAATCCTTAAACGTTACGTCCTCATAATGTTGAAAAATAAATTCGTCGCAGCAATCAAACGAGAACTGCTTTCGCTGATTTTCTTTCGCAAGTGCTTGCTCCAGTTCTTCTCGACGTTTACGTTCAACTTTTTTTCGTTGCTCATCTTTATAGTTTTTGCGGGCATCTTTTGGTGTATGAACACCAAAAATTAATTTCATTTTTAACTACTCCTTTAGTTTTTAAATCGCTGCTAATGGTACAGATGTTTCTGGACTTTCTACTAAGCAGCTAACGTGGCTTTTTGGTCAGTCAGAGTAGACTATATATCGTTGAATTTCCGAACAAAGAAATAACCAATAGCAATTAAATTCTCGTTTTTGTGTTCCGTATGCCGATCCCGCGGATACTGACACTATTTTACCTCGAAATCTGATATATCAGTCGGGGCGTGATGTCGGCAATCTCCCTGATTTCTTAGCATCAGTAAGTTAATATTTTACTGGTATTGCGTAATTTGGATAGGATTTACGATCTGAACATTGCTTTTTTAGTAAATTGTAGGCAATGTTTGATGTCGAAATAGTCTGTTCAACTGCTTGAATATTTTCCTTCCCCGCTTTATTATAGGTTTTGTGGCGCAATATTATGGACTTTCGACCACAGATACGACCACAGATACAAAGAACTCCAAACTTTTTAGTTTTTGCGTGGTTTTCTGCGCTTTCTACGTTTTTTCGGCATTTGATTTTTTCTTTGGTGCTTCCCTTGTTTGAACATTTCCTTAAAATCTACTTGATCTACACGGAATTGAATTGTAAACCAATCTTCATGGCCGCACTTTGGGCATTTCACATGCAAATCGGTATCTATGAATGAATCAATAGGATCAGGGTTGATAGGCGGGAAGATATGCAGTATATCAAGTTTCGTTCCGTCCAAACATATAACGCAATCTATTGAAAACGAACCACTATAATTTTCCGCACGTTCTCTTGCTTCTTTTACGTATTGCGGTCTTTCAGTTGAAAGCTTCGATATACAACTTCTGACTTCTTGGTAGTGTTGTTCACGTTTTGTATTATTGTTTAACATTCATTTACTCCTTTTAATACCTACAAACCTATAACAGATAAAGGTTTATAGCGTGTTCAAATTTGTTCCTGTCTTATACACGTTGACTGGCAGCAGTTGTCGAATTGCGTTCCCCTGTGCCTTGTGAATTGATTTTGTGAATGCGTATGGGTCGGTTTTACCGTTTGGCAGTTTTTTGCTCTGTACATAAGCTCCCCTCCGTTCCAACCCAGTTGGTGTATCAACCGATTTTGCTGTGGCAAGCCAGCTTTCCCGCGTTCTTCGTGTGTCAACTCTGTAATCTCAATTCCACCTCTGCGGTTTGCTGCCTCATGGATACCTGCTAACGTCAACCCCGATACCGTTTTCCTGCTTTGTTCGAATGAGTATATATAATCTTTCGCCAAAGCGACACCCCTTCTGTAATTTCAGCTATGATGGCCGCATCGTCTTTTGATTCAATCGTAGCGAATGCGTGTTATTTGTCCATCAGTTTCTCCCTGAATCTGGACACAAATACTGCGAATCTGGACGTAATTATCGCTACAATGAAAATAGCGATAAATTGGAAGTTGATAGTTTCATTTTTCGCCAATTGGGGTGCTGCAACTCCCCTATATTTGTTACTAAATTAGACGTTTTTAGTTGAAAAAAGTTGTAAATAAAAACACCTGTAAATCCAGTTACAGCCTATGTTTTTACACACTTAAAACACCAAAAGGTTCCCAGAAAAAGCAGAATATTATGTACGAATTTACGAACTGATGTTTGTCGTTGTTTTTGTCGGTGTTGGCGAGTTATGGGGTTTTAGATTTTTACTGGAAGGAAGGTGTAAATGCGGGGCTTAGAAACGATGCTGAGGTGTTTTTTCTGTTGGCTGCATTTTCTGTTGCCCGGTATAGATGCACGTGCAATGCGCCGATGGTGGCATAGCAGGGAAAAAGGTGCAATGGCGCAGCCTCACAAACCTTTTTCAAGCGACGTGCATGACGCATCTCAAGGATCTGAATCGGACGCTTTGTCTCCTATCAACGCTGCGGGTGCCGCAGAAACAAAACAGGCATCCAATGCTGGTTCAACAAGACCCACTTCATGACAAGACAGGACAAGATGCGCTCGAAATCAAAAACACTTATCGGTCCGCCGCGCTTTTCTATAATCGCTACCAACTTTGTGCCTTTGCCACGCTTCGTCTTTCCAACACAAATTCCCCTTCTTTTAAAGCAACGAACTTCGCATCAATGCTACACTCACTTATATTCAGGTGACGGCGTATCTCAAGTTTTTCTGTGATCGTTGTTAGCACTTTTCTATTGTGCCATCCAAAGGCCATTGCTGGAAACGACGATGACACGTTTGATAGGGTGGGTACGATTTCGGTAAATCCCGCCAAGGTGTTCCTGTCCGCACACTTAGAGCATTCCTCCTACACACTTCTCTATTATCACGCCAAGGTCTACCGCGCTTACCTGAAGGGAGTTTATGGAACATAGGTTCAATGATTACTCATTCTTTATCATTCAGCTCCATCTAAAACATATCCAAACTATAAGATTTTCTCAAAAGTCTAACAGAGATGATTACTTTTTATAAAAGTCTTATTTTCAATTAAATTACTGGTTTTCTTGTGCTATGTATCTAAATGTTGTAAAAGTGACAAATTGATCCTTTAATGTTTGATGGCGTTATATGGTTATTGCTCTGGCGGTATGTCGCTGAAATTCGTCTAAAATTGGTATTGTATAGTTATTTCCTATATATTATCGTGTTTATCTTTTTGTTATTTATTTTTTATCCTTTTTTGGTGTCGCCTCAGCATGCGCGAAAACTGCTGAACCTTATTTATGGAATTATGTTACCGCATGAGCATGTTTGAGTTGTAACTTTATCGGTCTGGGTAGCCGTGTGTGTAATACACAGAATTACCCATAATATCTAAAGCTGATAAGCTTGTTGGTTTGACACAACCTCAAGTATATCAACCTTCACCAAATCCAACATTTCATGCCGGATGGTCCTTTGAACAGATATAAACAATAGGAGTTATTAGGGCACAAAGTGCACTAACCCCAGCTGCGAAGGCACTAATTGTTGAATCTGTCATATTGGTTTCCAGCATCGCTGTGCCACCCTAACTGGTCTGAAATGTGTATCAAAAGTCAAGAATAATTACAAATAATAAACGCAAAAAAACCATTAAAAGAAACAATAATTTGACTATTAGTTAATTATGTGATATACTAAAAGTTAATAACTTATCCTAAAGAATGAGAGAAGAAGATATGAACCAAAACTTTTGCAACCAGCTTAAAAAACGCAGAGAAGAACTTAACATGACCCAAACCGAATTAGCCCATGCGGCGAACCTCACACCAGCCGCCATATCCCAGTTTGAGTCGGGAACACGCAAACCGAGTTATGACACGATGGAGACTTTATCCTATGCTTTGCGAGTAACTATAGATTATTTGTACGGGAAAAAAGAATATGACAGCGATGACCTATTAGTCGACCATCGTATTGCGGGCATGTTAGAAGGAATGCTAAACTTTAGTGAGAAAGACAAAGAGACGTTACTTGAAATTTATGAATTGGTAAGGTTACGGGTAGAAGCTCCATCCAGAAACTCATCCAACCGCGCAAGTGCCAGTTTACGATAGATATGTCGGTGCACAGTCTCAGCCCGTGCAATAAACCAGACACAATCAACGACTTCTGCGGATGGTTCAGGGTCATTGAACCGAGTTAAGTTATCAACCATTTTCTCAAACAGGTCTTATTCCATCTCAATAACGTAAGGTGGCAGCTGACCTATTCTTGATCTAATTGCATTCCACTTGCCTGCAAGACTGATTTTAATATTGCACTTTTGTTTCCTTGTGATGGTCAACCGAGTGAAAACGGAAGGATTATCTCACAAAAAGGAACTTTATACCGATTGAACAACCGTTAGGAGCAGAACATCGTGTTTTAAGCACAGAAGAGTGTATTTGTTCAACCAGAACGGGCTATATTGACCCAAATGAAGCTAACGACAAGGTTGTTAATATTCCTGCATGTTTTAAAGAGGACATGCTGAGGTATCTGCGAAATACACACGGAATCACTACAGAGACTAAATATAATAACATCCATGTATATATCAGAACTAAAGATATACACGAGTTCGCTTATAGAGAATTTTATATAGCTTTATTTATTAAAATAAAGCAGAAAAGATGAAGGATCAACAAGAAAACATGAACGGAAGTGACTATCAGATAATTGTTGTCTACCAACATCATTTTTTATTGCCAAAGTACGGATTAACCGTAAGGCATTTCAGCAAATAATTCCGCAGAGTAGCCAGTACCTGTCAATAACACTCATATCCAAATCTCATTAATCATTAGGAAATACAAAATGCACAAAGCACAAACAATAGTCGGTGGTATGGCTATGATGACAGCAATCTTTTGTTTCGTTTTCATCGCAGCTGCTCAGTCTACACCCGAGGAAAAGTCGACGGAAGTTACACAAACGAAAAAAGAGGAAAAGCAATATACCTACAACTACTGGTTGGTTTGACTCCATCAAGAGGAAACTTACTTTTTTTAAAGACAAAATAGCCTCATATATTCCTTCCGATGAAAATAGCAAAAACGAACGGGCATTTGACTTTTCAACCAATGGGGACGATATAATACAAAACTTCAATTTCTTAGCCAGAGTCCCATTCAAGATTAAGTCATACGAAGTTTCGCTTAGTGGAAAATACTACCAAACTTTCCAGAAAAAAGGCCCTACATCAGAAATGCAGCATCCATCAGAATGGGAACCTCTCGAAAAATGGCTTCCTCTTTCTAAATCATACGCATTTGGACTTGAGGGAGGCAGCCCCAATAAATTTCTTAAATATTTTACCTTTGGCACACAAATAGAATATGAACGGGATACTTCTATCGTAATTGATCCACACGTTCATGTAGATATTTTCACGCAGTTTCCCCCGTACTCCAAATGGAAGTTTCTAAAATGTGGTGTGGGTATCTGGGGAGCGGGACAGCAACTGTCTACAAACTCTGCACAGTTCCGCTCTGGATGGCACTTCCATATTGACATCAGATCGGGAGAATGTAACTTATGGCATTTTAACATGAAGTATTTCAACATGATGATAGAAAGTATACCTCGCTGGAATTTCGGAGAATTTCGTGTGATCGGATCACCAGAAATGGTAATAAAATTTAAAGATTTTGGTGATAAATTCGCTTTCGTTATTCATGGCGAAATTGAATACTATCACAATAAAACAGGGCTTACGTTTGAACCGATAGTCGACATTAACCCATGGAAAATGCGTTGGACACAACTCATTCGCGTGTCATATTAACCAATCCTATTTTTGACAGCATAAAATACTCTCTATAATTACAGAATGACGTTCTTATATTTTAACGGATATTCCATAATTCTTTTTGAATAGCTTTCGCGCGACCATTTCGGCTTGAGTATTCCGTATCAGCATCGCGAGGTTACGCATAGCTACGAACCTGATTTATTGTTAGGCACAAGAATGGGATCAACGGACTTTTAGAGACAATGGGATTTTAGCGACAGCACGAGTCTTTGGAGAGTGAAGCTGCAAGAAGGTAATACCAATTCTATGAATTGTCTTCTCTTTTGACAAGAAATGTAAGAGGTGCCAAATGCCAAAGAAGCGCATTTGGCGTTGATTTAGCAATGAATTGCGCGACTACGAAAGGTCTATTTCTTTAAGAGTAGTTGTTTTTTAGAAATGGTATTATTTGGCATTGTTACACCTCTTAACATTTCACCATATTATCTGTTCTGTTATTCAGGAATGCTTGGTTCTGATTGTTCTCCATCGGTTGGGCTTTGTATTTGTGAGGTTTCGTCAGATGAATGTTGTTCAACGGTGCTCAATGCTTTATCCATCCGCTGTCTCTCTCTATCCACGCGGTCAACAGTGTTAGTGGCACGATTTAGGTGTGTCTTTAGTAGCCTTATCGCTTCGTCAAAATCGCGAAATCCGTTTTGGACGGTTGCAAGAATATCCCAGAGTTCAGTTGAATGTTTTTGAATAGCTAAAGTTTGGAATCCAACGCGAATACTGAGCAAAATAGAAGCAAGCGTTGTAGGACCTGCAACAACAACACGATATTCTCTCAGAAGTTGTTCAACTTGTCCGGGTTGGCGGACTACTTCAGCATAAAGCCCTTCTGTTGGAAGAAACATAATGGCAAATTCAGTGGTATGTGGAGGAGCGATATACTTTTCTTGTATTGACCTTGCGTTGTCTATCACGGTATTCGTAAGTCGTCTTATTGCTGCTTGCTCAGTATTTTTATCAAGTGTGTTTGTTGCCTCGGCAAGTTCTTGGTAAGCAGATATTGGGAATTTTGAATCGATTGGTAACCAAACAGGAGAATCAGGCACATCACTGTTCCCCGGTAATCTAATCGCAAAATCAACTCTCTGCTCACCATCGCTAATTTTGACCTGTGTATCGTATTGATCGGGGGTAAGTATTTCGTCAAGTATCGTTCCAAGCATCACCTCGCCCCATGTACCTCTTGCCCGGACATCGGTTAGCACGCGCTGTAAATTACCTACATTCTCAGCAAGGTTTTGCATCTTTCCCAGTCCTTTGTGAACAGATTCAAGACGCTCACTAACATGATTAAATGCTTCCTGTAGTCGTTCTGTCAACGTTGTTTGAAGTTTCTGATTGACAGTCGTATTTATCTGCTCCAACTTTTGTTCATTGCTCGTCTGTAAGTCTTTCAATTTCTGATCCACTGTTTTTCTAACGTTCTCAATCCCTTTTTCATTTGCTTGTGTAAGGGTGTTAATGGCTTCTGTTTCTCGTTTGAGTTGGTTTTGTAATCCCTCCTCAAGTTGACCGATAGTTGTCACAAGCGTTTGAGAAGTATTTTGAAGTTCATTAGTGACAGCCTTACTGATATCCGCCAACTTTTGTTCGTTGCTCGTTTGTAGCGTTGTGAACCGTTCATTAAGTGCTTTCTGAACTGAATCCATACGAGTTTCGTTAGATTGTGTTAAGTTCTGAGTAGACTTTGTTACATTTTCTAACGCTTGTGTCTGATTGTTACCGAGCGTCTCCAAAATATTGACAAGCGTTGTTGTTGTGCTTTCAATTTGTTGTGTCAGTGTATTTGAGATAGTTGTTTGATTGGACTTTATCTCATTTTTTATTTCTGTTTCGGATTGTGTGATTTTCTCTTGAAGTGCCCCCAATTCAGTTTTTGCATTTTCTACTTGCCGCAGACGTTTTTGGACATTGAATAATAATAGAAGTGTTGGTATGAGTGTTATAAGAATCAAAACCGAGAGAATAATAGAAAGTGTCATCTATTGGCAGGCTCCTTATTGTTTGTGTTATCCTTCCTGATCACGCAGATAGTGAGAAGATGCTCCAGACTAAAATCTGGGATCGTCCGAATCAGATAAATATAATATAGAGAATGAAAACTTCAGTTATTAGATGCCGACATGAACGATGTGCTTGATTGCGGTGACGAGGTCGAGCGGATCAGAAAACCAGCCGTTGGGTTATTGACAATCCGGTGTCCTTAGCGGTTGTTATCTTGTAAATATCCTTTTGTAACGTACTTACAAGACACCGCTTTCTTGGAGAGATTTTGCTGCAAAGATTGTCAGACATAATTCTTCGTTATGGAGTTCATAGATAGGTGTTTTTCCACTCAATTGTTCGCTTTCGTTCAGGATGATACCGACACCTTCCCCACGTCGTTCTAAAAAATGTCTCCGCTTCACCTGTTCCCCTACATCATCATCTAAAGTAATTTCCGAAAGCAAACGTGCTAAGAGTTCATTACGAGTGGCTTGGCTATAACGCAATTTATCGATCGTTACAGTATTTGCTAATACTCCTGGGGAATATAACTCAAGCCGGTCAGCGAAGATGAACAAGCGAATTTTTGATCCGCTTTTTGAATAATCCCTATGCACAACGGCATTAACGATTGCCTCAAATACGGCACGCATGCTGTATTGGGGTTGGTCTATCCTACCAATTTCCTTAAGTGCTGATTTCACGTTATGTTTTTGAACAAATTTGAAGGCATCTATAATCTGTTGGTCAAGCGGCCCCCTAAAATCTTTTGCATCTATCTGGTAGTTAGCATCTTTTTCTTTACCGCTATAATAAACAGCTTGAATAAAGCTGTTATAGAGGAATTCATCGGGCGTGTCATGACACATCAAAACACCAGCAACAGAAGCGCGGATATCCCGACCCTCTTCAACGAGTAAGCTTCTTTTCAAGAGTAGGTCTTCTATCATATCTTCAGTGGTGTCTTGTGTGATAAATCGGCGGTAGTGCGATTCCCTCAATGTTTCCTTATGTGTGTTTGGGACTAACTGTTCATCAAATGTAATAATTCTGGCTTGAGAACGGCTTTGTAATAATCTCGCCAACTGGTCGGTCGGCATTTCTCTCTTACTACTTCCCTGTCGAATGAAATATCCATTAGGGGATTTGTGAACAAAAAGACTCCTCGGCACCTCTATTTTTAGTATGCTTTTATCATCAATCCGCAATTTTTCTGTGAAAATAGGAACTGCGGGTTCAATGCTGTCTTCGCATATTTCAACAACCATTCTTTCTGCCCTATCCAGTTCCTGCAGTTCAAGTCCGACAATTTCCTTATAGTCATCAACGCCGATAAGAATAACACCGCCTTGGGAGTTTGCAAAAGCTGCAATTTCATCAGCAAGACTGTTTTTATGAGGCATCTCTCTTTTGAATTCAATCAATGAGTCTTCACCAAGTATGATTTTCTCTATAAGTTCAGTTAAACTATGAAACATGACTAATCTCCAAGATGAATACGTTTATAACGTTGTTCAAATGCTTTTTCTCCGCCTTCAATAATATTACATATCGCGTCTCGGACCTTTTTTTCCTGTATATTGGCAGCATGTCGTATCCGGGTTTCAGTGCACACAATATGAAGTGGAAAAACCATTTCTGCATCTCCGTTGATTACAATATTAGCATTGTGGGTCACAACTATAACCTGACGCTTGCTTTTGGTATCTCGCAACTGTTTGACGATTAAGTCATAAATTAACTCGTTATCCAAATCGTCTTCAGGTTGATCCAAGAGGAGTGGTTCATCTCCATAAGATAGAATGAACGCAAGCAGTGCTGCCGTTTTTTGTCCGGGTGATCCTTGCTGTATCCGATGACGATCAGCACCATACGTGACTTCCAAATTATCGCCTGGGAACCATGTGAGAAAAACACTTATAGATTCTTGTGGCAACCCTTTAAGGTGTGTGGCGAATCGGTAATCTTTAGCAGCTGTGTTTCCATTGCGGATATCCTTAATTGCATCTTTGAGTTTTTCAAAATCTTTGTCACCGTCTGGCTGATAGATGTCTCTTAATTGTTCAATATCCTTGTCAAAACGATCCGGACATTGTAGCATACTCCGAATCTCATTCTCTATATCACTCCATTCTTCACCGAAGGGCAGGACTTTAATACTAACGAATTGATTGTCATGTAAAACAGAGGTCAAGAATTCCTGACGTTTTTCTGTGAGTATCTCCCTATTCTCTCTAATTTTATCAAAGACCTCTTGTTTTTCAGTTTCTAAGGTTTGCTTTTGGACTTGATACTCACCTATTAGATCTAATTCTCTTTTTATGTTTTTCTGCTGGGTTAATAGCAAATGGTATTTGTCTGGGTTTATATTTTCCTGTTCAAATTCAGAACGTGATTTTTCGTACCGCTCTATATCTGACTTAAATTCTTGCATCCAAGGTGCTGCATCTTTTTCAGTTTGCCATTCATTGATAATTGATTCTGCTGTTTTCCCTAATTTCTTCAACTCGTTGTGAATAGTTGACCATTTATCATTTGTCCTTTTTATATCTAACAAGACATCGTTATTATCGCTAAAAAGTTCCTGATTAAATTCTGCTGGCGTAATCTTTTCTCGTATTTCTAAAAGTTGTCGTTGTGCTTCTTTCCATTTATCTTCTAAGATATCAATTTCGTTTAACTGTTGCTGGCGTAGACGATATTTTTGCATCACTTCTTTATGACCTGATTTTTCGATGTACTCGATCTGTCTCGCCAAATCGTTCAATTCTCCGCGCAGCCTACTTTCCTCAGCGATTTTATCATTCAATTCCCGTTGTTTACTCTCAATTTGCTTGTATCGGTTAACCAAATCATTGTTCTCTGTCTTAAGTCTCACGGCATCAACTACAGGTACTTCATCAATAATCTCAATCAGTGCACTTGGCTTCTTAGCTAATTCATAAATCTGCTTTTGACTATAAATGCGGACCGGAAAAAGTGACTTAATCTCTCCTTCACAAGCACTCCAATTACCATCGTATTTTTCCTCTTCCAAAGACGGATAATCTGGATTAGAGGACCAGTTCAAACGATAGCGAACTTCACCTTTGCGATAGATTAACGATATTTTACTGTCTTCAATCAGTAGGTTAGCACCCCCTACACCGAAGTATTGACGACTCTCCTTTACGAGTTCAACTGGAATCTCATTATCACGCCGAAGAACCAAGCGCATGAACTCCAATAGTGTCGACTTGCCGGTGCCTCGTCCGCCAATAATTGCATTAAGAAATGGACTGAATCGGCAAGTCAGCGGCTTAGAACGTCCAATGTGTTTTGCCATGCAAATGTCCAGTTCTTCCACAAAGTATTTCACACGCCGGTTTGGATCGGAGTGTATGTCTCGATTTACTGAAGCAATACCGTCTATCAGGGCAAGTTTCAATCCAACTATAGATGGATTAGCCATTTTGATCCAGGTAAACGTTCCAAAATTTTCCCGACTAAAATCGTGGGTGTCTGAACCTGTTATTTCTGTCCACTTGAACTTTTCATCCGCATAAAATTGAGATATTTGAGAATCGCTTTTACCTAACTCCATAGCGTATATATTTTCATTTCTCAATATTTGTTGTCGTGTTGTTCCTTTAAGTTTGAACAAACCTGTATCTTCTTTCTCTACATGCGCGGGAATAGGGATACCGCCTCGTTCTGCAATTTCATCAACGACTTCAGTAACACTTTTAGTTGTTACACCATCACTACCTCCTTTAGTCCCTTGATAATCAATTGCACCGATTAACTCATCAATATGACTCTTACCTTTATCGCACCCAAAGATCGCTAATATATGGACATTGCCGTTTGCTGAGATTTCTACGCCTGGAAATAGATATATAGGTCTGAACCATTGCGGTTTGTTTTCCTGCAACTTCTTATATGTTTGCTTCAAGCAATCGACCCACCCACCGATATTATGGTCGGTAATTGCAACACAATCAATTTCTTTTTCCATGAATGCTTTTAACCAATCTTCAGGCTCTAATTCTTTATCATTGAAGTCTACTGATGCAGGTGTGTGGGTATGAAAATCAAATTTCCACCACCGTGCTCCCGGAAATTGTAACTCATTCATAACAGATACCTCCTAATTCTGTGAATTGGTGTTTCCCGAATCTTTTATACCTCAGTACCGATGTGTTGGTTTCAAAAGTCGGCTATTCCTTTCATAGATGTCTTGGATTCCGAGGTCGTCTTGGATGCGTTTTGCCTCATAGAGCGGGACACGTTGGTGTTTTTTCTGCAAGATGTTAGCAACACTATGTGCCCACTTTTCAACTTCTTCAGGAGTAGTAAGGGGTATCCCAAGTGAGACGAAAGCAGGAACCTTACTGATATCTACTTCATGAATCAGATGCGCTATCAGAGGGTGTGGCTGATCCAAAGGTGGAGCTTCTTTAAAGGGTTTTGCATATCGTTGTCGGCCTCGGGCACCGCCAATTTCATAAGGGATCCATGGTGATGTAAACGTTCCTGGTCCGATGATACCTAATAAAGCAAAAGATACATCTAACCCCCGTTCAATACACAAGGCAGTTTTGATGTCATCATTTTGGGCTTGTGCTGTCTGCATACATTTATCATCTTCATCTAACCAATAGTCAAGTCCTATTTGCTTTAATATTTCACTACACTTTCGTGCCATGAACTTATCACAAACAGTACGTCTATAAGAGATAAACACAATTGATTTTATATCCGGATTAAAACTGCGAACTTGACTGGTTTCAAAGTAGTTCTTACCAAGCATTATTTTTACTCCTATTCTATATCTTCTAAGTTGGTTAGATCTTCTACGCCAGCAAGATCGGCAAGAGCTCGTGAATATTTACACAATTCCACCTGAAGCAACTTAAGTTCTTCACGAAAAGCATTGCATTCAGACTCTTTCTCAAAATCACCGGCGATACTTTTTGGATGCCACCTGGCAGTAAATGGACGAACCACTTGGTTAAGAACTACGACTGCAATTTTCGTAAACTCAATGCAGTTCTGTCCTTGTTCTTTAAGGATTTTTCTCGTAGTTTTAAACAGCGAATAAATACTATCTAACGCTGTTTTCTCATCACCAGATTCGGTGGGCAATGCCTGCGTGGTAATTCTTGTAAGTAACTCAATATACAGTTTCCAAGCAGCTTCTCTGTCGCCTGCTTTGGGAGACCATTCTGCCTGTACAATGCTTGCATTAATTTTCAGACTATCCAATTCCCATTGTTTCAACCAATTTTTCAAATTCATTTTGACCACCTTTCGCCCGAACGGTTATTTTTAAACGAATCACGAGAATTGTCGGGCAGTATCTCTGTGCTTCTTCTTTGTTGGAAAGCGTCATGTATCCAAGACTGCACGGTACTTGGATTTTCGCTCCAATTGTAGATTTTAGCATATCCACATTCAATATTATCGTGGAGTCTTGGAGGTATTGTCTTATAGTCATAATAGACAGATCTTCCGTTGCAATAGATTGTCTTGATGTCATTATAGGGTGTACCAACAGCATTATTAAGTGCTGCAAAAAGCTCAGAAGGTTTGGGGTACGTCGGCAACAAAATCCCTAATAGCCCGGAACGAGAACTAGCTTTTGTCCATCGAATACTGGATCCAATCTCCCAATCGACAAATTTTCGTTGCCACGTACGGGCACCGATGAGAACAACTGTCACTGTGGAATCTTGCAGATAGTTCTCCCTTATGATTTGAAAAATTCGCTCTGTTGAGAGTCTGGTATCATCAATGTCTCCTATTTCAACAGATTCTGACACCATGATGTCATGGATGTCTGAAAACATGCGTTCAAACCAGTCCCGGTAATATTGGTCTTCATCATGGTAATAACTAACAAAAACTCGATGTCTGTCATTCATTAGACTCCTCCTTTGTAGTTTATGTTTACAAATACTTTTGGACTTTTGATATTTAGCATCACCCATCTGTTATATCAATAGACAGCTTGTCAATAATGCGGGTGGATTCCATCGTTGCATGAACGTTTTTCAGATTTCGATTAAGGTGTTACAGGTTTGACACACCTGAAACCGAGTTTGCCGTAAGCATGGGTTGGTTCAAGTCCATGACGACTCCCGACCTCGACTTGATAAGCGAAATTGTCCCAAGAACCACCCCGTATTACGCGCTCCAAACTACTTTTAACGTTAGCGAAATTGTACATAAGATCTGTAAATCTGGACGTATATTACCACTATCGGTCACATAACGATGCAGTGGATCAAGACACCACTCCCACACGTTGCCTGAGATATCATATAAACCATAACCATTCGCAGGATAATTACCTACTGGAGTAGGACCGTCGAAATTTCCATCATAATTTGCTTTGCTGGAATCAATAGAATCTCCCTATGGATAATTCCTTCCAACCAAACCACCACGCGCAGCCTTTTCCCATTCCGCCTCTGTAGGTAAACGTTTATCCGCCCATTCAGCATACGCCATAGCACTATACCAACTCACATGCGTGACAGGATAGCTGTCCTTACCAGAAGGGTAATTAGTGCCATCCCAATAATCTAAATATGACCCGTTATGGTATTTTTCTGGAATGCTGTCTTTTCTCCATTCTGGATTGGCATCTATAAACCTCTTATATTGTGCATTGGTTACCTCATATATATCCATATAAAAAGCATCGACTTGTATATCTTCAGAAAACGCCGCAATGTCAGCAACATGATGGCACGCCATATTAAATTTACCTGCAGGAACTAATACCATCTTAGCACCATCGTTTCCAACAATCATTGGTTCTATATCCGGTTGTGCTAACATTTCTTCTAAAGACACATTCCACTCAAATGGTTTTCCACCTATCAGGCGCACTTTATTAATAAGACTTTTGTATCCTGAAAGTTCCAAGCCGATTACGACTTCCTTTTCTCTGAGAATTCCAGTGTCTATTTGATGTTCATGTATTGGAGTTTTGCCTATAGCGGTATTGTCAACATAAACTGTTGCATCATTTGGAACACTTGTGCATGTCAACGTTGTTGTTGTTTCTAGTTCATCTTGACTATTGTTGTTTTGGGGAAGCACAAACACAAAATCGCCCTTGTTCAACTTTGGGTCTTGAATTTTACCGTATTGTGGATGTTGCGCTTTGTTGTATTGAGGCACTTGACTCTTCAGATAATAGCCTAATCCTTCTCCCGTTATATAATCTTTAAAAAATGTTCTGTGGACACGACCTTGAATCAGATCTAAGAATACTTGTTTAAAATAGCTGTGGTCTGGGACAATTTCATTTTCCTTGCCTGCAGTGATGAACTGACGAACTGGATGCTTGATACTTTCGGAAATGCTTTCAGGAATTTGAGGCTCATAGCGCACATTGAAAATTGTGCCCGAGAAACAACTATCAAACATGAAGAGCACATGGCGAGACATAATTTTTTCTGCTTGGGTAACTAACGATCCCATATCTACACTTGCGACTTCAAAGCCGACTTCGTCCGTGGCAGATGGAGGAGCGTCAACCATAACGAGATAACCGAGATTTTCGTCATTTGCTGCTTTTCGTGTATACCCATGACCCGCGTAGTAAAACAAGAGACGATTATCTTCATCCTTTCCAAATTTCAGGACAAATTCTGCAATAGCCCTATCAAATTCTGACTTTACCAAATTTGTTTTCAGTATTACATCGAAACCGTGTGTTTCTAAGACATTTTTCACCTCTTTTACATCCTGTAATGCACCTGGAAGCGAGGACCAATGGGTATAATTGCCATTTCCAATAACAAGGGCATAAGACTCTTTATATAAGTTAATTTCTTGATTTGTTTTTGTATAAACTTTAATACTCATTTTGCACCATGTAGAGATAAATTCTACCCCGCAGTTATTTCAGCAGGCAAATTGTCAACAATCCGCGCAGATTCCACACTCACATAAACAATACGCTTAATTGCCGCAACCAAATCGCGCGGATCAGCAAACCAACCGTTCGGGTCATTGACGATGCCGCTGTCCTTGTCTGTTTTTATGTAGTAGCGGTCAATAAACCATTCAATCGGGGATCTGCCGTTGACGACATAACGGTAAGCGTCTTCTGGGATGCCAGATAAGCGGACATGCGTATTGATATCAAGCTGCCTTTGCATATCAGGTCCGTAACGCATTGCTTTATCAGTTAGTCGGAAAAGATCCGAGTCTGCATCTTCAAGTGATGCTGGCGGTGAGGATATATTTGGAAACTCAACTCTGAGCGGGTATTGTTCACACGTTTCATAATTGAGGTGGAGCTCTGCCAATTTATATCCTGCGTCAGCAAAGGTGGAGAAGTCTGGGGCATAAGGGATACGCGGGATCATCTTAGATAGGTCGTTTTCGAACTGTTCTCGGTAACTTGGGGCGTGGAGGATCCCGTAGACATAATAAAAGATTTCGTCTTTAGTAATTTTATCTGTTTTATAATGTTTTTGAAATGCCTTTAGTGCTGTGTCTGATATATTGTCAATACGTTCCGGTGGCTCGTCAACATCAAGAAGCGTTTCTGACGCGTCTGGTTCTTCCGATGTTTTTGGATATTTCCACCGCGGAAAGCATTGACATGCTTCATTAAAACCGAGATCCGGCATAATATCGGTCATAAGTGCAGAAAATGGCTTTTTAGATCCGATACCGGGGACGCATATCACGATGTTTTCGCTGGTACTGTCTGGGAAAATCCGATCCATCTGATATTTCATCTGTGCAAAGGTAAAGTCCGCATAACAGTTTGTTGGAATAAATGGGCGATATACTACTTTTCGGATGTAGTTATCATCAGATTTAGTCTTTTTCTTTCGCTTCAGGTTGTTTTTGAGTTCACGATCCCACTTAATATTTGTAGAATGACGGCGCGCTACTTCATCCACCGTAAGTTCAGGATTTTCCTCAAGCTCAGAAATGGCGTCAAGATAGTCTTTTGTCATTAACTCAGCATTCTCAGCGCATGCATCATGGTTGCTAAACAACTGGTGGATTGTATTATCTGCTCTACCAGCTTTCGCTTCCTTTGTGCCTAATGGAATAAATTTTGCAAAAGCATCGCTTCTTTGTTCAATCCAATCGTGATGTTGATCAGGTATGATAGGCTCCCAATCACCGAACCCCGAGATTGACTCCGCCTCGTGCAATTGGTTTAACTTTTCCTCACGTGAAAAATAGTCACCAATGTCGCGGTATTGTATTTTGCAGTCTTCGTGTGTAGCGTTTGGATTCTTCACAAAGATCGTAACCGCTACCGGAGTCCGTGATCCTCCACCAAACACATTTCCCGCTTCAGCACGTCTGCGCTCACCAGATGTTCTCGCATCTCCGCGAAGATGCAGCACGTGAATTGAACTGAATTCCTCTGCTAAACAAGCGCGAATACCTGCATCAGTGTTACCGTCAACCCATGATCCATTGGTTACAACTGAAAGATTGCAGTTGATAGTTTAAGTCGTCTGGTTCTTGTAGGCTGAGGTCGGGCCATTGAACGGGTCGGCTTGCGAGGTCGGCTGCGCTAATCTGTTGGCAAGGTGGTTCTAATCCATCTATGGCTTTTATTAGGTTGGCACTCCAGCTTTTACCAGTATCAACAAAGATTCGTGCGGTGAACGGCTGGCGATTAGATTGTGAGATGAACGTATCAATATCAGATTTTGAAACCCGTTTGTCTTCGGCATAGCATTTGCACTGGATAGCACAGACCCCGCCATCGCGTTCTATCGCGACGAGGTCAATGCCTAAATCAACACGGTCGAATCCCGGTTGGTTATCTGCCCATTCCGCCCATAGATATACTACAGAAAATCGCTTTTTGTAGAAGGGGTCTTCAAGGAGGTAGGCTCTTATCAGCCGTTCGAAAAGTCTGCCTTTTCCGAATTGTGTATTGGCGTTTTGACGGATGTAATTAAGCGCGTCATAGAATCCATTATCTGACTCTTCGTCTCCAATGAATAAGGGCATCTGTGTGGCATCTGACATATCTGTTTATCACTCTCTTACATAGGCAATGTAATATCTATATTGTAAAATGAAAGGTTGTGGTTAGGTGAGATTATACAACAGCAGCACCATGAAGTCAATCAGATACTTTCTGGAGAATCTAATAGTAAATATGATACACTACTACAAAGGAGCTATATTGTTCCATGTTACTTTGAACAATGATTTAGGGAGGGTAGTAAAGAATGGAAGCTGTAGAAGGTTTAGATAAATTTATGCAGGAAAGGCAGCGTCTTGGGCTTATTGAACACTTTCGCGATATTGATGACCATACTCGTGAAGAAAGAGTGGATCGCTATCTTGAAGTAAAAAGACCTTTTGTAGCACCAATCCACCATTTCACGCACGCCTCTACGGAGTGTATGAACCTCTATCGTGATGGACATTTTATTGCAACTGTTATGACAACGCAAGCAGTAAATGAAGGAATACTTAAACTTGTCGCTGAGCGGAAAAACATTGAGTACGAAAATCTTAGTGAGCTGTTACAAACATTAGCGTTACAAAATATCTTTTCACAAAGTTGCTTTGAAGCATCAGATCAAATTCAGAGAAGTTATCGAAATGATGTTCATCACATGAATCCACCGGTTGGTCAAATTGACTTTCCGGCTTTGGCGAAAAAGAATATCCAAAATCTTGCTATTGTTGAAAGTGAAGTTTTCTATGTAGATGTTTTCGATGGAAAAGTTATTCTCAAACATCCCGAGTTCTGGAATGTATAATTTTAGATAGAACGGTTCCGGTCTATTTACGATGTGCAACATAGAACTAATGACACACAGCCCACCAGAAGCATTGATCCTCTTGTACCCGGCGCGAAGTTCTTCCAGAGTATTCTTCTCTGACTCTGACATGCTGTGTTGTAGTTGCTCGATTTCATGACACAATGCGATGTTGTTTTATATAAGGAGGTCTTGTAATTAAAAACCTCCAAAGAATTGTTCCACATCGTTTCCAATGTGTTCTTCAAGCAGCATCCGGAGTTCATCCAATAAAATCAGAGTTTCCTGTTTATCCGTATCTGCGTCAGAATGCAGAAGTTGCTTTACAACTGAAAGTCTTTCCTGAAGAAATGGCGAATGAATCCGGTATTCATTTTTAGCATCAATTAAGTGCTTGACGAACTGTCGTCTACGCGGGTCTACACCTAAAAGGGATTTCTTTTCTATTTCAACACATTGTACTTGAGAATCCAGTTCTGTTAAAAACTTGCACAACGTTTCCTTTGCTTTTGGGACTGCCGCTGCCCTATTTAGATCGGAATGTCCTGCCATTTCTAATTTGATATGAATTGACAAAGTATTGATAGCAGAGATTAGATTTTGATTGTCTTGAAAACTTTGGACTGCTCTCCACTGCGAATTCACCACCAGTTTTACTCCTTAGTTGATCTTAATATCCCCCAGAAATAGTAATACATTTACCTTAACCTTCGGATTGGCTCATGTAAAGAATGAGTGCTAATGAAAAAGTTAAACGTATGTTCCCATTGCGTTCATTGAAAGCAACCGCACACACTTTTTACATGAGCCAAGTTCTTTTATTAGATTGCTCTTCCGTCTGCGGAATACAGGTTTGGGTTTCCCGTCCGGTTTCAGATACAACTGATAAACCCCCTTTTCATGTCTCTTCAACAGAGGCTTGAATAAGCCCGCTGATGTCAACTCATTGATACAATCGAATACCGTTCGCGGAGTCAAGTTAAAAGAAATAGATAGATAACGGAGGCGGTTGCCTGCCCGTTTTATTTGTGCCGGATTTCCATTTGGGACAAATTACAGCCAAGCTATGACTTGAAACCAGAAAGCAAATAATCTACGGTTCCTTCTGGTATTTGTGGAAAAGCTGAAAGCACCTCTTCTCTTTTTATTTCGATAAACTTCTTTTGTTTACGGAGTTCTTTTAAGCATGTTGGATTATTATCCAACAGCGGTGCAACAGCATCATAGGCTTGGCGATAGGGCGAGTTTTCATCGGGTAATGGCATTGATCTGCCTATTTTATTCTTTAGATAATAATGCGCAAACCACATGGTCACGCCTTCTTCTAATCTGTTAGTGGGCAATTCATCGGTTGGCACGGGTGCAAGGCAATGCACAATCTCTTGTGCTAATTCGTAGTATGCTTCTCTGACATCGGTTTGTGCGCGTTCAGTTAACCGGATAATTATATGCGTGGGATTTCCGCTATACCGGATTATAGGGTGATCTCCCGACCAAAACTCGAATCCTAAAAGTGTATATGATTTGTCCCTAACCCCAAAAAATGACTCTGCGACATCAAGCATATCACCAAAACGTGATGCTAATGTCCATGTATACTCATTCTCTTTAATATGTTCTGTAACCATCAATTCTGAACTCATATGTGTAATACTCATTTAATTTCCTCCGTATTTCCACAATTTCCAGTTGGGGCACTATTGTCAATATCGGCTTTCCCTATAGATGCACGCCAGTTGCCAAAACTATTTCATCAGTGAGAACAACCCTCTGTGACCTTATCGCAGAGGATTAATGCGTTACTCGACATACGCAATTTGAATATCAGGCCTATAAAATTGTTGATGATTTTGCCCATAAAATCGTGAACAGACAGTATATCGTCACCGAATATTGTTAAGCAAGATAAGTATGTTTTAGCAGAATCATTCATTTAATTACTTGCAATAACTCCAAAGCTTAACTGATAAGTGTCCATCAAATAACTTTCAGTTACACTCAACAGCCTTAGTTGATCAATTGTTGCTTTTGATTTTGATAACCCCGGTTGAACTATAAAAATGCTCAATTCAACTGGAATTTCCTTGCTCATTTCCTTAATTTTCCAGAGTTCCTCTATGTTTCCCTTCTCAAAACGACTTATCTGCTCTTGTCCTTCTAACAAACTCTCACGCCTAAGAAGATGATCAAATAATTCTGTAGGTTTTATACCCCAGTTAATACTTTTCTGGGCTTGACCACAAACAGTATATAGATCATCAATTCTACCACCTGGTGTTTTTTCGCGCGAGTATTTGCAGTGATAAAACTCAACTTGTATCGACTTTTTACAATCACGGACACACACTATATCAGCTGCTTCACCCCGACCATCGTCATCAAATATCACGTCATAATTGCTCTTTTCTAATTCTTTAATAACACGGTACTGAATTGAATTTTGTTCTTTTGATTTACCTTGAGATTCTTTTTTTATATCTACATCATCCCAATTCAAAGTTCGAATTTTCTGTTTTGAATATGGTGAGATATCTTTTTTCAATTCAAAATATTTGTTGCCTACCAAAGATGATCCATCAGCAAACCAAACTCTGGGGGGATTATTATAAAAGAACTCTTGTAAAGACATTGATTTAGTATTTTGCATAATTGTTACATTCATATTTTCATGAAATAAAAATTCATATTCATTCTTAGCAAGTTTTAATTGACACTTTATTCTTACCTCATCTGAACAAATCTCAAAGATTAAATCACCGTTTAATGTAGGTTCTAATAGTTCAATGTCTGTTTGAAAAATAGGGAATGAATGGTCATCAAAAACAAAGGTAAAATTTGTTTCATGTTCTTTGTAAATTTCCTCTGGCCATTCTATATTGATAGGCATTTTCTTAGGTCGTTGTGGTAAATGTTTCGGAATTATTGTACCTTTTAGAATTTCGTCTGTATCAATCTTTTCGTCTAATAATTTACTTCCAACATTACTACACCATTTTCTTAAGCCCTCAATATCTGTCTTGCGATGGGACCAAATCCTACCTTTATATGTACACCCAATAGTTACTTTACTTCCTCCTTCATATCCAGCACCAAAAAAGTTAGATTTCATTGCTTGCTGTTTTTGTGCTTCTGAAAGTCCACGTTCAACATCAGATCCTGCAGTCATTGTATAACCAACTGATTGACTTACTTGTTGACGTAGGCCAACGTTATGAAATATTAACCTCTTGATGTCCCATAAACAGCGAAATACTTGGTCATCTCTAATTAACTCAGCTTCCCCTACTATTGCTTCAGCTAACTTAGAATAATAACTGGTCTTATTTGAACTATGTATGAATAACAGATTCTGTTCTTTGTCCCAAAACAAAATATATAATTCCCAATCCCAATTGAATATATCTTTTGATTGTGCCCAATCAACAGGTATTTTTTTACCAGTAATAAATACTAAAGTGTGTTTCTGATTATTTATATCATGCTCAATCCTATCAAAGGATTCTGAACGAAGTAATCCTTTTTTATACTTTTCAGGTTCCCAGTTTCCGCAAGTTGTTTTATAAATAACTGTGCTCATTGCTGGCCGTATATTCTTCAATGTGATATTTGTTAAAGAATCCTGAAACCCATTGAGAAGTTCCTGCAAATCAATTTTCTCTTTTATTATTTCTTCACTAGCATCCCTAAGCAAGACATTCCAATCGGAATTATGATAATACAGTTTCTCAAGCTTGTCCTTAACATTAACATCTGTGATATCCGCAAAGAATGTTGCATCACCTAAATTCTTTCCAGTACGTGTAAATCTTCCAGCAAGTTGAAGCGTAACAGCAAGGCTTTTCCGAATATCATGCAAAGCAGCAATTTTCATTTCAGGCAGATCAAAACCTTCACCAAACATATCTACACACACAACAATTCTTGATTCTCTATTTTTTATCTTTTCAAGTATTTCATTTCTATCTTTGGAACTCATACGTGAATGAATTAGAACTGGATTGTATCTTGTATACTGAGCATATATTGAGAAAATCTTCTCTGCCTTATTTATGTTCCCTACTCGTGCCATGATAATATGGTCATGTCCATTCATAAGATCATTTTCAAGCTGCATAATGGCATTTTCAGCAATAACTTGATCAACCTTTGAATAGTAGTATTCTCTAATAGGCTTGAAATGAATTGTCTTAAAATATCCTTCCTTTTGTGCTTTATTTAATGGATAATTGAATATTATCTCACCGTCTATTTCCTTTCCATCATTTCTGAATGGTGTTGCTGTAAACTGAAGTATCTTCTTTTTTTCAAACTTTTGCTTAAGTTTGTTCCATGTTTTTGCTGGGCTGTGGTGTGCTTCATCAATGAACAAGTAAGGACAATGGTAAGCCATACGCTCTTGAATATCAACTCCACATTGACCAGCAATTTGCATAGTGGTTACAATGACATTACACTTTTTAAAAAAAACGTCAACATCTTCACAATTTTTGGGAATATGATTTAAGAGACCTACAATAGGATATAAGCCTTTAGTTGATAATATTTCAAAGTCAATCTCTTTTAGGATACCAAGTGTTAAGAATTTATCAGCAATCTGTGTTCTAAGGGTATCAGTTGGAACAACTACAAGAAGCCTTTCACACTGTTTTGAAACAAGTATTGATAACATTGTTTCTGTTTTTCCTGTTCCTGTCGGCATAACTACTGTAGCTGCCTCATTAGAAATAGACCAATGTTTATGCGCCGCATGGATAGCACCTATTTGAGGAGGACGTAACCCCTTTCTATTTTTTTCTATATCCTCATATTTGTATGAAAATGTTCCAAGCCAAGAGTCAAGAACTTTCTTTACTCGGTTTTTGTAGTTAACGCTTCGTTTTGGGAATTTTGGATGTTTAATCCATTTCCCTTCTGATAGATCAATGAAATCGCTAGAATTGTCTATTAAATCATCTTGTTTTATCCATAGAACTTTATTGAAACCATCAACAGACTTAGTTTGCTTGTATATAAGAAGTATTTGTTCTTTACGACCATTAATTGGTCTGAGGATGTGTCCTTTTACACGATGCCTTTTGTAATCTTCAATGCTTACTTCTAATTGGATTTCAGGTTGGATCATCTGTTGAATTATGTTTTTTCTTTGCTTTTCATAAATCACAATTACAGCTGGGAGTTTGATTCTCATATTCATGATGGAAATTCCTCCAATTGTATTGGTTTTCTAACAGATCGAGCATTTTGTTGCAAATAAAGAATTAATCTTAAGGTGTAAAGCGGATTACTAAAATGACTTTCCTGAAATATATTTGATTATATTTCATTACCACTTTTATTTACGCGCACGCCGCAGTCAAACAAGAGATAATGACCAGCAACGGATAACAGCAAGCAAGAACCGCCGACTTCACCCGCCCCGCCTAAGAGGATATATTCCATATTATTACCCACGTTCATTTTATTTTTTCCTTATCCTTCAGACATGGCGAAGATTACCCGTCACTCGCGATGGGTCACTTCGGGGTCAATCCATTGGAAATAGACCGTAAAATTCGTTACGCTATGTTAATATTTTCTGTGTTGTTTCATGATGTCTTGCACCGAGAACCGGCACTAATAAAGGTTTTATTTGTCTTTTTCCCAGTTTAGTGTCATCCAATCCATGACGCACCTACTGAAAAGTTGTGGGTCGCCAATTTTGACTGACGACCCGTTTGTAGTACCTTTATTTTTTTGAATTCTCCTGTGGTTGTGTCGGCGGGGGTTCTGTGAACTCCTCGCCCCGCGCCTCTGCTTCTTTTCGGCGGCGTTCCCACTCCGCGAACTTGCGGTAAACCCTCGCTCCTCCTTCAGCGATTCCTTCGGCTCTGGCAACTTCTTTTGCAGCTGCTATCCGCTTCTCACGCCTTGCTTCAATAAAGTCTGATAGTAACATGATTAGGTCTATGCCTCCGATTATCATTGCGACGAACGTTTACTATCGTCACGCTAAAAGTATACTTTACTCTGTGTTAGTGCCATCTACAGCATGATCGGAGGTAGTTTGTTCAATGGGGGTTGCTTCTTGGACATTCTGTGGTGTGGGCATAGGTTCGTCAAAATCTTCACCTTTGTCCTCAGCCTCAATTCTGCGGTCATTCCAAATTTTTACCGCAGCATACCGGAAGCGAATTCGTTCGCCCAATGTACAATAGATTATGCGTGACACCGCCACGGGAATTTATCTCTCGTCTTGTGAAGATGTAAACGCCACCAATATCTTTGAATTCTGTTCCGATAGGGTAGACTTGAAAAATATATTGCTTTCCAGAAGTGCCATAAAATGCAAAGTCTTCTATTTTTGCCATTATGATATACCTTGTATCATATTTTATTTATGACTTGGTTTCACATCGCTTGCCCGATCTCACGGGGTAATGATAGAGGCGTGCCAGGCGACGCGATTCTCTACCAACAATATTTATTCATTATATCATAGTTTACTGACTACAACAAGTTAATACATTTTCTGTTGGGTTGTATCGTTCCCTCCTATATGATATATTCGCTATATTCACATTATACAATATTGTGAAGTAATTTACAACGAAAAATATGATGCGAAATGTGTTGATATATCTTACATTCACATGTTATAATAACGTCAGATAATTCACCTTATATGATGTTATTCTTGACAGAAAGGGTGAAACCAAAAATAGAACAGGGACTCAAATTTATTGGTAGAGAAGCATTAAAGCATGTCGGCAGGAGATTGCCACTTGAAAGTAAACGTTGGCTCTACAATATTTATCTTGAATTCTATGCGTGGCAAATAAAGCGAAAGGCGGTTTTGAAAGCCGCAGGTTACCGATGCCGGTGTGGTAATCGAGCAACACAAGTGCATCACGAGACGTATGAACGCGTACTCAATGAACGGCTTTCAGATTCAACAGCAGTGTGTCGTACTTGTCATCAGGCTGAGCATTCAAAAAGTAATGGGAACAGAAACTATGAAAACCGAAATTGAACAGGCGAATCTACAACAGACAGAAGTAACAAGGTTGCAAAGTGAGACCGAAGCCTTGATACGCGCCAGTATCGCGCCGAACACAATGAAAGCGTATCGGCACGCTTTGGCAGGGATCCAGACGTACCTCTCGGATCATAGCTTAGAGTTTTCTGATAACGCCTTAGCTGCTTATATTACATATCTACACGGACAAGGGCGTGCGCCATCGTCAATATCAATTGTGGTGGCTGCGGTGCGGTGGCAACTTCGCAATGAAAACAAGGATTATGATTTACCGATCACTACTCGGACATTAGCAGGTATTCGGCGTGAGGGCAAAGATCGTGGACGGGGACAAGTCACTGGACTTGATTGGCAACAAACCGAACGAGTCTGTGCGTTCGCTGAATCTAAAGGAACGATCGTAGGCTTACGTGATAGTGCGATGATTCGGCTTATGTCAGATTGTTTGCTACGCGTTTCTGAAGTGGTCGCGGTAGATGTATCGGATTTTGAAAAGCAAGCCTTGATAGTTCGGACATCCAAAACAGATCAAGAGGGCACAGAAACCGCGCTTTATGTTACAAGCGAAACAAAGAACACCATAGAAAGGTATCAAAAACGTGGAGGTATCACTTCGGGCGCACTGTTTCGTAGGATACGCCGGGGAGATAATATCCAATCAGAGCGGTTGACTGATTTCTCTGCAAGGCGAATCATACAAAAGCGGGCATCTGATGCTGGTGTTGAGGGTTTTATTGCGGGGCATTCGCTACGTGTAGGTTCTGCGGTTGCTTTGGCACAAGCCGGTGCTTCTGTTGTGGAGATGCAGATTGCGGGCAGGTGGAAAAGTTCACAGATGCCTGCACATTATGCGAAATCGGAATTGGCGGAACGTGGAGCAATCGCGAAGTATAAAGAGAAACAGAACAGATAAGCTATTGAAATGTTTCATCCATTTTGTGGAAGGAGGTTTATGAAATGAGTGTTTATAAAATAGAAGGAACTCTTGGGACTGATGCTAAATTGTCATTGCCCGTGAAAGATCTTTCGAAGGTGAAGCCCATCTGGAGCAATTGTTTGAAAATAGTCCAGTTGGACTTAATCAAGATGAATATATCCTCTGGATAGGTAAACAAACCCATGTGAACCTGGGAGGCAAAACTATTATTCCTGATTTGATTGGTATTGATTTAGAAGGTAACCTTGTAATTGTTGAATTCAAGCTTGGAAGAGCCCCACACAAGGTTATTTCCCAACTGTTTAAATACGCGGCGTGGGCAGCAGTTGAGTGCTCAGAATCAGATATTATTGACATAGCAGAGGCCTACTTTCGTGAGCATGACGTAACTGCGTCAAAGTTTTACGATCACTTCCGAGATGTATTTGACATACCTGACGCATCTGATATACCGAAATTAAATCAAAGTTTACGTTTGTTTGTTGTCGCAGAAGATATACCCGATGAGGTTTCCCGTGTCGGATTGGACATCACCTGTATAGAGGTGTCCTTATTTCAAACGGAATCAGATGAAATGTATGTTGATATGGATGTGAAGGTTAGTGAAGAAGACACTGCTTGCTACGTATACGTACCCGAAACGCCCGCCAAAGCAAAGTTAGAAGCGTTTTGATAAACCTGCTAAAGAGATTGTCTGGGAAGCTGTACAACAACTGACGGGTGGGGATAAATCTGTTGAATGGAAACTCACAGAAGTAAGACAAACTATTTCACAAATTATGAAGGCTTCAGTGACGGAACAGCGAACAATTCTATTTACGCGGAATGTGTCAATCATCATTGTCGTCAATATATTCCGGGTGGACAGGATAGATACTGGCAGGTTAAGACAGGTGTTTATAAACTCTATGATCCAGAAACCGATAAAGAGGAATCCGAGAGTGCCCCCGCTACCACCAAATGAGCAAGTGAAAGTGGAGAATTACAAGATGAAAAGAAAGAGAAAAAACCGACAGGTGAAGGATTATATTCTCTATGAGAATTCATTTTTACGCACCCTGAATAGAGAACAACGCAGTCAGTTGGATAAAAAGAAAACCATTGTCATTCCACCAATTTTTCTCATTGAGAATCTACGGCATGGTGTGTTCAAAAGGCACGCACTCTTTGACTTTAAAAACACTGTGAATATATTGGACTGGTCAGAACTTGTCAAAATGGACTTACTTGAAAAAACACCGCCTCGAGGCTACGGAGTTTTTATAGAAACACCGCTGAACTCAATCTATGATAAACCCGAATCGGCGCGTGTGAAGATGGAAAGACTGGCAGCCACAGCTGTAGAAAGCATGGATGACGAAGCGCACATGCTCAAAACCTCGTCCCCAACACTTCATCGGGATAACGATCTATTCTTAGCATTATGTGAGACCCACGAGGCGATCGCGGACACAGAACTAGTAAGAGAATTCAACCGAACCAATAGAAAGATATGCGAAATCAATCAATTCCCCTTTTTACCTGTCGCGAGTAGAAAGCAGAATAAGAACATATCAGATATTCGGAAAACTCTAAATGCATATAAAGCAATGAATAATATAAATACGCTGACAAAAGCAGCGGACATGGTAGAAAAAGCATTTTTCCAATTTTTGCATCCTTTCGAACTTGTGTTAGGGCTGTTGGAGATGCAAATCATATCTGTTACGGATACACAATGGCAACAAATTATTGATAGATACAAGCGTGAAAACCCCCCGAACTTGAATGTATTTGCGCCATACGCAGCAGATGCCCTGAGATTGCTTTTGACGATGGATATATTTCTTAAGGAAAATCCTGTAAATACTTTACCAAAGGAAGTCTTGCGAGATTACGATTACCTCTACTATGTGCTGTATGATAACGTCACTTTTGTCTCCGCAGACAAAGCCCATAAGAAGTTTATAGAGGAAATACCATTTTTGAATAAGGTGCGAGATCGATTCATCTATTTTGATAAGCAGAACGAACAGACAATCAAAGATGGATTAAAAAAACTTGGTATCAAAGACTAAACAATAGGGGTTATCTATGGTATGACTTATCGTTGTCGGTGTCATCTTGGTATTGTTTGTCACAACGGGATTGTGCTGTCACGTATGGAAGATCGTATCAATAAACAGAAGCGTATGGAACTCCGTAAAAACCTTTATCGGAGTTGCCGGACGGTGCGCCACGACTAAATGGTGTCTGATAAATCGTTCGCCTCTGTGTTTATTGGGTTTATTTCGGGTGTGAGCTGTCGTTTTGAGGCGTTGACAACCCCGAAAACTGCCGATCTTAGTTGGTATATTTTACAAACGGCTTACCAAGCCTGCCGAGAACAAAACACCGAACTGATTGGTGAACTCTCGCGGCTGGCAAATGAAGTTTATAAACAACTCGTTTTGAATAGAGGAATAAGGAGAACCCGATGACAGAAGAAAAATGGAAGCGTGAAGTCAAAGCGCGCGACCGGAATATGTGTAGACGCTGTGGGGTTGACAAAAATTTAGAGGCACACCATATTCTCACTAAAAAGAAATTTCAACGTCTCAGCAAAATACAGCTTAATGGTATCACCTTGTGCGGTAACTGCCATTGGCTTATCACAGGCAAGAGATGAAGATAGACCTTCGCGGGTTTCTACCCAACGATAGACAGATTGACAAGCAGCTTTCAGACCTTCTCAAACGTGTTGAATTGTTAAGAATCAAGCTTCCACAGAACGTCAAAATAACGCTACTCGGCGAAGTCTCCGCAAGAGACGTAGCCACAAGATTTTATGATCTTGCACAGACGCATATAGAAAAAGAGGAATATCGGGACGCTATCAAGTATTTTGACGATGCAATCCGACACAAATCTGATTATTTTGAAGCGTATTTGGGCGCGGGAAGGCAAAAGCAAAATGTGGCTTCTATAAAGCAGCAATCTACGACTATAATAAAGCCGTGTGTATCCATCCACATCGTACATCAGTCTATGTTTCGCGAGCACTTGCGAAAAGGAGTATTCGGAATTATAGGGGGGCAATCTTGGATATGGATATAAGGTTGTTACCGGTACGCCGCACGGCTACGGCTTTGATACACACCGGCACGTTGATGCCCGAAATCTAACGCACGCACCGCATGCCCTTTGATGTCATAGATCGTCTGTGTCACATCCGCAGGTTCGGAGAGTTGATACGGGATCCAGGTCTCCGGGTTGAATGATTTGGATAGTTTGCCAAGAGTGCGGTTGACTGCGGCAGCAATGTCACAAGGATCTCTTCGATCACGTAGATCCCGCGTGCATAGACGCGTGGACGCTCAACCGATGCAGAAACAGCGTTTTTTGCCGATACGAGCCAGTGCTGTACAAGGGAAGCGTCAAGCGTTAATCCGGAGAAGGTCCCGCCGCAACATCGCTGAAATTATTGGCAACGATAACCAAATCTTGGATATTGACCTGCCCATCCCCGTTGAGGTCGGCATCAGCCGCGTTCGTCTCACCAAATTTTGATGCCACGAACACCAGATCCAATATGTTAACGGTGCCATCACGGTTGACATCGCCTATGAGCACCTGTTCTTCCGGCAACGCATCGGAGAACAAAGCGAGTGGTGACCCCACTGCCATCTGTATGCCGCGGTAACCTTCGGGAATAGTCGGGGCGATCTCTAACTTAACTGTGGCGACGCGCGTTCCGTTTTGTCTGACTGTGATCGGATCGCTTTCGGTCTGACCTCTTGTCAGTGTTACTATGTCCGCTGAGAGCGTACCGCCTTCAATGGATAGACGGATGTTCATGTCGAAAGGTGCGCCCTCGGCGAGTTTCACCTTTACGGTCGCGGGTCCCGCTACTTTTAAGTTTGTATTGTCTGTGCGTACAAGTTCCAACGTCAGGGTAAAGGGTGCACCAGGGTTCAATCTCAAATTTAGAGATGTCAAGCTGCTGAGTCCACTGAAAATACCCGCTGGGAGTGTATTGAGTTGGTTTTCACTTAAATCTAAAGCGGTCAGGTTGGATAACCCATTGAACGCGCCAACCTCAATTACACGCAGCGTACTTTCGTCTAAGTCCAAGCGTTCTAAACTTGAAAGACCTAAGAAAACGTCCTGCTGGAGTGTACTCAGTTGGGTATTATACAAGTCGAGGTGTGTGAGGCTGTCAAGTCCACTAAACGCCCCAGCTTCTATCGTTTGTAAGGGGTTTTCGTCCAAGTCCAAGCGTTCTAAACTTGAAAGACCTGAGAAAACATCCCGTTGGAGTGTACTCAGTTGGGCACTATCCAACTTTAGTCTTGTAAGGCTGTCAAGTCCACTAAACGCCCCAGCTTTTATCGTCTGCAGCAGGTTTCCGTCCAAGTATAAGTCTTCCAAACTCGATAGACCCAAAAAACTGCCACTTGAGAGGGTAGTTATATCGTTGTTTTCCAAATCGAGCTCTTCCAAGTTGACAAGGTCTTCAAACACGCCTGTCGGTAGCGTCATGAGTTTATTGTCGCTCAAATCGAGTTCTATCAAAGCGTCAAGATCATTAAAGGCCCCTTGTTGTAGGGAAGCGAGCCGGTTACCGCGTAAAGAAAGATATGTAAGACTATCAAGATGCTCAAAGGTGTCCTCTACCAGTATAATGAACTGATTGTTTCGCAAACTTAACTCTTTCAGATTTCCAAGGTACCAGAATACATCCTTCGGCAACGTCTCCAGAAAATTCCCTTTCAAAACCAACTCTTCAAGACCGCGAAGTTCGTCGAAATCGCCTTGTTTCAAGGTACTAATGTTTTCCTCGAGCAGGCTTAAACGCCTGATTGATTCTAACTCATCCTCTGTGACATTTTTGCAGTTGCTATCCCCGGTTCTTTTCATGATTTCTTCGCGAACCTGCGGCGTGCGATCACATACAGGCAGGCTAGGTATCGTTTCAAGTTTCATTCGTACAGTTACCCTGAAACTTTGTTCTGCTATCAAGCCTCCCGGATCCTCCGCTGTTACCGTAACTGTTGCCGTGCCAGCTTTCCCTGGCTTAATTTTTACCGAGTTATCTTCTATAGTAGCAACTACAATACGATCGTCACTTGAGGTTGCCTTGTATTTCAGCATATCGCCATCTGGATCGCTGAAGTAACTTGATAAGTTTCTCCACTTCGGGTCATCACCTACCGTAAAATTTTGTGGATTGATCTGGCGATAAACCTCTGGAGAACGGTTCGGTAGAAGTGGATCGTTTGCTACGTTTTCGCCGGGATTTGGGTCAACAGGTTTTGGGGACGGATGTTGTGTATCTTTACAAAATCCGTACTGATCCAGATCCGACGCAGCGGAATTGTATACAGTGTTTGTCTTCTCGCTAAACACCGCTGTTACTTCGTCTACTAACCGAGAATTAAACAAATCCAATAACTTTTTTTCCCTTACCGCATCTTCGGCAGTAGAAAGATAACCTAGTAAGGCATCGGTGCCTACAAATTTTGCTCCAGTGTTTATTATCGCTTCCGATAGATCATCTATTGTGTAGGCATCCGTATCTTTCCCTAACGCAGTTACCACACTCACCGCATACCCCGCGTATTTTTCGTAAATCTGAGCGACTACTCGTAAATGCAAAGGGTCATATAAGCCAATATCCTCTGAAATTTCGACAGATTCTCCATTTATTAAAAAAGGATTACTATAATTTTCAATAACTTCGCCAGCATTTATGGCATCCCATAATTCCGCTGCTCTTTGATTAGCAAGTTCCTGTAGGTGTATAGCGGTCTTGGCATATCTATTAGCTCTTGCTCCCGCGTTGAATAGTCTTTGATATTCTAATTCGTAATTTGCGAACTTCAATATAAACGAAACCGCTTCAATAATCAATGTTAGTGGATTCGGTAAATGAAAAGAGACATCAAGAACTTTAAGATCAAAATTAAGAACTTCAAGGGCTGAATCATCTATTATTTCGCGAATTTCGCTAATTATCAGCTCTTTTACCTCAGCTTCTAGTAAATCTAAGCCCAGATCTCTCGCTGCTTGATTCAACGCCTCAGCGAGTGCAGAGTCGTCAAATAATGGCGTTTCTCGCAGAGTTTCTGCTAAAATCCGCGCTGCAGTGTAAAGTTCCCATGTCACCTCTTCGTCGGTAGCCAGACATAGTTCTACCTGCCCTGTTTGATCGTAAATAGAAAAATCGTTTACAAAATCGCCCACATTATAATCGTCCTGATTTACAGCTCCAATGTGAAATCGAATTTGGTAAACCTTGCCATCGCTTGCTCTAACCAAAGCAGTTTGAAGTGCCTCAACCGTTCCCGGCGAAATTAGAATTAACAACAGTAGGCTCAGTGCTCCAATAACGTTTTTAGCATTTATTTTCCATGCCTTTGATAGAATAGACAAAGGTTTCATAATAATCTCCTTATAGATGGTTTACTAACAGGCACAAGTTGATTAATATTAAGCACGAGGAGTGCTTCTGCTTGTAAACGTTAAACCCTTTCCTTGCTTTGTTTTCGTGAGGATTTGTATTGAGGCTTTACAATCACCGTTATCTTTTTCCTGAATCGTTATCGACCCAAGTTCATATCTAAGTTTTTTAAAGAAGTGTCGGGCGTAATAATTGTTTTTGGCATTGTTCGGACAATCTCTTTCTTTCTGCTAAACTTTTTGTGCTAAACTTTGGATTATCCCATTGACTTGATTAAGCCAAATCCGCACGCCATTCTCCTGTTTGGCATTTTTCTGTTCATCAGATAAACAGAATTGTATTGCTAATCGTTCTGAAACTTCCTGATTCGTAAGTGCGCCAGCAGAGAAATCAAGGTTAAGAATAGCATTTTTTATGATCTGTCGGGCTGGAAGCTCTATTTGAGTTTCCAGCCCGTTATAATAACCTAAGTTGCCACCTATAAAGAACTTCTAAATCCATGGGATTTGCTCTATAATGTTTTTATGAAATAAAACAGAAGGAGAAACCCCATGGAATTAACCATTGTAGCAGTTTACACGATTTGTAACGATCTTTTAATTTCACTCGGTCATCAAACACATCCAAACGCACAAATGACGGATGCTGAAGTGATGACAACTGCGATTATCGCAGCACAATTTTTTTGCGGCAATCACCAAAGAGCTTGCTCTGTTCTGAAAAACCACGGATACATTCCAAATATGTTGGGACACTCCCGATATAATCGTCCACTTCATTGGATACCTCATTTGTTTCAAATACTTTTTGAGTATTTCGCTGAAGTCTCTAAATCAAATAATCCGAATGGTATTTATGCGATTGACACCTATCCTGTTGCCGTGTGTGATAACATTCGGATTAGTCAGTGTCGCCTCTATCAAGGTGAAGAATGGCGTGGTCCAATCGCAAGTAAACGCCGCCACTTTTATGGTCTCAAAGCGCATCTAATGGTCACTGAAAGTGGACCCATTGTTGAAGTTTTCTTCACATCTGGCAAGTGGAACGATGTCAGAGGTATGCGATATTTTCCTTATGGTTTACCACAAGATTCTGTGGTATATGCGGATAAAGCATATTGCAACTACGGTATTGAAGATGAGCTAAAGGAAGTAGGAACTACTTTCAAACCGCATCAGAAGAAAAACCTTAAGCATCAGTTTCCATCTTGGGAAGTTTATCTGCAACATCTTCACAGAAAACGGGTTGAAGTGACAAATAGTCTGATTACACAACTATTACCGAAATCAACACACGCAGTGACTGCCACAGGTTTTGAGTTGAAACTATTTCTATTTATTATCGCAACCAATATAAAACAACTTTATGGTGATAGGTAGCAACTTGGGTTAAATTGCACACGCCAACTGATACACAACCGGAAGGCACGCTCGTATATACCAGAACTGGAGAAGATAACGACGCACTTGCATGGATTGATAAAAACGGAGAATGCGATTTTATAAAGCCAGCTGTAAAAAGCAGACTGTCCCTTAAAGTTCGGTAGTGCTTGCCAAGCTTTTTAAAAATGCCTCTTGGCAAATATCTTCTGCCGTTTCACGGTTCCGCACTCGCTGATAAATCAAGTTATAGATTCTCTGCTGATATTTGCTTACGATTGGGTTAAAAGCGTTAGTATCTCCCTTTTGAGTGCGCGTGATGAGCACCGCTTCATCAGGGAGACTAAGTTCCGTGTGTGTTGTAATAGTGTTTTCCATGTTTTCTCTCATATATGTTTATTTTGATATTAACCCTTAAGTATCCACTGGTTCGATAGAACATGAAGTAGAATTAGAGGGTTCATGTATCCGCCAAGTGCTTCCTGGACCTTTGGAGAGGTTTTCAGCAAGTCCTTTTTCCTGTAGGTATCTCAGTGCTGTTCTAATAGGGCTTGTCTTAGCTGTTGATAAAAGGCCGCCATGCGATTCATGATAACGGATAACCGCTTTGTCAATTTCGCGTCTACTAATTGTTTTTCCTGAAAACAATTCTAAAATCAGTGTTTTAGCAATTTTGGGTTTAAGGCGTGTGCCTTCGTATCTGTAATTCTTATCCATTTTACTTTCCATTTAATTTGTAGAGCCGATGTAAACAAATATTTACACTGAATTTTGTCATCTGGGATAATTTATGAAATAACAAATATCAGACCTCTTGTACATAAAGACACAGTTTCGAGTCGTAAAGGGTGCATAAAAGGGAAATTATAGGTTTATTCGTTTGTAATTTGTGGTAGGAAAAGGGATAGATAATGTCAGAAAAAACGAAAGAACCTGTAGACAGGAAGACACGGCACAAGGCGCGTCCTGCCAAGGAAGGGAAGGAGGTTGATCATTTTCTAATAGAACTTATTGTAGTATTCTCAACTTCCGGAAACTCTTTTTTAATTGATGTGTGAAATATGCCGCTCTGTTTGGTCGCAATGTAAAGCTTATCGTGGCTAGCAGATAGAGATATAATTTTATCTGGAATGCTTGAGTACATTTGTTTCCATTTAGCATGAGAATCTAAGCGATAAACACCCATATCGCCCGCACCATAAAAATTGGATCCGTCCATAGTAAATCTATCTATGATGATATTTGTGCCGATATTGTCCGTTAGCATACGCCAATGTTCTCCAGTTTGTGAACTCAAGACACCCTGGTCCGTCGCAACATAAACTGTAGTCCCTACAAACATTATATCCTTGATATGGACAAAACTGGACGGAAGATTCGGCGTAACATCTCGCCAGCTGTTTCCGCCATCAAGTGATTGAAATAACCTGCCATCCCGTTTACCTACGTAGACAGTTTCTGCTGAAGCTGCTAATTTGAATCCTCTGTCCAATTCATCATTATATTCGTCAGTATCTGCTAATCCAGTATCTATTACGTCTATGTTATCAGGAGTCCATTTTAAAAGCCTCCGCATATATTCTATGTAGAAGGTTTTGCCACTGACAGCAAAACCACCGGACTCCAGGTGAACTTCTTCAGTATCTGATAGGTTTGTGTCTGTCGCATCTTCAACACTTGTCCATAGTTTGGGTGAAGGTATCCTATGAACCAGTGAGAATACACCATTGTCAGGATGTGAACGGAAAATGTGTAGTTCCTTTCCTTGAGGTGTAATTGCATAAAGCACGTTGTTGGCAATTATCAACTTTGAGTTGGTAAAATAATTAATATCTTCGTCTTCATTGATCATTGGTGTTGGAGTGAAGTTAATTTCTTCCCAGGAGTTCCCATTATCAACAGATTTGTAGAAGCCACTGCCAGTATACACATAGAGCCTGTTATTAAAAGCAACCAAATCTTGCACTTTGGTTCCTACTATTCCACTCGTAAATAGATGCCACGAGTCACCACCATCAGTTGTGCGAATAATACCTGATGGTCCTATCTTGTAAAAGGTATTCTCATTCACTGCTAAAACAGCAGCATTAATTGATGGAAGTAAGTTTATGTCAAATCCGAGGTTTGTCCAAGTTTGACCGCCGTCTCTTGATCGGAATGCCGGAATCCCTAATACTAAAAGTGTTTTACCAGCAGCGGAAATCTTTGTAGAACCTTCAAAAGATTGTTTCTTGATAAAAGATTTATCTTTAGGTGTTATTTCGCGCCACGTAGCTCCTAAATCTGCTGTGTGGAAAATCTTTCGATACTTTTTGTTCGGTGTGTTTGATTCCAGACTAAGAAAATCTGGACCTGTTACAACGTAGAGATTGTTTTCAAAAACTGCCATTGAGTGAACAGCTTTTAATGGATCCAATGGCAATCGATTCAAAACCTCTATATTCAAGTGATAGAGACCTCGGTTTGTTCCAATAAAAACTGAGTCTCCAACTGCATCAACTGCAGTGATTCTTTTTTCTGTTAATCCATTATTCAGAGGTATCCACTTTCTACCAGCATCAGTAGATCTAAAAACCCCTTCATCTTTCAAGGCAAGGTACATTATAGAGTTTTCTTGTGTATTACCTCTTATTATCAACCCAACAGCATCTCCGTTGGGTCGTGAGCAGAACCGATTCCATGTTTCACCACCATCGGTTGAAGCAGATATGTCATTTGTATTCACAGAATAGAGGACACCTTGATGTTCAGTTATTGGTGACAGGAACGTGCTGATAGGAACACTCGCGTTGATATTCATCCATGTTGTTTTATCTTCCGTTAGTCTGTAAATACTTGTGGATGAAACTGCGTGGATGTTATTTTCTGAAGTGGCAAAGATATTAAATTGAGGTGATGCTTGTGGTCCATTTGCCTGTGTCCAGCGAATAACTGAGGAATTAAGAGAGTTTTCTTGAGCATTGGCAGCTAAGTCTGTATCAGAAACCGTGGCACTAACGCCTACACTTCTACTATTGGTCACGCCTCTCACAAAGTTGTTTCGCCCAGCTGGGTTAGAAATAATATCAATGTGTATTGGTGATTCAACGATTTCAATCGTCGGTTCAGAGAGTGCATCAAAATTATACGGCATCTGAAAGTGCGCAATATATTGGTGCATTGTCCCCAATAGTAACAGAACCAGCACCGCAGCTGTACCGAAAGCTGCCCACGGCAGCAATGGTTTTGCTACCGGTGGTGATGGCTTGATGTCAGATACTTGTCTCATGATGCTTTCAGTTAAATCCGTAGATAATTGTAAACTTCCAAGATTTTCGTTAATTAAGAGTTCGTCTTCAACTTTTAAACGGTTTCGTGCTCGGCGAAGCCTACTTTTAATTGTGTTCACTGATACGCCTAAAAATCTACTTATCTCTTGTGCTGTCATTTCACCGAGGTAGAAGAGGGTCAACACTGTGCGTTCACTCTCCGGTAATCTTGCCAGCAACTTTTTAACAATTGCACGATTATGTGCGGTGAATTCTGTTTCACGTCGTTTTGAATTATAATGTATATAATAAGCCTTTTCTATTTCTTCCACTGGTGTGTCCTCTATGGATTGAAATGGTGTTTTGCTTCTTAGAATCCAATTGATGCAAAGCCGATCCGTGATAGTATATATCCAACCATCGAATTGTTTGTGATTTTTAAGTGTAGATAGATTTTTGTATACTTTGAGGAAGGTCTCTTGGGTAATATCTTCAGCAATGTGATAGTCCCCTATCTTCCGCCAAGCAAGCGCGTGAATTTTCCTTTGGTACTTTTGTACCAAAAGACTAAATGCTTCTTCTTCACCATCCAAAATTTTTTGAATTATTTCACTATTGTTTTCTTCCATTAAATAACTCCAGGACTTACGCAGTCTTGAAGATTATTGAAGGATTTGAGAGTTGATGTCGTAAATAATCATCCAATAAGCTATCTTTGAGTTCATAAATTGTTCTATCAACTGCACGGGCAGCACGCTTCAAACAGACCCATACTTGAAAACAACACGCAATATGATTTCTTTGAGCACGCAACGCACGACATTGACATTTGCCAATACCGGTCACTTGTTTGATCTCACGATGAAGTTCTTCAATCTTCCAGCGCACGCGATATGTTTGCTCTGTCGCATCCGTATCCGATTGAGATAAATCGTTTGTCGCAATATATTCCGTGCGCCCGTTAGAGGAGGCTATCCGGAACAACTTCACTTGGTGCCCTTTGGGAAACTTATTGATGTGCACGCGTTTCCCTCGGCGTGTTTCTGTCTCGGTCCAAGATAAATCTTTGACTTGTTGGTGCGGTTTGATACCATCTGTATCATTCACAAGACGATTGCGTTTCAGGGGCACATAGTAAATCTTGGAAAGTTGTTCAATCGCTTTCATGACTTTCATTGACGCATACCAAGCATCCATCAGCACTGTCCGAAACCGGAGCTGTTTTTTCAAGACGGCATTTTGCAACATTTCCAGTAAATGGTCTATCTTGGTTTTACCATCATGATCTTTGTCAAAAAGACGATAATCAATGATCCAATACGCTTGTGTCTTTGGATTGACATAAAGACACGTGACAATACCGATGCCTACAACTACTTTCTTATCGCTACCACTCCATTGAGAACGAAGCGCTTCAATCTCTTTGGCATATGGTTTAGAAAGCACAACATCATCAAAGACGATGTATCCATCAGCATCATACTCAATGTCATCTTTTACGGATTTCCAGAGTTCACTTGAAGAAATGTTTTCATTTCTCAAAAAACGATTGAGTTGATCGTGGCTCCAAGTGTCTGTATGATCGGCAAAATAGGTTTGTGTAAAGTTGGTGAAACTTGCTATCAAAAATTGACAATAATCAGAATATAAGTTATGCTTCTTTTGAGAAAGTGTAAATGTATTCATAATAGAAGAGTATACACCATTTTATAAAAATGCGTAAGTCCTGTAACTCCATAGTTGATCTAATATATGTAAGTAACTCGTGAAAAACTTGTCTACATACAACAGTCGATTTTTTTCACAACATTTAAACAGATACAGGATTCACTCTTTAACATTAAGACACAGTCTTTGGGACAAAAGGGTGCAAAAAATAAAAAAGTGCACAAAAACATCAAAAAATTATTTCAGGGGACAATATAATAGAATAATACAACAATTTCGCTTATCGGACAAGTCCCAAGGTATTTTCGCAGGGTTATTTAGTTTTCGGTTTTTTTGTGTATTTTATTACAAATATTAATATTTATAGTCGCATTGTAGGTCGGATAGAGCGAAGCGAAACCCGATAATCTCAGTGTGGCAGTGCGATCCTGTCGGGTTTGTAAACTCAACCCGCTGAATCATGTAGAATGCCAAAAAGCGCATTCTACCAAAGGCATTCATAGCGTTGACTTGGACCTACAATATAAACTCTCAGTAAAATCTATTGACCGATAATTCTTAAAACTAAATAACCCTATATTTTCGTGTATAAAGTTTGTCACCATACCAATACAGAATACTAAACACAAAATCTGCCACACCGATTCAGTGTTGATTTAGATCTGCATAAATGCTGATTACGCCTGGATTCTCACGGTAAATATCGTCATTGTAATTTTTGAAGACATTACCGCCTATAGAATCTTTTGCACCCTTTTCACCTATTCACTGTGTCATGAATTGTGGAAGTTGAATTAACTGATAGGCAAAGCACGAAACTTTGACAATCTTAATAAGAACCTTCCATTTCTATAATCATTTTATAAAGAATGTTTCACAGCTTAGTTGAAACTCAATAAAGCTGGATGAAATAATTGGCAAGAAAGGAGGTGATCTCTAATGTATAAAAGGCTACGCGAGAGATTTCTAGAATTCATCAACTCAGAAGAAGGAAAAGTAGGAGTCAAAACTTCGTTGTCACTCGGTTTGGTTGGCGGAGGTATATTGCTGATGCAAACGATGTTTCCTGCTGCTGCTGAGGTACATTTTGAGTGTTTCAGTGATGATGAATGCGCAAACGACGAATACTGCAAATTTTGGATGGATAATCAAGGTGAATATCACTCTGAATGCGTTGATGACTAACACGTGATCAAGGTCACTTGCTTTGGTTCCGCTGTCTCTAACAGCGGAACCAAATATTATTACGCGAAATAAAATGTGAAATTTGTTTATCATCAGTGATATATACAACGTTATTAAAAATAGATATGGAATGAATATTTTGGGAAACTATTTCTGTAGGAGTAATCCACAAATCACAACGAAATACATGAAGAATCGGGAATCGGAGTTTATTCTTACAACTCAAATTATCAGATCAATTTGCAGAATCTACTATAAAAAGGGAAACTTTTTAGCAATGAAACGAGCATTTGTTTATGTTATGTTAGGAGCTCTGTTTTTCAGCAACAGTATTCTATTGGTTAATAACGTACGAGCGGCAAGAGCGTCTGTTATATCTTTTCTTTCTAACAAGAAAGGGGGTTATGACATCTTCATCATAGGGACAGATGGGAAAGTTCTCGAGCGCCTGGCAACGGATGCAATGAGAAAAAGTTCATTGACATGCGCTCCGATAGGTTCTCTTTTTGCTTTTCAATCTAACGAATATGGAAATCCGGATATATTTAAAATGGATATTAGAGACAAAAATCCTATCCGGTTGACACGTCACCCTGAGCGCGATATACGTCCTGCTTGGTCGCCCAACGGAAAATGGATTGCCTTTGTCTCTGATCGCGAAGGTGCCCAAGATATTTATAGAATGGATGTTGACGGTTCCAACTTAATTAAATTGACTAACCAAGGACACAACGGGATACCTGCTTGGTCTCCAGATAGCCAGTTGATCGCTTTTGATTCCAATAGGGGAGGAAATCGTTCTATCTATGTGATAGATGCTAACGGCAGGGGATTAAAACAAGTAACAGACGATCTACCGCTGTGGGGTGGTTGTACGTGGTCGCCAGATGGGAAACAGATTGCCTATGCTGCAGGAGTTCTTGACAAAGAAGGTGTTGATATTTTCACAATCGATGTTGATGAAAAAAATGTAAATAAATTAACTAACATGGGTATGGGATTCCGTTCTGGTAATCCAGCATGGTCTCCTGACGGTAACTGGATTGCCTATTCAGTTTTGCAGGTTGATGAATGGCCAAATCCTGCGAACGGATTACAAATTATTTTTAGCGACAGCACCATTTATCTTATAGATATCCAAGGTGGTATTGTAGAACCTCTTAAAAAGACGGAAGGTCTTTCAAGCGATCATGTGCCAGTCTGGACAGCAGAAGATTTTTTTTCAGTTTCCCCAGATGCGAGTAAACAGACAGTAACTTGGGGAGAAATTAAACAACCTTAAAATCGTAGGTCTGTGTCTTTTTAACTTCAAAACTAACAACAATATTATATGATGTCTTACTACGAATACTTACTCATTTTTTTAGCTCTTATCTTCTGTGGATATGCATGTTACACAGACTTAAAGATACAGAAGATCCGCAACATTTGTTCCTTCGGACTTCTTTATGCAGGAGTGCTCAGCCAACTTATGGCATGGTACCTTGGCAAAACGACACCTCTTTACATATTAGGACTGTTTTTTGGAAGCGGACTTGCTGCCGTTGCGTTTTATTGGTTTGGTATTTTCTCGCCAGGAGATTCCAAGCTGTTCTGGGGACTCTGTTTGATTTTCCCACCGTCACTTTTTAGATTATTGAGTGGCACTTTGAGTTTTCCACCGTTAATACTTGCATTTAATATTGTCATCCCTTACACAATAGGAGTTCTCGGTTATCTGCTTTTTAAATTTCTCTTGAGACGAGATAAATTAGAGATTCTTCGTAATAGCCTTATACCAAACCTGCAAAAAGAAATACTGATAAGCAAGACCTTCAACTTATTCTTATTGATAGGTATGGGATCCACTATTACTTACATCTCCAAATTGTTTGCGTGGGAAATCAGTAGATTTTTGCAGTTTAGTTTAATCTTGACGGCATATATATTGGCACAAAAATTGCTGTCCTGTTTGCCCAAGAAACCGATCTACTACACGATCATTGGGTTCGCTTGTATATGGATTTCACTAAAAGTAAGCATATCTATATCTGGGTTTATTTACGGTTTTGCTATCTTCTTAGGCTTATATTTTGTCATTTTCGTCATTGCCAAACAATTGGTTCTTGCATTAGCGATGATATTGGACCGTAATATTGATGTCGCAAACCTTAAGGTCGGTATGATTCCCGCAGAACAAATTGTTCAGACAAAACATCAAGATGGCGTTGTCTATTACGAAAAACACCAAGCTACATTTTCAAGTGGGATAAGTGATAACATTATTATTTCTCCGAGTGCGAGAGGTCTTAGCAAAGAAAAAATAGCAGAATTAAAAAATCTTTCGGATCAGGGAGCGTTCGCAAAATTTGAAAATAAAATCAAAATCCAGCCCGACATCTGCTTTGCCCCAGTTATTTCTATTGGTGCACTCCTAACTATTCTTTGCCAAGGTCCATTTTATCTCAAATTGATACAAATATTCTAAGTTATGTATCTGGCAAACAAACTGAATACCTATTGGTGTGTGATAATATCTTACATTCTGTAGGAGGAAACTCCGATTCCCGACTACGAGTGACTTTGGTCGCGATTCGGAGATCGTTCCCGACGAATACCACACGTGTATTCGTCGTTGATTCCCAGGTAAGGTGTATAATTATTTCAATAATTCACCATAACATCATAAATGAAAGGAGGAACCAATGAAACGGACGATTTTAGTTCTAATCATTTTAACTGTAATTGTTGCTTTACCACCTTTTTATATCCAATGGGCAGAATCCCAAAGGCTAAATAGGATACAGGAAATGAAACAACAAGCGAGGCAGATTTTCGGTGAACCGTTGGAAAAAGTTATATCAGAGCTTAAAAACATTGAACCGCCTTCAGCGGTTATCCTATATACTGGCAACACAAAAAGTCATCTTGAACCATGTGGATGCTACCATGAACAATCTGGCGGACTACCGAGACGGGCTTATGCTATAGAACAGATTCGGCAGTGTGGTTTTCTAACGTTGGTTGTTGATGCTGGAAACATTTTTGATGGGCAAGAAAAAATAGACACGCAACGCTGCCAAACCAACATGAAAGCATTGTCAGAAATGGACTACTCAGCAGTCGCACTGAGTAACACCGATTTCACTTACGATAACAATTATCTAATTCAACAAAAAGATCTTGCTACGTTCCCATTCTTATCACCAAATGAAATGCAAAAGGACTTCACAGAACCTTATGTTACCAAGCAAGTCGGGCAACATACCATTGCCTTTGTCGCAGGGAATGTGCCTAAACAAGCCGTATCGAAAGCAGACGTTATTGTGTCATTAGGGAATCCTAAAGAACCTGAACATATTGACGTGGTCATTCTACCAGATGAAATTGAAGCAATGAAAACTGAAACGAACACACTGTATGTCGGTTCTAAACCTGAAGGTAAGACGTTAGGGTTATTGGCACTTTGGATAGATGCAAGCGGAAAATTAACAGATCATCACGCTGCGCACATAGCATTAACAGGCGAAGTCGGTGAGTCGGAATTAATCCGTCAACTGTTGACTGATTTTTACAGAAGCACTGCCGAAGAAAATGCTACTCAGAGCGCCCCACTCTTTGCCGATCAGGAATTAGAAAAACAAGGTAATGGGTATGCCTCAGCAGTTACTTGCAAGGAATGCCACGAACAAGAATATCACCAATGGTCAGCAACGCGCCACGCCTTCGCTTATCAAACACTGTTAAAAAAGGAGCGTTACTTTGATCCAAGTTGTGTCTCTTGCCATACCACAGGATATGGTTATGCGTCGGGGTTCCAGATAGGTGATCAGGACTCAACACTCAAAGGCGTTCAATGTGAAACATGCCACGGGCCAGGTAAACAACACGCGGGTAATCCAAAGAAAACGAATATCCGCAGTGGTAAAGATACTTCACTCTGTTTGCAATGCCATGATGCAAAACATTCGCCAGGGTTTACTGACGTGGTCGAATTGCATACAAAGGATGTTGACCACAGCCGAGAACCGATGAACTTAGAAGAACTTTTAACCTCCCGAATAGAGCGAATGGGAAAACCAATACTGGAATTGTTTGTAATGAGTTACTGCCACTTCGGTATCCGAGCGGAAGAAAAAATCGCCCCAATTGTGAAGAAATTCGGGGGCAAAATCGATTTCAAACTTAGGTTTATAGCAAAAGAGAAGGACACTGTTTCTCGTCAAGACATAACTCCCTTTAGCAGTCTACACGGTTACCCAGAAGTTGCAGAAAATATCCGTCAACTGCTAATCGCACAGGAATATCCTGAGCATTATTTGGATTATATCCTATGTCGTGGCAAAAAGTTGAACAAGAGCTGGGAGGATTGCGCATGGAAACTTGGTATTGATGTGGAAAGAATTCAACGATTGTTTGATGCTCCCAAAGCAGAACAGCTATTCCGGGAAAACATCAAACGTGCTGCAGAATTAGGTATTAAAGCGTCACCGACGATTTTAGTAGATAACCATCGATTTCCGATAAATCAACTGCTGCGAGCAAGTGGAACACCTTGCCAGTGATGGCACCGAAATTTGATAGTACGGCGGAAGGTTGAAGTGTTTGCATGTCTCTAATAGGTTCGCTCAATATAAATAGGTTATTCCATCCAAAGCCCCATCGCTCCCTTTTTATGAGTTTCTAACGGTTGAAGATATCTGGAAGAGATTCTCTGGATCAAATCCGTAATGCTCGTGCATAGAAAATCCTTCAACTATCCGAAATGCCTTGACTGGTCTAAAACTTCTCAACGCGAGGATGTTGCACAGTTGATGCTAACCTGTTCTCCCGGGTTTAGGTATTCCCAGCAAGCACCGGCAACTTCAGGAAAGATTCGATCGGAATGTATTCCGCAACCGCCATTATTATGATGACATCAAAAGTTATTTCTGTTTCAAAGTTGTGTGGGAAATCACCGGGAACGAGACGGTGCTTCCGAAATCAACAGGCTCTGTTAGATGTGCGTTAATCCCTACGGATGATTGGATATGTCCGCTAAGCTAGTGCAAGCAGTTCCCATCCACTGTCCCAATATCTAACAAACGTGCGCCTTTTGAAATGTTGGGTTCTGCTTTTGTGAAGCGGAAGTATTCAAGGACAGAATCTAACGGCTTTCTTGGATATTGTTCGTTATGTAGTTCGTTTTTTGCATTTAGAAATCGAGTAAAAGTCTTTGTCAAGTTCAACTCCTTTTTAATTTGATGGTTTTGTTTCAAGATATTTCGGATTTGATTTTACGTCTGGCGGATGGTTTATTTTCCATACCTTGACTTCTGCAGCTGTACCCCCATCTTCAGGGTAGATGGGAACAAATACCTCTGATGACTCGCCACGAAAGAATAAACGGACAGCAAGACTATTCCAACCCATAGAAGGGATGTAATAGTCTCTGCGAACTGGTTTGTTTTCTGGCAAGTTAATATTTCAAAGGCTTATTGTTTTCTTCGATTGTATAAGAAAGCGATGGCTGCCAAGGCTATCTCGGCAGCGAGCATCCATACTCGGCAAAGTAATGCGATGCGTGTTGCTTGCGGTGTTGGCATATAGTTAGCGAGTAATATCGCTAAAAGTCCTTCGCGAATGCCTAATCCCCCTGGGGTCAAGAAACTGAGAAATCCGACAAACCATGCAAAGGCAAAACAAGCACTAAGCACGCCAGCGAGCATCCATTTCACGGGGGTAAGACTTCGGACAAAGAGGAAAAATGCAAAACCTTGACACATCCACAGCAGCATGTGGCTTACAATAATCTTTACCCACTGCCCCCAAAATGATTTCTGAAGAAGCAGTTCTCCTATATCTCTAAGTGTCTTTGTGAACTGTCGTGCTTTAGACGATAACATCGGAATTAGAAAAAATGAGCCTACCAAGATGACAATGATTGCGACTATAGCAATAAAAGCATTCTCAGTGAACTTCTTGAGAACCCCTTGAACGACACCTCGCATCTGATGTGAAAAAAGCAGTGACACCGCAAGAATCCCACCAAGAAATGTTTCTATACCAACATGCAACGTAAGACTGCTGCCGACTGCGGTTTTGCTCAAGCCAAACTGTTTGCATAAAGACAGAAAACGGATGACCCCCCATATCCGTCCAGGGAGATAACGCGTGACATTCGAAAGATGAAATAACAACCACGCGTCGCGAAAGCTGACACTCTTTTCCGTGACACCATTCAGTAGTTTTGTTAGCGGGTATAGATAAGCGCTTAAATGAAAGATAATCAAACCGAACGAGAAAAGTAGCCAGTGCCATTGGATTTGAAAGTCAACATATTTTAATGTAGTGTGTGTCTGTAGGAAAGGTTTAACAAGGTAAAAGAGAAGAATACCCGTTATGAGGATTCCAATATATTGACGAACACTTTTCAATAGTTATTACTCCGCCTCATAAATCAATGAGAAATTTTTCTAAACTGGTGTTATACGATACCTTTATAATTCTAAAGACACAATAAGTGGTCGGAAAAGGTGCATAATATAAAGAAAAAACTAAAAAAGAAAGTATTATCTTCAATTTATGCACCCTTTTCAATGTAATACTGTGTCTTTAGAATTATGAAGGTATTGTATACCTTGGATCGTTAACAATCTCTATTGCTGTATGAGGATATTCATAATGACAAAAGTCAGTATAATTCTTCCCACCAAAAATGTAGAAAATTATATTGGGAACTTACTTAGAAACGTATATCGTCAAGATTTTTCAGGTGAGATCGAGACCATCATTTTGGATTCCTCGGACGACAGAACTCCTGAAATAGCAAAAGATTTTCCTGTCGAGTTCATCCGTGTTGAAGAAGACGATTATAATTATGGAGGCACTCGAAACTTCGGCGCGCATATGGCAAAGGGAAATTATTTGATCTTTTTATCGGCGGACGTTGTCATAAAAGACACTCAATGGCTCACAAAATTGCTAAAACCTTTCAAAGATTCAAAGGTCGCAGGCGTATTTGGCAGACAGCATCCGAAAAAAGACGCAAACCCCATGGAAGAATTTTTTATCCAATATGTTTATCCGCCAGAGAATTATATACTAGAGCAAGATGGCCAAGGTAAAATTCAACTGAAAGATCGGATGTTTTTCTCAAACACGAATGCTGCAATACGGAAAGACATTTGGGAAAAAATAAAAATACCTGAAATGTTGATGAGCGAGGATCAAGAATGGTCAAAAAGGGTATTGTTATCTGGTTATAAAATTGTTTATACGAGCGAGTCTGTGGTGTATCATTCTCATGATTACTCTTTAAGACAAGTATTTCATAGATTCTTCGATTCTGGTGCGACATTGCCATACGTTTATGGACATGAAAAGGTAGAATATCCGAGAGGAAATTTCATTTTTCAAGGCTTAAAATATCTCAAAGCTGAATGTCTATATATAGTAAGTCATGGTGAGGCAAAGTGTCTTCCTTACGCTATGCTTTATGAGTTTATGAGATTCTTCGGCTATTTTTTAGGAAGCAACCATAAATATATGCCACTTTGGTTAAAAGTCATGCTCTGCAACAAGAAGAATCATTGGAAAAGGTACAATGACATTGTTGTAAATTGAGAATAACTCATAAATACGAGGAAATGACAGTGCGCGATAAGGTCTGGGACAGATGTGTTCTTACTGCTACGAATGCATCTCAAGCAAGTGTATATAGGTTTCAATTACAACGCCTCAAGAGAGCTGGCATCCTTCATCCGCGGACAGAATACCTTGTTATTTCGGATCCCGAAGGAGTACGAATCGGCAGTGGGGGCGCAACACTTCACGTCCTCAGACAATTGAAACGCATAACTCAAGAAACTAACGGATCGGACTCTCGTCTTCTTATAATCCATTCTGGCGGCGATAGTCGACGGATTCCGCATCAAAGTATTCTTGGGAAAGTCTTCGCTCTGCTCCCACCACCAACGCACTCTATCTTTGAGGCGATGTATAACTTTCTCACCATCCTCGGTGCTCAAATTGATGCGGGGATAGTGATTGCATGTGGAGACACATGGATTCAGCTAAACGCCACAGACGCGTCCTCCTCACCTGCCGATACAATCATATTCCCGAAAGACTTTGATGTGACAGGAGTCGTCTATTGGGATTCTCCTGAACTGGGAAGTCGGCATGGTGTCTATGACGTAGACCGAGATACACATGAGGTCCAACGCTGTTTACAAAAGTATCCTGACGATAGGTTGCGTGAAGCAGGTGTTTGCAATTCTAATGGTCAGGTGGCTGTCGACACTGGTGTTTTACTCTTTCGCCCCACTGCAGTCAAGCAACTCCAATTGTTAGCCGACCGACTTGATAGAGATGTTTTCGTAGATCTGTACGGTGACATGCTCCCTCCGATGGCAATTCAAACAGATCGCCACCGGTTTACGAGTTCATCCCCGTTCCTTCGGAATCGATTGTGGGAAACGCTGTCTAAGCTCAAATTTAGTGTCTGTAGTCCACCTTCGCTTGAGTTTATCCATACCGGCACGACACAAGAGTATCTTAAACTAATTGAACACCCGATTAAAGCACACACGACAATCTCGTGTCAGGTTCCGTTAGACGAAGAGAAGTGGGTAAACTTAACTTACGGCGTGTCAGATTTACCAACCGCTTGTGAAAACGATGCCACGCTCTTCGGTGAATCTATTTTCCAATGGCTCCGACAGCACGAACTAACACCCGATGTGATTTGGTCTGAAGAAGAGGCAGCGAGCGGGCCCCATCGCTGTCTCTGGAATGCCAGTATCTATCCCGTTTGCCACACGGGTGATCCTAATATTACGTTTGGGATTTCGATAGAAGATACAACTGAACGTCCTGACTGGTTTCGGTGTCCTGACGCTGAATGGAGAAACAGTGAGCGACTTTCTATGGGAGAGATAATGAAACGTGCAGAGAGGGTGAAAGCTTTCGTTCAACTGCAGCAAGTGGAAGCCTTAAAAATAGCGGCAACCATCGTGAAAACAGTTGAAACGGAATCGGATATTGATGTCCGTCCCTTGTTTCGTCCGATCTTAACACCTTTCGGGTATGAGAGAGCGATGTCGGTCTTTGATGAAACCATTGAAAGTATTGATAACCCATTGCACCGAGCGCGATTACACAAAATCGCCGCTGACTTCTGCCTTCCATTTATAGAAACATCCCCCTTGACTGAGTCTATACCTGCCGGAAAACACCCCAATCTAATAGACTATAAGCAAAAGCGCGATTACTACTATACTCAGGCATTTACCGCTGTTCGTGAAGCCGTTTCGAAGAGCATCGTCTCTCCTCCCATGCAAATGGCGCACAATCAGCGATCTGTAAGTAATATGCCTTCCACTGTGTCTGTCCATCTACCAGTTCGGATTGATCTATCGGGAGGATGGACAGACACTCCACCAATTAGCTTAGAGAAAGGCGGCGCAGTGTTGAATGTTGCCTTATTATTAAATGGGAATTATCCGATCTCCGTCATCGCTCGGCGATTACCTGAATCGGTTATTCGGCTAAAATCTGTCGATCAAAGAAAGGAATCAGAATATCACGATGCAGAATCGTTTGAGACTCCTATTCTTTTAAATGACCCCCTGGCATTACATCGCACGGTCTTGAAGGTATTAGATTTAATTAAGGTATCAAATAACACAATCAATATCAGAAACGCCACCGATGATTTCCTTGGTTTAGAACTGGTCAGCCACTGCGATGTCCCGATGGGGTCGGGACTGGGAACCAGTAGTATCCTCGCTGGGGGATTGGTAAAGGCACTTTGGCAGTTAATGGGGACACAGTGGACAGATGAGGATTTGTTCAATCAGGTGCTTGCCGTTGAGCAGATGCTTACGTCCGGTGGTGGATGGCAGGACCAAGTCGGCGGCATCGTACCAGGATGGAAATTAACCACAACAGAACCCGGAATACCGCAGCGATTCTCAGTAGAGCAGATCATTCTGTCCCCTGAGACTTCGCAGGCGTTGGAGGAGCAGCTCTTACTGGTTTATACCGGTCAGCAACGGGTAGCGAAGAATATACTGGAACAGGTTGTCGCCGATTGGCTATCCCGACGGGAGGACTTGGTGGACGCCTTAACACAACTACGCGCTGATGCGTATTTGATGCGCGATGCATTGGTAGCCGGAGATATTGAATGTTTTGGTCACCTTCTAACGTGTTATTTGCATGCGAAGAAGGTTCTCAATCCCGAAACGACAAACCCCAAAATTGATACGTTGTTGGAATCGGTTTCTGATTTATGCCACGGTTACGGAATCGCCGGCGCTGGCGGAGGTGGTTTTTTGGTGCTGCTATCAAAAGATGCAACCGCACGGTCCAAAATAGAGGAACGATTGGCAAAAACACCCGCGATTCTCTATCCATCACAGGTAGCTACTTGAATGGTCCGAATTTTCAGTATTAATTTTCATATTATGCACCCTTTTGGATCTAAAACTGTGTCTTTAGTTGTGAGTGAAGGTATCATATACCGAAACTTATGATAAAAAGGCATACTTAAATGGAAGAAGAGTGTGCTACTGTTGATGATGTCGCACCTATCACATTGCGGCACAAAGTTAAGTTTATTCACACAACATTTTTACAAATGTTGATTTTTCTAAATTCAGAACCCTTTGTAAGAGAAAGGAAGGAAATAAGATGATTAATGTTTTTTCCAAAAACCGGAGCACAGTCGGGAACCTTGTAATTGCCTTACTGTTTATTGGCGGTTGTGTTTTCGTGCTGACAGGCAGTTGGAATGCCCCTAAGACCGTAGCTGCGAGTGGTTGTTGCGGTGGTGGACAGCAGATCACTATGGATGCTGAAACTACCAACGGTTCTTGCTGTAAAAAAGATGGAGCTGCCATCTCCAGTCCTGCCAATAATGGATGTGGCACTTGCACAACGGGTGATTGTAATTGTGACGATTCTACAGGTTGCAGCGGAACTAAAAGTTGCCCTGTAGGGGGAGGCACCTGCTGTTACAACTACGGGGGAGCCTATCAGTGTCAGTGTTCAACTTCGTGTGGAAATGGTTGGGCGGCGAACGATTGTGGTGGCATGGATGCATGTAATGGAGGTGATCCGCAGTAAATGTTTAAACTACCAAATGTTTAAACTACCGAAACACTATTGAACAATTAATGAAAGCATTATTTTTGCCAGTGATATAGGATTATTGCTTGCCTATAATTGTTTTATATTATAGTGCATTACAAAAATAACGACTTGTGCTAGTGACGTGATAGTTTTGGTGGTTTTCACAACTGTTCATGTTCTGTAGGAGCGATCTCCAAATCGCGACCCGTTTATAGTCGGGAATCGGAGTTCCCTCCTACAACTCAATAATGTAAAGTTAATTGTAAAATTCACTATAAAGTCTCAAGCGGCAAGTTCTTGTAGAAATGGCATGTTGAGTTGTGGTGAAACTTATTAGTGCACGTAGTAGTTTTGGTGGTTTTTAATCTATCCAAAGTGAAATTTTAGATGGAATATCTGCTGATAGACTGTTGACTACCTGCATTACTTGGTGGGAAGGTCTTTATTGTTACAGAAACAGGAAAGGAGTAATATAGTGCCACATCCGAAACCAGCGCCGTATAATATCGTGCAAGCTGATACCATAGGAACCACATGGGCATTACCGGAAGGTGCCATTGCCCGATTAGGAAAAGGATACCAACCCTATCTAACCAATAGCGGGATGTCACTTTCTCCTGATCGTACGTATTTTGTTGTCGGAACCCGTATAGGACTTTGGTGGTATGATATATCTTCAATGACTCCTATCGCTTTGTGGGAAACGGACCGAGGAAATATCTGTGCAGTGGATATTTCACCGGATGGTAATTGGATCGCTATCGCAAACTGGGATGGCCTGGTTAAGATCTTAGATGTTCAAAGTGGAGAATGCGTCGCTCAGATGAGCCGAATAGAGGAATGCAGTATTTATGATCACATTGCTATTTCTCCGGATAGCAAGTGGGTTGCTGTCACTAGTCGGAAGGGAACCGTTGAGGTGTTGGATATGCAAAGTGGAGAATGCGTCGCTAAAATGGAGCGAAAACTACACGAAGAGCAATTTAGATTTATTTCTCAACTTGAATTTTCCCCAAATAGTCAACACGTCGCTACTGCAATAGGAACACAAATTTATCTGTGGAATCTAAGGACAGGTGTTACAACTGCCGTTTTTGATGGAAAGAATTTTGCTTTCTCCGCAAACAGCCAGCTGCTTGCGTGTGAGAATCATTATAAAATCCCTAATACTATCCCTCCTCGTGGTGCAAGCAATATCTCAGTGTGGACTATAGCGACAGGCGAACGCTTAGCATATTTTACTGAACATAATGAATTAATAACGAGTATCATGTTTTTACCATGTGGTCAATTCCTGGCATCAAGTGATAGAAGTGGTACTTTACACGTGTGGGATCTAACCAACGGTGTATTGAAGGATACTTATATATTTGATGACATTTCACGGATAATGCTTTTTTCTTTGCCTGAAGGAAATCTACTTGTAACCTTGTTTCTTCGTGAAACTATTGAGGTGTGGGACATAGAACGGCATGAAAAATTACAGACTTATGAACAGCAGGTTGAGAGTATTGGGTATAAATGGTTTTGGAGATATCCGGAGTTAGTTATTGCTCATACCTTATCTAACAATGGGACAATATCTAAAACAAAACACACTGTATCAACGCTTTCTGAGATTCATAGTTTTCCATACTCATTGCGGTTTTCTCCGAATGGAGAAATGCTTGCGGTTAAGGGGAGTTCAGGAGGGGTTGTGTTATGGGTTATTAAAAGTAAGCAAACACAGCAAATATTTATTAAGGATAAATCTATTAAGTCTTTTACTTTTTTATCTTGTAGAAATATACTCGCTATCAGTTGGGAACCTAACGTCTACAAGGTGTGGGAGGTTGGGAAAATAGACGAGGTTCAAATTGCTGAATTTTCGCCTTCTATGGAATTAGGACGAGATACGTTTGCTTTTTTAGATTCCCGATTCGCTTTTGGAGGTAAAGATAGCATAGTCTATCTCTGGGATATCAAGCACAGCGAAGAACCTGATTCGCTACTGGGACATACGGATCACATCTGGTCGTTGTCGTTTTCGCCGGATGGAAAAAGACTCGTGAGCGGATCAAGCGATAAAACCGTCCGGCTATGGGACGTTGACACAAGAGAAGAAATTGCTATGTTACCCTTAAATAGACCTATTACAACTATGGCACTGGAATTTTCTCCTTGCGGACGTTTAATTGCAGGTGGAATGTTGGGTGAACTCTGTTTGTGGTGTGCAGAAAAATTGATACTGCAATATACAATACCGCAACCAGAAGACAGTCCAAGACCGTATGTAATTGCATTTTCTCCGTGTGGGCGTTACCTTGCATCAGGGACTTGGTGGTGGAAGGGAATGGTACAGATGGCAATCCGTTTATGGGATGTAGAAACAGGCGAAAATTTACATACCTTCTGGGGACATACAACAGATGTACAATCACTCGCTTTTTCCCCGGATGGCACGCTTTTGGTAAGTGGCAGTTTTGATGGAACTTGTCTATTATGGAATGTGGAGTCTTTGATTGCACAGTAATACCATCCAATGCATCAAACCTCGTCAAATACCACATACATTTATAGGAGCGATCTCCGAATCGGGACCTTCGCCTGCAAAATTAGGGTAGACACTCCACTACTACAGTGGACACTGACATCTGTCATTTTAGTATTTTCATGGGAGTCATTTTTAGTACCTATATTGTCTGATTTGTAGACTCCAAACCGATACATAAGGTGAAATAGTTGAAATCATACAGAAACTTTTTAACCGTTTTTCTACTATTAATAGTTTACACTTTCGTTTATGTGGATACCTCAAGTTCTCGCCCCGACAGTCACGCACCTATCGGTGTAATGGGTGAGCACGCACATAAGAGTGGCGGATGGATGTTTGCCTATCGGTTTATGGCGATGGACATGCGGGAATTACAATCCGGTACCACCACTCTTGAAAACGCCGATGTGCTAAAAGACTTTATGCGGGTGCCGACACGGATGGACATGAAAATGCACATGTTTGGTGTCATGTTTGCACCACATAATAAAATCACGCTCATGGCAATGACAAATTACCAACAACGCTACATGGAAATGGAAGGTACACACGACCACGCAACAGGGCATCATGATCATCCCGTGGGCAAGCATGAGATGTCAAGTGTGGGAATTGGCGACTTCAAATTGGAGTCTTTACTCACATTGTGGAAAACAGACCATCTCAACTTAATTGGAAACATCAGTGTTTCATTACCAACAGGTTCCATTGAACAGATCGGAATGGATGAAAACATATTGCCTTATCCAATGCAACTCGGTAGTGGCTCATTTGAAGGAAGACCGGGCGTGACGCTTTTTGGGTATCTCGGAAATTGGTCCTATGGTAGTCAACTACGGGGTACATTTCCTCTGCATACGAATAACAGTGAATACCGACACGGGAATTCTGTCAATGCTACGGTATGGGGTGCACGAAAGATAAACGATTGGCTAAGTTTTGGAGGGCGATTTCTGTTGTCACATAGCGGACAGATCATCGGTAGCCATCCTAATTTGAACGTAAACATGAGTCCAAACCACCGTCCTGATTTTCGCGGGGGCACCCAGTTTAACATTGCTATTTCAAGCAATCTGATGGTCCCTGCAGGAATCCCGTTGGCAGGACATCGTATTGCAGTCGAGTTCACTATACCTGTTTATCAAAACCTTACAGGTACACAACTCAAAAACACATGGGTGCTAATGCTTGGCTGGCAGTACGCTTTCCGGTTATGACGGCTCCTCAACCCAAAGGATGGGTATCTTGCAACAAAACCAAAAAAGCATCAGATAAAAATAAACACAGATTCTTCATTTTTTTATTTTATGCACCCTTTTGCATCTAAAACTGTGTCTTTAGTAACGAAGGCATATATTTCGCTATGGATTTCCCAATGCGAAATGAATTAAGTAAATTAATCTTTGTCTGTTTGGCAAATATGACATCTGGACAAAGTAAGTTGTTATGTTTATTTGCCTGAATTCAGTATAACTATTAGTATTCTACAACCTTATGTAGGAAAGGAAAGAATAATGATTCAAATGTTGAAAAAACATCCAAAAATTTTTGGAAACCTAATGATCGCTTTACTGTTTATTGGCGGTGGTATTTTAATCTTTAATGCTAGCTGGAATACCCCAGAGTCCGAAGCTATGGACAGTTGCTGCGGAGGAGATGCAACAACAGGTTGTTGCAGCGAAGTAATAAACACATCCGACGCAGCTCCCGCACAAGCAGCGAATTGTGGTAATTGCACTCACGCTTTATGTGGTAGTGTCACTAATTGTAATTGTAGTGGACGATCAACAGCGGCTTGTGCTGACAAGTGTGCGGGTAGAAGAAATAAGGTTAATCCGAGTTCATGCTGTAACAAATCTTTTACTCGTGTGTGTTACAACTACGGCACCTGTAGAGGTAACGATAAGAAATGTCGCTGATAAATTTATGGTGAACGTTGAAATTAAAGAGACACATTTTCTGTAGGAACGATCTCCGAATCTCGACAAAACTTGCTGATAGTTGAGAATCGGAGATCGCTCCTACTCAAATGTTCTGTTAATTCTAAAGTTTACTATAAGGAAGGTTTTGATGTTACACACTCAAAAAATAGAACCATTTCCAGGAACGGTGCACAATCATAAAACAATCTCCACAAGGTTACCAGAAGGTGTAATAACCCAATTCGGTCAGGGGATCGTTAATACGATAACACTGTCCCCAAATGGCAACTATTTAGTCCTTGGAAGTGCTATAGGACTCTGGTGGTATGAAGTGGAAACGTTGTCCCTTGTTGCGCTCTGGGAAACCGATTGTCAGGGGGCTTTGACAGTTACCTTTTCTCCATCAGGTGAGTGGATTGCGACAGGACATCAAGATGGAAGTGTCAGAGTATGGGATGTGCAGCAGGGTAAATGCTTCACACAAACTAAACGGCAAATATATCCGAATTCTAAGGCAGTTTATGAAATCGTCTTTTCTTCTGACAGTCAGTACATCGCCGCATCAGGTATAGAAGACTACGTTGTTGATGTCTGGAACCCGGAAAATGGCGAATACCTTGTACAATTCGGTGATCCGGAAATTAAATACCGACTCTGTACACTCCGGCGTCCTATCGCTTTTTTGAAAGAAAAACATCTAATTGCTTTCGCGACACCTCCTGACGACGCAGTGAGGTCCGAAAACGGACATTTTATTGAATTTGAGAGAGATACCATTGCTGTCTGGGATGTTCATCGCAAGGAATGCATCACATATCTCACAGACTATCACCACTACTTGCGCTCCTTAATTTTTTCACCTTGTGGGAATTTTCTTATTGCTATCAGTGATGAGGATAATCCTGTCCTAACAATATGGGATACAAAGAATTGGCTGGTGCAAAAAGAGAAACAGTATTTCAGTGAGTCTTTATTGATACCTACCTATTTCACAGAGGAACCACTTCGGGTAGCTGCTATTTCCGATACAACCGTTACGGTTTGGGACGCGGAACACGATGAACAACTTGACACCTATAACTCTCATCCCCTCAGCTGGTACGGATTGGATTTTAACGGGACACAATTTGCATTTTCAACCTCCGAAGAACTAAAAGTGTGGAGCATTGGAAATCCACGTTCACGTGTTCTTCATCACTCGCGGTATGACCCTCCCGACTTACTTGTCTTTTCGGCTGATGGAAAAACTTTGGCTGCTGAACATAGATATGACGGTATACTTTTCTGGGATGTTGTTACACACCGACAAACCCCAACCATTTTTAAACCTCCCGGTGAATATCATTGTCTTTACGTTACACCTTTAGGGCAACTCCATACCACCAGTATTAACGAAAACACTGTCAGCTTAAGGGAAATCGGAAGCGATTCCCACATCGCCCAATTAGAACTTAAAGAAATTCCGTGGTCCGGTGCTGTGTCTGCCTCATACGAGGCACAAATTATGGCGTTTGGGGATTCCGACAGTAATATCTATATATGGAATATTGCCTCCGAACAGATCGTTCACACGCTCACAGGCCATAAAACCCCCGTTATATCCACAACGTTTAGTCCCAATGGAAGATACCTTGCAAGTGAAGCGGAGGTCACTCCTGACTTCCGGTTATGGGATCTTGAGTGTGGAAAAGAAATTATACCGCCTCCAGATCCAAGTATTACATACTTTACCTTTTCACCTGATAGCAACCTCATCGCAGGAGACACTGAAGAAGAAATACTAATATGGGATATCAAACAGGGTAAAGTTCAGACCACAATACCGAAACCAAAAGGGTGCTGGTACAAAGCTCTTACTTTCTCACCGTGCGGTCAGTATTTAGCAACCGGCAGAATATCCCACATTAGATTATGGAGCGTTGAAACTGGTGAGAATATTGCCACCTTTGGAGAACATCCTATAGGTGCTTTGGTTCTCGCGTTTTCGCCAGATGGCGCAACTTTGGCAAGTGTCGGGTTAGATGGCATCATCTATCTCTGGGATATGAAGTGTTTCATAGACCTCTGATGTCCACACATAAACTGTAGAGGAAGAGATACAACTTCAATCCCGTGTGGGAACTGATTGTTGTACAACAACAACAACAATAATATGCCGTTCTACCAGAAAATTATTTTATGTGCCATTCTGCTACTTGCCTGCTGGATACGCAGCCATGGTATCGCAAGAGTTTCTGACAATCAGTTTAGTTCCAACGATGCGTATCTCTACGCCTTGCAGGCACAAGAAATTGCTGAGCGAGGAGTACTTCCTGCACGAGATATGCATCGCTGGTTACCAGAGGGTAGAGACAATGGACAACTTCTGTCTCTCTATGCTTATGCTATCGCCTATACCCACAAAGGCATCGGTTGGCTTTTTCCAAAACTGACACTTTATCATATCCAACTTTACTTGCCCACTATCTGTTTCATTATTGGCCTGAGCGTGTTATGTCTCTTTCTTGTACGTGCTTATGGCTTCTTCTTTGCCGCTATTGTTGCGCTGCTACTCGCGACTGTACCCGGCAGTATTGAGCGTAGCGCTGCTGGTTTCGGCGATAGAGACGCATGGTGCTGGATGCTCGGTATTCTTGCGGTGATTAGTTACCTTTGGAAGGAGCGCATGAAACCCGGGCTCCGCAGATGGATTGCAACTGCACTCTGCGGTGCTACTGTTTTCCTTGGTGGAATAAGTTGGGAAGGATTTGGGTTCTTCCTAATAATTATAATTGGTGCTGAACTCTGGAAATTTTGTACTACGGATACGGAAGATAACCTAACAGAATATGTGCTGTGGATGCTTATGTTTGTTCCATGGCTTTACCTTATCAGCCCCGCCTACCGAAGTGGCTACGGATCTTCAACACACCTTGCCGCTATCATGCTTTTACAACCAATAACAGTTTTTGCGCTACGCGGCACAAGATATCTGCTGCTGAAGCATGTGGAAAGTTCCCGTCAATATGCGCTAAAAATTGCATGGGGTTTAACATTATTTAGCATCGCAGTGGGAATTGTCTATATCCTCATACAAGCCAACACTTTCGGTGAGACAGCATATACGTTTCATGAAAACCAGCTCATGCAAACCATTGGTGAATTAGCCGACCCAGATTTCGGATATTGGGCAGTCCGATACGGTGCTATATTTGTCCTGGGCAGCATCGGATTAATAACCGCAACTATCCACATGTGGAAAAGGAAAGGAATACCAATTGCGATTTCACTTTCCCTCTTCACCGCAACAGTATTTTTTCGGGATCACGTCAACGGATGGATCGGAGAAGACGCGTGTAATATACTTTTTCTTGTTTCGTTGGGGCTAACCATCTTATCTTTCGGCATTGTGTGCTTCCAAAAAGAAAGATCGGAAAACGAACTCGTGCTACTCATGACGCTCACATGGTTCCTTTTATGGGTTGGACTTTCACGCGGTGGAATTCGACATGATTTCTTTGTCGGTATGCCACTCGCTTATGGCACAGCCTGGCTCTTATGGATTTACCCAGGATACCTCATACAAAAACTCAAAGATATAAAGATACTTTATCAACATATTCAGGAGAAACGAGCTACAGCAACTGTTGCAACTATCATCTTAATACTTGTTTTTTTCTGGGTTCCACTCGGTGGACATATCCACAATTCTATTCCATCTGCCATGCGTTGGAATCTTCCTTTTCCATGGCTAGGCAGTCTTACAGAAACCTGTAAATGGATGAAAGATACACTTCCTAAAGAATCTGTGATAGCAGCAAATTGGGGGATTGGCACGCAATTGAACGTCCTCGGTGGTGTCAACACTATCATTGACCCGGACCAGTCCATGAACCGGATATATCTTTATTACCGACATGTCCTCTGTGCACAAGACGAGCGAGAGGCACTCACCTTTTTAAAAACACATAAAGTGACACATCTGATGTTGACAGAACAAGACGTAATATCGCAATCCCAAGATTATTCATCTATGGGAAGCGATGAAAATGGTGACAGACAGTTTAGACTCTATCAACTGACGCGAATAGAAACACCCATTGGAACACCGCATAGAATACAACCGAGAGGGCAAGACACTCCGTTGTCTTTCATTGATATTGCCCGTGCTTCACCCGAAACGTTATCTATAGCCGCATACTTTAAAAACGAAAACACCGCAGATACAGATGAAAAACTTGATAAACTCACAGAAGAATTGACTAACACAGAAGTTAAAAGAACTATCAGTAGACCAACCGCGCAAATCGCAGTCGATATTGAAAAAGGTGGTGTCATTCTATACTTTGACGTCGAAACTAAACTGCAGAGAGCTTATTACATCCCCCCAATCGGTTGGAATAGTCTTGCAGTCAAATTATTTTTTCAAGCCGAACACACCGAAGTTTTCGTTCCTGTGTACCCAACAGATGGAGAGACCATCACAGACATAAAACTATGGGAAATTCACTATCCACCTGATATAGAAGTGAATGAAAAATACCTTACAACAAAGAGAAACAAGTAAACTCATTGAAATTTCCACCACGATCCTATGCCTCAACAAACAACGGTTCAACTGAGATTTTCATTTTTTTTTAGATTATGCACCCTTTTGCATCTAAAACTGTGTCTTTAGTAAAAAAGGAGTATATTCACCATGAAACTCCAGTGCGAAGTTAAATAAATTTAAATAGAATCTGAGGTGGTCTTATTGAAGAAAGTGTTTTTTATTTTCCCTATTCTTGCTTTGATTGGATATTTCTCAATGTTAGCACTAAGTTCACCAACAATGCGTCCAACGGCGGCAAAATCTCCATCTGACCTTACCTTGTCATAGCACCCACACGCTAAAGCGTGGGGCTTGTGCTTCGTAGCAGTTAGCGTTGTTCTCCTAAGAGAACATCCGTCTTACATCTGCTCCACAAAGGGATCCTAAGCAGCCCGCAATATATTGATAGCAGCGTTTATATCTCTATCGTGGTGAGTTCCACACTTTGTGCATGTCCACTGTCTATCGTTAAGAGAAAGTTTTTCGTTTTGATGTCCGCAGTTGCTACACGGGCTTGTTGTGGGTGTCCATTGTCCGACTTGAAGGAATTGACGCTTATGTTTTTGACACTTGAACTTCAACAACTGAACGAACTGATAGAAAGCGAGGTCAGATACTTTTCTACCCCAGAGTCGTTTCATGCCGTCAATGTTGAGGTTTTCAGTCGTGATGGTATCAAAGCACCTACAGAGAGCGGTAGCGAGTTTCCACTGCCAGTCGAGCCGCTGATGAGCGACTTTGCGATACAACCTTGCGAGTTGTCTAATAGCGCGATACCAATTGCCCGAACCTCTAACTTTTCGGCTCACAGATTTGTTCAGTTTGCGAAGGTGTTTCAAGGAGTGTTTCAAGAACTCGGGTGCGGTTATCTTTTCACCTGTGCTGAGTGTCAAAAATGTTTTCAGTCCGAAGTCTATTCCAACGCTCTCACCTGTTTCAGAAAGAGGTTCAGTAGAAATATCATCAGTGACAACATACAGCCAGTATTCACCACAACTATCACGGAGTATTTGGACATAGCGGACAGTGCCGTGCCAGCCGCGGTGTTGGTGAAAAGAATACCAAATACGATTGAATTTCAAAGCGTGGGATTCGTCGTCCCAAGACTTGAAAGAAATACGCACACGCCCATTTTCAAGTTTGTAGCCTGTTTGGAACTTCGCAGAACGATAACGGTGGGTGCGTTTCGGTTTCGGAATACCGCCATTACCAGCAAAGAAGCGTTGATACGCATCATGGATACGAATAATCGCAGCGTCCAATGTATCGCGCGGTATCCACGCCCAATGTCGCTTCGTCGTCTTGAGCAACTTCGTCAGATGTGGCTGCAAACGATACCTGCCAGCATACTTACCGTAGAGGCGGTAATATCGCTTCTCCAATTTCAAAAGTGGTTATGCACATCTGCCAAGTCGTCCAACATATTACCCAAGCGTCTGTTCTTGGAATGGGTGCGTATCTTGTACTTATAGGTGCGCAGAGTTTTACTCCGCATAGTTCCCGATACGATTCGGTTGTGGTAGAGACCACGCCTTGCGACGTGGATCGTATTCTCTACCAACTATGCTGAAAATAGTATCGCATATCTTGACGTTGTTTGTCAAGAAAAAACAAGAGCGGGCATTCCTCCCCGTGCTAAAGCAGCGGGGTCTCCTGCCCGAAACGTTGATGAGGAGTAATCATATAATGGAAAATAATGAAGATAATATCCTCGTTTCTGTTGTCATGCCATGTCTCAACGAAGAAGAGACACTCGGCACTTGTATTCAGAAAGCACAAGATACTCTGGAGGAACTTGATATTCAAGGTGAGGTCGTTGTCGCAGATAACGGATCCATCGATGCCTCTGTAGCGATTGCCGAACGTCTCGGTGCACGCGTAGTCCATCAACCATTGCGTGGTTACGGTGCCGCTTATCTCGCGGGAATTGCCGCTGCAAAAGGACAATACATTATTATGGGTGATTCCGACGACACCTACGATTTCACAGACTTGGAAAGGTTTATTACTCCCTTACGCAACGGCTATGATTTTGTTATAGGAAACAGGCTAAAAGGCAAAATACTTCGTGGCGCAATGCCATTTCTGCACCGGTATATTGGTAACCCCGTTTTGACAGGAATCTTAAACCTTTTGTTTCGATCAGGTATCTCAGATGCACACTGTGGGATGCGATCCTTCACTCAAGAGGCTTATCAGGAGATGGAACTCCAGACAACTGGGATGGAATTCGCCTCAGAAATGGTTATCAACGCAACAAGAGCCGATCTCAAAATAGAAGAGATCCCAATAACCTATTATCCTCGCGAAGGCGAATCTAAACTCAATTCCTTTCGTGATGGTTGGCGACATTTGCGATTTATGCTAATGCTGTCTCCTACCTTTTTATTTCTTATCCCCGGCATCCTATTCTTCTTGCTCGGTTTAGTTGGAACATTAGCACTACTCCCGGGCCCTTTGCAAATAGGCAATCGTGCCTACGATATTCACGTCATGGTTCTGGCATGCCTTTTATGTTTACTCGGCTATCAAATATTACTATTGGGACTCTCGGCTCGGACTTTAAGCGTCATTCGTGGTTTTTCAAAAAGCGATCCGTTTATCCAATTTGTATACCGTAAATTTAGCCTCGAAAAAGGGCTATTCTTTGGATTCGCCACATTTATCGTAGGATTCTTAGTTGACGGTTGGATCGCATACGACTGGATAAAAAGCGGCTTTGGTGCATTGCAGATGTTAAGACCGGCACTCTTTGCATTACTTTTAATGGTATTAGGAACACAGACAGTCTTCTTTGCCTTTTTCCTAAGTATGCTTGGTATTCCTACTGAAAAAACACAAAGTAGTGAAGATTCTTCCAGTTTATAGAGTTATTATAAACTGTATCTTAACATTGTGAAAAGTATCATATACTGCAAATTATTTAAAAAAGAAATCTTTTTCTTCAGTCTACATAAGGAGATACACAATTATGAAAACGAAACTCTTAACGACAAACGTTGGCGTAGCGTCCGCTGCTACATTCAGCGGACTCATTGTCATCTTATCCTGTGCAATCTTATTTCAGCAGAACGCGATTCTTCCTTATATTGTTGCATTCATCATCTCGGTCTGGGGATTATTGTCCTTAAAACAACGAATACCTTCCCAACCAGAAAAGCAAGGTTGGCAAGAGATAGGATTCACTACGGCACTTATTGTTTTCATTGGCGGGGGACTGCTCTTCGGCACAATTAAAATGCTTGATGCTACACAGACAAAAGTATCCGATTGCGTGGAACAGACAAGAGCCGAATGTAATGAAGATATACAGGAACCACCTTGTCCGGAACCCAAACGCCTCTGTTCGCTAGATGTAGTGGAATAAGAGAATCCTTATGAAGAAACATCGATCCCTACGAATACATACCAAACCGTAATAAAACAAAGAACAGCATCAACTATTCTGATGGTTTTGTTTCAAGATATTTCGGATTTAATTTTATGTTCGTTGGGTAGTGAATTTTCCATACCTTAACTTCGGCAGTGACATCTCCATCTTCAGGGTAAATAGGAACAAATATGTCTGAGGATTCACCACGAAAGAACAAACGGACAGCAAGACTATTCCAACCGATTGGTGGCACATAAAAGCCTCCGCGAAACTGCTTTTGTTCATTGAAAAAGAGAACAATACCTCCTGTTTCTGATCCCGCTGGTTTTTGAGTGTGAATACGGCTTTTACCTATAAAGACAGTGTGAGGTATTTCTACAAACCTATAATCTTTTTTCAATTGTACCGTTGTAGTAATGAGACTTCCATTTTCTGCACTGTAACTCGTGTTAATGTATGTGAAAAAAGGATTCTGAAAAACTGGTGCTAAAACAGGTTTTTTATTTCTATATGTATTCATCCGTAATGGAATTAATTCGAATTCTCTGTCGCCTTGTGCATTACTGCCGATGGATGAATGGATGTTTGCCCCTTTGAGCAGGTCTCGGCTACTCAGCATCAGGTGTGTCGCCTCATGTGATTTAAGGAATTCAAGGGCTTCCGTGTCAGATTGAGCACAAAAAACATGTCGGTAAAAGAGGTGGATCCAGTGTTGTATGTAGTGATCTTGATCAATGATAGTCTTTACACCGCCGAGGACATTAAGTTGACTGCCGCTTCCCCAATTGGCTGCGACACAAGCCGTGCTTGGGAGTTGTGCCTTCATCCACCGGAATGATTTTTCGATGCTCGTGTTGCCCGGCGTAGCTGTCCGCATGTGTCTCGCAGTGAAAACAGCGCGTTTAGTATGTGCGCCAGCAGGTGTCCACCACATGAGGAGCGCGAGGATAAAGATAGTCACACCTGTTTTTAGGTGTATTCGCAGCATCTTGTGAACATTAAGTTCTGTGCACAGAACGTCTAAGAGAAATTGAATTAGGACTGTTGTAAAGAAAGCAATAACTAAGCCGTTAAAGAAATCGTATCGTATGGCATCACGCGAAAGGGAAACCCAACATAGAAAATAGACTGTGGCAGCAACCGATATAAGTTCATTTTCAGCGGGTTTGTTACGCCACCACGCGATGAGGAGGATTCCAATAGCAGCGGATGCGATAGATATAAAAAAGAGGGTATTGCTAAACGAGCCGCTCGCAAAATTATCAAAATGTTCCCTAAAGAATGTAGTTAATGTAAATAGGATAAGTGGTAGAACAAAAATGAGACTCTTTTGTTTCCATAAACGTATACTGGTTACAATTAATCCAACACATCCAAGAAAAAAAATGCTTCCGTAGCGAAAAACCCAATGTCCGTACTTCTGTGGGATGAGTTCGTTAACCGATTGCATCAGACGACTTTCGCTCAAGGGAACAGTGCTCAGGGCAAAGGTGTCCATCTGAGTATAAATGTAAAGAATGCCGCCTATAAGACTGATAGTTGTTAAAATGAGGGCAAGGGTTCGGGTGTGTGAGCGAAGTCTTGCCGCCAAAACCCATTTTGTGATAAGGATATGTCGGAGATAACGAATGGAAAAAAGTACCATGGGTGGTATTAACATAAAAGCAAAAAGATGCGTGGCAAATCCTTCGCCGCGCTGGTACGCTGGAGAGGCAATAAAGAGTGTGGGTACAAAGGTTAACATCCAGAGGAAATAGTACCTCAAACCCTCTTCTACTTCTGAAGAGAGGAATCTCCAAAGTTCTACAAAAAGGATGATGACGAGGAAAATACCGAATCCTTCCCATGAGAGCCCTCCAAGAAATACTATAAAGCCGCTGATGAGTGTAAAACTCAATCGTTTGCGCTGGTGTTGTGTATTTAACGACGCGAGATAAGTTAAAATTGCGAGTATGCCAAGCATGAGACACCAGCTGTCTCTGTCACAGAATCCCGCAGTGCTGCGGTTAATAGTGCCGGGGAGGGTTACCACGAGGGTGCCGAAAGTGCTTGCAAAGAGAAACCCATACGTGTGGTAAAGAAAAAGACAGACTACAACAATTCCAATGCAAAAACAAACAACTGGGACATAAAACATCACCTGATAAAGCGTGAGTTTGGGAATCAGAAAAGAGAGTCCTTTGTAGGTGTACGCGACTACATAAGAATAGAGATTTAGCGTTTGCTCTAAGTCTCTGCCGACTGGAACCCAACGATGCATATCGCGTGCAGGCAAATGCCCTTGTTCTGAAATTATCTTTGCATTCCAATAGTAGAGATAGGCATCATTAGAGGTAAATTGTCCCTCAGGAATAGTATCTACGCCCTGAATACGAATCCAAAATGCTATGCAGATCAGAAGGGTGAAAAGCACTCCCGCCCCAACGTGCTTTAAAAAAGAAGTAGACATACTTTTCATAATCATATCTTATGTTAACGAGTTGTGCTAAATAACTATTTGTAAAATATTGTTTCACAATTACATGGCGTTTTGTTAGTTTTTATCATGAATTGATTCCTTTTTTAGTCCCGTATGAAGATTAATTTATTAATTCGGTAATTTTGGAGAAACTCCGATGCGGTTAGGAAACCGCATCTACCGGGTTTGGGAAGAATTAGAATTACCTAATATCTTCTTTATCTTCATTAGGGACGATGTGTTTATATGACAATGCCTAATATCTGTGAAAATAACAAAACAAATAGTTAACTTTAACAATTCGTTATGTTAAATATTTTCATTCACTCTATTTTCTTAAGAATGCACAAAGACACCTGATATGTCAAATATCAGTTAGTGTCCGCAATAATACCGAAAAACGGCACACGCACTGTCGGTTGGATGGAACTGGATGTATGTATAATAACATCGCCGGAAAGTTCTCCAGGTGCCGCTTTTGGTTCAAGAGTCATTGTGACTTGATAGTCCGTTTCACTGTTGCCTTCTGCTACCGTAACTGTAACAGATTTTGTGCCGGACTCCACAGAGGTAATTTGGAAAGGTTTCGTATCTCGTGAGGAAATTGTAATTGTTTTTGAAACAACCGACGGGTCTTTTATTAATCCCAAAAAAAGGCGGTTTGGTGCTACCTTCAACTCACCTAACACTTGTCCAAAAGCGAATACCTTATGGATTGCTTGTTTTTCTTTATAAATATAATCTACCAGGAGGTAGTGGGAGAATTGCCCAGCAGGGATGGTTGGCGAAAGTTGCACCTCAACGTGAGGTATACCATCTCTCGTTTTCAAAGTTGCTGTGAGATGCTCCGAATCAGTTCTTACACTTCGTATCTGCACACCTTCTTCAATGTGCAGGGAGATTTGTTTCGTTAAAGGCTTTTTGTGCGATCCTTGATTTCCAAAAACGAGTTGTGTCGGAAACGTCCTGAGTGGTGTAAAAGATTCTCCCTTTAATGTTAAGGTTAAGGTATTTTGAACTGGATCATCGGTGAACACATGTATGTTCTCCCGAACGCTTTTGTTTCCGGATGGAACTGTTAGAACGGCAGAAATGTCTCCTGTTTTTCCAGGCAGAATCTTATCTTGTGAAAGTACAGATGCAGTGCAGGCACAGGTTTCCTGCACAGCGAGAATCTTTAACGGTTTTTGTCCAATATTTCTTATCGTGAAAGTATGTTCAACTTTACTTCCACTGATAACTTTGCCGAAATCGTAAACGGGCGTATCTGTGTATGCTAATGGTGTCTGTTTTTGCCTTGCCAAGTGCACCTTCTTTTTATCAAAAATAAGGAGATCACCACGCCATATATCTGTGAGTTTCTCCCATGTAATGTGCGGTTCATATTTTCGGGCAGGATCAGAGGTTTTGACACCTGCTTTTCTAACCTCTTCAAAAACAAGAAAATGGTTGTTATTAACATACGCAATGGCAGGCAGCGGCACCTTGTTTCGCCTGAGCGATTCAACAGACGCTCTAATGCCGATTGGTGCTAAACCTTTATAGGCAGCGGCTGTCTTCAATCCGAGCATTGTGGTGCCACGGTAACGGGTATAACCTGACAGCTTTTGGAGTTCAATCAGAGTTGTCTCGACCTTTAGCATTTCACAGATGCGTGAAAGACTCTTCGGTCCGCAGAGAAGAAAACCGGGGTCTGTTTCTATGGGTGATGTGTCTAAATCGGGGAGAAGTCCCATATCCCAACGTTTATCTGATGATCCGTAATAATCTTTATCTATTTTAAAAAAGTCTTTTGGGAAGTCAACGTTAAATACAGCAGCAGCAATTTCAATGAAGTAACGCCGTCGAACTGTGCCATCTTCCTCATAAATTGTGCCTTCTTTGATATTTGGGAACCAAACATCTCCGAACTTCTGAAACTGTTTACAGACTGCCCTCGCGCGGATATGTTTCTTTGCGGATGTTCTGTATCTTTCCATTTTACGCACACAGAAATCTTTAGCAGGATCCACCCATATATGCATTACTCTCTTCCTGACGTCTTCATAAGATAGGATGTAACATTCCGCATCGTTTATCGTTTCTTTACCAATCAGTTTCGCATTCGCTGGCACCTTGGAAGGTGCTCTGCCAAACGATGAGAAACGCCAGTATCCATAGTGCAGATTATCGGGAGGAAAAAAAGATGATTGGGCATCGGGAAACACAATGTCACCGATTGTATGTTTGACTTGAATTGTGCTATCGTAAACCATAACGTGAAGGTCACCGGGATGAGTGTGATACTTATCAAGAGTATCCAGAGTGTAATTTGGTGATTCCACAAATGTTAGCTTATAACGTAACAGTCTATTGTGGGGATCAGTTCGCGAGGCTATAACCTGGAAGGCAGTATTTATATGTTCAACCCTCGTGTGTTTGGGTCCCCATGCTGGAATTTCTTCAGTTACTATGATTTGAACTTCGCCGTTCTGAATTGTCAGCAATGCCTGATTCGCCCCTTGAATGAGAGCATCAATCGACAGTGTCTCGGAAGCCTTGCATACAGTGGTGAAAGCAAAAAGTGTCAAGAAGTAGTATAATATAGCTCTTATCATGTTGATCCCTTTTAGGTAGAATGTACTGCGGGAAAGACTCATGGAAAGCCTCGCCCGCAATGTCAATAAAGTAATTAATCAAACGTGAGTTTAATAGATAGATTAACGATTACGTATCATTACATTTACCTACGGGAACTTCACAGGTTTGTTGCTTATCGGGCAGTGGATTGGGTTCTCCGTTATCCATGTTATCCCAATCCGGTCCTTGATCGTACGCATAATACTCACAGGTGCCGTCTGATTTTTCTCTACAAGAGCTAGATATTCGGAGACCTTTATAGAGTATATTACCATCAGACTTACGATAAGAAAACTTATCATAATAAAAATAAGTATTATCATAGTCGTCAAAGACTGGATCAAGGCAATTATCGCAAGCATACAAGTAGGCATCACGTGTTTGGTTATCTGAATCACAGTTCGGATTGGAACTGCCACAGGATGCCATATCGTGATCTGTTGGATTAGTGTTGAGTCTTTGATGACCTTCATCCGGACCACCAACGTGTTGTGCCATTTCAGCATCGCTGATAACCAAAAATCCATCAAATGTGCTTTCAATGCCTTGTGTATCAGGCACAAAGGCTCCGGTGCTATAAATCGTGACAACCGCAGCGATCGCCAGAATGTATAGTGAATTTTTCATGGTTTTCATGGATTTCTCCTTTTTAGATATTAGTTAAAGTTATCCACGGACGACAGATTTTGCCGACCTAAAAAACACAAGGCCTCACTGGGCTTTGTGGATCGCGAATTCACCGTGTTCTCGATGTTTTCGCGGCAAGATCTTATTGTTCACTACGCCACGCGAAATAAGCTTTCCAGTCAAACTCATCCCGAGAAGAAAAGCCTCGCGATTTGAGGAAATTCCCCATTTCCCCACTAAAGCTGTAGACTTCGGTTTGTAGGCGTTGGTAGATAGGTGTATTCACTTCTAACCACTTAACTAAATCGTCATATTCTGCATATAGCGCGTCTATCTTTTTCGTATTGCCCGCGGCAGCCCCGATTTCCTGACCGATATTGCTATAACGATCTGTTGATTTTTTAAACTGTTTCATCAATGGAATATATTCCTTAGAAACTCTAACATATTCGTCATAGAGTACACTAAATTCAGAGTAGAGTGCCACTACTTCAGGTGAGAGTTCAGTGTCCTTGGATATTTGATCGGGTTGCAAAACGTCCACTTTTCCTTCTATGTTTGGCTTGGTTTCAATAGTTTGTGTGATACCTTCAGGTGTTCCTTCTTGTGAGTACGCCTGTGTACTTTCCTGCCCCGCTACCTCGTTTTCCTGACCATCTGTTGCAGGAGTTTCTACGGCATCCTTTGTCATGCTGTTGATTTGTTGCTTTGGGATCGATGATGGAGATAGCTTTTGTATGAACCGATTTGTGTCATATCTTAAATAAATAATCCAAACTATTAGGACCATAAGCCCTATAATACCTATTAAAATAAGTTTTCGCATTCTGATTCTCCTTTTACTTAGCATCCTTTGCACAACGGAAACCGGTATTATAGTACCGATATACTGGCGGTTTCTTTTTCCGATGAGTGCATCGGAGTTGTAACCGAAGAGCATCCCATCCGCCTCCCCGCACGACTTTTGTATCTTTACTATCTACATTATCTGCACACCACTCGGCGACACTGCCTGCCATATCCATCACGCCATAAGGGCTTGCACCTTCGGGGAAACTGCCGACAGCGGACAATTTTTCGTGATGCGGAAAGTAGCTGAGTTTAGAAAAGTCGAATTTATTACCCCAAGGGTATTTGCGTGCGTCGGTACCTCTGGCTGCCTTCTCCCATTCCGCTTCTGTGGGGAGTCGCTTTCCTACCCATTTGGCATAAGCAGCCGCCTCATACCAACTGATCCCGATAACAGGATGGTCGGGATCAGTGGAGACACTATTGCCGCCGAATCCGAGTGGTGCGTCAATATGATAAGTTTCTGGAGGGTCTACGGGAAGTTTCCGTTTTTTTCGAATGAAGTCCCAACCTTCCTTTGTCCAGTATTCGCGTTTCTTATATCCATCTGCCAAGATGAATTCCTTAAATTGCGCGTTTGTTATTTCATGCTTGTCAATGTAAAATGCATCCACATTCACTTGACGTGCGGGGCGTTGGTCGTCTGGTGTGTTCGGCTCATCTGTCCCCATTGTAAACTCACCAGCGGGGACCAGCACCATCCCTTCCGGTGGTTCACTCATAGCGATTACAGTTGTTAGTGTTAACATGATCAATAATAAAATGGTTAGTCTTTTCATTGTGAATCTCCTTGTTATATAATAATTAGGATTAACCAAGTTCCAAGTCCGAAAAGTAGGATGCTTATTGCAACTTTCACGGTTACGAGATGTCGCTGTAAAACACCGCCAAGCTGCGTGCTGGTTGCTCCCCAAAAGACACATCCGAACACGATAAGCAGCGGCACAATAAACATAAAGTTATATAGGAGTAGGTAGGCAATCGCATTGGTACGCATGCTCTCTATACCAGCAACGAATGTTAACGTCGGCAGGTAAACCTGCCCTGTACAAACGAGTTCTAATGCCGAGATAACAAATCCAATTATGATCGCACCAACGATTATGCCAGAGGTGCGTGTTTGTTCTCGTATCACTTTGTGAATTCGTTGTTTTAGTGCGCGAGGCAGCTGTAATAATATATCTTTTGTCTTTCCCTGCTTTGCCTTTACTGCATCGTATAAGCTCAATCCTGCCAAACCAAAGGTTAACACCGCAGCGATCAGATAGATACAAGTCGCAACGACTGAGAATCTGTTAATATAATTCATGAAAGACAACGTACCTATCCCTAATAGCAGGTATGTTGTAAATACTGCAAGTGCAAATGCACCGCCAGCAATTAACATTTCCTCCCTCCCCCGGCCCACAAGGTTCATATAAGAAATGAAAAATACAATCGTGGCAAATGCACACGGGTTAATCCCATCCAGCAACCCCGCACCGGCAACAGTCAAGAGACCAAATCCGTGAAAACGGTTGATAATTTCAGATTCAGCAGTATTTAATTGACCTTCTGCTTCTTTTATTCGGGACACAACGCCAGTTTTTAGATGATTTTGTATAACATTCTCAAGTTCCTGCTCATTGAGTTCACCTATCAAGGCGGTGTTGCCAATGAATATAGCTGGGGTTGTCATCCGTTTTGTCTCGGATACCCTGTATAGCATGCCCATTGCTTCCAAGAGTGTCTGTTCTGTTTTAGCATTTCGCTTGTCAACGACTATGCTTGGATATTTTACTTGTAAAGATTTCAGTATTTTCACAGCACGAGCACATTTTTGGCATCCCTGTTTATGAAAGTAAGTGATGTGAATGGCATTTTCAGGTACATCTACGGTGTTTTGGTCAAATGTTTCTTCAGTACCGACTGATGCCTCATAAGCCTCTATGAGTTGTGAAAGTTCTGGTTCTGGCGTAATCTTTTCAGATACACCATGGTATGCGTTGGTGAAAATGTATCGTTGCATTTCATTGTCGTGCTCTACCTCTAATGCACCTACTGACGCACCCTGCGACACGTTTGTAACTATTGCGTTTTCACCTGTAAAGGTAGTAGGTTTATGGATTCCTTCTGTGTCTTTCTGTTGATTCCCCACAACAATTAAAATATCTATCCAAGAGTTTGCCTCGGCTAAAGTGTGTGCCTTTTCTTGTGTGCCGTGAAAAACAACGACAACGACATCACTTTTATTGACAAGTTCTGATTTCAGTTCTGTTAGTGCGTTTTGAGGTGGTATCAGTGAAACATTAGGTAATTGTTGTGCATGGGATAGGGAGATTAAGTTGACGACTGCTACATTCATTACATCAACTGTGTGAATCAGATAAGGTTTTTCTATTCCCGATTTTGAGTTTGCACATGTAAATGCAATATTTGGATGGTTGGCGTGTATTGCTGCGAGTGTTTCGGATGATTGCGATAACTCGTTGGGGCCGAGGCATAGGACATCTACCTTCATCGCGTCTAACGCTGAGAGCCCTATCTGGTAGACCCATTCGGCATTTTCATCTGTTGCATCAATGAGATTTCCGGTATGTAAGTTCAACACAGCACCAGGATGCTTGATGTATAGGTTCTCAATCAGCGTATGTCTATGTGCCAATCCGCCTACTTGTTCGCTACCGCAGCCGTGTAAACCGAGTTGTCCGTGCTCTTCACCTGAATAGAAGATCGTCAAAGCTGTTGCAGGATCCATGGTACAAATTAAAAATGTAATTATAAAAAGAAACCGGAGGATTACAATATATGAACGTTTACGCATTCAACTATCTCACTTGTGTATAGATTACTGTGAATTTGACTTAGAAAACAGCAATATACGATGCTTCTATAGTTAAGACACAGTATAAGTTGAAAAGGGTGCATAAAATAAAAAAATACAAGTTTTTTCTAAAATTCACATAAAATTAGCAAAATCATTAGAAATTATTATGGAATTTTTCCGGATAGTCATACGTTCAACACACTCTTCAGACTGATCATTTTCACTGTTTTCTGGCAAGTTAATATTTCGAAGGCTTATTGTTTTCTTCGATTGTATAAGAAAGCGATGGCTGCCAAGGCTATCTCGGCAGCGAGCATCCATACTCGGCAAAGTAATGCGATGCGTGTTGCTTGCGGTGTTGGCATATAGTTAGCGAGTAATATCGCTAAAAGTCCTTCGCGAATGCCTAATCCCCCTGGGGTCAAGAAACTGAGAAATCCGACAAACCATGCAAAGGCAAAACAAGCACTAAGCACGCCAGCGAGCATCCATTTCACGGGGGTAAGACTTCGGACAAAGAGGAAAAATGCAAAACCTTGACACATCCACAGCAGCATGTGGCTTACAATAATCTTTACCCACTGCCCCCAAAATGATTTCTGAAGAAGCAGTTCTCCTATATCTCTAAGTGTCTTTGTGAGCCGTCGTGCTTTAGACGATAACATCGGAATTAGAAAAAATGAACCCACCAAGATGACAATGATTGCGGCTGTAGTGATAAAAGCGTTCTCAGTGAACTTCTTGAGGACTCCTTGAACGACACCTCGCATCTGATGTGAAAAAAGCAGCGACATCGCAAGAATCCCGCCAAGAAATGTTTCTATACCGACATGCAACGTAAGACTGCTGCCGACTGCGGTTTTGCTCAAGTCAAACTCTTTGCATAAAGACAGAAGGCGGATGATACCCCATATCCGGCCAGGAAGATAACGCGTGATATTCGAAAGATGAAATAATAACCACGCGTCGCGAAAGTTGACGCGTTTTTGCGTGACACCACTCAGCAATCTCGCGAATGGATAAAGATATGCACTCCAATAAAGTAAAATAAGACAAAACGAGGATATCAACCAATGCCACTGGATTGAAAAGGTGATCTGTTTCAATGAGGTGTGTGTTTGTAAGAAAGGCTTAGCGAGAAAAAAGAGAAGGACACCAGCAATCAGGATTCCAACGTATTGGCGGATGGTCTTCAACGCTTATCACCCCTTGCGAAAAAAGAGACGAGCAATTCTCCCAATAGACCCGTAGCACAAAGTATGATACCCAATACGATGCAGAACCCGCCTGAAAACCATAACGGAGTCATAGGAAATTGTATCGTAGGAAAAAAATGTAAAACAGCGATTCCTATAAACACAACAATGCCACCGAATGTAAAAAGGCTGCCAAGTCCTGCAAAAAAGTGCATAGGACGTTTTTTGTATTTTGTCAAAAAAAGCACGGTAATCAGGTCAAAGAAACCTTTAGGTATCCGCTTAAATCCGTATTTTGAGACACCAAACTGCCGTGGATGATGCTTAACTTTTACTTCAGCCACAGAAAAACCAGCGGCATTTGCCAAGATAGGGATATACCGATGCAGATCGCCGTAGAGGTGAAGCGTCTTAACCACCTCGGAACGATATATCTTGAACCCACAATTCATATCGTGCAACTTCACACCAGTAAAAAAAGCAGTGACACGATTGAAAACAAACGAAAACATTCGTTTTTCAAGCGGATCCTTGCGCGGATATTTCCACCCGGAAATTAGGTCCGCATTTCCCTTTTCCAGCGCGTCTAATAATTTTGGTATTTCCTGTGGATCATCTTGCAAGTCAGCATCCATGGTGATGACAATCTTTCCGCGTGCCGCCGAGAACCCAGCCATCAACCCCTCAGCTTTCCCCTGATTCCGCCGAAAATGGATGACGTGAACTTGCAAATTATCAGATACCTGTTCTAATGCGAGCTGTTCCAATACCTCGTCCGTTCCATCGGTGCTGCCATCGTTGACAAAGATAACTTCTGCCGTGTAATCATGTGTTTTAATCACAATTTGAATTCGCTGAAACAGCACAGGCAAAGATTCTGCCTCATTATACGCGGGAATAACTATAGAAAATTGTGGAGTTTTGTTTGCTTCCATAAAAGAATAATTGTCATTTTAGTTGCGGTAACGCATCAATGCTAAATGGGTAATGAAGCGTTACCTTCGTGTTAGGCTTCACACAAACTTATACCTCTGCTTTCTCAAAATAAGGTGTGTAATGATACAGATGAGATCACCAACATAAGTTTCAGAGAGTTCACCTCGGTCTGCAAATTCACTAAATATAGTAAATTATGTAAATAAGTTCACATATTTTCTGTAGGAGCGATCTCCGAATCGCGACGAAACCCCTAATAGTCAGGAATCGGAGTTCCCTCCTACAGGTCAGATTTAAAGTTAATTATAGAATTCACTATAAAACAAGCAGATCGTTTCTGACACCTTCATACCTAAAGACACAGTATTAAGTTGAAAAGGGTGCATAATATCAAAATGAATGCACCCTTTTCAACTTAATACTGTGTCTTTAACTTAAAATTAAGAGAAGGTGTTATGTAAAAATGTCATGGTCCCGGAGGATTCCCTATAGACTTTTCAATCACCACCATACAGACATTATTTTAGATTTGCTTCTATTTTTCACGCCGTCTTTGATAACTCCAGTCCTACAGCAACGGAGATCACATTAATTTTGATTAGTGAACTCAAAAATTGAGTTGTTCTACTTTCGCTGCAAAGCAATTTATAAGAGCAGGTAAAACACCTTCACAATACACCATGCTGAAAAGGTAATATAATGAAAATAAAAGATATATTGAAGCAAAAAAATAGCGTGATTATAGGTCTTTTTTTGGTATTTCTCATCCTAATAACGTTTTTACCTCGGACCCTTGATTTGTCCTTGCACTGGGCTGCTGATGAAAACTTATGGATGAAACGTTCAAGAGATTTCTTTTTAGCACTGGAAAAGGGACAGTTTGAAGACACCTTTACAGCATATCACCCAGGCGTGACAACATGCTGGCTTGGCAGTTTCGCTATCTGGCTTACACCTGAAGAGCAGCTCCATTCTCGGCAGTTTTTCTCTCCCGAAATGCTTTCACGAATTCGGTTTCCAATAGCCTATCTGACAGGCGTTTTAGTATTAGTGATAGGAATGGTCTTATATCGTTTATTGGGCGGGTTACTTGCGGGCGTTGGTACACTATTTATAGCCATTGAACCATTTCTGCTTTCCGAGAGCCGCCGGGCACACACGGATGTGTTGACAGCACTCTTCTTGTTTCTTGCTTTGCTCTTGTGGATACGCTATTTAGAAGACACAATTCACTGTCGGCGGTCTTTAGTTTTTTCAGGGATCTGCTTCAGTTTAGCATGTCTAACGAAAAGCCATGCCAGCGCGTTCCTCATATTCCTACCTATTATGCTGCTTTGGTACCAACGCCAACTCCACTTGTCTTGGAAACGATTAATCCTGAGCGTACTATTATGGATAGCAGTTGTCCTGATCACAGTACTTGTTGTATGGCCTTATATGTGGACCCTTACTTATGGGAAAATATATTTATTTCCACTTCTATTCTTCAGTAGCTGTACGTTGCTTCTGTGGAGTTGGAAAAAACTTTCAAACTCCACATCCCTTACGTTCTCACGAATAGAAATCTTCCTATTAGGCAGCGGTTTGTTAATCATAGCTGGACTCTCATTTTATGCTGTTGATCTTGTTATCGCAAAGATGTATGAAGCATTGACATCAGCACATAATGTGCAAACACGCTTTTTGGGAAATATCCGTTACAATCCAGGTCCACTCTTTTTTCCCGTGATGTGGTTTGTTTGGACAGGACTTTTGACATTTCCATTAGTCGTTTTCACGATATGCCGGACGTGGCAGATGCGGCAGAAGGAGCAAAAAATATTTCGCGTTGCTGTGGTACTATTAATCTTTGTTGTTTCCTACTTTATTGGGTTGAGTTGCGTTTCTAAGAAAATATCTCGCTACCTTATAATTTTTCTACCTGCTGTTAGTATATTAACAGCAATAGGAACTGTCCAGTTTGCTCAACTTTGGAAAAGGAAGTGGATTAATTATCTTGTTCTGTTATTAATTTTTCTCTTACAAGCAACTCCTATTTTACGACTACATCCCTATTACCGCGTCTATTACTACCCACTTTTGTCCGGGAAGTGGATAGCAGAAAATACAAGTAGTATCACTGGCGCGGGGTTGGACATCGCCGCTGCTTATCTCAACTCCAAGCCGAATGCGCAAAATACTCGGGTAAGGTTAACATGGTTTTGCAAAGATCTCGCCCATTACTTTGTTGGTAAAACTACCAGTCGTTACAATAGTGTAACCAGTCCGCCTAACTTTGATTACGACGTAGAGTATCTATACGATAAACAAATTCAAGGTGATCCAGTGGATACACACCCTAATCCTGAAAAATCAATCACCACATACGAACATAAAGTATCTCGTGAAATTGAACATGTCGTAAATTTAAATGGTGTTGACTATGTGTGGATCTATCGGGTAATTAAGCGCGAGCCTACAGATAAAATTGACGCTCCACCACAAGTTTTTGAACCAGAAAAATAAAAAACTCCATAATGAATCGGAGATAACACTCTTTAATTGTCATATTATGCACCCTTTTTAACCTAATACTGTGTCTTTAGATTACAAAAGGCAAGGAGGTGACAACTATGAACGCCGTCGGACAACAAGCAAAATTAGGTTTATATTTCATGAAAGAAGCCGTATCAGAGATTTTATTCAACGCACGAGAAAATGGACCGCTTCGTCTCGCTGAAATCAGTAAACGACTTGGCATGACCGAGTCGGATGAACTACCTGATAGAAAAAACGACCTCATTTTAAGTATCATGTCTCTATTGCAAAGTGAGGGACGTGTTCAGCAAATTAACGAAAACGGACGGGGATGGAAAATCACTGAAATAGAAGCATCACGACTAAAAGAATCATTAATTGACTAACCTGTGAATTATGTTAAGAAACAAGTAAAACAAAATACCAACTGTGCGGGTATGTTAAACCCGCACTTATCTGGAATACACGAGACAATATTATCCAAGCAACTGTCTACTACGATAAGCACACCACAGAAGTGGAAAAACAACAACTTATGACATTTGCGAAGAAGGTGATCCCAGAAATAGCCAAGTTACACAAGTGGGTTCCTGGGTCAAAATCGAATATATGAAGATATTGAAAATCTGACGCGAGCCTTTATTTGAAACTGCTCATGGATGCTATTTTTGGTAAACGCAACTTCAGAAATGAAATAGTGTGGCATTATACAGGCGGTGGTAGATCAAAGATTTACTTTTCACGTAACTAAAGTTTGGACAATATTGTTATATTCAAGTAGCCTTGTCACAAGGCGTGTCTTCCTCTTGCTGAAAAGCGTTCCTAATATTCTGCATGTATGATTTTTGCTTAGAACTCGCAGAAAATAAAGTTTCCGCTATTCTCAAGCGTAGAAAGGCGGTTCGCAACCCGAGTGTGAGTTTAGCAAGACGATACCAATGTTCCCGAGCTGTTGACAAACGCTCTCAACACTCATCGTCTTTGCTACAGATTGTGTTGTAAATATGAGTTTTGTCAAACTTGCTGCAACGAAACTGAGCTGCACAAAACGATTAATACTTTTACGAGATTTGACTTGATACTTGTTAAACCCGAAGTTTTGTTTGACATCTCGGAAAGCTGTTTCAATCTGCCATTTGTTGCGATAGTATTGGATAATCTGTGGCACTTCAAGTGTCATATCTATTGTGAAAACTATGAAGTTGAATACTCAAACAATTGACAAAATAGTGGAATCGTTAACAATAGGATTTTCGAATTGTGTTACAAATTTTAAGACGAATGTAAGAGGCGACAAATTCCAAAAAGAGCATAAGGAAACCTACCTGTAAGAAATTTTGCGCCCAACGCTAAATTTTTTGGTTCCAATGCGTTGATTTTGTTGTAGTGCTTTGGGATGTTAATGTTACTACGAAGTCCAACACTTACCTTAAAAAGTGAAAATAATACCCAAAACGCTGGTCACATTATTAGATTTTACAATTTTCTTACAAAATTTATGCATATTTGTGTACATTTAATTTGATTAATAATTGAAATTAATAGTAACATGAAATTGTAAGAAGATTAAATAGGTTATGTTTAAAAGCCGAAACCCAAGGCACACTAAATGCCTTGGGTCTATAATAGCAAGGTTCGGCACGATTTTGGGACGTGGGCGTCTTTAAAATCGGTTACCTGCTGATACAGGATGTTAAAAGTATAACATATATAAATATAAAAAACAAGTATTTTAGACTTCAAAATCCGTATGAGGTCGTATTTTGACACCATATCACTAATTTATATATGCAAAATACTCTTAACGCCTCAATTTGAGGTATTTTATGACTGTAAAAACGTTAGAAAATATAGATTTGGTACAATCTAATCCGATATATTTCGGCATATATCCCGATATTTATGAGAATTTTCCAAGTGATGAGTTGGTTGAACAGTCTCACACACCGGTATCTGAAGTGTGCGTGAGTTCCGTTATTAGCGCGCCGCAAGTAACATCTCAAGATTCAGACTTTTCGGAAATACCGGACATCCAAGAAACCACACATCAGGTGCCGTGTGGTGAACATAGTATTTTTGATCCTGCACACAAAGTGCCTGCTTTTGAGAAAGCTGTCTATCTTAAGGTGAACGAACATTCTCATTGGGAAAGTGGTGTATCCCATGCTTTATCACTTCGCCACCTTTCAGAGTTATTGAATGTGAAAAGCCATTCTCAAGTGCATCGTGCTTTGAAGTGGCTCATTGAGAATGGATGGCTAAAGGTTGAGGGTAAGCGTAAGACAGATGGTGCGTATTTCTACCGCGTTATCCATCATAAGTGTGAACCACAGGATACGCCAGTTGACCGGGATGGTAGACCGCAGAAGTGTGCTGTGCCACGTGGTGCCGGTTCACCGAGCCAGTTGCTTGTTGATGGTAAAATAACTTGGCGGATGTTTGTTGACTGGACAGTGCGTAAGATACATTCTTGTTGGACTTCAGGAATTGTCAGCATGACGGTGCGTGAAGCCTCTAAGTTGATGAAACTCAGTGTTCAAACTATATCCGAGAATGCTAAGAAAATGGGAAAACTCGGTATGGTGAAAAGGTTGTCTGAAAAGTTCAGACTTTCCGTGTATCAAATGTTCCCTAAACCTTATCCAGAACGGAGAGAGCGATCGCTTGAAGAGTGTGCAAGTAAAAAGGCGATGAAACTCATAAATGGGTGGTATTATAGTTTCAATGGTTTGTGGCGGTTCCAGCGGGAAACGTTCTGGCTCCAGATGTGTGAACATGGGGGCAGGTGGAGAGACAGTAATATGGAAGAACTGTTTAGCATCAATAAAAGTATACACCGGGATTTTACGGATTACATGTATCATCTTAAAATGCTATACGGAAATACTGCGCAAATCTGAATCTCTTTCAGTCATTTATACATGCCCCGCGCGGTACTAAAATTAATTTGGTAACACAGGAAGATAGTACGTGAAAAAATTAGAAAAAATAACCCCCATAAACTCAATAACCATCAGCATCGGCAGAGATTACCGAAAATTAGGTGGTCACAAATACGACATGCGGGTGGTCACAAAAGCAACATGGGGTGGTCACATAAAAGACATGCTGATTGACGGATTTCATGAACAAATTCTGAAAATTTACCAAATTTAGCACAACTTCTAAAAAATAGTTACCACAAACAGCGGAGAATAAGAATTTTAACCCTTGAACCCTCAATTATTTTGAGGGTTGCAGGATAACTATGTACAGTACTATTTGGGAAAAGGTGATAAATGGATTATATTTTCTTAGGCGGTGCCGGTGAAGTCGGTGCTTCTTGTTTACTTGTATCTGTTGCACACCGGCATATTCTGTTTGACTGTGGGATACGCGTCAATCAAAAAGGTGTAGACGCGCTGCCTGATATTGAACTCCTTAAACAAAGTGTGCCAACACTGGATGCTATCTACGTATCGCACGCACACGCTGATCACATCGGTGCACTGCCACTCGTACACGCGGCTTTCCCACAAACCCCTATCTATGCGACCCAACCGACACAACGCATTTCCGCAGTCATGCTCGCGAATGCTGTTCGCCTACAAGAAAATGGACAGGGTGAGGAGACAACACCCTTATTTACACAGGAAACCGTTGATGCGACGATCGCAAAAATGCAAACACTAAAAATGAGTGAGTGGGTAGATCTATGGGACGGCTGGCGCGTCAAGATGGTACGTTCTGGACACATACTCGGTGCTGTGAGTATCTTACTTGAAACGCCTGAAGGGACTTATCTTTATGGTGGAGACATCTCTACTTTTCATCAGAAGACTATTCACGGGCTTGCGTTGGACGAAATAGCAGGAACACAACCCCACTTTATGTGGTGTGAAGCTACTTACGGAGATGGCAATCACCCAGCACGCAGCACCGAAGAAAAGAAACTGGCTGAGGCTGTCGCGACTGTTATTGAAAACGGAGGTTCTGTCCTCATACCGAGTTTTGCTCTCGGACGCGCACAGGAAATCATTCTCATCCTCAGAGATGCAATGGTTAGCAAGAATATACCAGTATTCCCAGTCGTAACAGACGGGCTTGTCAATTCTATCTGCTCTGTATATGAAATGCTTACGCCTTATTTGGGAACAAAACTACAAAAGTACCTTGAAAACTCACGACAGCCTCTTTTCTACTACAGAAACTTTAGCAGAGCTAAAATGGGAGAACAGGAAGCGATTTGTAAAGATGAGACACCCAAATGTATTATTGCAAGTTCAGGAATGCTCACCGGCGGTGCTTCAGTAACTTATGCAAAGGGATTGGCTGCTAACGAAAAAATGCTATTTTCCTATCGGGATATCAGGATGCCGAGTCCCCCGGTAGACGATTACGAGAGCTTGCACAAGATGATACACTCACTTTTGCCGACGGGACGAATGTAACTGTCAATTGTCAGGTAGAAAGGTTTAAACTCTCTGCTCACAGTGATCAAGGACAACTCCTTTCGGTCATCAAACAGGTGAACCCAAAAGCACTCGCGCTCGTTCACGGTGAAGAAAAGGCACTATCTGTTCTGCGGGAAAAGTAGGAAAAAGATTATCCAGTGAGCTGCCCCGCCAACGGACAAATGTTAGATGCAACAGATAAGCCTGAGTGCGTTTCTCCAAAGGCACAAGAACAACTTGAGAAAAAGGAAAAGATAGACTTTGATGTGGAGATCACGGATGCCGGCGTTGTGCTTGATGAGGATATACTCAGTTCAGATCGGTGGAAAGACTTTGCCGACGGGAAGCATACAGCAACACTAAAAGAGGATCAACTTATCATTCGGAAAACAGGTGATTAACACAACGAAAGGGTGGAGTTCTGGGGCACGTCTGTCATTTAATAAATGGTTGACATTTAGCGCGCGCGTGTGCAGACGCGCATATTTGCCAATATGCACACGCGCGTATGTGCGCGTGTATACCTTATAATATTTCCTGTCAAATCTGGTTTTGCATTTTCTTGAAAAGTGCGTTTGCTATCCTAATAACATATTGCTCGTCCATTTCAAACTTGGGTTAGTAGTTATACTTTAGTATTTTTCTGGTGAATTATGTAAGTAACTAACACCTCTTGTAGAAGCGATTTCAAATTCGTGGCGAACACTTGAAAGTCGGGAATTGGAGTATCTACCTACAACTCAATAATGTCTAACTAATTCTAAAATGTCCCATAATACGCGCGCGTGCCTACGCGCCATTATGCCAACGCGCGCGCAATGGCATTCTACAAGGGAAAATGTAAGTGGACTTAAACACCTAACCTATGAATATAAACAAGCAACAGGAAAAGTAGAAGGTTATTCGTCTGGGAATATTTGAAGAATACCATATTTATGTAGAGATACTGGTAAACAACTCTAAAAAGCAATGTGTTATACTGTCGTTTGTGGAAATAGGGAAAGTAGACTTGATAAAATTTATCATTTCTTCTGTGAGAATTTCGACAAGGTTTTAGTTGCCAATAAAATCACATTGAAGCTGAAGTATGAGCTGAGATGTAACACATTCACCAATAGAAACGTATCTATGTCTATAATGTGCACACTTGCCAACGCGCGCGTGTACGCACGCGCATAAATGCACACTTGCATGTTTGCCAACGCGCGCGTGTAAATGTACACTTGGAGGTATAGAATGAAAACGATTGCTATCTTGAGCCGTAAAGGTGGAACAGGTAAAACCACGCTTGCGATTCACTTGTCTGTTGCGGCAGAGCAAGCAGGGCATACGACTGCACTTATTGATCTTGACCCGCAAGCAAGTGCTGCCAGTTGGCGAGATATTCGTGAAAATAAAACACCAGCTGTTATCTCTACACATGCATCTCGATTGGGGCAGACATTGCATCTTGCAAAAGATAACGGTGCGACGTTTGCTATTATTGACACAGCTCCACATACAGAATCCGCGGCTTTGGACGCAGCTAATGCTGCCGAGTTTGCGGTTATTCCATGTAAGCCAGCACTAATAGACCTGAAGGCGATTGGTTCGACGGTAAACATCATTCGCCTCGCGAATGTTCCTGCAAGAGTTGTTCTTAACGGTGTGCCACCTCGTGGTAATGTCGCAGCACAAGCGCGCAAGGCGATTAGCCATTATGATCTTACCTGCGCGCCATGTGAGGTAGGAAGTAGAATAGCATTTAATTACGCTTATACTGCGGGACTTGCTGTGCAGGAATATGAACCACGCGGCAAAGCGTCAGAAGAAATTCGCGAACTTTACACGTATATCGCGAAAGAAATAGGAGTGTAACATGTCAGCAAAGAAACCAGATTTATCCGATGTTTTCGCACAGAGTGAAGAACATTATAAGCCACAAGAAACGCCAGAGGAAATACCAACTCCTGTTGAAACTACTAAAGTGAAACATCTACCTTCTCGACAGAATAAACTACATATTGGTATATATGTTGACGAGGAGGTTCACACACAGCTAAAGATTATTGGTATTGAAAAGAAGATGACGATACAACAGATGGGTTTAGAGGCGTTGAATGCCTTTTTTAAGTTGAACGATAAACCACCGATCGCTAAATGACATACTCTCCGTGCTAAAGCGACGAGGTTTCTTCCTTGATTTATCAGATTACTCTGCTCAAGCAGAGCGACAGAGGTGTTAATTGTATCTAACACCAAAGAAGGGAATGCTAGGGTCCCGACTACAAGATTATTTATCAATTGAGAAGTACGTCAACAACCAAATCAGAACAGCTAAAGCTGCTTTACGTCTTTGGCAATGTATACACACCGCGTTTGACTTTTACAATTTCACCTGTGTTTACAAGGCGTGTGAGTTCTTTATTTATTGCTTTTGGATGTCCTTGAATTGCCTCGACGATTTCCGGTGTTTTTTTCTTTCCGTCAGCGAGAAGTGCGATAATTTGTTCACGGAAAGGAACACGTGCCATTTTACCGCCTCTTAGTTTTTGCAACACTCGTTGCGCCTGCCTTATGGAGCATCCCAGAACCGTTTCTACCTCTTTGCTGCTGGATTCAGAAGTTAGATTGTCGCGTTCCTTCTCAAAACGTTGGCGCGTTGCTATCACCTCGGCAAGTTTGTCTAATCCACCAGCAACTTCGAGATCTTCCCAGTCAAAAAGGAGCGTTTCGGGTCTATCGGTGATCTCAGGAATTCGCAAACCCGTAATCAACATAATTTTCTTGTTTGCCAAACGGTTGAGTTGCGCTAGTGCTATAGCCTCTGTGAATATATGGACGATATCCTTTTCATAAACGCTCTGGACGCGTTCGTCTTTGTAAAGGCAGGAATCAAGTTCCATTTCATAAGAAAGAGGTTCTTCGTCGTTTCCAAACAAGATCTGCGTGCGCTCCAACATGGCGCGCGGTCCTATTTCCGGCATGCCGACTATCCAGATGACCTGCGCCTCTTGAAAAGCGGTTCTCAATTTTTCTCTCTTTCGGAAACTCGTTTCCAATCCATTTCTCTTTCGGAAGCTCGTCAGGAAACAGACATTCTCATTTTTGGCTATATTATCCAAATAATGTTTAACTGTGTGAACGTGGGTTATAATGCCATGCTTAACATTCGGATCCCTTTCTATTTCAGCTTGGATCCTGGAAAAAATGTGCTGCCCGGTTTCAGACATCCCAAAAACGTCCCAGGTGTTGTAGAGGTCTAAAATTGTCTTCCGTGGATAAGTACCGGTGCGGATCTGAAAAACGCTGTTTCCAGGAACCCACGCCATCGGTTGGGTGGGAAGGGTCTCAGTTTCCTCATCCAAGAATGCTCGCCGTAGATGTTCGTCGTAGAGAGTTGGTGAGGTGACCAAAAGATGTCTGATGCTTGGGTGCAGCACCGGCGGCACCCAGAATCGTAGCACTTTGTCCTCCCATCGCATCGGTGCATCAGCATCTCTTGTATAATGTGCAAAGAAACGTTTGATTTGATGCCAAAACGTCCAGTTTGGATTCGGACAAACTGTTGGGACCTCCTGAATGTTTTCAACGACGTGGCACATCTGTTGGATGAGTTCTTCTTCCAGCCATTTATATGTTTGTATTACTGTCCGAAGTCGTCTGATGGAATTGTCATGAGATTTATCTCTGATTTCTAATGCATTTAGTAGGGCTGTTGCAAAGTTTCCTAAAGCATCACCTTGCCAGTTAGCAACCCATTTTTCCAATATAGTTTTTGATAATTTGCATTCAAGAAACAGTTGATCTTCTCTTGTGACATTGATGATACACAGCTGCTGTGTTCCATCGCGCTGTTCGAGAATTTGTTCCGCTATTTTTGCGTATTGCGGGTCCAAAAACAATCGGGGATCCTTGAGTATTTGTGCTTTTGTAATCTCAGCATCTGACACGTTTAAACATATTGCTTCACTACTACGGAGAATGGATTCTACTTTACCGTCTTTCTCTGGATCTGCATCGGGAATGAATCTAAGCGCGCTAACCCTCCTGTCAAGAGCACGCTGCATCTGAACCCAAATATCTTCGCGTGTTTCATCAATCTTTTCGATGGTGCTCGACTTCTGTAACACCGGCTTAGGACGTTTTATTGATAGTGGGCTGAGTTTCCCTTCCCGCACAGCGAGCACCTTATCGTCTATAGGCAGCCCCGTCTTGGGGAGTGGTGGCAGGATACCGGTATCGTTCCAGACATCTGTGATGAGCGTTGCCTCCACAGGCAGCCCAGTATCAGGCGTGGATGCGCGTATCCACACATTTCCTTCGCTTTCCCATAATGATACCTGTGTGTCAACCTGACCATCTCGCCTGCTCCAATAGTGAAATCCATCCTCTTGTCTGACGTAAGAAAATCCACGCTTGAAAAATATCTCTTTGGCGAGGTCAAGTTTACTTGATCCGAGAGAGTATGGCGCGTCTATGACGCTCTCCTCGTCTTGGATGCTTTGCGGTATCGGTTTGTGAAGTGCAGAGCGAAGGGCATCAATAGATGGGAAAAGCACCTCTTTGGAAATCACAGGCGGGTCTAACAGATCGCCAATCAAAATTTCATAGCGCGCATCCCAACAGCCATATCCCTTCTCACCCAAAATTTCAAGATACGTGTCGTGTTGGTGAGGATTTTCCGATGTCGGTGCGTGCTTATGAACATACAGTCGTGCCTGCTTAATGTTCGGGTGCAGATACTCGGGTATCCTGCAAGAAAAGCGCAGCCCACCAGACTTTGAAATAGTCAACAACGGATTCGCAACGGCATCAACAAGTGCTTGAACGCAAGTAAGAACAACATCAGGTGCGGCACAGAGTGCCTCGTATTTAAAGTCGATGTCGTGCCATGACGCACCATCGCGTGCCGAGGGATCACCTGTATATATTTGAATCCCCCACGACTTGTGCCATCGGAGGGTTTCCCAGTCTTTCGCCTGTTGGCGTTCCAAGAACCGTTCGCCGCCAAAAGACCGCGGGGGTCGGTCGTTGCCAGGGAACTGTCCTATCGGCATAAAGGAAATATCTGCTGCCTCCAAGTCTTGAAGCATCACAGTGTATTTGTGTGCACAATAGACTCTGAAGTGGTAAGGAAGCCCTTTGTAAAGCAGCGGTGCTACAATCGACTGCCGTTGCATAAGTGGCTTCTCATGCCGTCGGTGGCAGCGTGAGATTATACCTTGTAGAACATTGGTTGTCATGGGATGTAGATGCTCACAAACTTCGTATTTTTACATAATTTTAGAGTATATATTATCAAGAATCCTATTTTCAGTCAAATGTTGAAAGATCTGTTGCAGTATTGAAAAAGAAGGTTTTTCTCACAATAAATTGGCAAAGGTGTTGTGCACTTCAAGCAAATAAGCAATCTTCATGGACATAATTTATTTTGGAAATACTTTATCATATTAGTAGTAAACGACTAATAAAATATAATTTGATTAAAAAATTAAATTGTCGTATACTACTGAATATGGTGTGAGTTGTAGTTGTTTCTGCTGTTTGTACTTTTAGTATTCAGACTTGGATTTTTTTAGGGACAATAAAAAACAACAAAGGAGCCATCATTTAGTAGAAATAATTGTCTGCACGGAGATTGGGTTGGTGCCCTGCTTGATAGTAATGTGTGTCCATCATTATAATGTCTAATCCCAAAACTACTTATTAAAAAAAAATAATTGGATTGAAAGGATAACCTCTTTTCTACTTTTGCCTCTAAAAATCTTAAAACTATCTAAACTGTAGTATGGAGTTAAATCTATGAAAAAACAACTGTTTTATTTTTTATTTTTCGTTTGCGTCCTGATACCATCGGTGGCAATAGCAGACTTCTACCTCGACTTTTCGATAGATGGTGATACCTATTTCGTCAGCCCCATTGACAGCGTGAACTTTACGCTTGAGGTTCGGAAGGATGGAAGTCCAGTGTCAGGTCAAGCAGTGATATTTAGTGTGAGTCCAGACGATGGGATTGCGTCGTTAAGTACCACAAGCGCGACAACGGATAGCAACGGGAAGGCACAAACGACTCTATCGCTTTCGGGTGATTATTTATCAGAGACAGTGTATCAGGTCACAGCGAAGCTTGCCAATGGCAAAGGTAACGTTCCCCAATGGGGGTTGCCATCTGTAGTTATGTCAGATGGAGCCTATCTAAGGCTGTACGTAAGTCAGAATAAGAATCCCAGACCGGGTGACTCGATTCATTTTACTTTCTCGCTTGATAAAAAAAGTGGATTGAGCGTAAGAGGTCGAACGGTGACGTTTAGCGTGAGTCCGGACAATGGGACTGCCTCATTAAGTACCACAAGCGCGACAACGGGTGACTACGGAGGAGGTGCACGGACGACCCTGGTATTGGGGAGTAATGCCTCCGGAAGATACAGCGTCACGGCGACATTGGACGATGGTAAATCTATAAGCAGATCAACTCCGCGAGTTTATAACCCCAAATTATCAGAGTTTATCTTCAACATGCGTATTCCTTCTGGTGCTCTTCCTCTCAATCCAGGGGAGAGTAGAACGTTTATTGCTTATGTTGAGAAAGATTTGAAATATATATCAGGTCGAACAGTGACGTTTAGCGTGAAACCGGACGATGGGACTGTGTCCCTGAGTCCTACAACAGCGACAACCGATAGCGATGGACAAGCAAGCACAGTGTTGACTACGGGGAGCGATTCCTCCGGATTGTACACGGTCACAGCAACGCTGGACAATGGTGCAACTATAAGTGGAACTGCGACAGTTGAAGCATCATCGCCGGAGGTAATACAGCCTCAACCCGACCCACAACCCAATAATCCTACGCCCGCCCCCACACTCGACTCACCCGACCTCGAGGCACAACTGCAAGGACAACCTCAATCCAAGCCACCGCCGAACAACGCCCCGGAATTCACGGAGGGCACTAGCACAAGGCGTTCGGTAGTAGAGAACACGGCATCTGGACAGAACATCGGTAATGCAGTGTCTGCGACAGATACTGATAACGATGCATTGACCTATACGCTCGGTGGCACGGATGCAGCAGCGTTTAGCATTGTTAGCACTACAGGACAACTCCAAACGAAAGCTGCCCTGGATTATGAAACGAAAGCGTCCTATACGGTCACGGTTGCGGTTTCTGATGGGAACGGGGGGAGTGATAGCATCACGATTACGATCAGCGTCACCGATGTCCACGAACCGCCACTACAAGACCCACCGCCACAGGATCCGCCACCACAAGACCCGCCAGTTCAAGAACCACAGGGACAATCTGAACCAGAGCAGAATTGGACGATAATTCCTTTTGATTATGAAAGAGATGGTGTTGGTAAAGTCGTGTTCAGTGAAATTATGTTATCTGGCCTTGGTAAATATCCGCAATGGATAGAACTCTATAATACTACGGATCAAGATATTAATATTAATGGATGGAAGATTGTGGGTAGATATTTAGATGATTCAAACACGATAAACATATTAGAATCTCAGGTGATTTCAAAATCTTGGACAATAGAAGGTAAGGGAACGGTGTTAATAGTAGGTTTTGCAATTCCAAATTCCAGGGATAGGATTTCTATAGGTTTAGCAGATAAAACTTATGCTTTACAATCAACATCAAATAACCTTTGGAATTATGAGGGGTTTGTATTGGAATTACAAGATGCTGAGGGTAATCCTATAGATCGTATCGGTAATCTAAACGCAGAAAACGATATCGTTTGGGCAATACCTATGGTCGTTCGGGAGAAAAGAACTTCTTTGATAAGAAGACTGAGATCTACGCGAACAAAAGAATACAACTTTTCTTTTGGCATAAAAGAATTTGGATGGTTTCCTGCGGATGAGGTTGAACGTTTGGCTAAGGGTAGAAGTCAGTCCTATTACGGCAGGCTGACTGACATAGGTTCACCTGGATATAGAACAGAAGGTGGAGAAATATTACCTGTTACGCTATCTCAGTTTAATCCTCGAATAAATCAAGATGATTCGGTTGTGATAAGTTGGATTACTGAATCAGAAGTGGATAATGCAGGTTTTAATATCCTGCGAAGCAACTCTAAGAAAGGCCTGTTTGTCCGGGTTAATCCGAAACTTATTCAAGGCGCAGGCACAACTGGTGAACGCAACGCGTATACATGGATAGATACAGCTGCGAAACCAAACATTGAATACTACTATCAGATTGAAGATGTTTCTTTTGCAGGTATCAAACAAACGCTTGCAACACAACGCCTGAAAGGTATTCACACCGCAAAGAATCGTGCTTTAACAAGTTGGGGAATTGTAAAACAGGATCCAAACAAGTAATGAACTCATAGCGAGTACGAGCTAATAATCGTTGAAAGTCCCGCGGAAGTTTATCATTGGATATGCTAAATACCAAAAACCCAACCGTGTTTCTTTGAGTTTATTGTAGCTAAGAGCAAGTTTCCGAAAATCTGAACTTGAGAACTATAAAGCCGAACTTGAGCGACTCGAGAACAATCTACAAACAATCCTTGCCAAACACAATATGTGAAGCAAGCATCTTATGCGCGCGGGTGATGCCCAGACCGGAGCTCCCGCACGCGCCTTCTCGCTCTTGCCAGTGGCGTGTAACAAAATGGCTGGCGATAACAAAACAAGGAGATTCAAATGAAAACTGTAACTTTGATACTCACTTTACTCTTATCATCAATCTTTGTAGCATTACCAGTCCTATCTGTAGAAAAAGGTCTTGTGGCTTATTGGGGATTTAATGAAGGTGAGGGTGACACAACGGAAGATTTAAGTGGTAATGGACATGATGGTAAATTGATGGGCGATCCGCAGTGGACAGACGGCTACTTCGGAGGCGGGCTTGAATTCGACCAAGAGGGAGACGAAGTTAATATTCCGTTCCATGAAAATCTGAACTTAGACACATTCACAGTCACAGCATGGGCAAATGTAGAGCCTGGAAGTAGTGGACATCGTGCTGTAGTTTCATCACGGGATGAGCCCCCTGTCAGCGGTTATATTTTCTATGCAGAACCACCAGCGGGTAACACGTGGATATTTATCACTGGGGGTGGTGGCTGGAAATGGATCCGGGGTCCCGTTGTCAATGCTGGCAAATGGGATCATCTTGCGGGTACATTTGCGAATGGTAAAATGAACTTCTATGTTAATGGCAATCATATCGGAGAAACAGATTCCGAGATTAGCCTTAACACAAAACAGGAGTTCCTTATCGGTGCTGGTGCGAACGAACGCGCGACCCATGAATATCTTTTCAAAGGCAAGATTGATGAGGTGCGTGTCTACGATCGCGAATTAAGTGAGGATGAGATAGCATCGGTAATGGAAAGCGATACAGCTCCTGTCGAACCAGCTGGCAAACTTGCTACGACTTGGGCAAACCTGAAAGCCAGGTAGTTTATGAAAAGCATTTTAACAGTGATTATTATATCACTTTTTTATGGTTGGGTGTAATCAAAACATGATGAAAGATGTAATGAAATCCAACCCCAACCCCGAACCAATGATTCTCGATATACCGTCAACCTTTACGGAGGATGAAAAAACAGCAGCATCGATTATCGCTGCTGCTGTTCAACGGTATGATAGACTTGGTGTCCAAGACACTATTAATTATGACAATCAACAACAAGAACAACTACGCGGAGATGGGGGGACATTTTTCTATCTTCTAATCACAGATTCGGATAATACAATTGTGGCAAGTGAGTTAGGGGGAGGAGAACTTCTTGGTGAAAACTTCGCGTTTATCGTCAGACAATCTGGGTATTCACTACCTCTGGGTTTCCGCTCTTGCAAGCATGGCAAGGGGGAATGGTTGAAATGGCAACTTCCGGACGCAGACGCTACTGAGAGCGTTATAGGGATATGGCATGATGGTTATCTTTTTACGACAGCTGTAACACCTGCATCCACATACATTGATGAACCTGTTGATACTGTTCCTCCTGGATAATTTATACAACCCTCTTATGCGCGCGGGTTTCTTTGTCTAACTTGCATGCCCTAGTAGTCTGTCCAGTCTAAATTGTAGGTATCAGTAATAGTGGGGAATCGGAGCTCCCTCCTACAAAGAGCAGACGGTATTGGTAGGAGCGATCTCCAAATCTCGACCTTTACCCACAAAATTTCGGTAGATACTCCATTAGTCGCAGCGTGTAAAAATATCGACTACACTTGGGAGAGATTTCTGATGAAAACCAAAATGTTTTTGAATCTGATGTTCTTGATAGTTTCAATATTTCTATATGTGTCCAACACGACTGCTGAATATGAACCCCATACACAATGGGGGTTACCCGAAGGTGCCAAAGCGCGGCTCGGTAAAGGAAGCATAACAGGTAATATTGCGTACTCTCCGGACGGTACTCAGCTTGCAGTCGCGGGTAACATAGGTATTTGGATCTATGATACGTCAACCTATCAAGAGACTGCTCTGCTCAGAGGACATTCTTTTTCGGTGTGGAGCGTGGCGTTTAGTCCGGATGGGAAAACGCTTGCAAGTGGCAGTGGTCACGATTATGACGCATGGCATGGGACCATCCGCTTTTGGAACACGGAGACGGGAGAAAACGTAGATACACTTTTTTCTGATGTGGATTGGGGGTGGGGTGTAGCGTTCAGTCCAGATGGTCGCATGGTGGCTGTTTATGGAGAATGGTCGGGTGAGAGTGATGTCCACCTCTTTAATGCTGTTAGCAGAGAACGGATAGAAACACTCATGCATGCAGAGTCTGTCAATAGCGTCTCCTTCAGTCCGGATAGCAAAACGATCGCCAGTAGGAGTTCGGACGGGATCCACCTATGGCATACAGAGACAGGAGAACACCTGCACACGTTTGCGGAGGACACGGGAGGCGATAGCATCGTCTTCAGTCCCGATGGACGGACGCTGGCGAGTTGCAGTGAAAACAAAATCCACTTCTGGGATGCGAAAACAGGCGAACAGAAAAACCTGATCTTAAGGCATGAAGGCTGGGTTGATAGTATCGTTTTTAGTCCCGATGGACGGACGCTGGCGAGTTGTGGTGGAAGCGAGCTCTACCTATGGGATACCGAGACAGAAACACAAAAAGCCCTTATAAGGCACACCGGTTACCTCATTAGTGTTGCATTCAGTCCCGATGGTCAGACGCTGGCGAGTTGCAGTGAGAACAAAATCCACTTCTGGGATGCGAAAACAGGGGAACACAAGAAAACACTTTTGGGGCACACCGGCTCCGTCAATAGTGTGGCATTCAGTCCTGATGGGAAAACACTCGCAATGAATGGCGGATATCCGGACAAAACCGTTCGCTTGTGGGTTGCCGATACAGTCGATCCCAAACGAACACTGGTCGGGCATACAGATGGAGTCAGTAGCGTGTCGTTCAGTCCTGATGGACACATCATAGCGAGTGGAAGTTATGATAATACCATCCGTCTCTGGAGTGCCGATACAGGCGAAAAAATAGAAACACTCATCGGGCATGAAAGCTCGGTTTATAGTGTCGTTTTTAGTCCGGATGGCACCACCCTCGCAAGTGGAAGTGGTGACGACACTGTTCGTCTGTGGGATATAGACACAGGCGAGACTCTCCGCACCCTCACGCATGAGTTTTCGGTTTATAGCGTGTCGTTTAGTCCTGATGGCAAGACGCTCGCCTGTGGCGGTGATGACGGCACCCTTCTACTCTGGGATGTAGAAACTGGCGACCATGAACGGATATTCATAACAGAGATGGCGTGGATCAATAGTGTAGCGTTTAGTCCTGATGGCAAGACGCTCGCCTGTGGCGGTGGCACAACTAGTCTCCGCTTTTCGAGATGGGGTGCTTTGGAACTGTGGGATGTAGAAATGGGTGAAGCCAGGCATTCTGTTGATACCGGTGAAGTTCTTAGTGTAGCGTTTAGTCCTGATGGCACCACCCTCGCGCTCGGTCTCGACATCGGGCTTGCAGATGCTGAGCTCACCTCTGTTCACTTGTTGGATGTAGAAACCGGTACAAAGGGACACACATTGGAGGAGGATACTGTTATTTCAAGTGTTGCATTCAGTCCGGATGGTACTACACTCGCAAGTGCCAGTTATAATGGCACAGTGCTGCTTTGGGAACTTGCCCCTACAGTGCCGGAACCGGGAAAACTCGTTCCTCCGCAATTCAAATTCCGGGCAGCACCCAAGTATCCAGAGGCTGCCTTAAGGGCAAATAAGGAAGGGCAGGTTGTCTTGCAGGCAACTATTGACGAGAACGGTATTCCACAAAATATCACAGCCCTTACAAACCTCGGATTTGGATTTGAGGAGGCAGCGGTTGAGGCATTGAAGAAAAGCACCTTTCATCCTGCCACAAATGGCGGGAACCCGATCAGTTTTGAGGTTACAATACCCTACACCTTTACACTTACGGATGAACCCGGCAATACCCGTGCAGACGCTACCCCGCTTCCCATGGGCGATTCACTCACAGAAGAAATAGCCCCCGGCGATGATGTGGATTACTTCAGTGTTCAAGTAGAGGAACTCGGTCAACTCACACTTTGGACAACAGGAACCCTTGATACAATAGGCACATTGCAAAATAGTGAAGGCACCACATTAGCAACAAATGACGATGCAAACGTGGACACGGATGAATTTAATTTCAGAATAGCACACGATGTGGAACCGGGGACATATTACATCAAAGTAGAAAGTTATGAGTCAGCGACTGGCGACTATACCATTTCCGCAGCGTTTACCGCTGCGCCTACTCTATCGGTAGATGTCAACGGTGATGGTGTCGTGGATGTGTTAGATTTGGTGTTGGTCGCTGCTAACTTTGGGAGATCCGATGCAACTCCAGCACACGGCGATGTCAACGGTGATGGTGTCGTCAATCGTGAAGATATATTAGCGGTCTTAGATGCACTTGAGGCAGTGGAAGCTGCCCCTGCTGCTGTATCTACAACAAAAAGCTTACAGCGTTGGATTAACCTTGCTAAACAACTCAACCGGACAGATGCCGATTTTCAAAAAGGGATCGCTGTTCTTGAAAATCTGCTAATGACGCTGAGAGATATGGAAACGGTGCCGAAAGCAACAGCACTGTTGCCAAATTACCCAAACCCGTTCAACCCGGAGACTTGGATACCTTATCAGTTGTCCAAATCTGCGGATGTGAGTATATCCATTTATGCCGCCGATGGGAAGTTGGTTCGAACGCTGGCATTCAGCACGCAAGCTGCGGGGCTTTATCAGCACCGGAGCCGCGCAGCGTATTGGGATGGCAAAAACGCACTCGGTGAACCTGTCGTAAGCGGTGTGTATTTCTATACATTAAAAGCAGGTGATTTTACCGCGACCCGGAAGATGTTAATACGGAAATAAAAAGGAAAATCTTCTTATGAAAACCAATGTGTTTTTGGGTTTGATGTTCTTGATAGTTTCAATGTTTCTGTATGTGTCCAATACAACTGCTGAATATGAACCCTACACGCAGTTGAGTTTACCGGAAGGTGTCAAAGCGTGCCTCGGCAAGGGCAGTATAAATGAGATAGTGTATTCCCCTGACGGTACTCAACTTGCGGGGGCGAGCAGCGTCGGTATTTGGCTTTATGATGTAGAAACAGGAAAAGAACTTGACCTGTTCATAGGGCATACGGAGGTGTCGGAAGCGTGTCGTTCAGTCCGGATTGAAAAACCCTCGCAAGTGGCGTAGTGATAAGACGGTCCGTTTATGGGAAGTCACAACAGGGATCCTATCCGCACGCTTATAGGACATCCAACACTGTTGAAAGTGTCGCGTTTAGTCCGGATGGGCAAACAATATTGTGGGATTGTTGTTGATTGAGATGTCCACATATTTTCGGATTTAGTATAAATCACCATATCCCAAAACAAGGAATAATACAATGAAGATAAAAACAACGCTTCTTTTTTTGTTTGCTTTTTCTATCGTTTCAACGCTCAGCCTGTCAACCGCGTTTGCCCAATATGCACCTCATACGCAAGTCGGTCTGCCGGAAGGTGCAATAGCTCGATTTGGAACAGGCAACTTTTGGCGTATGAACTACGCGTCCAATGGTACTGAGACTCGATTTTTCATTTTTAGTTCCCTGGGAATGTGGCTCTACGATGCCGATACCTTGCAAGTAAGCGATCTGCTTATGGAAAGTTTCTACGATAGTAGTACTTATGGTCTTTTGAGTCCGGACGGTAACACCTTTGCGGTTGGATTTCATGATGGCACAGTAAAATTATTTGATGTTACTACGGGGACTTTTCGCAATATTCTAAACGCGCATGTTGCCCCTTACTCAATCATGCGTTTCAGTCCCGATGGTAATATCCTCATTACTACGGGCGACGATTACGCGAGGTATTTATGGGATGTCGCCACGGGCAACTTACACAACTTACACACCATCCTCAAAGCGGGTAGGAGCTTTTACTTCACCCCTGATGGACAAACACTCGTCACATCGGATTGGCCGTCTAACACGGTGTCCGTGTGGGATGTCGCCACGGGCGACTTACGCAATACCTTCGATGTGAGTTATGGCACTAATGTGTATAACACTAATGTAGTCGGTCTGGATGGAAAAACACTTGCTACCGTATCACACAGTGGCGCAGACGACATAGTAATAGTATTGTGGGATATTGCCACGGGGGATTTCCGACACGCTCTTAAACATACGCCCATAGGGCGTCGCGGCGTTGATATTGTATCCTTTAGTCCAGATGGACAAACACTCGTTACTCAGAATCCGAGGATCGGGGTGTATTTCTGGGATGTTTCCACAGGCGCACTCCTAAATACTCTTGACGGGCATCGATTCTCTTCTGGCTCTAACAAAGCAATTTTTAGTCCCGATGGCGACATCTTCGTTACTGTGAAATTCTCAGAAAACTCTAGCATAGTGTATCTGTGGGATGTTTCCACGGGTGCGCTCCGCAATAGACTCATCGGGCATACCAGTTCCGTTTCGCAGGTATCCTTCAGTCCCGATGGGAAAACACTCGCTACCGGTGGTGGGGATTATCCGGACAATGTTAGTTATTCGGACTATGTTAATAGTGACTATACAGTGCGTCTATGGGATGTTTCCACAGGGACACTCCGCAATACTCTTGATGGGCATACCAGTTATATCTGGGGGATATACTTCAGTCCCGATGGGAAAACACTCGCTACTAATGGAATCGGAGATGCAGTAAAATGGTGGGATGTCGCCACGGGCACACTCCGCAAGACTCTTCTCCAAAGGTCTGGGTGGGATACCCACATTATGGGTTTCAGTTCAGGTAGTGGCACTCCTACCTTTGGGGACCTGCATCCGGTGTTTCTGGCAGATGTCACTACCGGTGAACTCCGTCATACCTTAAGTTGGGGTTTTATTGCTAACGTCATTTCTGGTCCTAGGGGTAACACAGTTGCTACTACCATAGGTGACGAAGGTAGCGGAGGTGTGAATTTGTGGGATGTCACTACGGGCACACTCCGCGCTGCCTTTATAGAGCCTGAGGCACCTTTGGTTTCGGGACTTCATGGACTTGAACCGGCATGGTATCGTGGAACCGATGACGTAAGTTTCAGTCCGGATGGCAGTACCCTCGCCACAGGCAGCGGTGTTTTCTATCCCCCCGATCTTCCTGCCTCCACCGGGCAGGGTAACAAAGATAAAATCGGTACAGTCAGGCTATGGGATGCTACTACAGGTCAGTTAAAATTTACGCTGAAAGAAGATATAACCGATGTTAATAGTGTCAGTTTCAGCTCAGATGGGCAAATGCTTGCGAGTGGTGGCCAGGATGGGTGGATATATGTGTGGGATATCCCTACGCTTTCACTTCGCAATACTTTTCGCAATCATTCTGATGGGAGACCAGTTGATGTCTACAGTGTGAGTTTTAGTCCCAACGGACAGATACTCGCTGCAGGGGATTCAAGAAGCGTGTCTTTCTGGGATATTTCCACAGGCTTACTCCTTAAGACTCACGAATTTCCTGCTGAAACCGACCCTCTTGCTGAAATCCACGGTGTAAATGTCTATTTCAGTCCTGATGGATCAACGTTCGCAAGTAGTCTGGGAGGGTCCATATTTTTATGGAATACTAACGATCTCATCATGGGCACAGGTACATCCGGCAAGGTCTTCAAAGGTAGTAGTCGTATTATTGATAGTGTTCATTTCAGCCCTGATGGCAGCATTCTCGCCAGCAGAGACAGGGGTGGTCCGGTGTACTTGTGGGAGGTTGGTATGGCAGGGGCACCGTCGCAACGCAAGGAGGACATAAACGGTGATGGCGTTGTCAATATCCAGGACCTGGTTTTGGTTGCCGCACAGTTCGGTCAAACAGGTGAAAGCAGAGCAGATGTGAACGAAGATGGCGTTGTCAATATTCAAGATCTCATCTTGGTAGCTGCTGCTTTCAGTAACGCATCAGCTGCTCCCACTATCAGGCGCGACGCCAACGAACACCTCACGCCAGAAGTCGTGCAGCAGTGGTTGGTTGATGCCCAGAAATTGGCACACACTGATGCGACAGCACAACGCGGCATCGCTGTGCTGGAGTCCCTTCTCGCCGCATTAACACCAAAAAAGACAGCATTTTTGCCGAATTACCCAAATCCGTTTAACCCGGAAACATGGATACCTTACCAGTTGGCAAAGCGCGCAGATGTCAGCGTTTTGATCTATTCTGCAGATGGAAAACTTGTTCGGACGCTAAAATTGGGACAACAGGCAGCAGGTGTTTATGAATCTCGGACCCGAGCGGCGTATTGGGATGGAAAAAATGAAACTGGTGAACCCGTTGCAAGTGGTGTCTATTTCTGCACATTAAAAGCAGGAGAGTTCTCCGCAACGCGCAAGATGTTGATACGGAAATAGTCTCTATATAACTTCGTATCTTACGACTTATGCATGCGGATGGTGCCAGACCGGAGCCCCGCACGCACGATCTCGCCACACGGGATGGCGTGTAAGGAAAATAAATCCCGATGTATCAGGTGTTCTTGTTTAGATGTCCTGCGGGGAGACGGAAAACCCCTGCTCTATACACAAAAAGGAGAAAACAAATGAAATTTAAGCAAAAAGTAGGATACATGTTGATAGGCTGTTTATTCACTATCGTAGGATACATACTCGCATCGTTTGGCGGGATTACTACCAATGCACAAGACGAAGAAACATCAACATTTGATAGAATTGTTTGTAATGAATTGTTAGTTGTCCAAAAAGCAGGTCCACCCGCTGCCTACATTGGGTCTGCTAAAACAGGTGGATTAATAGAAGTTTATAACAGAACAGGACGCGTCGTTTCTACACATATCAGTGCCCCTGACGATCATGGACGTATAATTATGCGTGATAAGGCAGGTAAAATATATGTAAGCATATTAAATCCAGAAGATGGTGGTATAAGTGTTCACAATAAATCTGAAGTTCCAGTTGCAAGCATAAGTGCATCTGAAGATGTTGGGTCTATCGGAATTAATAATAAGTTGGGAAAGGGATCTGTCAATATTACTACAGACGAGCATGGTAATGGAGTTATAGAAACATATAACGGTGTTTGGCGAAAATATTGACATAGAAACGTGTATTTTGTTACGGAATAAGAAGTGAAATACATAGTATTGCACGGATATATAGGTTAATTCTATCAGGAGCGCGTGTAAAGAAAGAACTCCCGTCCACAATAGTAGGTAGATATTCCTCCGTCCCGCGGGGAGACGCAAACCCTTGCACTATACATCTGTGATAGCACGGACACCCGAAAGCATTACAAGGAGACAAAATGCGTCAATTTTTTACGGTATTCATCGTGTTGATAATTTTATGTACGCTGATCAGTTGTGGTCTACCTTCCAGTTCTTCCACCCTAAAAAGTGAAAAGACTGAGAAGATTGACATCGTGCCTGTGGACATTCATGATAGTAACATATACACCACAGAAATACAAGGATATTTTGAAACACCACATTACGCTGTTTTTGCTTTCGTTTACTATGTAACCGGCGGACACTTAGGTTATGCACAGTCCGAATTCCCCTTAGAAGTACATGAGACGACATTTGGCGGATATCCTGTGTACAACGCAGGTGATACCATCAATGTCAAGATGACAGAACACCGGAAACAATTAGAAAGATCAGAAATTCTTGTCTTAGAAACTCTTGTCGCATATCTTCATACCAAAGTTGTCTTTATCGGTTTCTGCCCAGAAGGGACATATAAGTTGAATGTAAATAGTTTTGAAAAAGAGTTCAGTGTTGGAAATACTAAATAACTTCGTATCAAACGACTTATGTGTGTGGTTGTCATACCGAAGTTACTGCACACACCCTCTCGCTTTGGTCGCAGCGTGTAAAAATAGCGACTACACTTGCTACTCTAAAGTAAGTAATACTCTCAACATCCTGCGGGAGACGCAAAACCCCGCACACACAAGTAATAGGAGGGTATAATGAACCGCAAAATGTATTGGTGGCTCGGTGCCCTTGTCGTTCTCTTGATTGCCAGTGTCGTCTATATGATCCCTGTGCAACAGACACAAATACTGCTGCTCAAATCAGAACTTCTGCTGGCTGATAACACATCAAAAGTCCCTGATGAGTTGAATTACATGCGAGAGATGATATTTAGCATTCTGATCTTCTTACTTCAATTAGGTTATATGGGTGGGTTACTGTTTTTAGCGATTCGCACAAAGTCAAAAGGGATAACCCTTTTCTTTCTAATTGAAGCAATAGGGAAACTCGCCAGTATTATTACCGGCGTATTGACGGTATACCTTGTTAGCAAATCGCTATCATACCCATCTGTAATGAAAATAGTAAATTATACACAGGGTATTACCTTTGCAGCACTTTACCTACTTGGCATCTATATTTTATACAAAGAATACAAAGCCGGTAAACTGATCCCACGCCAAGCGAGTAAGGTGTAGAAAATGCGTCGCGGGGAGATGCAATACTCCCGCATTAACAAAAGGTCGCTCTCAATTTAGCAAAGATCGTGGCACTGCTGCCGTGTCAAGCGGAATTGACCGGCACGGCAATAAAGGATCTCATGGAAACAAGTTGTTGGCATATAAGGATGAGAATGATGTCTACTATCTCACGCTGAAAGGTAAGGAAACATATAATGATGAAATCAAAAGGGGATTACAATGGAAGTTTTGAAAACGATTGGTTTGGTTGTTCTCGCCATCTTCGGTTTAATATTGCTTATTAAGGATTTATCCGCCATGACACCGAGTGAAAGAAAAGACTATTTTCGGTGGCCGTGGTTCTAAGCGTAGCGGGCTGCAAACGTGAACACTGAATAGGTGGAACTATGACTTTTCGGGAGCAGGTAACGCGTTGATTTGTTCAAGATCAATGCCATCAATCGTCTCTTGATGGAATGAGGAGACATCGCCACTATAAAAGAGAGTGCCTTCGGGTGTTTGTAGGTAAATACTGACGGCACCTAAAATGTGTCCTGAGCGAATAAACAACACACGCCAGCCTTCCCACAAGTCTATCCACGTCCTCATTTCCAGTGTTTGTATCCGAGCGAGTGTCGTTTCAACGGCTTCCTCTGTGAACATGGCACCGTCTGCTTCTGTTTCCATCACACGCACAGCGTTATTGAGCATCACAGCACCTAAGCGTTGTGTTGGTTCAGTCGCATAGATCGGTGCGTTTGGGTAAGCGATATGTGCCAATGGCAGCGCCCCGATATGGTCAGCGTGTGCGTGAGACACAATGATCGCATCTAACGTAGGTGTACTCTCTTTGAGCAGTGCTAAACCGGCAAGGAGTCAGCACCACTTTTATTCACCTGCATGCCGCAGTCAAACAAGATATGCCGGTGTGCAACAGAAACGAGCAGGCATGACGCGCCGACTTCACCCGCACCGCCAAGAAATACATATTTCATACTTTCAAACACCTATATCTGATGCGCGTTGGATTGCTTCAGTTGACAACTTCGAAATACCTAACAATGCGAGTATGGATAGGTTTGGGAAAAGTAGCGGTGCGAATAGTGGTGCACCGTACAAAAACTTTTCTGTGTGTTTGATAGCGGGTGTCTGTAGCCCTGCTGCGAGGTGAAAGAAAAAACCAGCGATACCGATGATGATGTTTAGGCATAAGACACCCACACAGAACTTGACAAAACGCTGCTGATACGGCACACATAACAGCACTCCTAAACAGCCGATTGCCATTGCACTTGTTATCACCGGTAGCCATTCCGCTACATTGAAAAATCCGTTTTGTGCGTGGTCAAATGCGGAGAGAATAAAGTTGCCACACCAACCGCATACTGCTAAAAGGACAACCCACCTCGCCCATGCCAAATCGGTATCGCTGATCTGATTGTTTAACAACAAAAGCATGCCAATCCCTGTATAAGTTAGTGGTGCGACAAAAGGTGCTGCATACACAAGATTTTTCAGAGACATCTCCGTGAAAAAGTGGCTATTCAGATGTAAAAGCATACCCGTAATGCCAACACAGATAGCACTCCAGCCGACACAAGTCCGACACCAATATAACCACCTCGGATTGTTTATCACGATAACACCGGTGAATAATACAGAAGCGACCAATGAAAAATAGACGGGAAGCCATTCAACGGTGTAGGCATATCCGTTTATCGCGTGGGCAATGAATACATCTAATGCTAAAAAAGCAAGGTTCACGATGATGAAAACATCGAGTAAGCGTGTCGCAAACCCTTTATTGTTTCGCAGCGTTGTTCCGAAGTTCCTTCGCAATTTTCTCTATCTCCGCCATCTTATGCAACAACTCGTAGTTACCGTGCCATTGCACAAAATCCGCACCGCCCATAAAAGCACCGTGTTTAGCCGTTCTGCCGTAGTAATGCCACAAGTCAAAATATAGAAACTCAATCGGTTCGTCAAAAGGTGTATCCGTTAATAAACCTTCCTCGCGTAGTGAATCCATTAAAACCTGTGCTTCAGATATTTTCTCGTTTGTGTCAACAACGACACCTTCCGCTTCCTTATAGAACGTCTCCACTTGTGTTCGCGCGTGACATTTATAGCAGGTTGCCTTCATTGCGTCTTGTGCTTGATGGTAGGTCGGGCGTTTGTCGGATACAGCGGCAAATAACCAATAGGAAAGCCGTTCTGTTGTATCGTGAGTAACATTCAAGCCGTCTAAACCGCTCAGATGGCATGTTGCACACGTCGGCACCGGCATATCTTTCGTCGTTAGACTTTTCGGTGGGGTTGACAAATTCAGATGTGCTTTTTGCGCATTGTAAAGCACACCATGCTTGGACTCATTGTAAATCTCTATTTGTGAATGATCCGGTCCCATGTGACATTGTCCGCAGGTTTGCGGCTCCCGCGCTAAAGCGACAGAAGTATTATGACGCGCATGACAGTCGGTGCAAGAACCGATAGAACCGTCCGCATTCGGTTTACCTATATCATGACACCCCATACATCCCACCGACATCGCACTTTCACCTTCAGCAATGGCTAACCGGTTCGCTGGACGATCCACCGCGCCTTTGTGGTATTTTTCTGAAAACGCTATCTGCACCGCAGTAAAGTCTTTACCGCCAGCAACAGCTGCCCACGCTGGTGCCGCATGCCGACTCCGCAGAAACTGATGATATTCCGTTGCATGGCACCCGCTACAATTCTTTGATGTAAGGTGCTTAGCAATCGTAAATCCGTTATGTATCCGTTCTTGCTGGTTTTCCACTGCTTGATGACAATCTAAACAACTTACACCTTGCTTGGCATGCACACTCTTTTCAAACTGATGCACCACCGCAGCGGTCTCGCGTCGGTGACAATTCGCACATTTACCCGCCGCTCGCACAAAATCAGCACTCGGCTGCTGCACCTCTACCTGCGGACGATTCGCATGGAATATAAACACGATCACGACTAAAGCCATCGCGATAGCAACTGAAAGAAATATGTATTTGAATGACATAAAAAATAACGACTATCTTTGTCGCCTCTCTACTTATTTATCGTCATGATACTTGAGATTTTGGGTATTGTCAACGTTCTGACCGGTAAACAGCTCGCTCATTTTTGTGTATGGCGAGTTTCTTGCTTGCTGCGCTGATTGAAATATATCAGGGTGACCGCGATTGGGTATAAAGGTCTTATCAAAGTGCCTATCACGATACGCAACCACACAATGATGTTGAAAGGTGTGGAGTTGACTTCGTAAGGTAGGGGCTTTCCGCTGTAGAGACCTATCTCAGACCTGAGCTGAAATTCTACGATTTCCGCGACAGAGCTATCGCCGAGAAGTCCGAACGCGCCAAATAAAATAATAAAAGAGACAACGAAAATTATGCGAATAGTCCGCAGGAGTATTCTGAGTGTGAAGATCGTGCCGAACACGCGCCACCATGCTTTTTGGATGAGCTTATGGCTTCGGCTGAGCGGTTTGGGTTTGCTGTTGTGTTCGACGCAGATGATGGGTACATACAAACACCAAGTGATTTCAAAATAGTAGCAGCCGAGATAAAATAGCGCGAAGCCGGTGATTAAGATGACGATTGATAAACGGGGAACGCCTGCATCCAGTATGTCCGCGATAAAAGCGGGGAGTAATACCGGTATGAGATAGATAAACACATGCGGAAAATAGCGAGGCACAATGTTTTTGAACTGTCTAAAGCTGGCAGCGATTGTGATGTGTCTATTCAAATAGATTTGTGTTGCAGCGACAATCAAAACACCGGATACGAGTTCGGCAAAAAGTGCGTTGATAATATCTTCTACGAGTTCGTAAATCAGGTTTTCTCTGGGGATCGGGTATAAACGTTCTTGGAAAAAATAGACGCTATGGTGGATAAGATAAAGGAGAGCGATCCCGATAAAGAGCCTGAAATGTTTTCGATACAGGCTAAAGGTTGTATCAATAATGCCAATCCAGTTCAATGGGTTCGGGTTTGAATATGCCTTATCGCTATTTTCTGTATTGCGAACACTATTCTCACTGGATGGGTTCATTTGAAACTTCAGGGCGAGCTTGCGCGCACGCGTCCTTTATTAGGATTTAACCACTACTGTTGAGAGTAATTGCTTGACTCGCTTTTCTTGCCTTTTTATAATCTAACTCGATATATGCCTGTTAGGTGACAGGCCTGTTATTTTGCCAGGCATCTCCGATCATCCGTGAAAGCAGTTCGCTTATTCTACCACCGGCAGAGACTCCTAACAACAATAATCCTTATTCCGCAATGCAAGTGTGCCTCAAAGGTATTCGGCTGGTTTTGTGCCTTCATGGCTGCTCCTTTTTAAAACTTTGTGCTTACTTATAATTGTTGAGTTTCTATAGCTGGTATGAAAGTTATATAGGCCCGCATTTATTGGGGGAGTGATAGATGCGGACCTTGTTTTTTGGACTGTTTATTCACACAGTTGTCTTTTAATGTAGTTCGTCATGATATTTGACCTGTAGTAAACTGCATTTCCTGCGACATAAGTTTCGCGGAAGATAAAGAAGTACTTGTAGTGCATACGCTTATTTAGACCACAATTTTGCAAAGTTAAGAGAAGGTTTG